>RECG01000023.1 GCA_007692425.1 Acholeplasmataceae bacterium | reverse complement strand
CTTGGAACAGAACGTCTGACGGATACCGAATTCGACGCCATGATTGATGCGATCGTCATCCTATCCGCCGCTCCAACGGATCCCGTTTCCGATATTGATGTCGAAGCGGTCACCGTTGGTCAGGTCGATGACCTGTTTACAGATGTCTATCCGGATTCATTCATCATCCAGAAACTGATCTCCGATGCGATTATTGAAGCCATTGAAGACAATGATGGTGTTGTTCCGGTTGCCGCCAAGGATCCGATTACCGGTCAATTGACCGCAGCCGAAGTTGAAGAAATGATCAAGGCGCTATACATCCTGGCAGGTGGCAACGCCAACCAGGAAATCAGCACCATCGAACTTGATGCCATCACAGTCGGCCAGGTCGATGAGTTGTTGACAGACACTGCGTCGCTGATTATCCGCCGCGTGGTATCCGACGCCATCATTGATGTCATCCTTGAAGCCGGCAACGTGGTGCCCGCCGCAGCCTATGTGGACGGCGACCCGGCCAACGAGCAACTGAGCGACACCGAACTTGGCGAAATGGTCAAGGCACTCTACATCCTTGCGAACAACGATCCTGATGAGGTAGTGTCCGAAATCAGTCTGGAAGTCACAGTCGGCCAGGTTCAATCGCTTGATTCGGATGTTGATTCACTCATTATCACCAAACTCATTTCTGATGAGATTGTCAAGATGCTTTCCGATGAAGACGTCGAACGTATTCCGTTGACAGCTTATATTGATGAAGATGATGAAAACAACCTGCTGCCATCAGAAATCACGAAGATGATCAGTGTGCTTGAGATACTTGCTGCACCGTTTGTCATCGCACCGATTACAGATGTCGAGGATGTTCCAATCGCCATCATCGAGTTCGACGAAAGCACCTTCAGTGTAGCAACACTTCAGGCCTTCCCGGATGACTCCATCATCTTGAACCGCATGATTTCAACCGCCATCATTGAAAACCTCGACAACATTCCGGATGAAAGCTTCACCGAACTGGTCGAGAAGAAAGATCTGAAGCGTTCTGAAATCGATTATCTGCTCGATGCACTTGAGATTCTCGGCATCGAACCAGATGGCGCCGGCTCAGTCGCCACCAATGCCATCACCTTTGCGAAGCTTGACCAGATCGTCGCACTTGGCAACACTGAACCGGAAGGCTATTCACCAATCATTGTTCACGTCCTGTCCGTGCCGCTTACCGCAGCCGTCAGTGATGATGCACGTGGCGATGGACATGATTATGGTATTCCAACCACTGCCTATCGCAACGACTACGATCTTGAACATGAAGAAATCGTGAATTTGGTTGAAGCACTCAAGGTTCTTGGTGATGTACCCGGTATTAATGATCCGGATACAACAACGATTGCAGATGCCGTCGCTGGTTTGGATCCGACCGAATTTGGTCCTACTCTGTTAAGCGATCTGCTTGACACCGAGTCACTCATCATTTACCGCATGATTTCAATCGGCATCAATGACGCCGGACTACCATTTGAAGATGCTGTTGTCACTGATGTGGCCGCAGTCAACTACGATGCCGGCTTGCCTGAACCAGCACTTATCTCAGACATTAAGATTACTGAAATGAATGGCTTGGTCGATGCGATGGTTGTATTTAACGTCAACACGATTGATGATCTTGATGACATTGCAATTGAAGATATTGAAGCGCTGACAGATCAGCAAATCGACGATCTTCTCGACAATGACAACACCATTATGTACTACATCATCAGTGACATTATCAAGGGCGAACCATTACTTGAACCTCTGCTTGCCAATTCAGACTTTGTTGATGATGATCGCGACAACCACATCAAGCGTCAGGCACTGATTGACTTCTTGAAGACAATCAACTAGCATTAGCACAACAAGTGAATCAAGGTCACCTTCGGGTGGCCTTTTTTCTTGGCCCAAATCAAAAAACAACCAACCGATAAGCGGTTGGTTGTTTTTATTCAGGTTACTCGTGTGTTACAACTGCTCAATCAGATTCAAGTAGAAGTTGACACCATTGATGACGTTGTCAATGGTAATGTCTTCATCGAAACCATGAATCTTACGCAAGTCGTCCCTTGACACATCCATTGGTGAGAACTTGTAGACATGATCAGAAATAGCATGATAATGTCTCGAGTCCGTCGTCGCCACCATCAGATAAGGTGTCGTCAGCACATCCGGCCAGGTCTGCTTGATGGCTTTTGCCAGAATACCAAATTGCTCATCAATCAAACTGACAGATGTCGCTTCTGAAATCTTCAAGGGCTTGACTTCGATATTCGGATTCTTGATAATCTTGCGGATACGCTTAAGGACAGTATCTGAAGATTCGAATGGACGCAACCGGTAATTGACACCAAGCGAAGCTTCGGAAGGAAGCACATTATAGGCATCGCTGCCACTGGCGACCGTGAAAGCCTGGGTCGTCTTGAACATCGATGCGAATTCGCCCCCGCTCTTTTTCGCCATCATCTTCACCACCGGCATGAACAACCACAAGTTGGCAAACAACATCTTCACACCAAATGATTTCGAATGAGGCGGCAAGGTCTTGAACAATGCCTTGACCGGTGCGGTGAGTTTCATCTTGAAGGCGCGATGATTATTCAAGCGCCTGACCGCTTTCGCGAGTTCGGTAATAGCGGTTTCCTTAGGCGGGCTTGAGGCGTGTCCACCTCTGGACCGGGCGGTCAGACTGACATCCATATACCCTTTTTCCGAGATGCCGATGACAGCCGCTTTTTGTTTGACACCAGGAAACATTTTGCTGATGATGGCGCCACCCTCGTCTAAGACAAAGGCGGGCTTGATGCCTTGTTTGTGCAAATGATCACGGATAGCAGGTGCCGAAGGACCGCTGATTTCTTCGTCGCCACCAAAAGCCAGATAGAGGTCATTTTTAAACGTCTTGCCTTGGTTCAAGGCATATTCGACGGCTTCCATGATGACACAAAGACTGTTCTTGGTATCCAATGTGCCACGTCCATAAATGGTTTGCTCATCAACCCGGCCGCTGAAGGGATCTTCCTGCCAACCTTCGGTCACAGGCACGACATCATAATGCGACATCAACACGGACGGCTGTTCATCAGACATGCCCTTGATATGGAACAAGACACCAGCCTCATGCTCGCTATAAGTCGCCACCTCGTTGATTTTCGGATAACGCTCACGCAAATATTGTCTGAACGCCTTAAACGCTTTTTTATCAACTTTGCTTTCATCGATATTGGACACCGTCTTGAATTGAATCATCTGGGACAACGATTCAATCGCTCGCACCTTGTCAAATTCATGTTTCTTCCGCATTTCCGGAAAGTCTTTGGCTTTGAATGTCAAGGTTCGAATGATGATGATGAGAATCATCAGACCAACAAAGCCAGCCAGTACATATGGCCACCACATTATTGGATCATCCCCTTCTTGTAAAGAATCCGTGCCATTGACAGTGAAATGACGACGCCGACCGGCACCATGATGCCAACCAGGTCACCGCTGCCAGGCACGACAATGAAGAACACCGACATGAAGATCAGGGGCACGAGGGCCACCATGAAACGTTTGGAAATATAGACAATACCAAGCGCGCCGAATAAGGCGGGAATGATGTTGTCAAACGCAGGCTTGAGCGCTTCGGATTCCAACAAAGGCGTCAAGGGAATAATCAAGAGCGCACCCACCAAAATGATTAAAGAGGTGACGATGCTGCTTGCCGCAATCGCGATGGTGGCGATCACATCGCCTTCAGGTGTACCCTTCTCGACTTTCAGTGCATCCTGGGCATTAAGTGCCGCAGGCACCTTCAAACTTGTCAGATTGCCTGTGACAAAGCCTAGATAACTGCCACCGACCCCAAGCATCGGCGTAAAGGTGAACACTTCAATCGTCGTGACCGGCCAGAAGATGACCGCCGTGGCGACAAAACCGGCCAGAAACATCGCCGGCACAGGCCAGACACCTGTGATCAAGCTGGAAAGCAAAGGAACGGATAAAAACAGGCCAAGCGCACCAAGCATCCAGATGCGTCCTTCGAGATGCAATTGATCGAATTCAGAACGACGATGTTCCATCTTAGCGCACCCCCATTGAAGCAAACAGGATGGCCAGGGACATGGCGATGACCATACTGAGCGGCAAGGCGTAATTACGCAGCCATTCCTGTTTGTATTTTTTGATGATGATGCCAAACACGACAATCAACGCGGCAGATGTCAAGAGCACCAGTACAGACAACCATGAAAAATAGGTGTCGATGACAACCCCGTCGACATCCCTGATGGGTTTCCGGGCCAGCACATAACCGACAAAAGCAGAAATCATGCCCAGAAACAGGGCATCCATCATGATGTTTTTCCACGTTGAATCCTTTTCCTTGATTTTATCCAAACCCATGCTCATCCGTTTGAAAAACAAAGGAATGATCAACAAAGGCGGGATACACCCGAGCGTCATGACCCACAAAGCCGTGATGATGACATCAATCGCCAGCAGATCACCGATCTGCTGTCCAAACGCCGTGATGACATTGATCGCGGCAGGCAACTCGTAAGTCACCGCGCCCAGTGTCGCCAGACGCATGCCTGCCAGCATCGGTCCGAAAACCCTGGCCAGCGTGATCAAGCCAATCAATATCGCCAAAGAAGGTGCGATGCTGAAAACCGCTGACGCGATCATGGTCTTGTTGATCTGTTCTTTGGTAAAATCCAAGGCCAGCGCTTTTTGACGCGCCTTGATTAAAAAGACGGTGGACTGAAGCAACACGTAGGCAAAAACCACACCCACGATCAGATACAGCCACCAAGCATTCACATAACCCATATGATGCACCTCTTTATCATGTTTTGTCTCGCTTATTATTCATTATATAATGCTTGACCCATAAAACACAACATGACAGGGCAGAAAAAAAGATGCCGGAGCATCTTATTTTTTCGGAACGCGGATTTTCTTGAGACGTGCGAAGCGTGGTAGTCCGTCTTCCAGCTTTGCCTTGTCATCACCTTGGATCAAAGGCAATGCATAATCGATAAAGTCCTGGGTCATGCCTTTTCCATCCGGTAAAATCCATTCGATTGGCACCTTTTGCTCGGTATTGGCAGTCAGCTTGAGCGGCAAAAGCGCATACTTGATCTTGTAGGGATCGTTTGAGACGCGTTTGAAGCCGACCATCTTGTCAGTTGATCCCTTGACCGCGGCAAGCACGGCCTTGCGGCCGGCATTGTAAGCCTCGTTGACATCCACTTTCGATGCCAGATGCGCCGCACAACGTTGTAACAAACTGAATTCGATCGCCCTGACTTTGGCCTTGGTGCGCTTGGCAACCTCATCGGCCAGCACCTGGGCGGTTCCACCCAATTGGACATGACCGAAGGCATCTTTCCGGACATCCCGGTACAAATCCAAAAAAGCGGTGGCGATATACTTGCCCTCTGTGGTCTTGATGCCTTCGCTGACAGCGACAATCACCTTGCCCTTTTCGGCCAGCATGGTTTTGACTTGCTCAAAGAACTTGTCGATGTCAAAGGGGATTTCCGGTAAAAAAATCAAATCAGGACCTTGTCCTTTGACCTGGGCAAGCGCGGAAGCGGCCGTCAGCCAGCCGGCGTTTCTACCCATGACTTCAATAATCGTGACCATCGGTGTGTCATAAACAGTCGCGTCATGATAAAGTTCCATGAAAGTGGTGGCGACATATTTGGCGGCACTGCCATAGCCCGGCGAATGATCGGTGCCATAAAGGTCGTTGTCGATTGTCTTGGGCACACCGATGACATTGCAGTCATAACCGGCCTTCTTGAAGAACTTGCTGATCTTGTTGCAGGTATCCATCGAGTCGTTCCCGCCGTTATAGAAGAAATAACGGATATTATATTTTTTAAACACTTCCAGCAAACGTTCATATTCGCTTGGGTCTTGTTTGGGATCCTTGAGTTTGTAACGGACGCTGCCGATGGCCGAAGAAGGGGTGTTACGCAGTAGTTTGAGCTCTTCCAAATCTTCTTGTCCGATATCATAAAAATCCTCGTTTAAAATACCTTTGATGCCATGGACGGCACCATAGACGGCTGTGATGTTTTCCTGTTTGAGCGCTTCGATGAAGACACCTGCCGCACTGGCATTGATGACGCTGGTCGGACCACCAGATTGTCCTAGTAGTGCGACGCCTATTAAATCTTTCATACTCTCACCATTTTCTTGCGATTTGATATCATTTTAACACAAAAGCGGTGTAAATGATATGAAAACCATGCGAAAAACCGTTTTCATCATCGTGAAAAACCACATCAAAAATCTATATTTTGAACCCGGCTTGTGTTATAATAATGATGTTGTGATTTTTTATTGATGCGAGGGAGAATCAGTTGATGAAAATTGCTGTTTTGACATCCGGTGGCGATGCGCCCGGCATGAATGCCGCCATCCGTGCTGTTGTAAGAACCGCCAATGTTTATGGACATGAGGTTTTTGGGATCAAGGATGGTTTTCGCGGCATGATTGACGATGTCATGATTCCGCTCAATCATCAAAGTGTTTCTGGCATGCTCTCCAGAGGTGGCACATTCATTGGCACTGCGCGCGTCCCTGAATTCTTAGATGAAGATGTTCGTAAAAAGGCCATCAAACACTTACGAAAACGCGAGATAGAAGGCTTGATTGTCATCGGTGGCGACGGCACCTACAAAGGGGCCGCCGAACTGGCAAGACTGGGTCTCAAATGCATTGGTGTCCCAGGCACCATCGACAACGACATCGCAGGAACGGATTTCACCATCGGGTTCCAGACCGCAGTTGAAACGATTGTCGATGCCATTGACAAATTACGCGATACCTCTCAATCACACCGTCGTTGCAGCATCATTGAAACGATGGGACGATATTGTGGCGACCTGGCCCTTCATGCCGGTATTTGCGGCGGAGCCGAGTTTATCATCACACCTGAGAATCCAATCGACAAAGAACAAATCATCGAAAGACTCAAGCGTCATCGCCGGGAAGGAAGAAGACATTCCATCATCGTCATTACCGAACGGATTTTGAATGTTTATGAATTGGCCGAGGAAATCACTGAGAAATCAGGATTCGCCTCACGTGCGACCGTTCTGGGCTATATTCAAAGGGGCGGATCGCCCTGTCCGGAAGACCGCATCCTGGGTTCAAGGATGGGGGCTTACGCGGTGGAACTTCTCAACGACGATATCCACGGCGTCTGTGTCGGCGTGCGTGATTCACGGATGATCCACCTGCCATTTGTCAATGTGATCGGACAAAAACGTCCACGTAACGAGTTAGACAAATTGGTCAAGAAAATCTCTTAAACTGGTTATTAAAAAATTGATATAGATAAAGAAAGGAACAGAAGATGACAAAGTACGTTTATTTGTTTAAAGAAGGCAATGCCACCATGAAGAACCTTCTTGGCGGCAAAGGTGCAAACTTGGCGGAAATGACTTCGCTTGGTATGCCGGTGCCGCAAGGCTTCACCGTCACGACTGAAGCATGCAACGACTATTACAAACGAGGAAAGAAAATCGCGCCCGAAATCATCGAGCAGGTTTTCACAGCTTTGGCAGTTATTGAAAAGGAGGCAGGCAAAGCCTTTGGTGATGCCGGCAACCCCTTCCTTGTATCGGTACGCTCGGGCTCAAGAGCCTCCATGCCAGGCATGATGGATACCATCCTGAACCTTGGTTTGACGAATGAGTCTGTCAAAGGATTGGCCAAACTGACGGGTAATCCGCGTTTTGCTTACGACTCTTATCGTCGATTCATCCAGATGTTCGCTGATGTCGTCATGGAAGTCGACAAGGAGAATTTCGAACATTTGCTTGAAGACATGAAAGAAAAGAAAAACATCACGGCCGATACCGATTTGACGTCTGATGATTTGATTGAACTGGTCGGACAGTTTCTCGTCAAGTACGAAGAACTCAAAGGCGAACCTTTCCCGCAAGATCCCAGAGAACAATTGATCGGCGCGATTACCGCCGTCTTCAGATCATGGGACAACCCACGCGCCAACACCTACCGTCGCTTGAATCACATTCCTTATGAATGGGGAACAGCGGTCAATGTGCAAGGCATGGTGTTCGGCAACATGGGCGAAGACTCAGGAACGGGTGTCGCATTCAGCCGGAATCCTTCAGACGGTACCAATGAACTGTATGGCGAATATCTCTTCAACGCCCAAGGTGAAGATGTTGTCGCCGGTATCCGCACACCCAAACCAATTGCCGAACTGAAGAAAGACAACCTTGCGCTTTATGAAGAATTCGATGCGCTATCCAAAAAATTGGAAGCACATTATCGTGATATGCAAGACATGGAATTCACCATTGAAAAAGGCAAACTCTACATGCTTCAAACCCGTAATGGCAAGCGCACCGCACAAGCTGCGCTTAAAATCGCCATCGATCTTGTCAGCGAAGGGCTCTTGACAGAAAAAGAAGCCATTCTCAAAGTCGAACCGGGTCAGCTCGATGCCTTGCTTCATCCCCAGTTTGACAAGCAGGCACTTAAAAAGGCGCGCGTTATCGCGACTGGTCTTAACGCCTCACCAGGTGCGGCGACCGGACGCATTGCGTTTACAGCTGAACGTGCCAAGGAAATGAAAGCCGCTGATAAACAACCGGTCGTCCTGGTTCGCCAGGAAACATCCCCGGAAGATATCGAAGGCATGGTCGTGGCTTCAGGCATTCTCACCTCACGTGGCGGGATGACTTCACACGCCGCCGTCGTCGCACGTGGCATGGGGACATGCTGTGTGGCTGGCGCAGGCAGTGTCCGCGTCATGGAAGCCAAGAAACAGTTCGAAGTCAATGGCGAAGTCTTCAAAGAAGGCGACTGGATTTCACTCGACGGGTCCACCGGAGTGATTTATGGAGAACGGATTCCGACGGTTGATGCCACGGTTTCCGGTGATTTTGCTGTTCTGATGGGTTGGGCTGACAAATATCGCGCCATGGATGTCCGCACCAACGCAGATAACGAACGTGATGCCACCACCGCTTATGAATTTGGGGCGCAAGGCATTGGTTTGTGCCGTACCGAACATATGTTCTTTGAAGCGGACCGCATTCCTGCAGTCCGTGAAATGATCGTGGCCAAAACATTGAAAGAAAGAGAAAAGGCGCTTGCCAAACTCTTGCCGATGCAAAGAGAAGACTTTATCAAGCTTTACAAGGCGATGAAAGGTTTTCCTGTCACGATTCGTTATCTTGACCCGCCATTGCACGAATTCCTGCCGACCGCCACAGCCGATATCGAAGCCTTGGCCAAGGAAATGGAACTCAGCTATGAAGCCTTGAAAGCGACCATCGATGATCTCCATGAAACCAATCCGATGCTTGGACATCGTGGTGTCCGTTTGACCATCACGTATCCGGAAATTGCCAAAATGCAAACAAGAGCCGTCATCGAGGCGGCCATCGCCGTGACCAAGGATGGCATGAAAGTGGTTCCGGAAATCATGATTCCGTTGGTCGGTGAAGTCAGGGAACTGAAGTACATCAAGGACATCGTCGTTGAAACCGCCGATACAATCATCAAGGAAGCCGGCGTCGACCTCAACTATCTCGTCGGCACGATGATTGAAGTACCACGTGCAGCCTTGTTGGCCGATGAAGTGGCTGTCGAAGCTGAATTCTTCAGTTTTGGCACGAATGACCTGACCCAGATGACCTTCGGCTTCAGCCGTGATGATGCCGGCAAGTTCCTGGCAGACTATTATGAGAAGAAGATTTTCCCGAACGATCCTTTTGCCCATGTGGACATCAAAGGTGTCGGCAAACTCATGGATATGGCTGTGAAACTCGGCAAGCAGACCCGTCCTGATCTCAAACTGGGTATCTGCGGCGAACATGGCGGCGATCCGATGTCGGTTGAGTTCTGCCACAATGTCGGTTTGTCTTATGTTTCCTGTTCACCTTTCCGTGTCCCGATCGCCCGTTTGGCGGCCGCTCACGCCAACATCAAGAACCCCCGTTAACCAATCATCAGCCGGTGCATCATGCACCGGCTTTTGTTTTTTTAAAACAAAAACAAAAAAACGCTTTCAAATCAGTAGGCCATGTCAAATGTCTTTTGGATGTGTTATAATGACTATGGAATAAGATTGAAACGAGGAATGTCAAGCATGCATCCAATCAACATGATCTTCGATGATGATGACCATTTATGCAATCATGTCTTGTCAATTGGTTTCGAGACAAAAGAAGCTGGCCTTGTTTTTCATTTTCAACACATCGCGATTGATTGAAGAGCATCGTTTTTGATGCTCTTTTCAATGGAGACACTTTCCAATCATCATGACAGGAGTTTTATATGTATAGTGATGCAATCATTCTTGTCTTAGGCGGACTGGCACTCTTTTTATTTGGCATCAACCTCATGAGTGATTCCCTGAAAGCCGTTGCCGGAAGCAGACTTAAATCAATCATCGAGAAATCAACCAACACACCGCTTAAAGGTGTGATTGTCGGAATTATCTTGACGATTTCCATCCAATCATCGTCAGGGGCGACGGTCTTGACCATCGGTCTTCTCAGGGCTGGATTGATGACGTTTCCCCAAAGCGTCGGCATCATCATGGGTGCCAACATCGGCACGACCTTCACAGCCTTCATCATCGGCTTGCCGATTGCCAATTACGGACCTGTGTTTTTGGCTGTTGGTGTGTTCATGACCTTTTTCAAACGCAAGAAGATCCGCTATATCGGGGGCGCCATCGTCGGTCTCGGCATGCTGTTTTACGGTTTGAAGACCATGGAAGGCGGACTTCGTCCGCTGGCCGCGACGGAGTTCGCGGAAACCATGTTCCAAAGTTTCGCTAAAAACTGGTTTCTAGGCACGATATTCGGTACGGTTTTCACGACCATCGTCCAGTCGTCATCGGCATCAATCGGTGTCTTGCAAAAACTATATGAAATCAACGCGACCGGCGTGCAATCGATTCAATTGACCGGCGCTGTTCCGATTTTGATCGGGGCCAATATCGGCACCACCATCACCGCCATGATTGCGTCCATCGGTGGCAACAAAGACAGTAAGCGAGGCGCCTTGATCCATGTCATGTTCAACTTGGTGACCGCGCTCGTATTTTTGCCGTTGCTGATCCCTTACACCGCCTTGATTCAATTGATTGAAGATCAGTTTTTAAAACCTTACTCGATGTTGACCATCGCGTTCGCCCATGCCGTCCAAAACATTTTGACCGCTTTGCTGTTGTTTTTCTTCATCCGCTATCTGATGCGCTTTGTCATCTGGAGCATCAAAGATGACAAGGACCATCATGTCCCTGAGGAAGTGTTTGATGAAACACTGATCGCGACATCACCGGTCTTGGCGCTTGAACTGGTCAAAAAAGGCATCATCTATATGGGATCGATTGTCAAGGAATACTTTGACATTACAAAAGTATATAGTTTCAAAGAAAACTCAAAACTGGTCGATGAAGCCCAGACGTTGGAAATGATCATCGACACTTATGATGAAAAACTTCATGACTATCTGATCAAGATCGCACAGGGCGGACTGGGTGCTGACAATTCCAAAAAACTGTCGCGCAACCTTGATACCATTCGTGATTTTGAACGGATTGGCGACCACTTGACCAACATCATGGAATTTTTTGAAGAGCGCTATCTGGAATCACAATTCTTATCCGAAGAAAGCGCACGTGATCTTAACGAACTTTATGACGTTCTCGGCAATATGCTTGATGAAACGCTAGAGGCTTTTACTGACAACAATATCGAACTCGCCCACAAAGCGATTGAGCGTGAAGAGGTCGTCGATGAAATCGAGGAACTGGCCCGCTATCGCTACATCGAACAACTCAAACAAGGTGATGTGACGTTTGTGCTCGCTGCCAACTATGCGGACATCCTGTCCAACCTCGAACGGATCGGTGACCATCTCATGAATATCGCCGGCAGCGTGATCGAACCGCTTTACATCCCGCAAAGCATGTTGATGCCCAAATCAGACGAAGAGGATTGACCATCCATGAAAGGTGGATGACACCATGTTTAAACTCACGGCACCTTTCACACCGAAAGGCGATCAGATCAAAGCCATTGAAACCTTGAAAACCAATATGGACCGCGGCATCAGGCAGCAGGTCCTTTTAGGTGCGACCGGCACCGGCAAGACCTTCACGATTGCCAACATCATCCAGAACATGCAAAAAAAGACTTTGATTTTAGCCCCTAACAAAACACTGGCCGGACAGCTCTATGGTGAATTGAAGGCATTTTTCCCTGATAACAGGGTTGAATACTTCATTTCGTATTATGATTATTACCAACCGGAAGCATACGTGGTCTCAACCGATACCTATATCGAAAAGGATTCATCGATCAATGATGAGATTGATGAAATGCGACATAGCGCCACCGCCTCACTGTTAGAACAAGACGATGTGATTGTCGTGGCCTCTGTTTCGTGCATTTATGGCATCGGCGATCCCGGTGATTATCAAAACGCCATGATTGTCGTTCGTACCAAAGAAGCCTATGGGCATGACGTGCTGATCAACAAACTGGTCGAATTGACCTATGCACGCAACGACATCGATTTTCAGCGCGGCACCTTTCGCGTCAGAGGCGACGTCATTGAAGTCATCCCCGCATATGAACGGGCCCAAGGCATCCGTATCTCCTTTTTTGGTGACGAGGTCGATGACATCAAACGTTTTGATGTCGTCACCGGACAAGCGCTTGAGAACCTGCAACACGTCACGATCTTTCCAGCAACCCACTTCATGACCAACAAAGACAAGTTACAAACCTCGATAGAACGGATCAAGCAAGAACTGGAAGCGCGCATCACTTACTTCAAGACACATGACATGTTGCTTGAAGCCCAACGTATCGAACAACGCACCCGTTATGATATCGAAATGCTTGAAGAAATCGGCATTTGCAGCGGGATTGAGAATTACGCACGCCATCTGGCGTTGCGTGATGAAGGTGAGACACCCGCCACGCTCATGGACTTTTTTGGTGATGATTACTTGTTGATCGTCGATGAGTCGCATGTGACCATCCCCCAGGTGCGAGGGATGTATCATGGTGACCGCTCCCGCAAAGAAACATTGGTTGGACACGGTTTCAGACTACCGAGCGCGCTTGATAACAGACCTTTGCAATTTTCCGAATTCGAAGACAAGATGAATAAAGTCATCTATTTGTCGGCCACCCCTGGCGCTTATGAGATTGAGAAAGGGTTGCCGGTCATCGAGCAGATCATCAGACCGACGTATTTGCTGGATCCGAAAATTGAAATCAGACCGACCGAAGGACAAATTGACGACCTCTATTTTGAAATCAAGGCCAGGATGGCCAAAAATGAACGTGTCCTGGTCACCACCCTGACCATCAGAATGAGCGAAGACCTGACCGCCTATTTCAAAAAACTCGGATTAAAAGTCGCCTATTTGCATAATGAAATCAAATCACTTGAGCGCATCACCATCCTGCGTGATCTTCGACTGGGCAAGTATGACTGCCTGATTGGCATCAATTTGCTTCGTGAAGGTCTCGATTTGCCCGAAGTCTCCTTGGTGGCCATCCTGGATGCCGACAAACAAGGGTTTTTACGAAGTGAACGAAGTCTGATCCAGACCAGCGGTCGGGCTGCCCGCAATGTGAACGGTATGGTCATCATGTATGCCGATAAGATCAGTGACGCGATGGCCTATGCCATCAAGGAAACCGAGCGTCGCCGCTCCCTGCAACTGCAATTCAATATCGACAACCAGGTCGAACCCGTCTCCATCCAAAAGGCAATCAGAGATAAAATCAGCATCAAGAGCGACGTGATTGCCGAAGAGAAGGATTATACCAAGATGAGCCGAAAAGAACGGGATAAGACAATCAAACGATTGGAAAACGAGATGCGTGATGCCGCGAAAAACCTTGAATTCGAACGGGCGGCAGAATTACGTGATCTGATTTTCGAACTGAAAACCGAACACGAGTCATCAGTCTGATTAAACCGGGGTGAACACGATGGAACGCGACCTTGTCATGCTCAAGGCCGTCCTGAAGGCCGACTATGAGCGCCACATCAACAAATTTGCATTATTGGAAGCCCGTGACACCGAACTGGTGTTGCTGGGTGACTCGATGCTTGCCTATTATCCTGTCAAGCGTCTTTTCAGAGGACGTCACGTGATCAACCAAGGCATCCCCGGAGACACGACCGAGGGTGTGCTGAATCGTCTGGAACATGTTGTCCGGCTGATGCCGAAACAAGTCGTGCTTCATGCCGGAACCAACGATTTTGTCTTGCTTGAAGATGATGCCATGGCCATTTGTGAGCGGCTGATCACCATCAAGGACGCACTGGAGAAGGCTATTCCCAAAGTGCGGGTGCTGGTGGTGTCGGCGTTGCCGATTCATCCAGGCAAACTCAAAACGGCCTTGTTCGTCCGTGACAACGCCAAACTGACCGGACTTAACCAATGGCTCGAATCACACCTTCCCCCGAAACAGTACGTGGACTTGTCGAAGCACGTCATCAGGGAAGGGGCACTCGACCCCGATCTGACCACAGACGGCCTTCACCTGAATGATCAAGGCTATGCGGTCTATCACAGGCATTTGACAGCACGCTTATGGTAAGATGGTAGCGGAGATGATGACATGAACGCCAACACCCATTATCAAGCCGGTTTGTCCAATTACATCCTTAATACCAAGCAAAAAAATATCATGGCCGCCTTAGAGCATTTCAATCAAGCGGCCGCCTCTGGTCACGCAGACGCCTATTTTTTCCTCGGTCGTTTCCACGGCCTTGGCGACAACGTCTCCGTCGATTTTGGCAAAGCCTTGGACCTTTATCGGAAAGGGGCTGCCTTGGGCAGCTACAAATGCCATTACGCCATGGCGCTCATGTACCATCATGGTTATGGTGTGGATAAGGATGAAACCACTGCACTCAGGTTGTTTCGCGACAGTTTTCAATCCCTCCGCCAAGAAGCCGAAGAAGGCGACCCCGTCAGCATTCACCTTCTAGGGACCTTTTTCTATTATGGTTTTGCCGTCCAACGTTACTTGTTTTCCGCCATCGAATGGTTCATGAAAGCTGCTGATATGGGATATGCCGACAGCCAATACATGCTGGGCATGATTTATGAGACCATCAGTTCGGACGAAGTTGAAAGCCAACAAGAAAAGGCCAAGATCTATTATGAAAAGGCCGCAGAGCAAGACCACCCTTATGCCTTGTATGCCCTCGGTGTGATTTATCTTGAAGAAAAGATTTGGCCAAAGGCGATCGTCTATCTTGAGAAAGCCGCCCGGCAGCAATACCCGCTTGCCATGTACACCCTTGGCATGTATCATCATGAACGGAACAGTCAAAACCCCTTGAAAGCGTATGAGTGGTTTTTGGCTGCCGCCAAACACCAACACGTTCGTGCCGAATATCATGTCGGCCTCTATCATCAACATGGCAAAGGTGTGCCCCAAAGTATTGAGAAAGCCGTTTATTGGTATGAGCGGGCCGCGGCCCAAAAAGACCGTGATGCGTTGTATCATCTTGCCATGATTTTGATGCAAGAAGAGGAAAAAGATTACAGTATCGTGTTCGGATTGTTGCAGGAAGCCGCACATCTCGATCACCCTAACGCCCAGTACAATCTTGCCGTCATGTATCAAAAGGGAGACGGTGTCGCCATCAACGGCGAACAGGCTTTCTACTGGTATGAAAAGGCTGCAAAGGCCGGACTTGCCATTGCCCAATATAATCTCGGGATGCTCCATTTTGAAGGTGTTGTCGTTGAAAAAGATGAAGAACAAGCCCGTTTTTGGTGGCAAAAAGCCGCTGATCAAGGATTGGAGGTCGCAGTCAAGCTGATGCAATCCATCGGCAATTATGCCAAACTGCAAAAAAGTCCATGGTCATCTTGAAATATGCCTATCTGGCCGGCGGCGCCGGCCTGTATGTCTACATGAACATCTTGTCCTACACCCATCCCGGTTATGCCGGTGAACTTGGTTTGAAGATCTTGTTCAGCATCATCTCGTTGCTTTTGACGGCGATGATATACCTGATGATCCTCAAGCCCGAAAGGATTTTTAAGAAACCGTTTTGCGACCTGGGTCTTCATCTTAGGATCATGCTCTATATCGGTGTCGTGGTAGCACCCATGATCAGTTTGTATTACACATGAAGGGGATATCAAGCCCCTTTTTTTATTGACAAGATCAAACCGGTCACGTTATAATATGAGTGTACTCATAATAAAGAGGTGATGAGATGGGACGCATCACAAAGGCACTGAAAGAAGAAACCCGCCAACATATCATTGAGACGGCCCGGGAATTGTTCACGAAACACGGCTATGAACAGACCAAGACCAAAACCATCGCCAAGGCCTGCGGGATCGCCGAAGGTACCCTTTTTAATTATTTTGCTTCGAAGGATGAGATCTTGATCACCATTTTCGAAGCAATCGGCGTTGATGAAGTTGAGACGTCGGATCTGCCTTCGCCCATCGAGATGATCATGATCCAAGCCCTTCATCCAATCAAACGGATGAACAACTTGCCAAGAGGCATGCTGTTCGATTTGTTTATCGCTTCTTTGAAACTTGCCCGAAAAAAGCCAACCCTGTTTCACAGGCTTGCCGCGCTGGACTTGAATTATATTGAAGCCCTGACACAAACCATCGAGCGATGCACCGGCACCCATGATGATCCTTTGTCAGCCAAAGAATTGTCACATATGATTTACGGTGTCGTTGCCGCCGATTTTCTCTTTTATCTTTATCATCAAGACACAAATTATCAAGATTTTGCCAATCAAGTCAAGCGAAAACTGAACTTTCTCATCTCAACCTATTTCAAGGAGGTCAAACATGTTGATTCAACTGAACAAGGTCAATAAGACATATCTTAATGGTGAGATTGAAACACAAGCCCTGAACGATGTCGATTTACAAATCGACAAAGGTGATTTCATTGTGGTTTACGGACCTTCGGGATCAGGGAAATCAACCCTGTTGAATGTCTTGAGCGGATTGGATGTGCCCGATTCTGGCAGTATCACCATTGGTCAGGATGTCATCAGCGCCATGAACCAGCAAGCCCTCACCCTTTTCAGACGACGTTATCTGGGTTTCATCTTTCAGCAGTACAACCTGCTCTCAACGTTGACAGTACGGGAAAATGTTGAACTGGGACATGCCATCAGTGACGATCCTTTCGACATTGATGCCTTGCTTGAACAGGTCGGGATTGCCGATCAGGCGGACAAGTTCCCCTATCAACTGTCGGGCGGTCAACAACAACGCGTCTCCATCGCACGTGCACTCGTGAAGAAACCATGGATTCTGTTTTGTGATGAGCCGACCGGTGCATTGGATGAGAAGTCCGGCAAAGACATCCTGACCCTTTTGAAACACTTGAATCGGACTTACCAGACCACGATTATGCTCATTACACATAATCCTGCCATTGCGTTGCTGGCTGACAAGGTCGTCAAAATGAATTCAGGCGCGATTGTCGAAATCAAGGTGAATACAGATCAAAAAGAAGTCAAAGATATTTCCTGGAGCTGATGATGCTATATAAGAGTGTCTTTCGTCATTTTAAACGAAGAAGATTGCAAGTCATCCTGCTCAGCGTGATCATCATCTTGAGCGCGTTTGTCTATGTTGTCATGGCTTACTCTGTCAGCGCGTTGCGGGGACCGACCGAGCAGTTTTTCGAAGACTACCGGCAAGAGCATTTTCATGTCACCATGGCAGGTCAGTTGACACCGGACGATTTTGTCATGATTGATCCCGCCTACGGACAAGCCAGAACCTTGTCCGAACTCTATCGTCTGGACCTTGAATCGTTTGATGCGGTGATTGATGAACGCATACGCCTGTTTGAAGACGCTTATCCTTTGGTCGAGACAGAAGCGCGTCTTTACAAGGACATCCGTCATCAACCCAGTGACATGCAGCAGATCATCCGGCTTATCAAGGACGGGAACCGGATCAACCTTTCTTATATCACCGCCGGCGATAAGCCTGTCACCGCCAACGACATCGCCTTGACTGAAGCGTATGCCACATCGCATGGCATCGGGATCGGTGATGACTTTCAACTAGAGGGTAAGACATATACCGTGACAGGCTATGTCTTATTTCCGGATTATTCCTTGGCGTTGTTTGATGACGGGTTTGTTTTAAATAACAGCACCCGCACCCTCGCGCTGGTCAGCGATGAGGCTTTTCATGATCTTGGGTCCGATGTCCAAGTGCGCCTGGGTGGGATGTTTATCGAAGATGTCAACCGAAACACGTATTTTTCCAGTCATGAAGGACTGCCTTTCGTGCTCCAGATCGCATTGACGGAAAACACCATGCGTAGCGGTGCCATTTATGATGAGCTTGCCGGCGGAGAGGCGATGGGGCTGTTGTTGGGATTGATTATCGCGTCAATGGCTGTTTTGACTGTGGCCATCATGGTTTCCCGCATGTTGCACGAACAACGAGGTGCAATTGGGATTTTGAAAGCGCTCGGCTATCGTAACAGAGAGATTGCCATCCCTTACATCTTGCTTGTCATCATGTTGTCTTTACCCGGACTGGTTATCGGTTATGTGTTGGGATTCATGGCGGCAGAACCCATGAAACGCGCGTATCAGGCGTTTTACTTATTGCCTGAGGCACCCATTCATCACACTTGGCAGGTCTTTTTGACAAGCATCACCCTGCCATTGCTGGTGTTGATGGTCCTGGGGTATGTTGTCATCATCAGATTGTTGCGTGAACATCCTGTCGCGTTGATGAATCCGCCTCAGCTACGACCAGGTCGTGTACGTCATGTCATGCCAGGGCTGTTCAAACGGTTTTCGTTGTTGACGCGTTTGCGTCATGCCTATATCTGGCGTCACCCCGGACGTTTGCTTGTTTTCGCCACGGGTGTTTTCGTCGCGGTCTATCTGATTTTGATGTCGATGTCGATGATGAACATGTTTGACAAGGTGTTTGCAGATTATTACAACAAGATTGATGTCAATTACATCGGTTATTGCGAACCGTTTGAAGCATGCCCGCTTGAAGAGACGACCATCGATCGTGTGATTGAAGTGCCACATGTTTTGCTGAATGGCAAAAGCGTGACGGTTGTCGGCCTGGATGCCGACAACCAATTCCATCCCCTTTATCAAAACGGTCGGGAAATCACCCATCTGCTTGATGAGAACGGCATTATCATCACCAAGGCAATCGCCTTGGAGGCAGGCATCAAAACAGGTGACAAGGTGACATTGAGCTATGGCCAGGAAACGATGATCCTTGACGTGTTGGCCATTCAGGATGAATATGGCGGTGCCAAGGCCTACATGAACAGAACGGCTTTGTCGCTATACTTGACAGGCGGACAACAAACCGATCTCTACACGACAGTCTATGCCAAGGATCCGTTGTCAGGCGATTATGCGATGGTGATTCTTGTTCCTGATCTTCTGGCACAAACACGCGACCTGCAAGTCATTGCCGAGGTCGCCAGCTTCATCTTGATCGTGGTGTCCATGTTGGTCGGCGCCGTGGTCATCCTGCTGGTCGGCATGTTATCCATTGAAGCGTATTTCTATGACATCAGCCTGTTCAAAGTCATCGGCTATGACCAAGCGGAAATCCAGAACATCTTTTTAAACAGCTATCGACTTTATGTGGTGCTTTTGTTTGTCATTACCTTGCCGATTGCATTACTTTCTTTTGAAATAGTGGTTTGGTATCTTGCTTCACAATATGGCATGATATTCCCGATGACCTTGTCGTGGATCCAGATCGTCATGTCACTCGCGTTGACCGTCCTGATCTTTTATGTGGCCATTCCGATTTCAAAACGAAAGATATCTGCATTATCATTACAACAAGCACTCCAAATTTATCAACACTAAAAATAAGATGGAACCAAACGGTTCCATCTTTTCATATGATCGTATTGGAATCACGTCAACATGTTGTTGATCAAACCCGTTCGGCGGCTATTTTGACGAGATTAATCATAATCTCGACCGCTTTGTGCATTTGCTGGATTGATGCGAATTCCATCCGGCCGTGATACTGATAGCCACCAGTGCCAAGATTCGGACAAGGCAGACCATCATAGGTCAGGCGTGCGCCATCGGTTCCACCTCTGATTGGCTCGGCAAACGGCTTTAAACCGGCCCGTTCGATGGCTGATCTCGCCAATTCGATGACGTGCATGTGATCTTTGAGCACCTCGGCCATGTTGTAATAACTGTCTTTCAGCTCGAGTGTGACCGCGCCATCACCATAGCGGGCATTCATGTAAGCGACGATGGCCAAGAATTCGTCTTTTTGTTTCTTGAACAAGGCACGGTCATGATTTCTGATGATGTAACGACTGGTGGCCTTCTCGACTTCACCGGTCAGGCTCGTCAAATGATTAAAGCCCTCGTACCCTTCGGTGTAAGCCGGATTAAGGAAGACGGGGAGTTGATCGTGAAACGCCATCGCCAGATGCAAGGCGTTGACCAACTTGTTTTTCGCGGTACCGGGATGAATGCTTTTGCCTGTGAAAGTCAAAGTTGCCGATGCGGCATTAAAGTTCTCATACTCGATACCACCGACTTCGCTGCCATCCGCCGTATAGGCAAAATCGGCCTTGAAAGTCTCAAAATCAAAATGAAGGGTGCCTTTGCCGATTTCCTCATCCGGGGTGAAACAGATGTGGATATCACCATGTGGCACATCGGGATGTGCCTGAAAGTAGGCGGCCACTTCCATGATTTCCGCCACACCACATTTGTCATCCGCGCCCAGCAAGGTGTTGCCGTCAGTCACAATCAAGTCATCACCGATGACCCGCGCCAAGCTCGGATATTGGTCCGGATGCATGGAGAGCCGGTCATTGAGATGAATCGTGCCACCATCATAATGTTTGATGATGCGCGGATTGACATCCGCACCAGGGGCATCCGGTGACGTATCGACATGGGCGATCAAGCCGATGGCAGGGGCCTCTTTGACATTGCCCTTGATCTTGGCGTAAACATAACCATATCGATCCAAGACGGCGTCAATACCCATGGCCTGTAGTTCCTTGACCAGAAGACGGCTCAAATCTTGTTGTTTTGCCGTGGATGGAAAGGCGGTTGCGTGATAATCGGACTGGGTGTCAATCTTGACGTAACGAATGAAGCGCTCAATAAGATTTTGCATCTTGTCAACCTCTTTTCTTTACTACTTATTATAACAAAAACTAAAAAAACAGACAAACAAATCAACAAAATCAAGCACAAAATCAATTTTTTTAATTTTTTCTTACAAAAAGGGTTGACAAATTAAGCAAACTTCAATATAATTAAGACATAACTTAAAAAAATTAAGTGAAGGCGGACGAATAATGACGAAAAGTGAAGTTCTGGTTCAATTGCATCAAAAGAAACTTTCACCCAAAAAAGCTTATCAACTTCTTTATGCTCAACCGGTGGAACGCCAACCACGCCGCGCACATTTTGTCAAACTTCGCATCATCACAGCCGAAAGCAAGGGTGTCAACATCTTTCTAGCTTTGCTTTTCATCCTTCCGATTCCGATCTTCTTGATCCGGTTCTTTATCAAACGTTCAAAGAACATGTCATTCAAAGGACAAATTGACATGACACCGGCAGAAATGATCGAACTGGTCTCAATGAAAGGTGTCAGCATTCATGTCAACGCCAATGATGGTACCAAGGTACGCATTAAAACCATTTAAGGAGGCTATGTATGAACATGAAAAAAACGAACCGGTCCCCCCTCGACATGAGCACCGCACATCACATCAACATCATTCAGTCCCTGCGTGTCCAATGTGCGGACATGAACCCGTCAAATCCAATGGTGTCTTACCAGGGCGGACACCTGCTCACCAATCACACCATCGTCTCAGATCATCGCTTATGACCCTCACACCATTAATGATACACCCATACATACCAATAATCAAAAGGAGAATCCGATTATGAAAGACAAGCTAAAAAAGTATCCCGTCATATCGATTTGCCCGGTCTGCAAGCATGACCTCCATGTCGTCAGACTCGAGTGCAGCCATTGTGATGCAGCCCTTGAGGGGACGTTCACACTATCCAAGTTCAATTACCTGGAAATGGAAAAGCTGTACTTTATTGAAGTATTCATGAAGAACAGGGGCAGCATCAAAGCCATTGAGAAAGAATTGAATGTCAGTTATCCGACTGTCAAAAAGATGTTGGATGAAGTCATCCTTGGTCTGGGCTACACGCCTGATACGGATGACGATGATGCCGCTCAAGAAGAATCAAAAGCACCCAAGACAGACATTTTGGGAAAAATAGAAAGAGGTGAACTTTCGGTTGCTGATGCGCTGGAAGCCCTCAAGAAAGGAAAAAGGTAGGTGATCAACATGTCAAAAAATGTCATGAAAGAAGAAAGAATGAAAATCCTTGAATTGCTTTCCAAGGGCGTCATCAGCTCAGATGAAGCTGAAAAACTGCTGACAGCACTTGATCGCGCGGAAACGAGCTTTGCGGAGTCCATCGTTCCTACCAAGAAACCACCCTTCCGCATGCTTAAGATCTTTGTCGATTCGAATGATGGTGATGTTGTCAAGATCCAAGTGCCAATTGAATTTGCCAAACTCTTGAAATCCAGCAAGTTCAACGTCAATTTCACTGATAATGACATCGACATCGATTCAATCATTGAAATGGTCAATTCGGGAGTCATGGGCGAAATCGTTAATGTCGTCTCTTCAGATGGCGACACGGTTCGCATCGTTGTCGAATAATTGACATATTCAGCACTTCTACAATAAAGGCGGGTTAAGACAAACGCCTTTATTGTATAATGAAACATGTGAGACGTCATGTCATCATGATTCAACACATCACATCGAAAGCGAGCATACATCATGCTGTTTGGAAAACACTTTTTTAAGTATTACATCAAGTTTGGTTTATATTTCCTTTCTGGCATCGTCATTCTGGTGTTTGTGGACTGGTTCCAATTGGATATCCCCAAACTGGTCGGTTCAATCATCGATATTCTTGGCCAGGAAGCGCCCGACCTGCCTTTGATCTACCGGTCGATTGGCACGATTGCCTTGCTTGCACTTGGTGTCGCCATCGGCCGTTTCATATGGCGGTTCACCATTTTCGGCGCTTCCAGGAAAATCGAACATGAGTTGCGAAAAGTCATGTTTATTCATGCCACCACCCTCCCCCAGCAATATTACAACAAAGAAAAAGTCGGCGGACTGATGGCCTATTTCACCAACGATCTTGAAGCCATGCGCATGGCATATGGGCCAGGTATTTTAACCTTGATCGATGGTTTGGTGCTTGGCAGTTTTGCTGTTTATCGCATGGCCAATCTGAGCGGAACCATGACACTTTTTGCAGGCATCCCGATGCTTTTGATGATGTTTGTCATGATCATGGTTTTCAAACGGATCAGACTGCGCTTCAAACTGCGCCAGAAAGCGTTTGAAGATCTTAGCGATTTCACTCAGGAAAGCTATTCGGGCATCACGGTCATCAAAGCGTTTGTGCGCGAAATCAAAGAGGCCATGTTTTTCCAGAAAAAAAGTTTTGAGCTCTATGACAAGCACATGAATTTCATCCGCTATATCATCATCATCAACTTATCCATCTCGATTGCCTTGAACATGGTCATTTTGCTGGTCATCGTCTACGGCAGTTATTTGGTGTTGAATCCAGGAGCAACCGGGTTGACACCAGGTCAGCTGACCGAATATATCGCTTACTTCTTTACCTTGGTCTGGCCGGTCATGGCGATTGCCATGTTCATGAACATTCATGGTCAGGCAAGAGCCAGTGGCGACCGCATCGCGACATTTCTCGATGAAGAGCCGATTGTCAAAGATGGCAAAGATGTGACCGATGTCGATCATCTGGAAGGACAAATTGAGATCCGCAATCTTACTTTTCAATATCCGGACGGCGAAGAGCCTGTCTTGAAAGACGTTTCTTTTGAAATCAAAAAAGGTGAAATGGTCGGTGTTCTCGGCCGCACAGGCAGCGGCAAGAGCAGTTTGGTCGACCTTTTACTAAGAACCTATAACCTTGATGAAAACCAAATCTTCATTGACGGTCATGACATCATGAAGTTGCCGATTGCCCAAGTCAGAAGTCTCATGGGCTATGTACCACAGGACAATTTCTTGTTTAGTGACACCATCACGCACAACATAGGTTTTGCGTTTGATGAACCTGATCCCGAGGTTGTCGAATCATCGGCGAAACTCGCTGATGTTTATGATAATGTCATCGATTTCAAAGATCAATTTGAAACGGTGCTGGGTGAGCGGGGCGTGACCGTTTCGGGCGGACAAAAGCAACGCATCAGCATCGCCAGGGCACTCGCTAAAGATCCGGATATCTTGATTCTTGATGATTCGGTCTCGGCTGTCGACACCAAGACGGAAGAAGCCATCATCAACAATCTTCACCGGGTTCGTAAGGGCAAGACCACGATTTTTATCGCACACCGCATTTCCACCGTCAAACGGATGGACAAAATCATCTTGCTTGAGCGCGGTGAGGTTGTCGCCATCGGCAACCACAAGGAACTTCTCAAGACATCACCGCTTTACCAGGACATGGTGAAACGTCAAGAACTTGAGAATATCATTCAAGGGGGTGAACTGCAGCATGAAGGACTTTAAGGATTTCACCCGTGAACGGAGCGACAAGGATGTCATCAGGCGTCTAATCGCGTATTTAAAACCGCACAAGGTGCTGTTTTTCTTCACCTTGTTTCTAATGGCCATTACCTTGATTGTGCAATTGCTTCCGCCGTTTTTGATCGGGATGATTATTGACATTTTGACAACCGATACGCTTGAATACGGTGAGAAACTTGACCGCATCTTGATCATCGGCGGTATTTTCCTGGGTTTGTTGATTGTCACCAACTTCGTCGCGTATGTCCAGACTTTCTGGCTTCAACGGATCGGTCAACAAATTGTCGTGACCATGCGGGAAGATGTGTTTGCCCACATTCAGAACCTGTCAATCGGCCAGATCAACCAAGTGCCGGTCGGGAAACTGGTCACCCGCGTCACCAATGATACGAACACCTTGTCAGAAATGTACACATCCGTGGCGGTCAACCTGATCAGAAATGTCTTTTACATGTTGGCCATCTTGATCATTCTCTTCTTCATCAACTGGAAAATCACCTTGATCGTCATGACGACCCTCCCCTTGGTCGTGATCGCCACCATTATTTTTCGCAAGTTTTCCAGAATGGCCTATCGTCGTGTGCGCTCGAATGTGGCTGAAGTGAACGCTTTCTTATCAGAAAATCTTTCCGGTATGAAAGTTACACAAATCTTCAACCAGGAAGAGAAGAAACGCGGCGAATTCCGAGAGCGCAGCGAAAAACTGAGAAACAGTTATCTTCAGGAAATTCTCGTCTTTGGCGTTTATCGTCCCGCGATTTACGCGTTTGGCATGCTTGGCATGATCATCGTCCTGTTTGTCGGTGTCGCGGATGTCATCAATCCGGCCATTCCGTTTACGGCCGGGTTGTTATTCAGTTTCTATCTTTATGTTGAAAACTTCTTTGAACCCATCCAGCAGCTGGCGGAACAGTTTAACATGCTGCAAAACGCCTTTGCCAGTGCAGAAAAGATTTTTGATGTGCTTGACACCAAGCCTGATATCGTTGATGAGGATGATGCCATGGAACTCGAGTCTTTCACGGGCGCCATCGAATTCAAGGATGTCTGGTTTGCCTATCTGCCGGATCAATGGGTCTTGCGCGGTGTCAGTTTCAAAGTCAAACCCGGCGATACGGTCGCGTTTGTGGGTGCCACCGGATCCGGAAAAACGACCATTTTGGCCTTGATTGTCCGTAATTATGATATTCAGAAGGGACAAATCCTGATTGACGGCATTGATATCCGCCGTATCAAACGCTCATCACTCCGCCGTCACATCGGTCAGATGCTTCAAGATGTCTTCCTGTTTTCAGGAACGATTCGTGAAAACATCACCCTGCGTGACGAAGACATCACGCCGGAAGAAGTCAAGTCCGCTTCCGAATATGTCGGTGCCAACACCTTTATTGATCACCTGTCAGACAATTATGATCACGTCGTCCTTGAACGTGGCAACAATTTTTCAAGCGGTCAAAGACAGCTCATTTCCTTTGCCAGGGCGTTGGTCTATAAACCCTCGTTGATGATTCTCGATGAGGCGACTGCCAATATCGACAGTGAAACCGAAGCACTCATTCAGGAGTCTTTGACTAAGTTGATGAACATTTCAACCATGATCATTGTCGCCCATCGTCTTTCCACCATTCAACATTGTGACAAGATCATTTTGATGCAACAAGGCGAAATCAAAGAACAAGGCAGTCATCAGGAACTGCTCAAACTGAAGGGTTTGTATTACAATTTATATCAACTTCAATACGAAGAAAAAGAACAACCGGAAATACTGGAGATGGCTTAGCCATCTCCGTGTCTTCTTGCCGCCAAACGACAATGGTTGACAATGAAGACATACTTGACTACAATGAAAGTAATTGAAAGGAGTCTGTCCATGTTAAAAAAAGAACAATTGCAAAACCTGTTGAACCATGCTTTGGAAACAGGTGCTGACTTTGCCGAAATCTTTTTAGAAGATAACAACGCATCTGTCATCAGGGTGCTGTCCGGCGAAGTCACGAGCATCGACCGAAACAATCTCCATGGTGTCGGCATCCGCCTGTTGTTAGGCCTTGACGAAGTTTATGGCTATACCAACAACATTGATGTCGATCACCTCCACGAGATGATCAGCAACTTGCGCGCCTCGTTCCACGGCCCGCAAACAAAAGCAGTACCGCTGGGTCAGGCAAAACCGTATGCCTACAACGTCAAGAAACCTATGAATGACGTTCCTGTCGCTGAGAAGACCGCCACATTGCAACAGTTGTCGAATATCATGAAGCAATACGACAAACGAATTGTCCAGGCCATCGCCCAATTAATCGAAAACGAACAAAAGATCCTGGTGGCGAATTCCGACGGTGTCTATCAGGATGATGTCCGTACGTATACCCGCGTCGTCCTCATGGCGGTCGCCCAGGAGAATGGCAACATGCAACAAGCCTTTGAGGGACCGGGCCGTTATATGGGCTTTGAAATTTTTGATGAAATCGATACTGAAGCACTCGCCCGTGAAACGGCAGAGAGCGCCATCACCTTGCTTGACGCGGATGACATGGTTTCACAAGTCATGCCGGTGGTCTTGCATAACGCCTTCGGTGGTGTCATTTTCCATGAAGCCTGTGGTCATCCGCTTGAAGCAACCTCGGTTGCCAAGGGGTTGTCACCCTTTGTCGGCAAGCTCGGTGAGAAGATCGGTTCTGATGTCGTCACCGCTTATGATGACGGCGATATCGAGGGAGCCTGGGGACGTTTGAGTTTTGATGACGAGGGTCGTCAGACACAAAAGAATCTGCTCATTGAGAACGGCATTCTCAAGGGGTACCTGATTGATTATCGGAACGCCCGTAAAATGAAGATGGAACCCACCGGTTCGGGACGTCGCCAGTCTTATAAATACTCACCGACATCACGGATGAATTCAACCTACATCGCTGCTGGTGACGACCGCTTTGAAGACATCATCAAGGAGACATCATACGGACTGTTCGCCAAGAAGATGGGGGGCGGTACCGTCAATCCGGCCACCGGTGAATTCAATTTCGCCGTTCAGGAAGGATACATGATCGAAGATGGCAAATTGACCAGGCCCGTACGAGGCGCGATGTTGATCGGACACGGCAAGGATGTCTTGTTCAAAATCGATCGTGTCGCCGATAATCTTGAACTCGGACAAGGCATGTGCGGATCACTTTCCGGTAATGTTCCGGTCGATGTCGGACAACCGACTATTCGTGTTTCGAGCATGACTGTCGGTGGGTCAGGAGGACAAAAATGATGTATGAAAAATGGTTGGAAATTGGCCTTGCAAAAGGCATTTCCGCACTTGAAATATTTGCTGTCAGAGACCAGAGTCTCAAACTTTCGGTCTATCAAGGAAAACTCGATCAACATGTCCAAAGCGATGTCGAAGTCGTCACCATCCGTGGTATTTACCAAGACAAATTGTCGACGATCCGTTTTGAAAACATGGCAGACACCAATGTCGCTGGATTATTGGACCAGCTAATTGAAAATGCGCAAGCGCTGACGGTTGTCGAGCCAGCCATTATTTATGAAGGGTCAGCATCTTATCCCGAAGTCAAAGTTGAAACATTTGATTTCTCTGTCGTGCCTGTCACTGATAAAATCGATTTGCTCAAAACACTTGAACAAGGGATTTTAGACGATCCATTGTGCAAGCAGGTACAGACCACGATTTATCAGGAAACCGCATCGACCACGACGCTCGTCAATTCGAAAGGATTGAACCTGTCCCGCACCAATACCTTTGCATATGCCTACGCAGTCGGCGTATTCGAAAAAGATGAAGACATCAAAACCTCTTATGACATCAAGCTGGTCAAACGTTTTGATGATTTCGATGCCCGCGAGATGGCAGCGGAAACGATTCGCAAAGGCGTCTCCAAACTGGGTGGCAAGTCATTATCGTCCGGCGCTTATCCGGTCGTATTCTCAAACGAGATGTTCGCCGATGTCATCATGGTCTTCACCACGATTTTCTCCGGTGAATCCGCCTATCGGAATTTGACACCGCTCAAGGAAAAGGTCGGTGAACAGATTGCCCTGCCCATCGTCAATTTCGTGGATGACCCCTTGCATGAAGATGCCTATTTCCAAATGCCTTTCGATGACGAAGGTGTCGCTTGCAGCCAACACCGCATCGTCGACAAAGGTGTCTTCAAAGGTTTCATGCATAACTTGAAAACAGCCTCCATCTTCAAAACCGAGCCCACGGGTAACGGTTTTGGTGGCGGCATCCGTCCGACCAATTTCATTCTTGAACCGATGGATCAGGATTTCAACACCTTGATCAAAGACATCAAAGATGGTCTCTACATTACTGATCTGGTGGGCTTGCATGCGGGTGTCAAAACCGTCTCAGGCGAATTCAGCCTTCAAGCCGGTGGATTCAAAATCAAGAACGGCAAGGTCGACCACCCGGTCAAGATGATTGTTGTCTCAGGTAATTTCTTCAAGATGTTGAATAATATTCAGGGCATCGGATCGGATCTGAAATTCTCATTGAACGGCGTGGGCAGTCCAAGTGTTCATGTCGGCTCACTCATGATTGGTGGAGAAGCTTGATTGCTTCTCCTTTTTTTTTGCTAAACCTTTGACCTGCTGATATCATCTTGTTATAATGAATCTGCACCGACCGACCGTTCGGTCGGGATCTATGTTACATTGAAGGAGTATCTTATGAGCAAATATAGTGTTAGAAGACCCATTACCGTGTTGATGGGTGTGTTGATCATCATCGTCTTGGGCATTTTTTCCGTGTCCAGACTTCCTTTGACCTTGTTTCCTGATATCAATCTGCCTTTTGTCGTCACGGTCACACCTTATCCGGGTGCCAGCCCGGAAGAACTGGAAGTCGAAGTGTCACGCAAGATTGAATCAGCGGTGTCGACGATTGGTAATTTCCGCGAGGTCACTTCGATGTCCAACGAGAATTTTGCCATTTCAATCATTACTTTCGCCGAATCCGCCAATATGGATAGCGTGATTATCGAATTACGGGAACTGCTTAATAACACGACATTTGCTTCAGGGGTGCAAAACACCCGCATATTGAGGATCACACCAGATTTGTTGCCGGTCATGACCGTCACCATGTTTCGCAGTTATGATGAGGAACTCAGTGATGATGAAGCATTGATTCGAAACACTGAGTGGATCAACCAGATCATGACAACCGACCTGCTCAGCATCCCCGGTATCGCCGATGTCAGCATCGGCGGTGCGGCTGACATCGTACTTGAAGTCAAACTTGATGATGCGAAAATCGCGCTTCACGGATTGACACATCAAGACGTTTTGGACATCATTGAACAACAAAATGTCAGTGCTTTGGCCGGCGTTGTCCTTGATGAGGGAGACATTCGCGTCTTATATTTCGGTGATCGTCCAAGTCGTCTTTCAGAGATTGCTTCATTGCCGATTCTCTTTTCAGGCGGCAACATCATCACATTGGAGGACCTGGTTGTCGATGACGGGATTCGTTTTGTCAATGCCAGCACCAATGTTTATTCAAAAATCAACGGCATTCAAGGCATTCAAGTCTCATTCACCAAACAGTCGGATGTCGCCATCACGGAAGTGACCAGGGCCATCATGAACCGTTTGGACCGCGTGACGCAAGAAAGTGAAATCGATGCGGAATATATCGTCTTGTTGGATCAAGGCGAGTTCATCGTGGATTCAATCAATTCGGTGTTGACCAATCTGATCATCGGTGGTCTTTTGGCCATCATCATTCTTTTTGTTTTCCTACGCGATATCAAACCGACGCTCATTGTCGGCATCGCCATTCCTGTTTCGGTGATTGCGGCGTTCATGTTGATGTATTTCACCAATGTCAGCCTTAATCTGGTCTCCATGGGCGGATTAGCGCTGGCGATCGGTATGCTTGTCGATAATTCGGTCGTGGTCATCGAAAATATCTTTAGAATGATCAATGAAGGCAAAACCAGGATAGAAGCGGCGATTGACGGCGCCAAACAAGTCGCCGGTGCCATCACGGCCTCGACATTGACAACTTTGGCCGTCTTCGTTCCCATCCTGTTCATCGAAGGTCTGGTGGCTGATGTGTTCATCAGCATGGCATTGACCATCGCCTATTCGCTTGGCGCCAGTTTGATTATTGCATTGACGGTTGTTCCAAGCATGTCATCACGTTATCTGAACGAATCAAGTCGAAAAGCAGATGGCAACATGCTAACGACTGCTAAAAAATGGTATGAATCATCAGTCTTGTTTGCCATCAAACATAAGGCCTTGACCTTGTCAGTCGTGTTGGTGTTGTTGCTCGGCGCTTTCAGTCTTGTTTATATCAAAGGGTTTATCTTGATTCCAACTTCTGACGAAGGGACCATCAGCATCACCATTGAAACCACCAACGATGTCAGTTTTGGTGCCAAGGCGGAATTTACCGATGCGCTGACTGTTGCCATGATGGCCTTGGATGATGTTGAAACCGTCTCTGCCAGCATTGGCGGAAGTGGCATGTTTGGTGCTTTGCTGATGGTTCAGACGGGCGGAGACAACATTCGTTTCAATGTCAATCTCGTCAGCAATCGACGTCTTTCGACACAAGCAAACGCAGACCTGATTGAAGGGATGATCCGTGGTTTTGACCTGACGTTTATTGCTGGCTTGACCCACGATCAGATTGTTGATGTCAGGTTGAATACCCAGCAAAGCACGGGTCCGATGTTCGGCAGCCAAGGCATTGCCATCAAAGTCAGCGGTTATGATTTGGAGACGCTTGAAATCATTGCCAACGATCTTACCGACATTTTGACGACGACCGATGGTGTCGTCCGTCCTGACAACGGTATCAACCAAGGTCCTGACAACGTCAAGATCACGGTCAATCGCGATGTCGCCATCACATATGGGTTGACCAGCCAAGATGTTTTGAACAATCTTGGTCTGCTTTATCAAAACCTTGAAGCCATTGGCGTGGTCCGCAGTGTGGATGTCACGATTGAAGGCAACACCTATCGTCTCGATTTGCCGCAAGACACATTCGGTGGCGGATTTGAATTTAATATTTTTGGCGATTATCTGACCTTCCTGGGTGGCATCGTGCTGTTTGATGCTGAAACCAGGGCGATGATTGACGACTACATGGCATTGACCGGTGAAAGCATTTATGTACCGAATATCCTGCTAGGCGCACCGTTCTGGAACTTTGGTGACCCCGTCCAGTTGATTGTCAATCCTTTCTTGAAAATCGTTGATGACCAGATTGTCATGGAGTTGGGACCTGTGGGTCCTGATGCGCTCTATCTGGCAGGCCTCGCACCATTGTTTGACAAAGAAAATCCCGAAGCCGGCGTGACCTCGGTCGCGCGTGTGACCGGGTTTGCAACCATCAATACCGATGGCTCAAACCGCTATGTGACGGTGACGGGGCAGATTGCCCAAGACAAAAACGTCACATTGGTCAGCCAGGAAGTCATCCGCAATGTCGAAGCCTATCTTGACAGCGAGTCCTTCACCCGGCATGGTGGGGGTTATCTGGTTGAATTCACCGGTGAAAACGAAGAAATCATGACGGCAATCCAAGAAATGGTCCTTGCCGCCCTTGTCGCCATCCTGTTGGTCTACATGGTCATGGCCATCCAGTTCCAGTCGCTTGTCTATCCGTTTATCATTCTTGGCACGATTCCCTTGGCGTTTACCGGAGGACTGATGGCGTTGCTTGTCACCAATTCATTCCTGAGCCTGGTCTCTATCATGGGCATGATCATCTTGATTGGCATCGTCGTCAACAATGGCATTGTTCTGATTGACTACATCAACAAGCTCCGTGAACAAGGTAAAACCGTGATCGAAGCCATTGTCGAAGCCGGCAAGACCCGTCTGCGTCCTATCTTCATGACGGCTTTGACCACCATTCTGGCACTTATCGCCATGGCATTCGGTTATGGCGAAGGTTCCGAACTGCTACAACCAATGGCCATCACTGCCATTGGCGGCCTGATCTACGGCACCGTACTGACGTTGTTGGTCGTGCCTACGGTCTATGCGTTGATTAACCGCCGTCAAATCATCAAGGAAGGTGAATCAGATGCAGACGACCAAGCTTAAGATTTTAGATGCCGCAGTGGCCTTTCTCAAGGAACAGGCCAGCTATGAACAGATCACCTTATCAAAAATCGCCTATGCCGCAGACATCGGCAAGAGCACGGTCTATGAGCATTTCGCCAGCAAGGAAGCCTTGATTGAAGAAACATTCATGCATCTGTTGAGACAATATGAGGAAACAGTCTTTCAACCGCTTGGCACAAATGTCTTCAAAGAGGCATTCAATATCCAGATCCGGCGATTGCTCACCATCATGAAAGATGCCAAAAACATCACCAATGCCATCTTCAATCATCCTCAGGAAGCCATGCCAGCCGTGAACTCGATGTGTATGCAAACGAGCATGAAAGCATTTCAAGAACGCGTGAACGAGCGCTTCAAGGACATCTTTCTGTTAGGTATCAATGAGGGCATCGTCCATATCAAAGACGAACGACCCTATCGAAGGCACGTGCTAGCAGCCATCGTTTCAGGGTTGCTCTACCAGTATGTCAATCAAGAAATGGACATCACCGAGAACGCTTTGGTTGATTTGATTGAAACCCAATGCCTGCTCATTATCAACGCACCTTGAACAAAACGGACTCCGGTCCGTTTTTTTCTGACTTTGACATGATACCATCAGTCAACACCATTTATGGTGTTTTTTTCTCTTTTTCACATGATAAAGGTCGGTTTTCGTGTTAATATAGAGTTTAGAAAGGAGTTGATGTCATGCTCAAAGACATGCTTCACAGCGCTAGCAACCGGATGATCAAAGCATATCTGGAAGACGCCCATGCCCACGATCTCGCAGATGAGTTCATCGGGTTGGATCCGTCTGAACGGGAAAAAGTCTATCGTCTGATCAGCAATCAAAAGCTAGCAGAACTCGTTTCTTATCTTGAAGCCGAAGAGGCTGCGGACATCTTGGCTGAATTTGACCTGGAGAAACAAAAAACCTTGGTTGAAATGATGGAGCCGGATGATGCCGCTGATATCATACAAGAGCTGGAAGACGATGAACAGGAAAGTCTGATTGCCATCCTTGGCGAAACAGCTGATGTGGTACAGTTGATTAGTTATGACGAGGATGAGACCGGCTCGGCCATGACCAACCTGGTCGTGGTGCTCCATCCCGAAATGGATGTCAAGCAGGCAACCAAGAAAGTCATCAAGGAAGCGCCTGATGTCGAAACGATCAATACCTTGTTTGTCACCGATGCCGCGCATCGTTTTTTAGGTGTGGTCCAGCTCAAGGACTTGCTCAAGGCCAAAACACCGTGTCAAATCGAAACACTCATCCAACAACATCCGTTCGTGTATGACACGGATTTGATCACCCAGTCTTTGGAAGCCATCAGAAACTACAACATCTATGAGATGCCTGTCTGTAACGAAGACAATCAACTTGTCGGCATGATTACCATGGACGACGCCCTCGACATTTATCAAGAAGAAGCCCAGGAAGACTTTGAACGATTGGCCGGTCTTCCCGAAACCATCGAAGGACCGGCTGTCAAGACGGCGTTGCACCGCTTGCCCTGGCTGATCACTTTGCTCGCTCTCTCGATCCCGATTGCCCTTGTCACCTCTTTGTTTGAGGAAGTGTTGGCTGCCGTGGTCATCCTGATAGTCTTTCAACCGCTGATTCTTGACTCGGCCGGCAACGTGGCAACTCAGACGCTCGCTGTCACGCTCAAGATGATGGCCACCAACGAAAAAGGGTTGATCAAAAACTCCTATCGAGAAATCATCACAGGCATGATTAACGGATTGGTCATCGGTGCCATCGCTTTTGGCATGACTTATGTTTTCGCGACCTTGAACACGTCGTTGGCGATGACCACCGACGCAATCACCATTTCCTTTGTCGTCGGATTTTCTTTGTGGATGACCGTGTTGGTGTCACCCGTCGTCGCCATCTTGATTCCCATAACGATCCGTTTGTTGCGGTTTGATCCAGCAGTTGCGTCAGGCCCCTTTATCACGACATTGGTTGATATTGCAGCCCTATTCATCTATTTTGGTCTCGCGACCCTGATGTTGGGAGGGTTGTAAGCATGAAACGGAAGATTAACTTCAAATATAGTGACGATCATCTTAAAAGAGTACTTAAACACGTGCTGCCGTACGACCTTGCCGTTTTTTATCCCGCGTTGAATGAAGAAAAGAAAAAGCGCTTGGTCAACATTCTTGATATCAAGAAATTGGCGGATATGTTCAATGAGTTGAATCAACACGATCAGCTGGATGTGCTTGATGATTTGTCCAAGACACGCAAAAAGGATTTATTCAAGTCGTTGGAAATCGATGAGTTGAAAGCTTTTATCGAAGAACTCGATGAGGAACAACAAGAAACCATCATTGCCGAACTTCCTGCCGTCAAGGCCAAAACCATCCGTTTGTTGTTGACGTATGATGAAGATCTGGCCGCGTCGATCATGACCACTGATTTCATTACGGTTTCGATGCATGAGACAATCAAGGAAGTCACGAATAAACTTGTCACCCAGTCGAAGGATCACGATTATATCGATACGATTTTTGTCGTTGATAATGACAAGAAACTGATTGGCGTGGTCGATCTCAAGCAACTGATCATTGCCAGAGGCAGTGACCATCTTGAGGATATCATGATGGATCCGGATCATTCCGTCTATGAAGATGACCCGATTGAAAAGGCCATCCAGACCGTCAGGGACTATGACCGCAATGTCATTCCGGTTCTTGACCGCAATGATCATGTCATCGGCATTGTGACGGCTGATGACATCTATGATGAAATCATTGAAAGCAGTGAATTCGACTATCAAAAGATGGCCTTGCTTCAAGGCCACATGAGCGACTCGACCGCACTGAAGCGTTCGTCGCAACGTTTACCTTGGCTGATGATTGCCGTCGTACTGAACTTGTTAATTGCCAGTTTTCTTTCCATGTTTGAAGCCACGTTGGCGGAAGTCGCTGCCATTGTCTTGTTTCAACCGCTGATTTTAGGCATGGCCGGTAACATCGGCACCCAGGCGTTGGCGGTGACCATTTTGGGTCTTCATCTGGAAGAAATCGATAACAGGCAAATGCCGAAAAAATATGTCTTGAAAGAAGTCATTGTCGGATTATTCAACAGTCTGGCATTGGGATTGTCATCATTTGTCGTCGTTTTTGCCTTTCTCTTTTTGATACCGATTGGCCAGCAAAGTGCTTTCGATATGGGTATGGTGGTGTTCTTAGCTGTCTTCGCATCGATGTTTATTTCGGCCATCATGGGTGTGCTCATACCATTGACGCTTGATCGTCTGGATATCGATCCCGCCACCGCCTCCGGTCCGATCATCACCACCATCAACGACTTGGTGGCGTTGCTCATTTATTTCGGTATCGCCACCCTCGCATTCATGTTGTAATCATTCATGTTCACGCGATAAGAATAAGAAAATATAGAAAGTGAAGGAAAACAAGATGCAAGCTTATATCAACACGTATGAAGACATGCGCCGTCGTTTGAAGGCATATGGTTATTATGCCTGGTTGGTCGGTTGGGACCAGGAGACCGAAGCGCCGAAAGGATCCATCGAATACCGCACCAAGCAAGTCGGTGTCATGGCAGAAGAGGTCTATAAGCTCCAATCCGATCCTGATTACATTGAAGCGATTGAAAAGCTTTATGAAAATCAAGATCAACTTGATGCCGATTTCAAAGCGGAAATCCGTCAAATGTTCAAAGACTTGCGTATCATCAAGAAGGTGCCGAAAGAAGAGTATATCGCTTTCCAGGTGCTCGTGTCACAATCGACACATGTCTGGGCAGAAGCGAAACACAAAGACGATTTCAACCTGTTTTTGCCAACGCTTGAAAAAGTCGTCGAGTTTAATCGCAAACTGGTCAAATACCTTGAAACACCAGAACTGAAAGGGTACGACATCTTGTTAGACATGTATGAAGACGGCTTTGGCATCAAGGAGTATGACCATTTCTTCAACACCCTCAAGGAAGAACTCGTCTCGTTTGTCAAAGAAGCCACCGAGAAGAAAGAACGTTTCAGCCGGAAACTGACCAAGGGCATTTTTCCAAAAGACCAGCAAAAGGCTTTCTCACGCTATCTTCTGGATGTCTTCGGTTATGATCTTAATCATGGTGTTCTCAAAGAAAGCGAGCATCCGTTCACGTCCGGCGTCGCGAGCATCGATACCCGGATCACCACGCATTATCACGAAGACAATCTGGCGTCAAGCATTTTTTCAACCATTCATGAGATGGGGCACGCCTTATATGAAATGCAAAACGATCCCAAGTTTGACGACACCAACATCCACGGCGGATCAAGTCTTGGCATGCATGAATCACAATCCCGTCTATATGAGAATATGATTGGCCGGTCATACGCGTTTTGGCAATTACATTACCCGAAACTGGTTGAACTGTTTCCCAAACAACTCAAAGGGATTACAGTCGATGAATTTTATCGGTTTATCAATCAGGCCAAACGATCCTTGATCCGCATTGAAGCGGATGAACTGACGTATGGCTTGCATGTCATGGTCCGATATGAATTGGAAAAAGCGATGATCAACGGTCGCTTGAAAGTGGCTGACCTCCCGCGGAAATGGAAGCAGCTGATGTCACAATACGTTGGTAAACGTCCCACCAATGATCGCGAGGGGGTCTTGCAGGATATCCATTGGTCGTTCGGGGCAATCGGTTATTTTCCAACCTACGCGCTCGGCTCCGCCTATGCCGCCCAGATTTATCAGGCCATGAACAAGGAAGTCGACATCGAGCAGGCCATCGCTGAAAATAACATCAAAGCCATCAATGCATGGCTGAAAGACCATATTCATGTCTATGGCGGTTCCAAGACACCCAAGGAATTGATGTTGATTGCGACAAAGGAGCCGTTTAATCCGAATTACTATGTTGACTATTTGAAACAAAAGTTCAGTGTTTAAAATGACACTGGTGTCGAGCAGCACCAATCATAAGCGGAAAGAAGATGATGTTTGATGGTGGACGATGTCATCCGGATCAAAGCCATTGATCTTGATTATGCAGGACGGGGTGTCGCCCGCCATGACGGCATGGTTGTTTTTGTGTATGACCTTTTGCCGGGTGAAGAAGCGCAAGTGCGGATCATGGCCCGAAAAGCACGGTTCATGACCGGACGCGTGATCGAACGGTCGACCACAAGTCCTTCTCGAAGTCCTTACCCTTTGGTCCACGGCGCTGCAGATTTGATTCATCTATCTTCTGAACAACAGCTTGATTGGCAAATCAAGACCACACGCGAGACCATGCGAAGCATCGCCGGTCTTGACGTTGACATCAATGATGTGATTCATGATGACAGACATTTTCATTACCGTAACAAGTCAGTCTTTCATGTCATGGATCATGATGTGTTGACCTTGGGACTCTATACGTATGACAACCAAGGCTTGTGTCCGGTTGAGACATGGGCGTTGGCGGACGAGACCACGAACGACTTGCTTGCCTGTATCACCAAAGCGGCCATCAACGTCGATCCGAAGACATTGAAACACATCGTCATCAGAACCAACCCGCAAGGTCAGGCGCTGGTCACTTTCGCCGCACGTTCATGGTCTTTCAAAGGGATGGAACCTTTGACGGATTGTTTGAAAAAGCAAACCGGCGTGGTGGGGATCACACTCAATCTCTCTGACAATCCTAAACGCATCTTAGGATCAAAATCCAAAATCATTTATGGGGAAAATCGCCTGAAAGAGCCCTTTCATGATGGTTCTATCGAGATTGATGACCGCACCTTTTATCAAATCAATCTGCCAGTCATCCAGAAGGTGTATGACTGGATCAAGCATCGCTTGACGGAAGGTGCGACATTGATTGATGCCTACAGTGGGGTCGGTGTCATCGGCCTTTATCTGGCCGACAAGGTCGACCATGTCACGTTGATTGAAAGCCAGTCAACGAACATCAAGATGGCCAGGCACATGTGTCAGGATTTCCAAATGAAGCATATTGACATCCATCATGCCAAGACCGAAGACAGGCTTGACTCAATCGAGGGAAACACGCTGGTGGTCGATCCACCACGAAACGGTTTGATGCCACGCGTGGTTGACATCATCAATGCCCGCGGTTTCCAAGACGTGTTTTATTTGTCCTGCGATGTCAAGACATTGGCCCGTGATCTGGCGAACATGATGGGATGTTATGAGATCCAGGCAGTCATTCCAATCCGCTTGTTTCCCCAGACCACATCAATAGAGACCTTGGTTCATCTCAAACCGAAAAGGATGTGAAATCATGCCGACCAAATGGATCGCCCATGTCATGATGTCTATCGTGCTCGTCCTTTTCATGGTCAAGACGATCATCGTTCAAGATACCTTATGGATGCAAATCGCCATGGTGACATTGACAGTTGTCCTTGTCGTCGGCGTGTGCTTGCATGCCCGTGAAATCACAAACAAGACACCCTTTCAAGATTCATTACGGAACCATGTCCTCGACGGATTTTATGTTGTCATGGGTGCCATCATGACTTATGCACTTTCCTTGTTGTTCGGCATTCATGCCGTCACCGCTTCGGCCCTGGTCGGCTTGCTGGCCCATGTCTTTCTCAAGCGCCACGAGGTTGCCATCTATTGCGGTTCGTTTGCCGGCATGACGAGCGTGATACTGATCCGACCTTTAGAGTTTGTGCTGGTGGCATTATTAACCGGCTTGGTGTTTGTGTTGCTCAAACCGGTGTATCAAGGGTTTGGTGGTAAACTAGGCACCATCGCCTTCATCGGTTCCGTGACGACGTATGTCATGCTGGGCAAGGATTTCGCAACAATCATCTTGCTAAGATTCAATCTGGTGATATTCATACTCGTCGCGGTCATCGGTGCCATCCTGCCGTGGTACATCCAACATCGGATCCGCCCGTCGGCCGTTTTCGCCTCGGCTGCACCGAGCTTGCTGGTGGCCTTGTTGTTCATACCCTTGTTGACACACGGTGATATCTATGCGACCGTGTTCTTTGCCGCCAGTTTCGCCGGTATGGCATCCATCGACCGTCTTCCCAATCTTTTCTGGGCAGGCATCGCCGGACTGGTATGCGGTCTGCTGTTCTATGGGACGTTCATCGTCATGAACGGTGCCGGCGGAAAGCTGGGGACCATCGCGGTCTTATCGGTCATCGTCACATGGGTGTTGGCAAATGCCCAGCGTTCTCTCTTCAAACAAAAAACGCCTTCCGTTTAGGGAGGCGTTTTACTTAACCTTTGACAAAGGGATTGTATTGTTTCTCATGACCGATGGTTGTCGGTCGGCCGTGTCCCGGCAACACCTTGGTCTCATCGGGCAGAAGCTGATACAGCCGTTTGATGCTACCGTATAGCGTATGCATGTCGGCGAAGGGCAAATCGGTCCTGCCGATGCTTTGATAAAACAACGTATCACCGGCAAAGAGCAGATCACCACGATAAAGACAAGTCCCGCCTGCAGAATGACCGGGTGTGGCAATCACCTTGAAAGTCTTGCCGATCAGTTTGATCTCGTCACCATCGTTGACCTTGTGATCGATGGGTACGACATGGCCCAGACGATTATAAGGTGTTTCCTCAAACCAGACGGTATCATCGGCCGGCGCATACACCACGGGCAGATAGCGTTCTTTAAGCAATCTCACGCCCCCGCAATGATCATAGTGACCATGCGTGATGTAAATGGCCTCAAGACTCAAATGATGATGCTCAATGAAGTTGATGACCTGATCACTGTCAAAGCCTGGATCGACCATGAACGCCCGACGGTCTTCATAAACCACATAGCAGTTGCTTTTAATATCGCCAAGGACAAATGTTTGAATTTGCATGTTATCACCCTCATCAGTATAGCATAATCATGGTTGGGATTCGAAACATTTACAATATTGGAAACTCCACGTTAATCTCGTTGACAAATCCGGTCAAATTTGTTAGAATGAATTGGAGTTTTAGGAGG
>RECG01000022.1 GCA_007692425.1 Acholeplasmataceae bacterium | reverse complement strand
GAATCCATGTCATACATGCGGTCTGGCAATTCAAACATATGCTGGAACATGCCTAAAGCGTTGGCTTCGGACATTTGCATGTCAATCGCGGCCCCGGTATACGCGTTGGCAATCGCGAGCGCACTTTGATAATCATCAAATTCCCACTCATAATCAAAATCGCTTTCGGTCAAATCAAGATCGTAGTCTTCATCGAAAGTTCTTAAAACGCCCAAAAGGAGGGCGTCCCTGTCAACGACTTCAGCAGAAACCGTATATTGGACGGCAGATGACGGACTAGAGAGGAGGGCGTTTCTTGTGGCTTGGACAGTGATGCTATATGTTCCAGGAGCCAAATCCAAAGGGCCAAGGTTGAACGAGGTGTTCGTTGTCGGATAAGAAATTGAATTAATGATTACCACATAACCCAGTGCGTTTGGAACAGGATTCCAAGATACGACACTTCCCACCAATTGGACATTTTGCGGCGTCGCAAGACTGGTCGGTTCGCCGTCTTCAACAACAAATGGGACAACCGAAGAGGGCAACGATTGTGCATCCCCTTTTACGGCCACCACACTGATCTGATAGGTGCCGACGCCAAGACCCAAGGTGTTCAAGTCAAAAGATGTCGTGGTCACGGGGTACTCGGTCAATCCTACAAAGACAATGTAACTATCGGCCTCATCAACGGCATCCCAACTGACGACACCGGCGGTGATGACCACATTGGACGGCGGATCAAGATCAAGATCAATCTGCCGATCACAAGCAGCTAGCGCGAAGGTCGTCAACAAAACAAACACAAGCAATGCAAGTTTTCTCATTTGAATCTCCCTTCCTTTATTTAAAAAGCATGTTTATACCTGTATTATACAACATTATAAGCAAAAAGATAAGATGGCAACTTAAAAGTTCACAAATATGCAAATCTTAACCTAATCGTGTGATTTCAGGACCGCAGAAGGCTTGATAGCGATAACTTTCGCCATATAAAACCACTTGGTAAGGACAAACACCAACAAAGCAGTCAAACTTCCCAACCAGATAGAAGGCGCCGTGATGGTCACCAGCTCGTATTCACCGAAAAACAACAAGAGCAGGTTTAACCTGCTTGCCAACAACACATAACCCGCCCATGTCGACACAAGCAAGACAATAAACAAGAAAGCTTGTTCGATTGCCAACATGCCCAACATGTTTCGCTTGCTCAGACCCAACACGAAGAAACGCGCATAACCATCTTTCATTTGTTCAAACAACAAGAGGGCATGAACCGCAATCGCAATCATGAAGAAGACATTCATGGTTCCCAGAATAAACAAGATGTAATAGCCGCCGCTTGTCAACACGACGAGCCAGTCGTTGACAAGTTTTTGAATGTCTACCACGACCACAAGATGACGGCCGAACTGATTAATCAAGTCTTCTTGCAATGCTGCCCGGTCACCAGAGGCATTCACAAGAATGGCATTATTGGCAATGCTTTGGTATTCATCGAACAAATGCAAGTTGACAAAGGCGGTGGCGCCTACCAGTTCCTGATGAAAAAAACCTGCAATTTCAAAAGACTCTTCTGGAAACAGGGGCGTGACATATAACACGATGTCATCACCGACCTGATAGCCATATAAAGCGTTGAAACGCTCGGGTAAAACGATGGTCTTGACATCGTTTCGATCAAGCAAAGTGAGTGCATGATCATCAATATCGAAACCGTAATATTGCGAAATGCGACCGGCATCAAGCGAGACAAGCGACCGGATATCCAACTGTTGATCTACAACCAAGACATTTTGATAGAGGCCCACTTTGTCTGCAGAGGCCACGCCGTGTGTGGCAAGGACGGCGGTATAGGTGTCTTCATAGCGGCTGACAAAATTGGTCAAAATGAAATCACCTTTTTGCTCGTGCTTGAGCATGTCCATCTTTGTGTTCATGTGGTCGTTGGTGAGTGCAATCAAGAACAAACTGGTGAAACAGACCAACATGACGGTCACATATTGGTTAAAAGCACGTTTTGACAACAAGACCTTCAAGTTCAAAGACAAGCGCGAAGGGGTGAGACGATGCAACCAACGTGAAAAAATGAACACCAGCAAGAAGGCAGTTGAAAATAGAATCACAACGGCAAGCGCAATCTGTATCAAGGATCGGCTGTTACCGGACCAATCGGCCAACCACGATGTTTCAAACAAGACATAAACGGCCAAAGAAACCACTAACACAAACAACAACAAAACCGGCTTGAGTGCTGTTTCCTGGCCTTGATGCTTGGCCTGTTCCGTCAAGGTGTTCTGACCGAACTTGATGAAATAATAGACAATCGCAGCCATGAGCAACAACAAGGCGACACCGCCACCCATCAAGATGGTGGGTGTGTCCAGTCGGTAGGTCACAGGTGCGTCAACATAAGCCAGCCCTTGGGCAATCACGACATTCGCCAGCCAGATGGAAAGCAACAGCGCAGCAAAGAAAAATAACAACATTTCAATCATCAACGTCGTCAACACGTGTCGTGTCCGGCCACCAAGCATCCGAATCACGGCAAATGATCGTTGTTTTTCATGAAACACAAGCAAAAACGTCGTATGAAGCACGAAAAACAAACCCAACATCACCAGCAATGTGATGATATTAAACACAATGGTCATCCGCTGAATCTGCTGGTTTAATGCGGCCGCATTGATCGATTCTTCGTAATCAAGCGAGCGATATTGACTATGGATGTCTTTTAAAGCGAGTGTTGCCTGTTCAAAAGTGACACCTTCTGCGAGATTGAAATAAATGACATTATATAAAGACGTCAGAGCAGCCGGCGGAAAGGCAAATGCGGGATTCAAAGCAGACAAGAAGAACGAAAGACTGCTGGACTTGTTGATGAAGATGGTCTCGCCGGCAAACAAGCCCCCATCTTCAACCACGGCGGCAACCTCATAAGTGCGGACGCTCGCTCCGACATGAAGCAACAAATCATCACCGGGAGCGAGACCAAAACTGCTTGCGAAACTTTCGGTGATAATCACTTCATCATCTGACAGCGAAGCCAAATCGAAAGCGGTCAGATTGGACAACTTGTACAGATGTTCAAGCGACGAGGACATGGCTTTCACATAAAGTTTGTTGCCATCCGGATTTTCAACCAAGGCGTTGATTTCAAAGAAAGGCATATGATCTTGTGCAATCTCATCCAAAACGTCTGACTGATACAATGGTGTGATTGAAAAGAAACGGGTCTGACCATTGAAACTGACACGCATCGACATATCGATGGTGCGATAACGCGCTTCCAAGGTACCTTGAAAATAATGTTTGACAAACCCATCAGCCGACAGCCCCAGCAACACAACTGTCATGACGACAATCAAACTAAAAAACACCAGCAAGGAACGCAAGCGGTAGTAAATGATATTTTTGAAAGCAAAACGACATGCGAAAAAGGCATCAGATAGCCAAGCGCTCATCCTTGATCACCTTTCCGTCAAGCAAATGAAGAACCCGTGTCCCGTATCGTGTTGTCTCCTCGTTGTGGGAGACCATCAAAATCGTTTTCTTATGCTCGATATTCAATGTTTTAAACAAGTCCATGATGGCCAAGCCGTTCTTGTAGTCCAGATTGCCGGTAGGCTCGTCAGCGAAAATGATCCTGGGTTCATTAATCAGGCATCGCGCAATCGCGACGCGTTGCTGCATCCCGCCGGAAAGCCGGCCGGGATGATAATGGGCAAAAGCTTCCATCCCCACCATGGCAAGCACGGCCATGATGTCATCCTTGGTCTTGTGTTTGCCAAGCACGGAAGCAAGCAAGATGTTCTCATAAGCGGTCAAATTGGGGATTAAATTATAAAACTGAAAGACAAAACCGATGTCATGCGCCCGCATGCGCGCTTTTTCTGTTTCGGTATAAGTCTTCAACTCTTTCCCAAACAGTTCAACCGAGCCATCATAATCTTCAAAACCACCTAACACGTGAAGCAAGGTGGTCTTGCCCGATCCCGAAGGACCGACCAATGACACAAACTCGCCTTCGTCAAGCGAGAAAGAGAGTCCTTTGAGCACCTTGGTGGATAGGCGTCCCTGCAGATAGGTTTTATGGAGATCATTAACTTGGATTGGTTTCATATCGTCCCTCTCATAATCGTATTTTAACACACTCAAAACCGATTACGATGAAAATGAACAAGCACTTTTCATATTGGTTTGCCGCCAACAAGACCGATTAAATAGATCCACCGACAAAAAAGACAACCAACCGGTTGCCTTTCACTGTCATCAGCGGTGTTTCATATGGGGAAACAAAATGACATCACGGATGTTGGGTGTTCCCGTCAGTAGCATTACCAAACGGTCGATTCCGATGCCAAGACCGCCAGTCGGCGGCATGCCATATTCAAGCGCTTCAACGAAATCGACATCCATTTCGTTGGCTTCTTCGTTACCGAGCGCCTTTTCTTTCAACTGCGCCTCGAAACGCTCGCGTTGATCGATGGGATCATTCAATTCGCTGAACGCATTCGCGTATTCGCTTTTCATGATGAACAATTCGAAGCGGTCAGTGAAACGCGGATCTTTGACGCTCTTTTTCGCCAAGGGACTGATTTCGATCGGATGACCATAAATCATGGTCGGTTGAATGATGGTGTTTTCGACGAACTTGTCAAAAAATGCTTCGATGATGTGTCCCAACGCATAGTGCTTTTCAACATGGACATCATGCTTTTTAGCAAGATTTTTCGCTTCATCAAGCGACATTTGTTGCCAAAAATCAACACCTGCACAGTCTTTGATCGCATCGACCATATGCCAACGCTTGAAAGGTCGCTTCATGTTGATGGTCTGATCAGCGTAAGACACGTCATAGGTGCCCAATGTTTCATAAGTCACGGTCGAGACGCACGCCTCGACCAAATCCATCATGCCTTCCATATCCGAATAGGCCAAATAGGCTTCAATCGTGGTAAATTCGGGATTGTGTCTGGCATCCATGCCTTCGTTACGGAACAGGCGGCCAATCTCATAAACAGCCTCCATGCCGCCCACAATCAGTCTCTTGAGGGGCAGTTCCGTCGCAATCCGCAAATAAAAATCCATGTCCAAAGCGTTGTGATGGGTGACAAACGGGCGTGCATTGGCGCCCCCTAGAACGGCTTGAAGCACAGGCGTTTCCACTTCGATGAAGCCACGCTCATCAAAGAACCGTTGGATCGAACGGATGATTTTCGGTCGCATATAAGCAATCCGGCGGGTATCTTCATTCACGATCAAATCGACATAACGACGACGCCTTGCCTCTTCCTTGTCCTGCAAGCCATGAAACTTGTCAGGAAGCGGACGCAAAGCTTTGGCCAGATGAATGAACTGCTCGGCCTTGACGGTCAACTCATTGGTCTTGGTACGGAACATGACACCTTTGATACCGATGATATCGCCCAAATCAGCGGCTTTAAATAATGCAAAAGCCGCTTCACCAATGTTGTCTTGGCGGATATAAACCTGGATTTGACCATCACGATCCTGGATATGAAGAAAGCCGGCCTTGCCTTGTCCACGCTTGAGCATGATGCGTCCGGCAATGGCCACGCTCACGTGCTTCTTTTCAAGCGTTTCCAAGTCATCCTGTTGATGGGCATCGATTAATGCGCTTGTGTGATGTGTGCGGACAAAAGGCTCTCCAAAGGGATCAATGCCGGCGTCTTTGAGCGCTTTTGCTTTTTCCCGGCGGATTTGTTGTTGTTCATTCAGGTCATCTTGATACATGCGCCACCCTCCTCGGTCATTCAAGATATTATATCATGAAAAAGGCCATCATGAAAAGTCATGGCCTTTTTTCTTCGCTTAAAAGCTGATACATCAGCACGTCTTTTTTCAGTTCAAGACTTTCGACTTTGACAGTGATGGTTTTCAATCCCAGATAAAGGGTGAGCACATCGCCGGGCTTGACCTGGGCGGAAGGTTTTGCGGGTTTGCCGTTGATGTCGATCTTATCCTTTTCAGCCGCTTCCTTGGCCAAAGTGCGACGCTTGATCAAACGCGACACTTTTAAAAACTTGTCAAGCCGCATTGCCGTTAAGTTCTTTCTTTTCACTCCACCAGGAGAGCTTGCCGGTTTCCACGAGTTCATCAATATCAGCCTTGGTCAAGGTTTCGACTTCAAGCAAATATTTTGCAATGGTGTCAAGCAAGTCCTTGTTGGCCGTGATGATTTCACGGGCCTTCTCAAAACAGATGGTGATGATGTTTCTGACTTCCTTGTCGATTTCGTGGGCGACTTGGTCGGAGAAGTTCTTTTCTTTGAAATAGTCACGACCCAGAAAGACGTTGCCACCCTGGTTTTCATATTGAATGGGTCCAAGATCGCTCATGCCATACTCGGTAACCATCGCACGGGCAATGCTTGTCGCCATCTGAAAGTCATTGTAAGCACCGGTAGTCACGGTATCAAACATGATTTCTTCGGCCACACGGCCACCCAGATAGCTGGTAATCATGGCCAAAAGGGATTGTTTGGTTTCTAAAAAGCGTTCTTCAGAAGGCACCATCAGGTTGTATCCGCCGGCACGGCCGCGCGGAATGATGGTGACTTTTTGAACGACATTGGCATAATCAAGTTTCAAGCCGATGACGGCATGACCCGCCTCATGGTAGGCAATCGTTCTCTTTTCTTGCTTTGTGAACTTCTTGCTTTTTTTGGCGGGACCCATACGAACCCGGTCCATGGCTTCATCAAGATCTTGCTCGGCAACCAAAGTGCGGTTGTCTCTGGCGGCAAGCAAAGCCGCTTCATTCAAGAGGTTTTCAATGTCGGCACCACTGAATCCGGGAATGCGGTGTGCCACTTCCCCCAGTTTGACATTGGGATCAAGCTTTTTGTTGCGGGCATGAACTTTAAGAATCGCTTCACGACCTCGCACATCAGGCAAGTCAATCGTAACCTGCCGGTCAAAACGACCGGGACGCAACAAGGCCGGATCAAGCACATCCGGACGGTTGGTGGCTGCCATGATGATGATGCCGAGATTGGTCGAGAAACCATCCATTTCCACCAGCAGCTGGTTCAAAGTCTGCTCTCGTTCATCATGTCCGCCGCCCAGACCGGCACCACGTTGGCGACCGACAGCGTCGATTTCATCAATGAAAAGAATACAAGGTGAATTTTCTTTGGCCACCTTGAACAGATCGCGTACACGGGATGCACCGACACCGACAAACATTTCAACAAAGTCAGAGCCGGATATCGAAAAGAAGGGGACGTTGGCTTCACCGGAAACAGCACGGGCAAGCAAGGTTTTACCGGTGCCGGGGGCACCGACCAGCAAGACGCCTTTCGGAATGCGGGCACCCATGTCAACGTACTTCTTGGGAGCCTTGAGAAAATCGATGATTTCTTCAAGCTCTTCCTTTTCTTCGTCACAGCCGGCCACGTCCTTGAACGTCACACCCTTTTCGCGATTGAGCTTGGCACGATTTTTCGCAAAATCGAAAGCCCGGTTGTTTGAAGAGTTGGCGTTTCTGAAGATGATGAACAAAATCACGATAAACAAGGCAATGGGAAACAAGTTGAGCAGTACCGTCCAAAAGGTGATGCCTGAACGGGTATTGACGTTTGTCTTCCCGCCATAACCTTCAACAACATTCATGATTTCCTGTGCCTGGTCAATCCGCATGATGCGTTCAAATGTCACGATGTTGTCGTATAAACCTTTGTGTTGATCATAAATCTTGCCGGAAACCTCGACCAGGTCAAAGTTATCGCCACCAACCAACACATAACTGATTTCTTCAATATGACCGGCGTTGGCAGCAGCCTGGATTTCGGATACGGTAAGTTCCTGCGCCTGTCCTTCCAACGTATTCCGCAAGAAAAGAAACACACCAAAAACGACCAACAAGGTGAAAATCATGATGAGGTAGTCGGGCTTTTTACGGAATTCTGTTTTTTTCTTTTGATCAGGTCTTTTTGGATCTTGGTTCATGCAAAGGCACCTCTATATTTCAATCGTTGTAAACTTTGGGCTTGAGAACACCCACATAAGGAAGATTGCGGTAAAGCTCATCATAATCAAGGCCATAACCGACAACAAAAGCTTTCGGTATGGTTTTGCCGATATAGTCAGGCGTAAAGTCGTGAATCCGACCGCCTGGTTTGTCAAGAAGCGTGACAACCTTGACGGAAGCGGCACCACGGTGCCTGAACAAATTGATGATAGTCATGATGGTACTGGCCGTATCCACGATGTCTTCGACGATGAGGACATCCCGATCGGCGATGGAAATGTCCAAATCCTTACGGATTTTCACATCGCCAGATGTTGAAATGCCGCCATGATAGCTACTGACCGCCATGAACTCCATATCAACATAAAGGCCTATATGCCTTGACAAATCAGACATGAAAGGGATACAACCCTTCAAAAGACCGACCAAAATGGGCCTTTTGCCTTGATAGTCGTGTGTAATCTGCTTACCTAGGTTTTGACATATTTGGGCGATTTCTTGTTCGTTGACAAGAATCTTGTCGATGTCATTGTGCATGTTTTTTCTCCTCGGTTAAATGGAAATATAATTCATGTTCATCGCCGAGCGTTTCATTGACATAATAATCCGGGATCCAGAGGATAAGGTCATCGTTGTCGGTTACCACCCACAAACGCTTGCGTGCTTCAGCCGGAATCTTGAGGTCGATTAACAATTTCTTAAGTTTCTTATGTCCATAAGAATAACGCAACATATCGCCATCTTCACGATGCCTGATCCATAGCGGAAACGCTAATTTATTATAACATAGTTTCACTAATTCAGTTTCTTTGGCATCAGTTTTGTCAAAAAATGTGAAAATCGACACATTTCCGACCTTGGTCTTGCCCTCTTTAAGCTCAACACGCTTGTGCTCTACCGGTTCTGAGTGCTGGATATAGGCCTCTTGATAAGCCCTGACAAAGGTGTGGCGGTTGCTAAGCGGATAAGATGTGTTGGGGCGTTTACCTTGCAAGATGGCTTTGATTTTTTGAACGGTCCGGTAAGTGAGGGAGAGTGACTTGAGTTCGATCAAATAGGCAATCACATCGTCTTTATAAGCTTCTTCCAGATTTTGAAACGCAACAACATCAATCACCTCACCATTGTTTAAAAAACGCTTGGTGTGGCTTCTAATGGCTTGGAATGCCGCAGACACTTGCAAGTGATATTGCTTGATTTGCTCAAGCAAGGTTTCATTTTCTTGGCGCATGATCGGGACAACGGCATGTCGATACCGATTACGTAAATAAGCGTGCTCGTCATTGGACGCATCATCCAGATAAGGCACTTGATGTGCCCTGACATAGGCCATGATGTCCGCTTTGGAAACATAGAGCATGGGTTTGACATAAATCATGTCATCGAAACGGTGCACCCGTTGCATGCCGGCATATCCGAGCAGGTTGCTGCCGCGCGTCAGCTTGATCAGGATGTTTTCCAACAGATCATCGAGATGATGGGCTGTCAAGACATAAGGGGTTTTGTATACATGTGCGACCTCATTCAGATAATGGGTGCGCAAATGATGGGCACGATGATGGAAATTTCCACCAGCGATATTCAAGGCATAATAATGAAAAGGCACATCATGTTCCTGACAAAAAGACTCAACGAGCTTTGCCTCATCACGGGATTCCGGACGTTTTTGATGATTGAAATGCACCACGACCAAATGATAAGATGTGGTCAGGAGAAGCGACAATAAAGCCATGGAGTCGCTTCCTCCACTGACTGCTATGATCAACGTTTGTTTGGGATTGATGGCTAAATCATCTCTTAAAAATGATAAGACTTCCTTCATGGAAACACCCCGGCTTTCACCATCTATATTATAACACGCCAGCGTGAAAAAGTCGGTCCAGACTCATTTCCTATGATATAATGGTTAGCGATGAAGGAGGTTTCGAACATGATCATTTTAGCCAGCAGTTCACCTAGAAGGGCAAAACTGTTATCAGACGCAGGCATTGATTTTCGTGTCGTACCAAGCAAGATCATCGAAACACTTGATCATAAGAAGAAACCGCAAGATCTTGTCATCGAACTGGCCAGCATGAAAGCGCTCGATGTGGCGATGCTGCATCCAAACGACATCGTGCTTGGCGCTGACACGATCGTGGTTCACCATAATGAGATTCTCGGCAAACCGACAGATGAGAAAGACGCATATCGCATGCTGAAAACATTGTCGGGCGAACGGCACACGGTTTATACGGGTGTTGCACTGGTCAAAGGCGATCAGATCAAGACCTTTTATTCAGAAGCCGAAGTCTTCATGAAACCCTTGAGCGACATCGAAATCAACAAGTATATTCAAAGTGGCGAACCCCTTGACAAGGCCGGAGCTTACGCCATACAAGGCGAAGGGGCGGCGCTGGTCGACAACTATAAAGGTGATTTTTTAACCATTGTCGGCCTTCCTTTGAAAGATGTGCTGGACATGTTAAAAACATTCGAATAAAAGGAAGTTCATCAGACTTCCTTTTTTTGTGGTTCCCGACCGGATTTGATTTGCAGGAGTTCCGTTTTCGAATAGACATATTTGCGATGACAAAAATGACATTCGACCTCGGCTTTTCCGTCCTCGTTGATCAACGTATCCAACGTTTCACGATCCAAAGCACTTAAAGATCTGGCAAAACCACGCTTGCTACAATGACAATGATAGCGCAACAAGCGTTTGTCCAAGATGGCAGCTGTACCGTCAGACAACAACGAGACGATATCTTCAGGTGTCTTACCTTCGTGAATCAACGTGCTCATCGGTGGTATGGCGCCAATGATGTCTTCAATCCGTTGAACGGTTGTTTCTGACGTATAAGGAAGCAATTGCAGGATGTACCCGCCGCTGGCGAGCACAGATTGGTCGACATCCACCAGTACACCAAGACCGACCGAAGACGGCACTTGTTCGCTCATTGCGAAGTAGTAGGTGAAGTCGTCACCGATTTCACCGGTTTGAAGTGCCGAGGACGAGGTAAAGTAATCTTTCATTCCCAAATCTTTCGTGACATGTAAAAACCCTTTGCCGACGGCAGAACCGACATCTAACTTGTGTTTAAGCGAAGGATCGTCGAAAGTCAGATAGACATGAGGGTTTTGGATTTCACCGCGCACATCACCTTCCGGATTGGCTTCGACCAGCATCTGACCGATCGGACCATCACCCTTGACACGCAAGGTCAGGCGTTCGCCCTTCTTATACATCAGCCCCATCATGGCAGAAGCCGTCAACAAACGACCGAGCGCGGCGGTTGCCGTCGGCCAGGTCTGATGCAGTTGTCTTGCCTGTTCGACAAGATGGGTTGTTTGTGATACATAAATGCGCACTTGCTTGTCAAAAGCAAGCGCGATCAAGGCATGGTCTTTCATCATATCACACTCCGTTTGCCAGTCTCATTTTAGCATGATTGCAACTTCATATGACGTATGATACAATGAAGCGGGTGATTTTCTTGTCATTTAAAATTGGTCCTTTAAACATTGAAAACAAAGTCGTGCTTGCGCCCATGGCGGGCGTTTCAAACAGTCCGTTCCGCATCTTGGCCCGTCGTCATGGGGCTGGTTTGGTGTTTGCCGAGATGGTTTCCGACAAAGGATTGATTTATCAAAACGCGAAGACCATCAAACTGCTGTTCATGACAACAGAAGAAAGGCCGCTGGCACAACAAATTTTCGGTTCCAATCTTGACACGATGGTTGAAGCCGCAACCTATATCGACACACACTCAAATTGCGATGTGATTGATATCAACATGGGGTGCCCTGTCCCCAAGGTCGCGCTACGAGCCCAGGCTGGCGCTTCCTTGATGAAGAATCCAGATTTGATTGAATCGATTGTCAAAGCGGTCGTCTCAAGTGTCAGCAAACCTGTCACGGTCAAGATCAGAAGTGGCTGGGATGAAAAAACCATCAATGCTGTTGAAGTGGCCAAACGAATCGAAGCAGCCGGTGCCAGCGCCATCACGGTCCATGCCCGCACCCGGGCCCAAGGTTACGGCGGAAAAGCGAATTTGGACATCATTCGCGAGGTCAAGCAACACGTGACCATTCCAGTCATCGGCAATGGTGACGTGCTTGACGGACCGAGCGCCAAACACATGTTGGATTACACAGGATGTGATGCGGTCATGGTCGGCAGGGCGGCACTCGGCAATCCTTGGATCTTTCAAGAAATCAACCAGTATCTCAAAGACGGCACCATGCTTGAGCGCCCCTCACATACCGACATCCGACATACGATGATTGAACATTTGGAAGCCCTGATCAAACTGAAAGGCGAACACATTGCCATCTTGGAAATGCGCAGTCATGGGCCTTGGTACCTCAAAGGCATCGAGCACGCAAGCAAACTACGGAGAACACTCACCCAAACCAAAACAAAAGAAGATTTCATACGCCATCTCGATGATTTTTTCAGAGCTTAGTGTATAATGAATGTGAGTGAGGGAAGAGTATCGAAGTGGTCATAACGAGCCGCACTCGAAATGCGGTTGTCTCCAAAAGAGGCACATGGGTTCGAATCCCATCTCTTCCGCCACCATCAAAATAAAACCGCCTTACGAGGCGGTTTTGTTGTTGATAATCCAGCGTCTGAACAAAGTGGTTTGCTCAGGTGTGAGGATGGCTTTCACATAAATGCCATCATCCTCATAGCGACTCTCCAAGATGGTGTTGTTCTCTTTGATGATGGAAAAGACCTGTCCTTGATCGAATGGGATTTTCAGCGTTTGGATACGACTATCCTTATACAAGTGACCATAGATGGCATCTACGAGCTCAGGAATGTTTTCATCGGTCCGGTTGCTGATGAAAAGATAGTCCTCTTCGATGTTGGGAACATGTGGTGCAATCTCTTTCTTCGTCAACACGAGCAAACGCTCAATATGATCTGCACCCATGCTTTGCAACACGGCTTTGGTGGTTTCAATCTGTCGAAGATCAAACGCCGCACCATCCGCGATGTGAATCAACAGGTCAGCAGCGACAACATCGCTTAATGTCGTTTCGAATGAACGGACGAGTTCATGGGGAAGCTTGGCAACAAAACCCACAGTGTCAATCAAAATAAAAGGCGGTTGATTGCTTTTCTGCAGTTTCTTGGCTTTGGTGTCAAGGGTGGCAAAAAACATATCCTTTTCCAAAACGGGATCCGAGTTGTGCTGCAAATGGCGGGCAAGACTGTTCATGGTGGAAGATTTTCCGGCATTGGTATAACCAACCAAGGCAACAACCGGTATCTTGTTTTTTTGACGTTGCTTGCGCGCGGTTTCCTTATCACGGTTGATTTTAATCAAAGATTGCTTGATTTGATAGATATCATTCAATAAACGACGACGGTCGAGTTCCAGCTTGGTTTCACCTGGACCTTTGGCGTTATAACTGCCACCTCCTTGACGGGACAAGGAGTTGCGCATGCCGACCAGACGCGGCAGCATATAAGTTTTTTGTGCAAGGGCCACTTCAAGGACGGCCTCTTTGCTCTGGGCCCGCTCAGAAAAAATAGACAAAATCAAGAAACTACGGTCAATCACCTGGATATCCAGGCTCTTTTCAAGATTCTTCAACTGGGCTGGAGAGAGTGTATCATCAAAAATGACGATGTCGATTTCCAGCGCGGTGATCATCGTCTTGATTTCTGCGACTTTTCCGCTTCCGATATAAAAGCGGGGTGAAATGGTTTTTGCCCTTTGAATGACTTTTTCCTTGGTTTGTATGTCCAGTGCGGCCGCCAGACTTTCAAGTTCATCAAGCGATGCGCTGATGGTCTCGAAAGAGGCCTGCAAGCCAAGGCCGACAAGTAATGCTTGATCCATGGTGTCCTCGCTGACGTATGTTCTATCACCATTGTAAAATGAAACGCTTGAAAAAGCAAACGGCAAAGGATTCAAGACGCGGCAAATAACCCTAATTTCATTTTTGTGAAATGAAAGATGTGATATAATGGATGTTGAAAAAGGAGAGATCGCCATGCTGTTTGACACGCCTGTCTGGAAAATCATCATTGATGCGTACATCGTTTGGATTCTTGTCTTTTTTGTTGTCAAGTTTCTTGTCAGCAACAAGCGCATGCTCAGTATCGCCATCTCGTTTCTTTTTGTCTATGCATTGGCCTGGATTGCCAACCATTTCGACCTGTTGATCAGTGCATCAATGCTGACCTATCTTGTCCAATGGCTGCCGGTGCTTTTGATCATCATCATGGCACCGGATATTAGAAGAGCGCTAGAAATGGTTTGGAAAGGCGACATCAGGGACGGTTCGTTTGTGATCAGCAGTGAACGAACCAAAAACAGCATTGTTGAAGCTGCTACAACCATGGCGGGCCAAAAGACCGGAGCGTTGATCACGATTGAAAAACACAACACGCTGGACCAATATGCAGACCGGGCGGTGACGCTCAATGCCGAGGTTTCCAAAGAACTACTCCTTAACATCTTCACACCCAAGACACCGCTTCACGACGGTGCCATCATCATTCGCGGCGACCACGTGCTTTGTGCCGGCGCATACTTTGTTCTCTCCGACAACCAGAACTTCGAGAAAACGATGGGGTCACGCCATCGCGCAGGACTCGGCATCAGTGAAATCACAGACAGCATGACCATCATTGTTTCCGAGGAAACCGGCAACATCTCCATTGCCATTGAAGGCATCATGCTAAAAATCAACGACCGTGATAAATTGATGGAATATCTTAACATGTTCATGAAGTGAGGGCTGCATCATGAAAAAACTATTTGTCATTTTAATTGAACCATTCAAAGGTTTCGGCAGCAGGATCATGGCTGAAAAAATTGCCATTTTCTTCAGCCGGCATCAAGCGCTGGTTTATGTGCTTGCCGTCTTGATCACCTTCGCCATCCTTTTTATCTTCTACGCGCTACCATACATCCTGGGGTGATAACATGCTTGTCCAACATCCGTTGTATCCACTGATCATCACCGTCTTTACGTTGGTGTTGGTCATCATCCAAAGCATTCAAAGCGAAAAGGTTTTGCGTTTTCGTCTGATTCTTGCTTTTTTGAACATTGCCATCGCGGTGATGGTTATTGTTGTCTTTTATCAGACAGACTGGATCAGTGTGGCAGGGACATATCAACAGGCTTATATCGGGTTCACCTTGTTTGTCTATGCCCTGTTTCTCATGGTGCTTTATACCACATTCAAAACGTCAACGTTGAAAGCCAACCATTATCAATTGTTTGTCAAATCCATTAAAAACAGCCGTTGGAATGCCTATTATGTCGTGGATGCGAAAGAACGCATCAAGGACATTTCTACGAGCCTTCTCCAAGAATTGCACATGGACAAGGACGAGATCATCGGCAAAAAGTTGTTTACCGTCTTTAACAAAACCATCCGGTTCACCAAGCTCAATCAAACCGAAATCAATAACCGGGCACTGGAAAATCATTATCTGGAATATCGCGAAAACGCCAAACCAGGCGACAGCGACATCCAGGAACTCTCATTTTTTAATGCCGACGGCAACCCCGTCATTCTTCACATGGTCATGCAGCCGGTCTTTGCCTTGGGGCGATACAAGGGGCGCATTTGCGTGGGTGAAAAGAAGAGTGATTTCAACATGCTCGCTGTTGAAAAAGAATTAAGCGACCGTAATAACGAACTTGAGAGCATCCGACATAAATTCATCGCCACTTTGGAAATTAGCGAAGAGGGGCTGTTCTACATTGATTTGGATGAACGGACCATCTGGGCCAGCGATACATTGGTCGACATGTTAAAACTGCCGGGAAACCTTTTGGATTTGACCGATTTCAGACGACTGATTGAATCCGAGGATTTGAAAAAATACTTGGCCATCCTAGGCGATCTGACCATCAACAAGAAACAATACACCACCTCTTACCGGGTTTTGGTTGACGGTCAATATGTCTGGTTCAAGGAAAAAGGCAAACGCTTGTTTGAAGATCAGAACGCCGCCGTAATCATGGGAACGCTCAATCCGGTCAAGACCAGACATTTCAAAGCTAGCAACATCGATGAACTTGACAACCTGAAAGACCAAAACGATCTCATGGTGACCATGAACCAGTTGTTCAAAAACAACAAGTATTTTCAACTCAAGGTCATCCATTTGAAGAATATGCCTAAAATCAACGAATTGCACGGGCGCGAAGTCGGCAATATGCTCATGGCGGAATACATTCGAAAATTGCGCGCCACCTTTGTCACGGAGAAAGGCGATATTTTCCGGATCGGCGGCATTGAATTTGCCGTTCTGGTCACCGATCCACGCAAGATGGAGGTTCTCGCCAACGGCATCAAGAGCAATAAAACCTTCTTGAATCTCAAGATGCAATATGGATCCATCAGCGTTGAACTCGAAGTCTTTGCCGGTATTGCCATCGGCGGTAACGACGCCCATGACGAACACAAGCTTTACCAAGCAGCAGCCCAGGCCTTGAAGATTGCGGAAAATCCGCAGTTCGATGGACACGGTTGTTATTACAAGGACATCGTCTCATGAAAAAAGACATCCGTAAAAGCATGCTTGAAAAACGGCAACAACTCAGCAAGGCGGAAGTGCTGGCACGCAGTGCCCGCATGGTCGATCTCATCAAGGCCTTGCCTTTTTTCAGCGAAGCAAAAATCATTGGCCTCTATATGCCTGTGACCAATGAACTTGACATCCGGGAAATTGCTGATTTGGACATCAGGCCCGCTTATCCCAAGGTCGAAAAGGACGGCATCCATTTTTATGCCACCACCGAAACATCCAGGTTCGTCAAAAGCGATTTTGGCATTTTGGAACCCGTCTTGGGCAAACGCGTTGATGATGACATCGATCTTTTGCTTGTGCCGGCAATTGCCATTTCCAAAACGTTTTACCGGATTGGTTTCGGCAAGGGCTATTATGATGATTTCTTACAGAAACACCGTCCTCGCCACGTCATTGGCATCATTTACGATTTTCAGGAAATCGATCATTTCGAACCCGGACCGCATGACCAGAAGCTTGACGCGTATCTCAAGGTATAAGCATGAACACAGCCTTGATTGTGGCGGCAGGCACCAGCAGAAGGACCAAGCTGGACCGCTCGAAAATCCTTTATCCGATAGACGGAAAACCTCTCTTCCTATTTAGCGTCGAGGCCTTTTCAGCGCTTGGTTTTGATGTGATACTGGTCGTCGCCAAAAACGATTTTCAAGAAGTCAAGAAACACATCGCACCAGACATCCGTCTTGTCATCGGTGGAAAGACCAGAAGCGAGAGTGTCCTCAACGGCCTCAAGGAAGTCACCACACCCTATGTCTTCATTCACGACGCGGCCAGACCGTTGATTACCAAAGAAGCCATTTCGAAAGTTGAAGAAGCGATTGCCCTGCACGATGCCGTCTTGTTGGCGGAGCCGGTCACGAGCGCGCTCAAACAACATCAAGACAACGCCGTTAAAAGCCTTGACCGTAACACCCATGTTCTCGCCCAGACCCCACAAGCCTTCCTGACAGAAAAAATCCGTCACGCCCATTTGCGCAACAGCGACGCGCACGATGATGACGTTGCATTATACCAACAGTTTTATCCTGGTGACAACGTGTATGTGGTGATCAACGACAGCCCCAATCTAAAAGTCACCTTTCAAGAAGATCTTACATATGTGTCACACGTGCTTACAAAGGAGCAAGCCATGCGGATCGGACATAGTTTTGATATTCATCCACTGATCAAGCAAAGGCCTCTGCTTTTGGGAGGCATCAATATTCCGCACGACAGAGGATTGGCGGGACACAGCGACGCTGATGTCTTGTTGCACGCCATTGCCGAAGCGATGCTCGGTGCGCTTGCCCTGGGTGATCTCGGGACCCATTTTCCCGATGACGACCCACAATATGAAAACATGGATTCAACGTTGATTTTAAAACACGCACATGCGTGCATCAAAGATAACGGTCATGGTGTCGTCAATATCGATGCCACCATCTACGCCGAACAACCCAAAATCAATCCATTCATCAACGACATCAGAACCAACATCGCCAACCACCTCGGCATCAATATCAACCAAGTGAGCATCAAGGCGACAACCTATGAAAAACGAGACGCCATCGGCCGCGGCGAAGCCATTGCCGCCGAAGCGGTCGTTCTCTTGAAGAAGGTGTGAATATGATTATTGATACCGAGTTCGGTCAATTCGAACTGATCAAAAACCATAAAGAAGGATTTGATTTGCTGAAATTCCAGGAGCGCTATGTCGATGTTGCTTTCGATCGGTATACTTATATCGTCGGCGACATGTCATCAGGCATGCTCAGACTCAAGGGGTTCAACTCCGATCCGAAGAGCCCCAATGGTTTCAGAAGGATTCCCGACTATCTCAACGAATCTTGCAATTTCAACTGCGCTCATTACGTGCTCAAACGCATGAAACCAGATAAAGCGGACAAGGACTAAATCAGTTGTATTTCCGGCCTCTTTTCTATATACTATGCATGAGAAGAGGTGTTCACCATGGACCAAACCAAAGAACAAGTCATGAGCATCATTGAAAAAGTCAGACCCTATCTGCAACGCGACGGCGGAGACATCGAGGTTGTCAATATCGAAGATGGCATTGTCTACGTGCGCATGCTTGGCGCTTGTGACGGATGTATCGCATTGGATGTCACACTGAAACAAGGCATTGAAACCTTGCTTTTGGAAAATGTGCCAGGCGTCATTGCCGTTGTCACCGTTGACTGAACAACATGAAGCAAACACACGCGACCCGGCTGCAAGCTTTTGCTTGAACCGGGGTTTCATCATCAAGACAACACAAAACCATTCATTTAATATTGCCGCGCTTTGGCAAGGCATCACATTGAAAACATAGAAATAAGAGGTGAGTGAAATCATGAGAAAAGTCGGTTTGGTGATCGATTCGACCTTCAGTGTCGATCCCGCATATGCCAAACAGCACAACATCACGGTTGTGCCGCTTAAAGTGTTGATTGACGACAAGGAGTTTGTTGACGGGCAAATCGACCCGCAGTTGGTGGTTGAAGCGCTCAAGTTGAAGAAGGATGTCAAAACATCCCAACCATCGCCGGAAGCCTTTTTGAAGGCTTATGAAGAGCAACTTGAAACCTATGAGTCAGTGCTTTGTCTGACCATTTCCAAGCAACTCTCCGGCACAAACAATTCAGCCACCCTCGGACAGACCATTCTTGAAAACAAGAAGGTGGCCGTGGTCGATAGCGAAACCACCATCAACGGAGGCGCTTATCTGACCGAGAAGATGATTGAGTTTTTTGACCAGGGACACACGTTGCAAGAGGGTCTTGCTCATCTCGAAGACCTGAAAAGCAAGGGATCCATCATCTTCACCATTGACAACCTTCAAACCTTGGTCAAAAGCGGAAGAATCGGCAAAGTGCAAGCCGTCATCGGCAACGTGCTCAAAGTCAAGCCGATTTTGCGATTCAAACAAGGTGTGCTGGAACTTGAACACAAAGTCAGAAGCGTCCCAAGCGTGCTTGCCTATCTTGTCAAAGAAGTGGAAAAACTGTTGGCATTCGGCAAGGTCGTGGTGCGGATTGCCTATGTGGATCACACCACGTTTGCCAAACAATTGGAACATGATATTTTCCAACTTGGAGACAAAATCGCGGTCAAGATCACAGGTGTCATCAGCCCTGTCGTTTCAGCCCATGTCGGTCTGGGAGGATTAGGCGTTTATATGGCATACGAATAGCGTATCACACCCACAAGAGACGCCAACGGCGCGCATGCGCCGAGGCGTCTTTTTTCATGACTTCATTTATAAAACATGTTATAATGTGAACGAGGTTTTGTTTATGGAAATCAATGAACGAATCATCTGCAAAATCACAGGCATTCAATCTTATGGCGTGTTCGTCGAGCACGGCGCATATTCGGGACTGGTCCACATTTCCGAATTATCGGACCATTATGTCGCTTCGATCGAAGACCTTTTCAGCATTGGTGATGAAATCGAAGCTCTGGTACTCAAAATCGATGACAAAAACAAACGTTTGAAACTAAGCTATAAGCAGGCCCACCCCATGCATCCGCGCATCCAAAAAATGGTCAAAATCAAAAAAGGGTTCCATCCCTTGGCGCAAGCATTGCCACATTGGGTCGAAAAAGCGTTAAAGAAATGAGGCACACCATGAACCCCATCAAACTCGATCTTTCGGGCGTCCGTTCATTTTTGGATGAACAACCCGAGACGCTAGACAAAAAGGTTTTAAAGATTCATCACATGATTCATGATCGCACCGGAAAGGGGAGCGGTTTTTTAGGTTGGCTTGACTTGCCGGATAGCAGCGACAGCCAAGCGTTTCAACAAATCAAAAAAATCGCCGCCGACATTCGCAAACACAGCGATGTCCTCGTAGTCATCGGTATTGGCGGATCTTATTTAGGCGCCAAAGCCGGGCTTGAGTTTGTCAAAAGACCCTTTTCAAAAACAACACCGGAAATCGTGTTTGCCGGACATCAATTGTCGGCGCCCTATTTGTCTGGACTTATGACTTATCTGGATGACAAGGCTTATGCCATCAATGTCATCTCGAAATCCGGAACCACGACCGAACCGGCCGTTGCGTTCCGGGTCCTTAAAAAACATTTGGAAAACAAGGTCGGACGCGACGAAGCGGCCAGACGGATCATTGCCACAACCGACGGGCAAAAAGGTGCACTTCATACACTGGCCAAGACAAACGGCTATGACATGCTCGTCATCCCTGATGACGTCGGTGGACGGTTTAGCGTGTTGACGGCCGTGGGGTTGTTGCCTATGGCGGTGGCAGGCGTCGATATTGATGCCGTCATGAAGGGCGCTAAAGAGGCCTTTAAGCAATATGGCACACCCGAACTGGCTGACAATCCGGCTTATCTTTACGCCGCGACCCGCCATCTGCTTTACCAACAAGGCAAAAAGATCGAACTGTTGGTCGGATATGAACCTGCCTTGACCTATTTCAACGAATGGTGGAAACAACTGTTTGGCGAGTCTGAAGGCAAGGAACATCGAGGACTGTTTGTCGCGAGCGCAGCCTTTTCCACCGATCTTCATTCACTGGGACAATACATCCAAGAGGGTGAACGCCATCTCTTCGAGACCACGATCCATGTCAATGATCCGGGAGCGGACGTCATCATCGATAGCGAACCGGATGACCTTGACGAGCTCAATTATCTAGCCGGAAAAACAGTGTCACACGTCAATAAACAAGCCATGAAAGGCACGATGATGGCACACCAGGACGGCGGTGTTCCCAATCTGTTGATCACGATTCCCGCATTGAATGCGGAGACCTTCGGTCACCTGGTTTACTTCTTTGAAAAGGCTTGCGCCATGTCCGCCTATCTGCTTGGTGTGAACCCTTTTGATCAACCGGGTGTCGAAGCATATAAAACCAACATGTTCGCGTTGCTTGGCAAAACAGGCGATGAACACAATATCAAATAGGAGACACACACATGAAACATAAACAATCGCACTCAGCCAAAGAAACCGAAATGATCGGCTACGAACTGGGTTTGCTGCTCAAATCTGAAAAACGGGTCGTCATTTTATTGAATGGTGAACTCGGATCCGGCAAGACCACATTCGCCAAAGGTCTGGCACGCGCCCTCAATGTCAAAGAAATCGTCAACAGTCCGACCTTTACCATCATGAAGAAATATGACACCGACAACATAGAATGCACCTTTTTTCACTTGGATCTCTATCGCCTTGACCAGATTGGCAATGATTTTGATCTGGAAGAATACATCGACGGTGATGGCATGGTCGTCATTGAATGGCCTTACAACGTCAAGGCCTTATTGCCAAACGACCACCTGTTGGTCGGCATCAACAAAACCGGCGATGAAACCCGCGACATCACCATGGAGTGTGTGGGTTATCCATGTAAAAGGGCGGTGCAATACATATGAGCAAAATACCCAAGCGCCTCTTGTTTGATGTCTCCACCCACCTGATGTATATCGGCTACGCCCGTGGTGACCAACTCAAGGATTTTTCCATTCGTATCGCACAACGCGACCACGCCAAGTATTTGATTGATCGTATTGACCAGATGTTGAAAAGAAACAAACTCACACTTGACCGGATTGACGAGATTATCATCGGGGTCGGACCGGGCTCATACACAGGACTCAGAATTGCCGTGATGGTCGGTAAAATGCTTGCCTATACGAAAAACATGCCACTGAAAACAGTCAGCAGTCTCTTTTTTCTCACGAGCGGTTATCAAGGACGCATCGCAGCCATGACTGATGCCAGACGCGGCAATGTCTTTTCGGCTGTCTATGAAAACGGCGCCGTCATCATGGCAGATCAATTGAGGCCTTTTGCTGAATTTTCTCAAACAGAAGCGTATCAATCCGCCGAAGCAGTCTTTATCAGTGAACGGCATTACGAGGTTTCCGTCCCCCGCATTCTTGAGCGGGCCGTCTTGGTCGAGGATGTCCACAACCTCGTGCCCAACTATTTACGAATCACCGAAGCAGAAGCCAATGAACATCAGAAAAGCAAGACTTGAAGATGTCAAGAGCATCGTGATGCTTGAAAACAAAGTTTTCAAACAGTCACTCGGACCTGACTTTTTGGTCCAAGAATTGACTGACAATCCTTTTGCTTATTATGTGGTCGGCGAAATGAATCGACACATCATCGCTTATTTAGGATTAAGGATTGTCACACCGGATGCCGAGATGATGAATGTGGCGGTCGATCCCGAACACCAAAGACAAGGACATGGATCCAAACTGCTTGAATACGCCCTTGACTTCGTGATGCGACAAGGCGTCAAGCACATTACCCTTGAAGTCAGAAAAAGCAACGCCGCCGCACAAGCGTTTTATATCAAACACGGTTTTGAGCGTTCTCACATCCGTAAACACTATTATGAATCCGAGGACGCCGTTGTCCTTTCAAAGGAGATATGACATGATTATTTTAGCTGTTGAAACAAGTTGCGATGAAACCAGCGTCGCCATTCTCAAAGATGGCAAGGACGTGCGCGCACACATCGTGCTTTCACAAATTGACATTCATCAGACTTATGGAGGCGTCGTCCCTGAAATCGCCTCCCGCAACCACGTCGCACATATGACCAAGGTGTTTGATCAGGCGCTTGTCCAAGCAGACATCAAACCTGAAGCGATTGATTTGGTGGCGGTAACCAAGGGACCCGGCCTGATCGGGTCGCTTTTGGTCGGCATCAATGCGGCAACCGCCTTCGCGTTTGCCCATCAAAAACCGTTGATCGGTGTCAACCATCTGATTGGACACATCTATGCGGTCAGCCTCGAACACGAGATGACGTTTCCCGCACTCGCCCTGTTGGTATCAGGCGGTCACACCGAACTGCTCTACCTGAAAGGACATATGGACTTCCACATGCTTGGCACCACGCTCGATGACGCCGTCGGTGAGGCCTATGACAAGGTCGCCCGCACACTGGGCTTATCCTATCCTGGCGGACCGATTGTCGACAAATTGGCTGCTCAAGGAAAAGACACCTATGATTTGCCAAGGTCTTATTTGGACCGGAGCGCATACAATTTCAGTTTTTCAGGTTTGAAAAGCGCCGTCATCAATACTGTTCATCATGCCAGACAACGCGGAGAGGAAATCCGCATCAATGACATGTGTGCCTCTTTCCAGACAAGCGTACTGGATGTCTTGATTGAAAAAACAAGACAGGCCGCACAAGCTTATGACGTCAAACAAATCATTGTCTCTGGTGGTGTCGCGGCCAATCGCGGCCTGCGTCAACGGATTGTCAAAGAAATTCCCGACCGCGAAATCTTAATTCCCAGCATGCAGTATTGCACGGATAACGCCGCGATGATCGCGGCTGCGGCCCATTATCAATTTCTTCATGAAGGACCCCACCCGGACTACGTGCTGGGCGGACAATCAATCATTAACTTTGAAACAATCTGAATGACAGCGTTCAGGTTGTTTCTTTGCTTGAGAAGGTAAAGATATTGTTTTTTTTCACATAAAGGATTAAGATGGAATCACGAAAGGGTGGTATAGCATATGCGATTTCTATTCAAGATCATTGTTCTGCCGATTTTGGCCATTCTCTTTTTCCCCGTTTTGTTTGTGGTGATGACCTACACCAACGTTTCAATCCCGCTTGAGGATTTCCAAGAGCCGGCAACGATCAGTCTGGGCGACATGGTCAAGGAAGAGATAGACCTCTTTCTTGAAGATCATGACGACGACTCGGTCATCAGCGTCGCATTCACACAACAACAGGCCAACGCCATCCTGCTCAACACCTTGCGTGAACGAAATATCCATTATGCGGACCCTGACGCGCCGACCACGGATCAACGCGACTATGTCATCAAACAGGATTATTTCGGTTATCAAGGCACATGGATCCGATTTAAAGACGATACCATTGAAATTGAAAGCGGCGTTCATGTCTTTGTCTCGTCGTTTACGTATAAAACCAACTTGCTGATGGTTTTCAAGTTGACAGCCGACACCTCGGAAGTCGTGCTCACACTTGACAAGGTCAATGTGGGCAGAATTCCCATGGCGTGGATGTTCAATGCCGTCAGCTGGGTGGCCGAACGTGCCATGGGCATGAATATCGAGGACACCATCAACACCCAGCTTGGTGGATTGGTTCATTTCAGCCCGGCCGAACGAGAATTGCGTGTGGATGTCGAAAACATGATGGCCACCATGCTTGAAGGCGACCCGCAAAGTGCCGCCCTGGTCAATTCGCTCATGCAATTTATCGAACAAAACGAACTTTTGGATATCGGAGTCAGAGAGGGCAACTTCACAGCGGATTTGGCACTTGGGAGAACCCGCGATGTGACCACACCCGTCTTTGAACTCGACCCGGCATTAAGAATCACGGAAAATTCACAGTTACAAGACATTCTTACCGCCAAAGCGAGTTATCTGCTGTTCTCCACGCTGGACGCCACCACGATCAATCCTTATATTGAACTCGACCATCTTTTGCTTAACCGCATGTTTGACTTCTTCCTCAAAGACGCCATCGAAGATGACGGCACGCTTCATGCCACGGAGCTGTTCGATTCCTATTTGATGAAAGCCATGCCGCCTTTTGTCACAATCGATGAGCACATGTACATCAACATCCCCATCACCATTGAAAAACTTGATAACAGTGCACATCGTTTCCAAACCGTGATCAAGATCAGGGCAACCGCCCAGGCTGACGGCAACGACCTTCGCATTCATCTCGAAGAACTTGTCGCCGGACAAGTGTCGCTTTCAGGAGAAGACATCCAAAACATTCTTGTCCTGATTGGTGACAGCGACTTCATCAGTGAAGGCACGTTCATCATTCGCGACTTCGGAACGCAGGTCAGCAGCGCCGGCTTGAACATTGAATCCGTGACAGTCGTCAACAACCGCCTGCGCGTCTATGTTACCCTTAATGAGACCATCCCCTATGCTGAAATCCAACAAGCCATCCAAGATGTATTGGAAACCATCCAAAACAACCCGGAATATCCGCCGGCGCTTAACGACGCCATCAATGACGTGATTGACAGCCTGATTAATCCGGAAGCAGACACGAGTGAAGCCATTGAGGCATTACTGGATGTTTATGAAAACCTGACAGAACAGCAACAACAAGAGCTCGTCCAGGATTTGCTTGATGCCTTTGGTGATCTCGATGACTATGATTTTGATTTTAGTGATCTCTATGGTTTTCTACCAGAACAACCCTGATGTTTTGCAAGTCATCATGCCGGCCGTTCTTTGAACGGTCGGTTTTTCATATGTCTCCTTGTAGTTTAGACGGATTTATCATATAATGAATGAGACAAAAGAGGTGATTCTCGTGGAAATCCAATCCAATTTTATCAAGACCATCATCGAGCAAGACCTGGCTTCGGGCAAACACAAGGAAATCATTACACGGTTTCCACCGGAACCCAATGGATTCTTGCATATCGGTCACGCCAGGGCGGTCGTCATCAACTTTGAACTGGCCAAGCACTTTGGCGGATACACCAACCTGCGTTATGATGACACCAATCCGACCAAGGAAGACGATGTTTATGTCAAGGCCATCCTTGAAGACATCCGCTGGCTGGGCTATGAGCCGAAAAACATTTTTTTCGCCTCGGATTATTTCGCCGAGATGTTTAAACGCGCTTTGATCCTGATCGACAAAGGTCTTGCCTATGTCGACCATTCGTCGGCAGAAGACATCGCCAGACAACGTGGCAATCTCACGACGGCCGGCGTTGAATCACCCTACCGCCACCGCGCCATTGAAGATAACAAAGCTCTGTTTCTGGACATGAAAGCAGGCAAATTCAAGGAAGGCGAATGTGTCCTGCGCGCCAAGATCGACATGAAGAGCCCCAACATGAACATGCGGGACCCGGTCATCTACCGCATCTCTTACGCCGAACACCACAATACAGGCAAAACATGGTGCATCTATCCTATGTACGACTACGCTCATCCGCTTGAAGACGCCATCGAAGGCATCACGCATTCGTTATGCAGTCTGGAGTTTGAAGACCACCGGCCGCTTTATGACTGGTTCGTCCGTGAAACGGAAATGCCCGACATACCAAGGCAAATCGAATTTGGCAGATTAGGCATTGAAAACACCGTCATGAGCAAACGGCTTTTACGGACCCTTGTCGAAGAAGGCAAGGTCATCGGCTGGGATGACCCGCGCATGCCGACATTATCGGGTTTAAGACGCCGTGGCTACACCCCGGCATCCATCCGTCACTTCATTCTTTCAGCCGGACTGTCCAAAATCAATTCAAACATCGGCATCGACATGCTTGAGGCGGCATTGCGGGATGACTTGTCAGCAAGCGCCAGACGTGCCATGGCGGTCATCGACCCCCTCAAAGTCACCGTGACCAACTATCCGGAAGACAAGATTGAGTATATTGAAGCGCCGTGGCATATTGAAAAACCTGAAATGGGAACCAAGAAGGTTGCTTTTTCGAGACACCTGTATATTGAGACAGAAGATTTCGTCATCGAAAAACCAAATAAGAAATTCAAGCGTCTGTCCGTTGGTGATGAAGTTCGTCTTTTCAACGCTTATTTCATCAAATGTCATGATGTGGTCAAAGATGAAAACGGTCATGTCAAAGAAGTGTTGGTGACATATGATCCTGAAACATTGAGCGGATCAGGTTTTTCCGCACGCAAGCCCAACGGCACGATTCATTTTGTCGAGGCATCAAAAGCCGTTCCCGCCACGTTTCATTTCTTTGGTCCGATGATCAAGGAAGAGGAAACAGGCGATTTGATGATGCGCTTCAACCCGGCGTCATGGACCAGTCAGGCAGGTTATGTCGAAGCCGCGCTTGAAGAGGTATCGGACGGAGACAAGTTTCAATTAATCAGAAACGGCTATTTCAGCATTGATCCATCCAGCACACCAGGCAAACCTGTCTTGAATGAAATCGTGCCTCTGAAAAGCTCCTACAAATAAGAAAGCTGGTGAGCCATGAACTGGCTGGCAACACTTAACGATTCACAATTAAAGGCGGTCATCTATCCTCATGCACCGCTTTTTGTTGTTGCCGGAGCGGGAACAGGCAAAACCCGCACCCTGACCACGCGCATCGCATACTTGATCATGAACGATGTCAGGGCGGAACGGATCCTGGCCGTGACGTTCACGAACAAGGCGGCCAGGGAAATGAAACAACGCGTCATCGAAATGACCGGACCTCATGCCATGGATGTCTGGCTTTACACCTTTCACGCTTTCGGCCTGCAAATCCTGCGAAGACACATCACAGAATTACCTTACGACTATCGTCCGAATTTCACCGTCATTGATGAAGATGATGGCAAACGCATCATTCAAGACGTGATCAAGACATTGGACATTGACAAAAAAGACCGGACTTTGAGATATTATAAGAATATTATCTCCCGTTATAAGAGCATGCGTCTGCCCGAGTTCGAGCGAACCGAAGAGGAGGCCATCTACAAAGCCTATCAAAGTTATCTCAGAGAAAACCAACTCGTCGATTTTGATGATCTCGAAATCTACACGCTTGAATTGCTGCAAGGATACAAAGACATCAGAGAATATTATCAAACGTATTTTGAACACATTTTGGTCGACGAGTTCCAAGACACCGACCAGATCCAATATCAAATCATCAAGCTGCTCGGACAGACACACAAGCACGTCTTTGTCGTCGGCGACCCAGATCAAAGCATTTATGGTTTCAGGGGCGCACATTATCAAAACAACGAAGACTTCATCAAAGACTTCCAAGCAGACAAAATCGTGCTTGAACACAACTACCGGTCAACCAATTTGATTTTAAGGGCCGCCAACCAGTTGATCGGCTACAACATCAACCGACCCGCCGCCAAGAACCTTGAAAGCAGCCTGGGGCTCGGGCATCCGCCGATGTATCACCACGCCCAAAGCGATTATCGTGAAACCTATTTTGTCGTCAATGAAATCGAACGGCTTGTCAACCTCGGTTACCGTTACGAGGATATCGCGGTTTTGTATCGCAACAACGCCTTGAGCCGCATCTTCGAAGATGCGTTTATCAAACAAGGCATTCCCTACATCATCTATGGTGGCATTTCCTTTTATGAGCGCAGAGAAATCAAAGATGCGCTCGCCTATGTCAGAATCGCCCTTGATCCGACCCAGGATTTTTACTTGAAAAGAATCATCAATGTGCCGAAACGGGCACTTGGCATGGTCAGCGTCCAAAGGCTCGAACAACAAGCCAGAGAACTCGGCTTGTCGATGTTTGAAGCGATTGATCATGTCAGGCTCACCCCTCAGGCACACACCGCGCTCAACACCTTTAAAGAGATGGTGTTGGACATGAACGGTGATATCATGCAGATGATTGACCTTGAACAAGTCGTCCCTTACATCATGCACAAGACCGGGTATCTCGATATGTTGCGAAGCGACCAGGATGAATTAAGCGATGATCGGATTGACAACCTCAAGGAGTTACAATCGGTCTTCACCCAGGGTGACCGATATTACGAAGGATCGTTCGAAAGCAAACTGACACAACTCTTGGACCAGATCGCACTTTATACCGATCTTGACAAGCCTGTCGAAGAACATAATCATGTCAAGTTGTCAACCGTTCATCAGGTCAAAGGATTGGAATTCAAGATCGTATTCATGGTGGTCTTGGAAGAAAACATTTTTCCAAGTGCACAGTCATTGCTGGGCACGGTGGAACTTGAAGAAGAACGTCGCGTCGCCTATGTCGGCATGACCCGGGCAAAGGAACGTTTGTATATGAGCTACGCTGACCAACGGATGATTTTCGGCACAGTCAAATTCTGTTTTCCCTCGCGCTTCATCACGGAATCCCGCATCGCATTTGACCAACCGAAATCAATTGAGACCGCGACGCCGGTCAGCAACCTGCTCAAGACCGGCGATCATATCGAGCACAACACCTTTGGCAAAGGGGTCGTGGTATCGATTGAAGGGGATGTCGCGACCATTGCATTCGCGCTGCCACACGGCATCAAGAAAATACTTGAAAGCCACCCCGGCTTAAGAAAAGTCAAACGTCAAGTCAATTAAGTAATATGGGATGAGCGCGCCTATCATAAGACGGGGTGATCATCATGGAGCTCAACGAAGAACAAAACAAGGCGGTGTTCAGCAATGAACGCTTCCTTTTCTTATTGGCGGGCGCTGGTTCAGGCAAGACACGCGTCATTGTTGAAAGGATAAAACGATTAGTGTTGGAAGGGACTGACCCAACACGGATTTTGGCGTTGACATTTTCACGAAAAGCAGCGGCAGAAATGCGGCATAGAATCAAGATCGACGGGGTTCCGGTGCACACGTTTCATTCCTATTGCCTGAACCGGCTTGAGCACATCAAGCAACAACAGATCAAGGTTCAAAATGGAAAAAACCCAATCTTCAAAAAAGCCGATTTGTTGAATATTGCTAAATACAAGACAAGTGTATATCGCACGACAAAGCCCTTTTCGTTTCAACGCTATCAGGGCTGGCTTTTGGCTGAAGAGGCAAAAGACTATGAAGATCTCCTTCTTGATTTTTATCGTTTTCAAAAAAAGGGCATCATAAAAAACAGTTATGACCATGTGTTGATTGACGAATTCCAAGATACGAACCTGATACAGTATGAAATTGTCAAAAAATTGATTGGAAAGACAACTTCCGTTTTCGCAGTCGGAGACCCGGACCAAGCCATTTACCGCTTTCGCGGCGCCCATGCAGGCGTCATCCTTGATTACCTTGCAGACCTACATGCGAAGGTATTGCCGTTAACTGTCAATTATCGTTCAAACACATCTATTATAGAGGCCGCAAACCGCCTGATTATGCGAAATCAAGGCAAGTTGAGAAAAGCGTTGGTTGCGGACAACCCGGCACGTCGTGAAGTCGTGCATGTTTCTTTTGAGCAGGACGAGGCCGAAGCGGCCTATGTTTCGGCTTTCGTTTCAGCGCGGATCAAACATCGGATTCAGCCTGTTGAGATTGCCATCCTGTATCGAAATCATCACCGTTCCTATGAACTCCAACAAGCATTTTTGGAACAGGACATCGCGTTTCAGGAGTTTGAAGATGACGGTGTCGCATTCAAACAAGGTGTCCAGTTCATGACCATTCACAAGGCCAAAGGCTTGGAGTTTGATGTAGTCATCATCCTTGGATTGGAAGAAGGATGGTTCCCAAGCAAGCGTCAAAACAGACTTTCCGAACAGGAAGAAGAACGCAGGCTCATGTTTGTCGCCATGACCCGCGCCCGACACGAACTGCTGTTGACATCGATTCAAAAGGATGTACAAGGACGTGCGTTGAGACCATCTGTTTTTATCCATGAAAGTGGGGTGAAAACCATCAAAAAGATGAGCATTAATGGTATAATATAACCAGGTGATAGACATGGACATCAAACAAAGAATCCAGACTTTGGTTGACTTGATCAACCAGGCGAACCACGCATATCATGCGCTCGACAAACCAACCATGAGCGATCAACAATATGATGCTTATCTTGCCGAGTTGATCGACCTGGAACAACGCCATCCCGAACTGAAATTGCCTGATACGCCGACTGAAAAAATCGGCGGGGTTGTTTTAGATGGATTCCAGAAAATCGAACATCGTGTTCCAATGATGTCACTTTCGAATGTTTTCAACGAAGATGAACTGCGTCTGTTTGACGAACGGATTAACAAAATCACTTCTGAGGCAAGCTATGTCAGTGAACTGAAAATTGATGGTCTTGCCATCAGCATGACGTATGAGAAGGGGCGTTTTACCCGTGCCGCCACTCGTGGTGACGGCATCACGGGCGAAGATGTCACAAGCAACGTCAAGACCATCAAATCACTACCGCTTGTCTTGAAAGAAGCATGGGATATCGAAGTGCGTGGTGAGGTGTTCATGCCACACAAAAGTTTTAAAGCCGTCAACCAGGAACGCATGACCAACAACGAACCATTGTTTGCCAATCCGCGAAACGCCGCGGCCGGCACGATCCGGCAACTCGATTCCAAGATTGTGGCAAGTCGTCGTTTGGACATGTTTGTTTATGCCATCGTCGAGGCACAACAATATGTTGAAACCCAAGAAGAGGCATTGATCCTGCTTGATAAGATCGGATTCAAAGTCAACCCCGACTATCATGTATGCAATGATGTGAACGACCTGATAGAACGCATTCACGCATACGACAAACGTCGCCATACCCTGCCTTATGACACTGATGGTGTCGTGATCAAAGTCAATCAATTCCGTCTACATGACCCGATTGGCTATACGGTCAAATCACCCAAATGGGCAACCGCTTATAAATTCGCCGCCGAACAAATGGAAACCCGGTTGAATGCCATCACGTTTCAAATCGGACGAAGCGGAGTGGTCACACCCGTCGCTGAACTTGAACCCGTCATGGTGTCGGGTTCGCGGGTCTCCAGGGCGACCTTGCACAACGAAGACTACATCAAGGCCAAAGATATCCGTATCGGCGATACCGTGATTGTCCATAAGGCCGGTGAAATCATACCTGAAGTCTTAGCCGTCGTCATGTCAAAACGCGACGGACAAAAGCCATTCATGATGATTGACGCTTGTCCGGTTTGTGGAAGCGAGGTCAGACGCAAAGAAGGCGAGGCCGACCATTATTGTCTCAATCCGGAGTGTCCCGCGAAAAAAACGTATGCCCTTATCCATTTCGCCAGCCGGGTGGCGATGGATATTGATACATTAGGTGAAAAGGTGGTTGAGACGCTCCACACGCTTGGATACGTGCAAACCATTCCCGATATTTATAAACTCAAGCAACATGCAAATGCACTGGAAGACTTGCCTGGATTTGGCACAAAAAAAATTGACAAACTCCTTCAAGCCATTGAAGACAGCAAACGCCAAAGTTTTGACAGGTTGCTTTTCGGTCTGGGCATCAAGCATGTCGGCGCCAAAGTCGCCAAAATCCTGGTCCGTCATTATCCCACGCTTGAAGCGTTGATGGAAGCCGACTTCGAGGATTTGAAAAACATCTTTGATATCGGTGACATGATTGCCGCAAGCGTCGTCGACTATTTCCAAAACGAGCATAATCGTGCCATGCTTCAAGAACTCAAGGCGCTTGGTTTGAACATGACCCATCAGACTGAACAGGTCAAAGCACACCCGTTGAACAATTTGACGGTCGTTTTGACCGGCAAACTGGCACTATATACTCGCGACCAGGCAACCGCCTTGATTGAAAAACATGGTGGCAAGGTCAGCTCTTCGGTCAGTGCCAAAACCGACCTGGTCATTGCGGGCGGCGAAGCGGGATCCAAACTCAAGAAAGCGAATGAACTCGGCATCACCATCATGGATGAAGCCGCGTTCAAGGTGATGATTGATGACAACCAATGAGTGGATCAAGGTACGTGGTGCCAGAGAGAACAACCTGCAAAGCATCAACATTGACATACCGAAAAATAAATTCATTGTCATGACAGGCATTTCCGGCAGCGGGAAATCATCATTGGCGTTTGATACGCTCTATCAAGAAGGTCAGCGCCGCTACATGGAAAGTTTGTCAGCATATGCCAGACAATTTCTAGGCAATTTTGAAAAACCGGACGTCGACAACATCGACGGTCTTTCGCCATCGATTTCGATTGATCAGAAAACCACCTCCAACAATCCGCGCTCAACCGTTGGCACGATCACGGAGATTTACGATTACTTGCGCCTGATGTATGCACGTATCGGGATTCCTTATTGTCCTGACACCGATGAGCCGTTGCAAAAACAAACCATCGAAGAAATGACTGAACGTGTGCTTGCGTTGCCAGAAGGAAGCAGGATTCTCATCTTTTCACCGATCGCCGAGCAACAAAAAGGCACGTATAAAAAAATGGCTGAACAATATCTCAAGGACGGTTTCACGCGGGCCTACCTGAACGGCGAAAGCATCCTTTTGGAAGACATGCCCGAACTTGATAAAAACAAGAAACACGATTTCTATTTGATCATTGACCGTCTCATCATCAAAGAAGGCATCCGCAGCCGTCTTTATGATGCATTGGAACTGGCCGCCCGTCTGGCGGGCGGAAGAGCGAAAGTGCTGGCCGATGACAAGCACATGCTGGTCTTCAGCCAACACTATGCCTGCAACGATTCCGATTTTACCGTACCTGATCTCGAACCCAGGTTGTTTTCTTTCAACACACCGATTGGCGCCTGTCCTTACTGCAACGGGCTCGGCTTGAAATTAGAAGTGACGGAAGCCTTGGTGGTTGATCCGGAAAAAACCATTCTTGACGGGGGTATCATTCCCTACAAGAACAACGACTTGGAAAACTTATACAGCTTGATGTTGGAAGAAGCCTGTAAGCATTATGATATTCCATTGGATGTGCCGATGGTCGAATTATCGGAAGACCAGAAAGCCATCATTCTTTTCGGATCACCCGACAAAATCCATTATCGCATGCGATCATCATCAGGACGCATACACGAGAAGGTTGATTATTATGAAGGCATCATCACCAATCTGACCAGACGTTACCGGGAAACCAGCAGTGACTGGATCCGGACATGGATTGAAAACTTCATGGTTGAATCCGAGTGTCCGGTCTGTCACGGCGCCAGGTTGAACAAAGCCGCCTTGTCAGTCAAGGTCGGCAAGAAGAACATTGACGAACTGACACGCTTGTCCATTGATGAAACCATTGTGTTCTTAAGCAAACTCAAACTGAACAAGGAACAAACACAAATCGCCCGTTTGGCATTGCAGGAAATCATTTCAAGATTGACATTTCTCAAAGATGTCGGGCTTGGTTATCTGACGTTGGGCAGAAGTGGCGGCACCCTCTCAGGGGGCGAGGCGCAACGCATCCGGTTGGCAACCCAGATCGGGTCAAGATTAACGGGTGTCTTGTATGTTCTGGATGAACCCTCGATCGGCCTGCATCAACGCGACAACGCGAAACTGATTGAAACACTTAAAAAGATGCGTGATCTTGGCAACACGCTGGTCGTGGTCGAACACGACCACGAAACCATGATGGCGGCTGATTACCTGATTGATATCGGACCACGTGCCGGCAAGCATGGTGGCGTGGTGGTTGCTGCTGGTACGCCGGAAGAAGTCATGCAAAACGAAAACAGCATCACCGGGCGATATCTCAGAGGTGATGAAAAGGTTGAAACGCCACAGAAGCGACGCGAAGGCACGGGCCGGGACATTTTAGTCATGGGGGCGCGCGCCAACAACCTCAAAGACATCAGCGTCACTTTTCCACTAGGCAAACTGACGGTGGTCACCGGTGTTTCAGGTTCGGGCAAGTCAACATTGGTCAATGACATTCTTCTTAAAGGGCTCCAGCAAAAATATTATAAGACCAAAGATAAGCCCGGTCTTCATACCGCCATCAATGACCATCATCTGATCAACCGTGTCATTGATATTTCACAAGCACCGATTGGCAGGACACCTCGAAGCAATCCGGCGACTTATACCGGTGTCTTCGATGATATCCGCGAACTCTATGCTCAAACCAACGACGCCAAGGCACGTGGATATTTGAAGGGGCGCTTCTCTTTCAATGTAAGAGGCGGGCGTTGCGAGTCATGCAGCGGCGATGGTCTGAAAAAGATATCCATGCATTTCCTGCCCGACGTCTATGTGCCTTGCGAGGTCTGTGGCGGCAAGCGCTACAACCACGAGACCTTGCAGATCAAGTATCGAGGCAAGCATATCGCTGACGTATTGGACATGACGATTGACGAGGCCATGTCATTCTTTGAGAACCATCCGAAGATTTATCAGAAATTACGCACGCTGTATGATGTCGGTCTCGACTATCTGACCCTCGGTCAATCTGCCACGACGCTCTCAGGCGGTGAAGCCCAACGCGTCAAACTCGCCAGCGAATTGTACCGACGCATCACGGAATCATCGATATATATACTTGATGAACCTACCACGGGGCTGCACACCGATGATGTCAGACGACTGTTGCGTGTGCTTCACAAAATCGTTGATGAAGGTGCGACCATGGTCGTGATCGAACATAATCTCGACATCATCAAAAACGCCGATCACATCATTGATCTCGGTCCCGAAGGCGGCGATGCCGGAGGCCGGGTTGTCGCGCATGGCACACCCGAAGCCGTGTCAAAAATCAAATCAAGCTACACAGGGCAATATCTTGTCGGTGCCTTGAAATAACAAAACGTCAGATATTTGTTATAATGAAATAAGGTCAGGGGGTGAACCGGTGGATCCCAAAAAAGATGACAAGAAGAAAGACAAATTGAGCGAAGAAGAAATGAATGAGCTGCTCGAACAACTGAAGAAATATAAAAAGAATCAAAAGCAACGGTTTGGCATCACGTTTCTGCTTCATACCAATTACCTGATTCATCTGATGCTGTCTTTCATGGTGAATTTGATTGTCGCTGCTGCCCTGATTGGATTTTCCGCCGGGATTAACCAGCCTTTTGTCGTTTTGGAACTACTCGGTTTTTTCCTGGCCATCGCACTCGTCACGCTCATTGAAAACATGACCAAGATCCTCTTATACAAATATTTCACGAGCGTCATGTTGATGAGCATGGGTCTGATTTCATTGATGGTCTTCATTCTCATCATGTATACGGTTGATCTGTTGTTGACAACAGGATTCCGTTTTCTAGGTGTGGAACAAATCATTGTCTTCGCGGTTTTCTTCACCATGATCCGGTTTTTATTTACAAGTTATCTACGTCGTTGGTTTTTCCATCCACCGATGCGTCAAAACCACAGGAGGTAAAGACAGATGCCGTTAACGGTCACATTGCTTGTCCGTGATTTGGAGCTTGATGTGCTTCATGGTGAACAAGCCCTCAAACGCACCATCAAAAACGAAATGTTGAGCAGACCCGGCGTGGAACTGGCTGGTTTTTTTGATTTTTTCGAACCGGAAAGAATCGTCTTGATCGGCTCAAAGGAAAAGGCGTTCATGAAGCTCATGGACGAAAAGACATGTCATGAACGACTCGAAAAGATCTTCAGCCTGCAGCCCCCATGTGTGATTTTCTCAATCAATGTGCACGTCGATGATGTCTATATCAAACTCGGACAGACATACAATGTCGCCATCCTGAAAAGCAAAATGAGAACCACCGCGGTCAGCAGTCAGCTATATGCTTATCTTCATAGCAAACTGGCGCCGCGAATCAGTGTCCACGGCGTGCTGCTGGATATCCATGGCATGGGCACGCTCATCACCGGCAAAAGCGGTATCGGCAAAAGTGAAACGGCATTGGAACTGGTCAAACGCGGACACCTGCTGATCAGCGATGACCGCGTCGACATATTCGAGCAGGCGCACGGTGTCCTGGTCGGACATGCCCCCAAACTTTTAGAACGATACATTGAAGTCAGGGGCATCGGCATTGTCGATGTCGTCTCGATGTTCGGGGCGGGGGCTTATCGCGAATCCAAAAAAATCAGACTTGTGGTCGAACTTGAACAATGGCAAAAAGGCAAGCAGTATGACCGGCTTGGCATTGAAACCGAAACCGTTAAGTATTTCAGTACAGAAATCGCCAAAATCACCATTCCTATCCTGCCGGGCAGAAATGTCGCGACCTTGGTCGAAAGCGCAGCGATGAACCAGAAACTCAAGTATTTGGGCTATCACGCTGCTTTGACCTTGACTGAAGAGGTCGCCAAAAAAGCAAGCCGCATTAGAAAGGAAGACGACGAGCATGACGAAGATCTTTGATTACATCAAACTTAACAAAAAGGCCTTTTATCTTTATGGCGGCATGCTTCTGGGCTTTCTGCTGTTGATTACGGTGGCAATCACCACCCAGACAGCAACACCATACAATCCGATTGCCATCGATGTGGGGTTCGCCCAAATCGCCTGGTATGCGGTCTTTATTTTAACGGGCATCACGCTGGCTGCCACGCTTGGGTATTTTGAGTTTAAACGACTCGGACTCAACACCGACATCTTGTTTGACGGACTTTTGTATACCGTCCCCATTTCTATTATCGGTTCACGCATTTATTACGTCATCTTCGATCCGACACCGAACTATAACACCTTGTGGGATGTCTTTGATTTACGACGAGGCGGCCTTTCCATCCACGGTGTGGTCATTACCGTCATTCTCTTTCTGATTATTTTCACGAAAATCAAAAAAGTCAATTTTTGGTTAATCACCGATATTGTCGCACCGGGGTTCTTTATCGGCCAGATTGTCGGTCGTTGGGGAAACTTCATGAATGCCGAGGCCTACGGACCGGCCATCCAGTCCCAATGGGTGCTCAACATCCTGCCTGCGTTCATCCGCGAGCAGATGTTCATCAACGGTGTTTATCATCATCCGACATTTTTGTATGAAGGCATCTGGAACTTTGTCGGCCTTGTCCTGATGTTGATCATCAGAAGAAAACGTTGGTTCAAAGTCGGCGACCTCATCGGCCTATACTTGATCTGGTATGGTTTCGGTCGCGGACTCATTATCGAACCCTTGCGTACCCAAGGCGCACCTGGCGATGCGTTGCGTTTCTTCGGTGTCCCTATCAACATCTATTTGTCGCTCACCCTCTTCATGCTGGGCGGGCTCGCCATCATCCTGGGCAAAAGACACGTCATCAAAGATCAGGCATTTTATGTTGATTTGTTTGTGGATGAGACAGGAGAGAGCCATGCTGATCAAGACGTTTCTGTTTGATCTTGATGGAACGTTGATCCGGTCGACCGATATCATCATCGACAGTTTGAAAGAAGTGTTTGCCAAATATTTTCCAACGATCAAACTCTCTGAAAAAGAATTTAGCGCCATGCTGGGACAAACACTTTACCAAACCTTCGGCTATTACGCAGACAAGGACCAGGATGTGGAGATGATCATTGAAGCGTATCGCGCCATCTCCGATGCGCGCTTCGAAACAGGGCTTGAGGCCTATCCACAAGCCCGTGACACCATGCGCTACTTGAAAAGCAAAGGATGCAAAATCGGCATCGTGACATCAAAAAAACACGATATCGCCCAAGCGCACCTCCGTCAAACCCGGTTACTTGATCTTGTTGACGCGTTGGTCGCTTTCGAAGATGTTGACAAACACAAACCAGATCCCGAACCCATTTTGCTTGCTTTGACAAAACTTGAAGCAAAGCCAGAAGAAACCGTTTATATCGGTGATCACGAAAATGACATCAAAGCCGCCAAAGCCGCCGGTGTTCAGGCTTGTGCGGTCACCTATAGTAAAAGGCTTGCAGAGATGTTGGCCGAACATCCGGAGTTCGCCATCGACGAACTCCCTCATTTGAAAGATTTGATATAAGGAGATAATGACATGTTATATGACGTCTTGATTGTCGGCACAGGTCCTGCCGGCATGACTGCTGGCATTTATGCCAAAAGGGCCAATCTCAATGTCGCCATTTTTGAAAAGAATGTACCTGGTGGACAGTTGGTTAATTACAATGAAATCGAAAACTATACGGGATTTAAAAAAATGGCCGGTCATGAGCTCGCTTTGAGCATGCTTGATCACGTCGAGGATATCGGGGTCGAAGTCATCTATGATGAAGTCACCAAAATCGACATTGAAGGTCATCTCAAAAAGGTGATTACCCCGAATACAACATATGAGGCCAAAGCCGTCATCATCGCGACGGGCAACATTCCCCGCCGGCTTGGTGTGGAAAACGAAGATGAACTTGCCATGAACGGCATCAGCTGGTGTGCCATCTGTGACGGTCCCATCTATAAAGACCGCAAAGTCGTCGTGATCGGCGGCGGCAACTCCGGCGTGGAAGAAGGCTCTTATCTGACCACGTTGGCCAGTCATGTGACGCTTGTCCAGGACATGGACCATCTGACGGCAGACAAGAAAGCCCAAGAAATTTTACTCAAAGCCAAAAACCTTGATATCCACTATGGGTCGAAAGTCGTGAAGTTTTTGAAAGACGACAAAGGACTCACAGGCGTGCTCATCAAAAACAAACAAGGTGAAGAAATCAACATTGACGCTGACGGTGTTTTTGAGTATGTGGGCATGATCCCCGTCACCGACATGGTCAAACACCTGGGCGTCACCAATGACTATGGCTATATCATCGCCAATGATAAAATGGAAACCAAAGTGCCCGGCATCTATGCTGCCGGTGATGTCATCGTCAAGCAAATCCGTCAAGTGGTCACCGCCACGTCCGATGGTGCCGTCGCGGCTCAAAATGTTTTGAAATATCTCGAAACGTGGGAGTGACATGTCATTTGCCAGAACGGTGAAGGAAGAGCTCGTCAGTATTCCCGCTTCGCTTGATGAACAACTGGCTGAATTCGCAGCCTTCCTGAACCTCAGTACCGAATTTCATATTGAAAACCGGCAGAAAATGTTGGATTTCAAAACCAACAACCCGACCGTTGCCAAACGGTTTTTGCAGTTGGTCAGGTCATTGTATCAGGCAGAAACATCCTTGATGACCAAAAAACAAGTCAGATTGAAGCGACGCCAAACGGTGATCATCCGTCTCACATCGAAAATCGATGACATCATCAATGAGCATAGCCTGATGGACAACCCTTTGGAAAGCCAGGATGTGTTGACCCAGTCTGAAGATCAAAAAAGGGCGTATTTGCGGGCAGCGTTTTTGGCAGCTGGATCGGTGAACCACCCGAAAACCGCGGAATATCATCTCGAAATCTACGCCCAACAACCAGACCAGATTGTTTTTCTGCAACAGTTGATGAACGCGTTTGATCTCAATGCCCGTATCATCGAAAGACGAAACGGATACATCACCTACCTCAAGGATGCCGAAAAAATCAGCCATTTTCTAGCCGTCACAGGGGCTCAGAACTCAGTCTTCCAATTTGAAGATCTGCGCATCAAACGCGATTTCAATAACTCCATCAACCGTGTCATGAATTGTGAGATTGCCAACGAGAAGAAAACGATTATCGCGGCCAACGAACAGATCAAAGACATCGAAGTCATTGAGAAGTATCTCAAAACCATCGACAATAAGACACAACAAGTCATGACGTTACGCAAAGCAAATCCGGAAGCCAACCTGCGGGAACTGGTTGAGAAGTTTGAAGAAACCTATCAGGAAACCATCAGCCGCTCCGGCATGAATCACCGCCTTGTCAAAATCAGACAGATGGCCAATCAAATCCGAGAGGGGCTCAAACCATGATCAAAGGCATCGGCATTGACCTGGTTGATCTCAAACGTCTTGAGAAAAAGGCAGATGACAGATTGATTGAACGCATTCTCAACAGTCAGGAAAAAGCACTTTTTGACAACATCACTGACAAAACCGCGAAGTTGGCTTTTCTTGGTGGAAGATTCGCAGCCAAGGAGGCAATCTTCAAAGCCATTGGCAGCGGTAAGGGTGACACCTACTATCGCGACTTTGCCATCTTGAAAAATGACAACGGCAGCCCGTATGTGGAAAGCGAACGCATTTCAGCGGACGAAGTGTTCCATATCAGCATCACCCACACTGATGATCACGCCATCGCTTATGTGATCATCGAGGTCCCTTAACATAATTCGCGACATTGTTGTATTTTGCCGGTTGTTTCGGTATAATGCTATGTGATAGGATGTGACATAATGGCAAGAGCAAAAAAACACAAACATACCAAGCCAAACAAAAAACAAGCGACGCCCTCGTCGGTGACATCGGTCACCAAGACACCCAAGGAAGTGCCACCAAGATTCCGCAAACCCAGCAAGAATGAAATCATGTTCTTCCGGATCGGCATGCTTTCGATCGCCTTGACGGTTGTCATCGTGACGGTCATCTTTGTCGTCAATTATTTCAAAGACCCCGAATTTGTCGGTCCATTTGATGAGATGCAACATCTCACTATGGCTGATCTCACCTACATCGTGGGGGACAATGGCGACGGAACTTACGGTGACTTCACTTATTTCATGGGTCGCGAAGGATATGAAGATGTTTATGAGAAACTCATGGGCAACCCCTTCATTTATATCTATTTTTATCGTAGCAGCGACATCAATGAAGACATCGTGCAAGACATTGAATCCATTGAAGGGTTTGACACCATGGCCTTCTTCCTGGTCGACATGGACCGGTCGGCCAACGCAGAGTTGCTCACGGACCCCGATTTTGCCCATCTCGGACTTTGGGAGAACAACAATCATCAATTGATCACTTATGACATTGAAAATGAGGATGGAGCGTTCTTCACATTAGATCCGACGACCTCTCAAGTCCGCATCACACTAAAAAAACTTGGTTGAAAAGCACACACGAGGGCCTGGCCCTTTTGTGTTATATAAGGAGAGAACATCGTGAACGAACACATCATTAATGAAATCAAAAAAACACTTCAGGTAAGCGAAAAACAAGTCACGACCGTGCTAGGGCTTCTTGACGAAGGCAACACCATTCCGTTCATCGCCCGTTACCGCAAGGAAGCCACCGGTGGTCTTGATGAAGAAAAGATCAACGACATCTTTAAAACCTGGGATTATCAAAACAACCTTTTGAAACGGAAAGAAGATGTTTTACGGCTCATCGATGAAAAAGGCATGTTGACCGAGGACTTGAAGCAAGACATCCTGGCCGCCCAAAAACTGGTCGAAGTCGAAGATCTTTATCGCCCCTATAAAGAAAAGAAAAAGACCAAGGCGACCGAAGCGGTGGCCAAGGGTCTTGAACCGCTTGCAACCTGGATGATGCTCTTTCCTTATGAGGATGTCAAGGAAGAAGCCAAGAAATATGTCAACGACCAGGTGGCCAACGTCGATGAGGCGATTGAAGGCGCACTACACATCATTGCCGAAATGATCAGCGATGACGCCAACTACCGCAAAGACCTACGTGAGATGATGGTGAAATATGGAACGGTCATCACCACGGTCAAGAAAAACGCCGTTGATGAACGCAAGGTCTATGAAATGTATTATGATTTCAATGAAGACGTTTCAAAAATCAGACCACATCGTGTGCTGGCCATCAACCGCGCTGAAAACGAAAAGATCATCACGGTCAAAATCGAACTGGACAAAGAGCGTATGACCGCTTATCTCGAACGCAAGCTGATTCGTGACGACAATTCCATTGTCGCGCCCTATTTCAAGATTGCCGTGGAAGATGCGTTGAAACGGTTGATTTATCCAAGTCTGGAAAGAGAAGTCAGAAGCGAACTGACCGAAAAAGCCGAAGAGCAAGCCATTGAGATTTTCTCGATGAATCTGCAAAAATTGCTTTTGCAGCCGCCGCTCAAAGGCAAGGTCGTGCTGGGCATCGATCCTGCCTTCCGTACCGGATGCAAGCTTTCGGTTGTCAACGCCCAGGGTACGGTGCTTGAAAAAGGCGTCATCTACCCCCACGAACGTGCGGTTGGTGCGACGGTCACCGAACGCCAGACCGTCGAATCACAACAGGTGCTGGTCAGACTGATCAAGAAATTCGGTGTTGAGATCATTGCCATCGGCAACGGCACCGCTTCAAGAGAAACAGAAGCTTTTGTCGCCGAGTTGATTAAGACCACGCAACTGCCTGTCCAATATGTGATTGTCAATGAAGCGGGCGCATCCGTGTATTCGGCCAGTGAGCTGGCACGTGAAGAGTTTCCGGATTTCTCGGTTGAAGAAAGAAGTGCCGCCTCTATTGCCAGACGGCTGCAAGACCCCTTGTCGGAACTTGTCAAGATTGATCCCAAGAGCATTGGTGTCGGCCAATATCAGCACGATGTCACACCTAAGAAACTGAACGATTCCTTGAACTTTGTGGTCACTCAGGCTGTCAACCAAGTCGGCGTCAACGTCAACACCGCCAGCAAGGCGCTGTTGATGTATGTGTCGGGCTTGAACAAATCAAGCGCTGAAAACATCGTCAAATTCCGGGACACCACCGGCCGATTCACCAACCGAAAACAATTGTTAAAAGTGCCCAAAATGGGCGATAAGTCATATGAACAGGCCGCTGGCTTCTTACGTATTCCAGATGGAGATGAAGCGCTTGACATGACTGCAGTCCATCCGGAAAGTTATGACATCGCCCAAACCATCATGAAGCGATATGACATCGATGGTTTGATGTTTGGAAAAGATGCGGTTAAAGACATCATCAAAAATATCAACAGAAAACAACTGCAAGAAGAATTGTCTGTTGACAAATATACGCTCGATGACATCCTTGATGCCTTTATTGCACCGCTTAGAGATCCAAGAGACCAGTTTGCACAACCCATTCTCAAAAGCGAAATTTTGAAAATTGAAGACCTTGTCATCGGCATGGAACTCGAAGGGACTGTTCGCAATGTGGTTGACTTCGGTGCCTTTGTCGACATCGGACTTAAAGAAGACGGTCTTGTCCACATCTCCAAGATGGCAAAGCGATACATCAAACACCCCCGCGATGTGGTCAATGTCGGGGATATCGTCAAGGTTTACGTCCTTAACATCGATACCAACCGCGGCAAAGTCGGACTCACCATGTTGAAAGACGGAAAATGAGTTGACAGAAATCTAAAAAAAAGGTATTCTATAAAGGCGCGAAAGCGTGCTTTATAGAAGTCGGAGTAGTACTCAAGTGGCTGAAGAGGCGCCCCTGCTAAGGGTGTAGGTCGGGAAACTGGCGCGAGGGTTCAAATCCCTCCTACTCCGCCACCCCAAGGCCCGTTGGAGAAACGGTTAACTCACATGCCTTTCACGCATGCATTCACGGGTT
>RECG01000021.1 GCA_007692425.1 Acholeplasmataceae bacterium | reverse complement strand
CCGGGCAGGATTCAACATAAAAAAGAACCATGCGGTTCTTTTTTTGATGTGCCTTGGTTTAGCGATGATAAATGATCAAGGGCACCTGCAACTCACCTTTGGTGAGACCGGCATGATGGGCCAGGAAAGGTTTCCCTGGTTGAAGCATGAACATCCGGTTTTTGGTGGCGATGGCGATGTATTCACCCAGGTATTCATCCAGGCGTGGATGCATCTTGCCATCACCCAGCAGGCCAAGCTGATACAGTTCACCCTTGGTCAACAGTTTGAAATGATGCTTGTAACGCTTGTTGAATAGTCTTTGAAATGGTTCATGGCAATCCGATTTGACAAAAAAGGTGGTGGCCCTTGCTTCAATGGAAGGTGGACGGATGAGACAATCCAGCAACGCCTGATTCTCATATAGCGGTTCGGCGATGACATCGATCAAACCATGGTCGGCGATGACAATCAAGAGTGCATCATCAGGCATGTTTTCGGCAAAAAGGGCCGTTTTGCGATCCAATTCACGGATGACGTTTCCGGTCTGTTCATGATGAATGCCGTGGGTATGCTCGGTCATGTCCGGATCGGTCCAATAGACATAGGTCATGGTTTTCTCATGCGCCTTCATCCGTGCGTCCAGGCGCGCGAGATGTTCATCAAAAGTCTTCGATCCGCCTTCGATCGATCCATGAAAGATTTCATTGGCGACGACATCGTGTTGTTGTCTACGGATACGTGCGGCCAGACTTGGATAGGCATGGTAGGTCTGCCTGAAAGGCACTGTGGCCTTCTCACCTGTGTAATAATCCTCATTGAGAAAGACGACGATCTGTTTGTCTTCTTCTTTGAAATACTGGACCCAGCCGAGATAACCGGTGGTGACAGGCGGTTCGGCGGCCAGGACCGCATTCGTGGCGGCCACGGTCGTCGAAGGGAACACCGAGGTGATCGTCTGTCGATAATGTTGTCTTAAAAAAGCGGTTTTGGGCAAATGGATTTTGAGCACATTGGTGCCGAGCCCGTCCAAAAGCATGAAGATGACATGGTTGAACCCTTGTTTCAGGGCCTGGTCCAAAACCGGGATGGTGTCATCCCCTTCATAAGCGCCATAATGCTTGAGGATGGATCGTGACACATTCATGATCGAGCGACGATAATCCGGTTTTCGCATCCGGTTCACCTCGTTTCATCAAGATTGTCTTTATCTTACCATGAGGACCATCAGTTGACAAACTCAGTCATGGAGTTCCATACCGCGGTAGCGGGCGATGTGCTTGACATCCTTATCGCCTCGTCCGGAAAGATTGATGACGATGATCTTGTCCTTGTCAAGAGTAGGTGCCAGTTTGATCGCTTCAGCGACGGCATGCGCGGATTCAATGGCGGGCGTGATGCCTTCTGTCTTTGACAGTAGTTCAAACGCCTGCACCGCTTCCTCATCGGAGATGGCGACATATTCAACCCGTCCGATGTCTTTCAGATGGGCATGTTCAGGACCAATGCCCGGATAATCCAGTCCGGAAGAGATGGAGTCGACAGGCGCGATGTTGCCGTCTTCATCCTGTAGCACCAACGTGTTCATGCCGTGGATCACGCCTTCGACACCAAGTGTCATGGTCGCGGCGTGCTGTCTGCCTCCGAGTCCTTTCCCGCCGGCTTCAGCGCCAATCAGTCTGACTGAAGGCTCATCTAAAAAGTCATAGAAGGCACCGATGGCGTTGCTGCCGCCACCGGCACAGGCGATGATGACGTCTGGCAGACGTTTGGCAAGATCCAGCATCTGGGTCTTGATTTCTTCACCGATGACTTTTTGAAATTCCCTGACCATCGTTGGATAGGGATGCGGTCCGACGGCTGAACCGATCAGATAAAAGGTGCTATCCAGTTCGCCGCTCCATGTCATCAACGCGCTGTCAACAGCTTCTTTAAGGGTTTTCAGTCCGGCTTCGACCGCGACCACCTTGGCCCCCAGCAACTCCATGCGATAGACATTCAGACTTTGTTTGACCACATCGACCGCACCCATGTGGATTTCGCAGTCCATGCCAAACAAAGCAGCCGCGGTGGCGGTCGCCACCCCGTGCTGTCCAGCGCCGGTTTCCGCAATCAGCTTGGTCTTGCCCATCCGTTTGGCCAAAAGTGCCTGACCCAGGACATTGTTGATCTTGTGCGCACCGGTATGATTCAAATCCTCGCGCTTGAGATAAATCTGCGCACCACCCAGCGCTTTTGTCAGGTTGTCTGCGCGATACAACAGTGAAGGTCTGTTCGCATATTCGCGCAGATAAAACTGAAACTCCGCCAAAAAGGCGGGATCATGCCGATACTTGTCAAAAGCATCCTCGACTTCCTTGACCGCTTTTAAAATCGGTCCTGGGACAAACTGTCCCCCAAACTTTCCAAATTCCATTCCTTTTTCCTTTCCGTCTTTGACAAATCATTTGCCAAGCTGGGCATTGGAACAAAAAAAGCCCTCCGTCGACATGGGACGAATGACTCGTGGTGCCACCCAATTTCAAAGGTCTGATGACCTTCCTTTGACAAAATACTCCGTCATTGAAGACTTTCATATTTTTGCCCGATAACGCAGGCTGGCGGCTCAGGCTACTTCATTTCGCCCTGCTTCTCATGAGGCCATTCACACCGCCAGGATCCCACATCCGTCTTCCACTGCCACGGATTCGCTTGCTGGTTGTCAGCGGGCTACTTCTCTCAATCACCGAATTTAACCTTATTATACGCATATCGCGGTTGATTGCAAGTGTTTTGTCCGATTTTGTGTTTTTTCTGACGATACATTGCCAAATGGTCTTGTTTTCGATTATACTAAGTGCAAAACCAAAGGTGGCGATCAACCATGGAAAACCAAGCCAATCTGCTCCACATCAGCAAAAAAGCCTTTATCAGCGTCGTGTTGATTTTGCTTGGCCTGATGGTCGTGGCCGGCATCCTGACCCACATCATCCCGGCCGGCACCTACGTGCGTGATGCCGATGGCATGGTCATCGACGGCACCTATCAGGTCTTGCCGGATGGCGGTCATCCCGTCTGGCGCTGGCTGACCGCGCCTGTCGAGGTGTTATGGAGTGCGGATGCGGTCAATGTCATCGTCATCGGTCTTTTTTTGATTATTTTGGGCGGGACGTTCACCTTGATGGACAAGACCGGCGGCATCCACGTTTTGATCAAACGGTTGATCAAACGGTTTAAACATAATAAATACATGCTGTTAAGGGTCGTCATCCTGTTTTTCATGGCTTTCGGCGCCTTTTTTGGCATATTCGAAGAATCAATCGCCCTTTTGCCTATTCTGATCTTGTTGTCGCTTTCGCTGGGATGGGACACGATGACCGGTCTGGGCATGTGTCTGCTCGCGGCCGGGTTTGGCTTCGCCACCGCCGTGACCAATCCCTTTTCGGTCGGCATCGCCTCCAACCTCGCCGGCATCAGTATCCTCAGCGGTGCCTGGTATCGAATCATCATCTTCATCATCATGTATGGCGTTCTGCAATTTTTCCTGGTCCGCTACGCCAAAAAGGTCGAAGCGCACCCGGAAACGTCACTGACTTATGATAGTGATCGCGAGAAAGTCCGTGATTTCAATCCCGACCAGGCACTTCCTTATGACAATGAAGCCTTGATTTTCCGGGCGTATGTCATCCTTTTCGTGGTCCTGTTCGGCGGCATTCTCGGGGCCGGACTGGCCGAACTCGTTTTCGGATCCTCCATCCCCGCCATCCCCTTGATGGCCGTCATCTTCCTGATCGGCGGCCTCACAGCCGGTTATGTCGTCTCCCGTGACATCCGCTTCACCTTCAAGACGTTTGCCAGCGGCATGCTCAGTGTGGCACCGGCTTTTATCCTGATCGTGCTGGCCGTCTCGGTCAAACACATCATCACCGAAGGCGGTATCATGGACACGATCCTTTTCAATCTTGCAAACGCGTTATCAGGCCAATCCCCTTACATCGGTATCCTGTTCATCTACGGACTTGTCCTGTTCATCCAGTTTTTTGTCGGTTCCGCATCGGCCAAGGCCTTTTTGATCATGCCTTTGCTCATCCCCCTGGTCGCCCTGGTCGGCATCTCCAAAGAGTTGGCCATCCTGGCATTTGTCTTCGGTGACGGTTACACCAATGTCATTTTTCCGACCAATGGCGTCTTGTTGATCGGCTTGTCAATCGCTTCCGTCAGCTACGGCAAATGGTTTCGCTTCACCTTCAAGCTGCAGGTGTTCACCTTGTTGTTGACGGCGGTCTTGCTGATGCTAGGCATCTTGATCGGTTATTAAAAAAAGAGACGCTCGAAAACGTCCTTTTTTTGTTGTTGTTTTAAAGCAGATTGGCATTCGGATTGGTCATATACAAAAGCAGGACCACGACCATGCCGATGAGACAAAACAGATAAAAGGCGATGATTGAGATTTGCGAAATCAGCAAACCGGCGACCAATGAGGCGAGCGGGACCAGTGCCTGAGACAAGACAGCCGAAACCGAGTTGACTTTCCCAAGCTGTGTCTTGTCGACCTTGCGTTGGAAGATGAGCTGGACCGGCACATTGAAGGCGATTTGCGAGACACCGACAGCGAACATGATGATGGCCAAAGAGACAAGCATGGCATTGATTGGCACGACTCCCAAGTAATAAAAGATCATTAAAACAGATAACAAGGCGATCATGCCGACCATTGAAGCAAGTGCTTTTTTGAGCATCGGACTGTAACGTTCTTTGGTTTTTTGCCTGGACATGAACAAAGACATGAATATCGCCGAAAGCGAAAAGCCGATCATGATGACCGAATACCAGTTGGCCGGTCTCATGAAACCATCAAAGAGATAAGCCGGTTCCCGGCCAAGGCCGAATTCAATGAAAAACGGCATGCCGTTTGAAAAGATCGGTGTCAGGAAGAAATTGAGGGCGAGTGCCATCATCAAAATGGTGAAAATGGCTTTTTCACCATATAGGTATCCCAAACCATGCCGGATATCAGCAAGCATGCCCTTGACGGTGAGATCACTGCCGGCATGTTCTTTATGATCATAACGGATGAACAACTCCGAAAAAGCCGAGACCAGATAGCCAAGACCATTGACGACAAAAATCCAGACGATGCCCATGGTGGCATACATGATGCCGCCCAGGATCAGGCCGATCAACGCTTGCAGGTTGTGTGATCCCTGCAAGTAAGAGGCGGCTTGTTGAAGTTCCTCGTCCTTGACAATGAATCGTAACAATGAACTGCTTGCCGGATTGAAAAACGCCGAGTTGATGGCCAAAAGCACATTCATGACAAACAGGACGATGATGATGGAAACGACGCCAGGTGACGTGAAAAGGTAATAGGCGATGCCAAGAATGATCACAGCTCTGACCAGATCGGTCCAGACCATGATGGTGACCTTGTTGAGTTTGTCGGCAAACACGCCGCCAAACGGCATCAACAACACTAAAAACACGCCGTTGGCAGCGAGATAGAGCGCTTGAATCAGTGCAGCCCGCTCGATGCCGTAGACCTGACTGGCGATGGAAAGGATATAAAGACTGATTGCGAAACTGAACAGGATATGGGCGATGTTAGATACCAAAACACCTGCAAAAAGCAGGCTGAAATTCTTGTTTCTGAAGACGTTGATCTTGGTGGTTGAAGATTGTGCCATGTCTTACTCCTGATTGGGATTAATAAACATCACGTGGTCAACGTGATGACAAGAGAAAAATGATTAGCAAAAAAACGATGGTCAACGACACCAGAAGCAACAAGACTTCGATGATGAACCGGCGTGGCTTGTTGGCCCTTGACCGGCTCAGCCAGACCTTGTCGGACAATTCCGTGCCTTGCCTGTTCTCGATGCGTTCACGCATTGATTCACGGTCCGCACTGTCCTGACCGTTTATCTTCTCTTTCTTCTCTTCATGTCCAGTCTGTTTCATCGTCGCTCCTCCATAATCATGACATGATGGTGTCATCATGATAAAAGTGGATGATTGTCTGAAATCAACATATGATGGATTATATCCATTTTAACACATTTGACCCGTTTTTTCATCATCAAATTTGCATCTTTTTCAGTGGATAAGGTATAATCAGGGTGGAGGTGTTCAACATGACTTTGCTTAATTTGAATGCCTATGCCTTGTTGGCGGATATCATCGTCGGATTTCATTTCATGTATGTCATGTTTGTTGTCCTCGGCCAGGTCGTCATTGTCCTGGGTTGGATTTTTCGCTGGGGCTTCATCCGTAACCCGATTTTTCGTGTCATCCATTTCCTGTCCATCCTGGTGGTGGCCATGCAGGCCATTTTCGGCGTGCTCTGCCCATTGACCATCTGGGAGTATCAATTGCGCGAAATGGCCGGTCAGGTGGCCGAATGGGATATTTCCTTTATTGGTCGGTTGTTGCGCATGCTTGTTTTTTACAACTTCCCGCCTTGGTTCTTCACCGTTTTGCATGTCGGTTTTGCATCGGTTGTCCTTTTGACACTCATCCTGGTGCCGCCACGGTTCAAGCGTCTCAACCAAAAAACATGAAAAGGTCTTCCCGTAAGACCTTTTTTCATTTTGTTATGCGTCATCTGACTTCTTTTGATATACTAATATGTGGACGCATGTCCAGCTTATGAAAGGAGCGCCGGCTTGCCGGCTTGACTTATGGACAAACGCAAACTTGCCAAAATATTGACCACCAAAGACCCTTCCTCTTTACGGATGGTCATCGGTTTCGACGGATTCATTGATGAAATCAACCATGTCGTCGACAAACGAATCGATGCGGATCACTTCAGCCGGATCGATACAATTATCAAACTGGCCGCACGCATCGAACGTGCCAGTGGCCTTTCAACCAACATCGAACTTCATTCGGTACAAAAGAAAATCGGTGGTAACGGACCGATCATGACGCAAGCGTTGGCCATGCACAAGGCTGATATCAGTTACATCGGTGCGCTCGGTCATCCTTCGGTCGATGATGTGTTCATGCCGCTGGCTGACAACATCAGCCTTTATTCAATTGCCGCACCGGGTCACACCGATGCGCTTGAGTTTGATGATGGCAAAGTCATGCTTGGCAAAATGTCATCACTTCGAGACATCACCTATGCACGTTTGATGGAGACGCTTGGCAAAGATCGTCTGGTGGCCTTGTTGTCAGGGGCCGACCTGGTCGCCAATGTCAACTGGTCGATGTTGCCTCATATGACTTCCCTGTGGCAGCAACTCATCAACGAAATCTTGCCGCTGCTTGCCGAAAAACAACAAAAACCAGTCTTCTTTGTCGATCTGGCCGACCCGGAAAAACGCGAACATCAGGAAATCAGGGAAGCACTCGATCTGCTTAAACAATTCAAGACGCGCTTCTTTGTCGTGCTCGGTCTTAACAAGAAGGAAGCGTATGACATCTCTGCTGTCCTAGGTCTTTTCGACCTCAAGAAACTGGCTGACATGACCATTTCATTAGAAGCTGTCAACACAGCCCTTTATGATCACCTCAACATCGATGCCGTCGTCATTCATCCGGTTGACCGCTCATCACTTGTCATGCATGGCACTTATACCGAAGCGATGGGTCCCTTTGTCAGTAAACCAAAGCTGACCACCGGTGCCGGTGATAATTTCAACGCCGGATTCGTGCTCGGTTTGCTGCTTGCTCTCTCGCCTGGTGACGCGCTTTTGACAGGCATGGCGACCAGTGGTTATTACGTCCGTCACGCCCATAGTCCCACCTTTGAGGACTTGATCAGGTTCATCATCGACTGGGCGGAAGACAACATTTGATTAAAAAAGTAAAGCGGCTGCTTTACTTTTTTTTTCAGATGACACCGAAGATGAACATAAACAAGAGAATCAACGTGATGAAAGTCGTATAGATCAACGCATCACTTTTAATGATGCTCGACTCATAACGACGGTTGAACATGCCGATGGTGATGACGGTCACCTTGGTCGTGATCATGTTGATCACCACCACGCGGTCAGCAGCGGTCGGTCCCTTGAAGGCGCGATACAAACCGACAAAGGTCAACAAGACCATGATGATAGCGGCAACCACCAAAGCATTGACAATCATGGTTTTTCCTCCCCTTCAAGGCGGATGAATGCTTGTTCCATCCGACTGCCTTGCACATCTTGAATATGTTCAACCCGCAAACCATGGATGATGATTTCATCCTGGTTCATGTCGACAGTCAATGTCCCGGGCGTCAAGGTGATCGCATTGCCAAACAACGCCTGATTGAGTTCCTTTTTAAGCGGTTGACGGATGGTTTTGAAGCCCGGATGAATCGGCATCTTTGGACTCAACACAATTTTTGCTACCTGGAAATTGGCCTTGATGACATTAAAAACCAAGACGAAAACCAGCACGATCAAAGCTTTCAAGGCTCTAACAGTCAAGGTGGTCGCTTCTTGGTTGTTGAATATCAAGTCAAGGTTATAAAAAACAATCAATAGTGACACAAAAAAACCGGCGATGATCGTCGTCCAATCAAACCGTGCGGCCAAAATCAACCAAAAGATGAGCAGCGAGACAAACATAAGCGCTGCACCATGTTTTTTTGACATGATGACTTTTGATACCTCTCTTATGTTAAATTGTTTCTGAGAATCGAATCAACCAACCATAGTATAACACAACACCGATCATTTGTTCTTTCTTTTTCAATGATTTTATCATTGATGATCATGATTTATCATGCCTTCATGATCATGATTGTAAACGTTTCATTCGCAAACTAACGTATTTTGTGTTAAGATAGATTATTGATTGATGTTGTCATCTTGTGTAATCGTGCCGACGTATCGACATCAGACACAGCCAAGGAGTCTGCTAATGAAAAAAGATTGGCTTAATGTTCCAAACATACTGAGCATGTTACGCTTGTTAACAACACCATTGTTGTATATTTTTATCTTGCAAGATTGGCTCATGGCTTTTTTGATCGGCTTTATCATCATCGGATTGACGGATGCACTTGACGGCTATTTTGCAAGACTGCTCAATCAGGTGACCACCTTGGGCAAAATTTTGGATACTGTTGCCGACATGTTTTTTTATTTGTCGATCGCCTGGTTCTTCTACCGTTTGTTTCCACAATACCTCGAACCTAACTTATTGCTTTTAATCGGTTTCTTCATTGTGTATCTGACATCATTTCTCGTCTCTTTCCTGCGTTGTGGCAAACCGATGATGTTGCATACATCCCTCTTGCGATTCAACGCCGTCTTGGTCTACTTTCTGGTCATCATGTCCTTTCTCTTCAACACAACGCTCTTCGTCTCTGCAGTCTTGATTGTCTTCATCTTCGGTCTCTTGGAAACAATTTGGATTTTCATCCGGTTCGGCCATGTCGATGTCGACACCAAATCCATTTTTCATCTAATTGCTAAAAAAAGAAGGGCTGAATTCGAAGCATTGCTTGAAAAAGCCCGACAAGCCGCCATGGAGCATGTCAAATCCGACAGCAAGATTTAATCATTAAAAAGCATCTGGCAAACCCAGATGCTTTTTTTATTGATGACGACCATCAAAGTTCATCTGCCTAACCACCACCGATAAAATGGGTGAATACGACGACATCACCATCGTTAATCATGTCATCATAACGGCTGACGTGCATGACTTTCACTTGATTGACGAATAACACCGCTTGTTCAAAATCCTCTTCACGCATGTCTGGCACCTTGCTGATGATTTGCGCAATGATGGAACGGACGCTTCCTGATTCAACTTCGATTTGTTCCACCTTGTATGTGCTTCTTAGAAGATTGAGAAAACGAACTGTCACCATGAACGTTTCTCCTTTCGAACTGATTTTTCAGGCTGATGCTCGAGCAAAACACGATAGTCATGGTTCAAGAGGTCAATCATCATGATTTTGTTGATCAGCGCTTGTTCATGACCCATGATGTATTTGACGAACTCACATGTCATCATGCTGGCGACCACTGCTGGCGTGAATGTCGGACTTCCAAGTATCCGTTCCAATCCCTGATGTTTACCTTGATAGAGTTCCTGTAACAAATACGATTCCGGCATGACAAGACCTATCTGGCCATACCAGCCTGCAACGGCTCCATGAAGCAATGGCTTGCCGTGTTTGCAGGCAACATGTTCAAGATAAAGCTTCGTGGCGATATCATCAACGGCATCAATCATTAGATCGATGTTGTCAAACACATGATCATCCAGTTCTTGGACACGGACAGCGTCAATATTGACGTTGATATCCGGATTGATGGCCAACAAGGATGCCTTCACCACGTCAACCTTGTATTGTCCGATGGTCGCGTGCGAAGAAAAAAGCTGTCTGTTGAGATTGGTGATCTCAAAGGCATCATGGTCGCACATGTCGATGCTCATGACACCCAGCCTGACCAAGTTGTTGGCAATATGTCCACCCAGCCCACCCAGACCGACAATCAAAACACGGATGTTCCGAAGTTTTAGAAAATCATGTTGGGTGATGATGCCGAAATTCTTTTCAAATGGCTTGTTCATCGGTTTTTCTCCAAAATTTGATGCCCGTCATGATGAATGATGGCATGAAATGTTTCGCTTCTTTCATTATATCATGGTTTATCTGCGTGATGGATTGTTGGTCCTTAGTATGTTGATCAACCAAGTCAAACAAATAAAAACGGCTCGAAAGCCGTGTCTGTCTGATGGTGGAGTTAGAGGGATTCGAACCCCCGACCCCCTGCACGTCAAGCAGATGCTCTCCCGCTGAGCTATAACTCCGGCCACTTACTATTATACATACTTTTGGAAAGATTACAACCGAAAAGTCATTTTGCAATCCGGCGCCAAGAGGTAATGTGTCCACCTTTCAAGACAGACACTTCGTTGGTGACAATCATCGCCTTCGGATTGGCTTTGTTGATGATGTCGACAAGGTCATCCTTGCCTTTGCGGTTGGCGAAAATCATCAAGACTGATTTGTCGGAATCGCGGCCGTGGGCATGAAGGTTGGTCACGCCATAACCTGCTTCACGGATGGTTTTTTCCATGGCACGTCCTTCTTCTTTTTCACAAATGACATGAATGAGCACCTTGCCAAAGGCGAGCAGGCTTTCAATCAGACCGCCAAGATAGACGCCGATGGCGAAACCAAGGCTATAAACAATCGCTTTGATTGGTGCCTCCATGATGCCGCTGATGACATAGGATGCGATGATCACCCAAAGGAGCACTTCGAAAAAAGAAAGGATTGCGCCTTGCTTGCGATAGCCTTTGCCAATCAAAATGACACGCGTGGTGCCGATTGAGACCTCGATGGACTTGGAAAACAAAATCAGGAGCAGTTCCCATAAGGGGACCGCGGTCAAAAACGACCAAATCATATCTAACATGACAAATCACCTTCACTATTATAGCACTAAAAAACAAAAAGAAAAGAGGAATGATTCCGCATTTTCATTTTATCGGTTGAAACACCAGATGCAATTATACGATTTCGATCTCTTTTGACAAAATCCGGTCTTTAAGTGAACGGATTTTTTCAAGTATGACAGCTTGCGTATCGATAAAGACCTCGTCCGGATGTCCGGTCGGATCATCTAGACCCCAGTCTTCCCTGAACTGGCAGGGGATGAATGGACATTCAACGTTGCATCCCATCGTGATCAGCACATCGATTTCAGGCAGTTCATCCACCAGTTTGGAACGCTGTGTCTGGTTCATGTCGACGCCGTGCAACGTTTTGATGATGCGGACGGCATCCTGGTTGATTTGCGGTTTGGTTTCGGTGCCACCGCTATAAGCGTCGAAAAAATCTGCGACATACAATTTGGTCAGGGCTTCGGCCATCTGGCTGCGACAACTGTTATGGACGCAGACATAGGCGACTTTGATACGTTTCATGCTTTCACCTCTTTCTTGGTTGGAAACCAATGTTTGGTTCGATTGGCGATTTTGACAAGCATCAACATCACCGGCACTTCGACCAGCACACCGACAATGGTGGCCAAGGCGACAGCGGGATTCAACGGAAACAAGGCGATGGCAACCGCGACCGCGAGTTCAAAGAAGTTGCTGGCGCCGATCATACCGGCCGGTGCGGCGACATCATGTGGCAGTTTGAGTATCTTTGCAGCACGGTATGCAATGAAGAAAATCAAAAACGTCTGGATGATCAAAGGGATGGCAATCAAGAAGATATGCAAAGGGTTATTGATGATCAGATCGCTTTGCAAAGAGAAAATCAACACCAAGGTCAACAACAGTCCCATGATGGTGACCGCCTGGAATTTGGGAATGAACTGTTTGTTATAATAATCAATGCCTCGTTTTGAAACAAGGAAGTACCGGGTCAGCGAAGCTGCAACCAAAGGAATGACGACAAAGAGAAACACGGATAAGAACAAGGTCAACCATGGGACGCTGATCCCTGAGATGCCAAGTAACAATCCGACAATCGGTGCAAACAAAACCAGTACGATAAGATCGTTGGTGGCGACTTGCAGCAGCGTGTAAGCGGGGTTCCCACGTGTCAGGCTGCTCCAGACAAAGACCATGGCTGTACATGGTGCGGCACCTAAAAGGACGGCACCTGCCAGATAATCCTGTTGCAGGCCGGGTGGAATGATCGCGCTGAAAATGACATAAAAAAACAAATAGGCGATACCGAACATCGTAAACGGCTTGATGAGCCAGTTGACCACCCAGGTCAGATAGAGCCCTTTTGGTTCACGGCCGACCTGTTTGACGGAAAAGAAATCGACTTTCAACATCATCGGGTAGATCATCACCCAGATGAGGATGCCGATTGGGATGTTGACCGAAGCGACTTCAAAACGAGACAAGGTTTCAGGAATGACAGGCAGGAAGACACCGATGCTGACCCCGATGATCATGCAGATCAAGACAAAACCGGTAAGATACTTTTCGAAAAAGCCGATATCAGGTTTCATATGTTCACCTCGCATATTTGTTGATGTTCATGATGCTTCTTTTGATTGTTGGCATGATGGTCAACATGACCTGACCGGATCAGTCCGGGTCCCGATCGTATCGAAGAATACTTTCAGATCGTTGACATTGTCTTCATTCAAACGGTAATAGACCCATTTGCCTTCTTTTTCGGCGATGACCAATCCACTTTCGACCAGGCGTTTCATATGATGCGACAATGTCGATTGGCTGATCTTGAAGACTTCCAGGATCTGACAGGCACATCTTTTTTCAGTCGTCAGGATTTGCACCACTTTGAGGCGGGTTTCATCCGCCAAGGCCTTGAAACGTCCGGCCAGTTGTTGGTTTTCCATACAATCACCTCATATCGATAAACTTCAATATGATTGTATCACAAACATCTTTCCTCATCAACCGAACTGATGTAAAAAAGATGTAAAAAAAGCCTGGTCAGGACCAGGCTCTCTTGTGTCAGGGTGATGATCGATGGTCAACCGCGCAAATGGGGATTGGCACGGTAAAAGGCCAACTGCGTCGCGATATCGGCCCGTTTGCCTTCGATGTAGTCTTCAATGTCGCGAAGACCGAAACGGAGCGGCATCAGCGCATCGTCGAGCCCTTCGTCATACAAGGCTTGTTGTTGCAGATAGACAGATAGGAAGGCCGGATAAGTGAACAGTCCGCCATCTTCGTCAATCAATGTTTCAAGGTGTTGTTCGTAAATGACCTGATAAGCGGGGACAGCCAAGATCTTGTCGACCAGCGGATGTGCATATTGGTCGACACCAAGCGCATGAGTCGTCCAGCGTCCCCAGTCGTAAATGTCCGCGCCAATCGAATAGTTGGAAAACGCGGGTGCGCCTTCCCAGCCTTGACCGAGACTGTGGTCATAGTCATAAGGAAACATCATCCATTTATTGATGGCCGGGTTGTGATAAAGATAATAATTGTTGGCGTTACCCCGGTAATCATCGGGATTACCGAGCAGGACACCGACTGCCAATAATCTGAGAAACATGTCAATCTCAAAATGGTCATCGATATATTGCTTGAAAGCGGCACCTTCAAGTGTGTTGATGGCATGGACAAACGCCATGAAATCAGCATGGTTGCTGGTATTTTTATTGGTTTTCAGGTCATAGGCCGGACGATAATTGGCAGGGATATCACGGATGCCGACCGCTGCAGGCTCGAACCCCGTCGAAAGCGAAGCCGGACCGAACTGCTGCCAAAGGCATTTATACAGGTCGCCTTGGGCTTCTACGCCGCTGAAACGCCGTTGCAGAAACTCGATATCATAAGGTTCAAAAGCCGTGTAGACGCCATAAAAATGGCGTGTATCGCCGATTTCGACATAGAGATTGACCAGTGTCGTACGCTGGGCAAGGACATCATAGCGATTGAAAAGATCAAGCGAGAACTTCTCGTTGAGATAGGTCGGATCCTGATTACGGTTGTGTTTGAGATCGATTTCTTCGAGTTCGAAAACCCGGCGGTTCCGTAGTGCGTCATGGTCGGCATGGCTCGGGCTGAGATCGAAAGTTTCCTTGAATGAAAGCTTGAAATGGCTCATGTTGAGCATGCCCCTATCATCCTGGATGCGGACACGTGAGAGATTGCCCCGGGTGCGCAATCCCACATATTCGATCAAAACCTCGCCCTCAGGGTCGACAAACAGCACATCGGCAGGCACATAGACATCCGCCCGTAAGTCACCGTCGTAGCGGTTGGCATAATCAATCATGGTCTGATCAAGGCGGTTCCAATCAAAAATCGAAACCTTGATGATGAGATCTTTTCGCACATCATCGTTGAACAAACGATCAAACGTCTCCATCGAACGGATTTCTCCGGTGCCTTCAGGCAGTCCTGGCAAAGGGATGATGACCAGGTTGCAGGCCGAGACCAACATGCTAAAAAGCATGACCAGGGTCATGCCGGCAAATGTCCGATACGCTTGAAGATTCGATTGGCGGATGCGCTTGAAACCCATCATGCTTCAAATCCTTCCACGAAGGCTTTGAACATGATCATGCCCATCCTGGTTTTTTCTTCGAAGCGGGCTTGTGGCAACTGTGGTGCGATGTCAAACTCAAAGGACACATCCATCGTCCAGATGGTCTGATCACCTTGTTTGCGAAAGGTGTTGATACAACGGTTGATGGCACCACCCATCTCATAAATCTGGATGATGGACCCGGGCAGGTTGTTTTTTTCAACGGTCACCTTCAAATGCAGTTCGCTATCGCCAAGCCGAAAGACCAGGTAGCCGGAGCTGCCTGTTTCAAACAAATCACCTTCGATGGACTCGATGCGTTCCAACCCTTTTTCCCATTGGCCCATGCGGGCTTTGTCGATAAACAGGCTGGTGACAAGTTTCTTGTCACGGTTGATTGGAACCTTGACACTATATTTCATGAAGATCACCTAACATCATTAAACCACAAAACTGTGATTTTTCATAGAAAAAGCCGTAATGGATACGGCTTTTTCCGACATGGACGACCGAGGGGTATGGGCGATCGTCCTCGATGAATGTCACATCATCAGCTAGTTTCTGGTCTCAAAAAGCGCAAGGCGCGGACTCTTGTAAAGCCATCGTTCATGTCATGGGAGGTCACAGCTTCGCCGGAGACGACATACAGATAATCACCAACGTAGACGGCCCGTTCGATACTGAAATCATAGGCGTAACGATAATAGCTGTCATACCATGACACCTCATCCAGATAGAGATCGAGATGACTGATCGAGGCAGCAATCGTGACCGGTGTGGCGGATTCGGGATCAATCTCAAAAATCAAATAGTCGCTGGTGAAGTGATATTGCGTAGGCGTCCAGTGGTGGCGTGACATCGCGAAACCGATGAATCCGAGCGCCTCGGCGATCAAGATCGCCTTGTGGTTATGAAGCGCTTCGCTGTAATTCCAGCCGCCATCACCATTCAACAGGACAAGCGGTTCACCGACTTCGACCGGATTGAGCACATCCGAGATGTCATAAAGCGACAATTTGAGTCCGATTGGAATGCCGTTGGCATCCGTTTCAAAACCGATGCCGATGATATAGTCATCGCCCCATGGGTGCTGATAGGTCGAAAAACCAGGAATTTCGAGTTCTCCCAAAATGACCGGGTTGGCCGGATCGGAAAGGTCGATGGTGTAGAAGGGATCGATCTGCTCAAAGGTGACCACCGTGACCAGGTCGCCCTGGAATCGGACCGAACGGACGGTTTCACGCGGTTTGCCCAGACCTTCATCGAGAAGACCGATGGTCTCAAGCGTGCGTTTCCCGGCACTTTCCTGACGTTCAAACACATAAAGACGGTTCTTGACCGAATCACCCCATCCTTCGGTGGTGACCATGCGGAAATAACCGTCATGCTCATCCATCGCGAACTGGTTGATCGGATAACCTCTGAACGTTCCGGTTCCGCCGTAAGAGACGGACCCGTCATCGTTGAACACGTAAGAAATCAAATGCCCTTTCAAGGTATAGACGTTGGTCCAGGCATTGAATGAGTAAGTCGTCGAAGCCATATAGATGGCTTCTTTGCTGACATAGACCTGTCCCCAGGAAACACGGGTACCCATGAAAATGTCATAGTCAAGCACCACTTCTTCCTCAAGCTTGATCTGAGAGATGATGGTGAAGGCCTCGATCATGACATCCGGATGATACTTGATGTCACCATATTCAGGCACGATGACATCGTCATTATGTCTGAAAAGAGGTCTTGGATCAATCTCGTCATGAAGATAAATATCCTGACTTGACAAAACATACAAGTCATCGTCGATCAGACGGGTGGTCATCAGATGACCATTGATTTCGATCTCGTCAACCAGTTCCAGGTTTTGAAGGTCATAAACCAGAACCAATGTCTGCGGGGTGCCATACCAGAACCAGCCAGGCATGATATCGACAGCCTCATCGGTCTGGACGACATCGCCATCGATGCGCATCGTGAAATAATGGTAGCGTTGGCCGATGACGACCAGATAACGGCTGGTCAGGTATAAATCGGAAAAATAAGTATGACTGGCGGTGTCGCTGACGGTTTGCATGTTAGTGGACAACACGACCTCCATCTCGCCGTCACCAAGCAGGTCGACCACTTGAAGCAAGTTGTATTTGATGCGGTAGATGCGGTTGCCATCGGTCTTGATGATGTCACCTTCATCGACACCTTCGACCTGGACATTGGTCCGTGAATAAGATGTGGCCCCTTCTTCGCCTGCTGCATCATCCAGATCCATTTCAGGCACGGCAGTGGCATCCGCGCTTCTGAAAAAGCCGGTGAAACCAGTCGAGCCACTTTTGTTGCTCGCCTGATAAAGCGTTCTAAGTTCTTCCAAATCGCGCAACTGCGCCAAACCATAATCGTCGTCACCGATCAACGGTTTTGCCCGGTTGCAACCCACAAGCAAAAAAACCATGAAGATGACGCTTAACAACATGATCATGCGTTTCATATGGATAACCTCCTTATTGATATTCCACGTGGTGTTGTCATTTCAGATGCTTTCATGATACCGTAAAGATGTGTCCGAGTTGTGACAAAAACATGAAAAAACTGTACCGTCATGCAGTTTCACGCTTCGACATGATAAAATATAGGCAGAAAAACCCGGAGGGTGCACATGGCTGGACATGTGGTATTGTTGGTCGAAGATGAATCATCCTTGATGGATCTGATGCGGTCCTATTACATCAAAGAAGGTTACACGGTCCTTGAAGCCAGGGACGGTTTTCACGCGCTCGACCTTTTTGAAAAGAACAAAGTCGACCTGGTCGTGCTCGACATCATGCTCGAACAATCCGACGGTTGGACCGTCTGTCGTGACATCCGCAAGACCAGCCGGGTGCCGATTTTGATGTTGACGGCCCGCAACCAGGAATCGGACAAACTTTTTGGTTTCGAACTCGGTGCCGATGATTACATGACCAAACCGTTCAGTCTCAAGGAACTGATGGCCCGAAGCCGTGCCTTGGTCAAAAGGGCCGGGTTCAACCAGGATGACGCATTGGTGGCCATAGGCAGACTAACCATCGACAGACGTGCCCACAAGGTCTTCATAGATGATCAGGATGTCGTCCTGACACCAAAGGAATACGATCTTCTGCTTCATTTTGTCAACCATGCCGGTATTGCCTTGTCACGCGAACAGTTGCTGGTCCATGTCTGGGGCTATGAGTATTTCGGTGATTTACGCACCGTCGACACGCATGTCAAGCGGTTGCGTCAAAAACTGGGTCATCCCGGTTATATCGAAACCGTCTTTGGCGTCGGTTATCGTTTCGAGGTGACATGATGCGACACTTGAGGATTTCCTACCGTTTCTTCATCTATTTCATCATTTTTGCCGCCTTGTTGGTGTTTTTCCTGTGGTTGCTCCAATCACAAATCATGCCTTCCTTTTATTACAACCGGCAAGTCAGACGCATCAATGACGAAATCCATGAGCTCGACATGCTTGTGGGTGATCTTGATTTCAATCAGACGACCATCAACCTCGTCAATGAATTCCAAGCCAGAACCACCTCCCGCATCACCATCTATGCCCAAAACGGCCAGATGCTTTATGATCTTCACGATGCTGAAAACATGCGTCCGGCTGACCTGTCCTTGTTATCCGGCGGTGCCATTGAACGCTTCACTTATGACGGCGCGATGGCCTATCTGCAAATCTACCAACCTTACGAGACCTATATCTACCGCTTTGAAATCCCTTTCCAAAACTTAAGCGAAGTCGTGACCATCATCAATGCGCTCTATGGCTATGTCGTCATCATCGCCCTGTTACTTGCGTTGTTGCTCGCCGTGTTGTTTTCAAGGCAGATTTCACGACCACTGGTTCGTTTGAACAACATCGCCAGACAGATGTCCAAACTCGACTTCGACATCCGCTGGTCCGATGAACGTGCCGATGAGATCGGACAGCTTGGCGAAACCTTGAACACACTCACCACGGAACTTGGCAACGCTTTTACGCAACTTGAACGCGAATTGGCGCGTACCAAGGAACTCGAACGTCTGCGCCAATCATTTGTCTCGAATGTCTCCCATGAACTGCAGACACCCCTGGCGGTCATCCTGGGCATCACCGAGGCCATCGAGGATCAACTCGCCACCACGCCGGAAGAACAAAAACATTATCTTGACATGCTCAGGACCGAAACCCATAAAATGAGCGGACTGGCGCAGGACATGCTTGATTTGAGCCAGCTTGAGTCAGGCAGTTTCAATGTCTCAAAAAACCCGTTTGACTATCCTGACCTGCTCGAGCAACTGAGCGCCAGATTCAGACATATGCGCGCGGAAGGTACACCCGAACTCGTCCTTGACATCGATGCCGATGTCAAGATGGTTGACGCGGATGAGACACGGATCGGACAAGTGCTTGACAATCTGCTCCAAAACGCCTGGCAGCATGCCCCTGCCGGAAGCACCATCACCCTCAAGGCCTGGTGTGAGGCCGGTCAATTACATACCGCCGTCACCAACGAAGGTCCGCCGATCAGTGCCAAGGATATCAATCATATCTTTGAAAGTTTCTACAAGGGCGAAAAACAAAAAAACGGGACCGGACTGGGTCTCGCCATTGTCAGGCAAATCATGCATCTCCATCATGGCACCTACCAGGTTGAAAACCTGGACAAGGGTGTTCGATTCACGTTTTCACTGCCCCTTTGAGTCTCGGCATGACAACATCATGAAACGCTGGTCAGACAGCGTTTTTTTGTTGGCTGACACAATTGAATGATATCAAAAAGGCCACACATGGCCTTTAAATGAGTTTACGGTGGACAATATCCAGATATATTTTCGAAATCGCGATCAAGATGACAATGCTTTCCAGTCTGGCAATCAGCATGCCCACCATGCCGGTCCATAAAATCAACGAGGGTGCTGCAGGCGAGATGATGCCGACTGAAAGGCCGATCGTACCGAGGATTGACGTGAACTCGAAGATTGAATCCAGGAAACTGTATCCTTGGGTCGTGAAAATGAAGATGCCGATGACTTGGATGATGACATAAATCATCAAGAATGCGTAATTGGTCGTGATGTCTTCTTTTTCAATGACTGATCTGACACCGACCTTGTTGACAAAGCGTGTTCTGACCGTCTTGCGGTGTCCCAACATGTCACGCACATTCCAAAAGACGCTTTTGAACGCCAGTGCGACCCGATAAAGTTTCATTCCGCCTGCGGTTGAACCGATGCTGGCACCGATCATCATCAGGAAAATCGTCAAAAACATCATGGAAGTCGGATAGAGATTGACTGAAGGGACGATTTGCAGACCTGTGGTGGTGATGGTCGAGACGAATTGGAACAAACCGATCCGCAGTGCCTGACCGAACGTCTCAGCGTTGACCTGCATCAAACTGATGACAAACAAGGGCAGGACAATCAACGCCAGAATGCCTAAAAATTTGACTTCAATATGACTGATGACCGGCTTTAATCGGCCTTTGATCAACATGAGATGGACAAAAAAGTTGGTGCCGCCGAGAATCATCAGGACGATTGTGATGATTTCAATCGGGACGCTGTTGAAATGACCGATACTGGCAGCTTTGGTCGAGAAGCCACCGGTCGCTACCGAACTGATGGCATGGTTCACAGCATCAAAGACCGGCATCTTGAAGATGACGTATGCCAATGTCCCCAAGATGATGTAACCGACATAAATGGACAGGATCGTACGGGCTGAACGGATCAGGTTCGGCATCAGTTTGTCGCCATGTCCTTCTGCGCTATAAAGACGCATGCCATATCGATCGGAAATGATTGACGTCAAGACAAGTACGAGTCCCACACCGCCGAAAAACTGCATGAGACTACGGAAAAGCAGAAAGATATGCGGTGCGTTTTCGACATCGGTCACCGTCATGCCGGTCGTGGTGTAGCCACTGGTCGACTCAAACATGCCTTGCGTGAACGAATACTGTCCGCTCAAGACAAACGGCCAGGCCGAGATGAACATCGCCAGCAACCATATAAAGACGACCAGGACGGCATCCTGATGACGTTCGAGCCGGCCCTTTTCATAACCCTTGAATAGCAGGACAATCAGACCACCGATCAGGATGCTACTCAAGCCGGGCCATAGGAAGAAACGCGCATATTCTGCTTCATGAGGCCAAAAAACCACCAACATGAGCGGTGTCAGATTGATGATGCCCACGAGCATCGCAAAGACGCCCAGATAATTCAAGATGAGCAAATAACCCGATAGGACTTTTTTATCCATGCTTTATTTTCTCTTTTGCAGGAACTTGATGACCGCTGCTTGCTCCTGAGGCGTTGAGATGACAATCAAACGGTCAAAAGGCTTGATGACAGTGCTGCCTTTGGGAATGATGACATGGGGATCGCGATAAATGCAGCTGATGTTGATGTTTGAAGGAAACTCAATCTCTTGCAAGGTTTTATTGACAAGCTCGTAATCTTCCTCGATACCGATTTCAATGACGACAATCTTCTCATCTTCGAAGGAAAGGGTCTTGATGATGCTTTCGAGCGAGGTTTCATTCTTGATCATCTGACCAAGCATGTAGGTCGAACTGATGACGGCATCGACGCCAAGTGTTTTGAAAATGTCGACATTTTTGGGGTTTCTGACAATGCAGACCGTCTTGGTGACATTGAAAATCCTTTTGGCGATCATGCATGTGACATAATTATCGGTATCGAGCATGTTGAGCGCGATCAAGACATCAGCGTCTTGAATTTCCGCATCCGACAAGCAATAGGCCTTGGTCGGATCACCGGAAAACACCGGCACATCGTTGTTGGTGCTGATGTATTCGGCGAAATCATGATCCGGATTGATGACAATCAACTCATGGTGGTCTTCTTTGAACATGTTGACGATGAAGTCAGCTTCATGCTTACCACCGGCGATGACGATTTTCATGCGTTGTCACCTCCGTTATACATGCTTAAAAAGGCATTGATGGAAAGATTGAACGGAAAAATCGGTTGAATATCGGTCCCTTCCAGCAATTGCCCTTTGTCGGTATCATTAAGCCTGACATAGATGCGGGGGACATTGTAGATGTAAAAACAGACATGGGCGATGAAGAGGTTGATGTTGTCCGAATCGGTGGTCACGACCACCGTACGGGCATGTTTGATGTTGGCCCGTTCGAGGGTGCCAAGATCAGTGGCATCACCGATGACCTCATAACCGCTAAATGACTCTTGCAGTTTACGGAAAGCGTCATCATTGGCATCAATGATCAGGACATCTTCACCCATTTCAGACATTTTGGTGGCGATGCTCGACCCCAGACGGCCCGAACCGATGACGATGAATTTGTTTCGTTTCATGGATGGTCACTCCTTGGCAGGGTGAAACGGTTTTTATGTTTAATAAAAAGGTGCTGTTGCAAACACATCATCTATTTTAACACTTTTCATCAGAAAATCTACAAAAATCAATCTTTCTGTCTCTATTGTACGCCTTTTGCGACACCTTTTGAAGTGGTAGGGTCATAGGATCTTCGTTTTTTACGGTTTATTGACGAAACCGAACATTGTTCTCATGTTAAATCACCGGTCGTCAAAGGCCATCTTTTCTCTTTTGGGCGGCAAAGGAAACAGCATCGAAACCGAGGCTTGGATATCGGCATACTCCGGGCGGGTGGCGAGAATCTTCTTTTCCATCCAGGGGATGCTGACAAAGACGAACAACAGGGTCATCGCCACCGGCGACAAGACCAGAAGATCGATTGTGTTCATGGTTAGTGCATATGCCAGCCACAACCCCCACCAGACCATGATTTCACCAAAATAGTTGGGATGACGTGAATAACGCCACAAGCCTTGTGCAAAGCAGGCTTTGGTGTCGGTGTTTTGCTGGCGGAAAGCAAACATTTGTCTGTCAGCCACATATTGCAAGATGGTGGCCGCCATGATGATGGCAGACCCGGTGACAAGACCGGGATGCATGCCGGGATTGGCTTCGATCAAACGGATGGCAGCGATCAGTTGGATGAAGACGATCAAGGTCGGAAAGAGCTGGATGCCAAGCAGACTGGTCAACGGCCAGATTCGGGGTGTTTTTTGCCGCATCTCGTCATAACGCCAGTCCTGATGTTTGAACCCATGCCAGTTCCTGGCCCAGTTATAGGTCAGCCTGATGCCCCAGAAAGCAAGGGCCAGCAACAACACGATCACGCCATCAGACAAGGCGTCATGCAGATGAAAGGCCACGAGCACCAACAACACCGGCGGAATGACGCTCCAATAAGGATCATAGAGGCTGGCATTGTCGACAAGCAGACTGATCAACCAGATGATGGCCGTGGCTGCAAGATCGGCCAGCAAGAGCCTGATGACAAGACTCAGGCCAGACGTCATATGAAAGACCATGATGCCACCAGCGATGGCCACCAGGTAAACCCCGGCAATCAAACTGAATGAACCAATATGTTTCTTCATGTCCTCACCTCTTGTATTTTTGATAACCGGCCAGTTCACGTCCCAGCACATTGGTGACATCCTTGAAATAACTGGCGATCTGCATCCGGTTCATCCCCTGTTCGACCAAGGTTTGGACAAAATGTGGTTCATCGATGATCATCATGTTCGTGTTCTTGTCATAATAGATCGGATAGACCGGCAGGTCGGTCTTGTATTTGCGGTTGTAATACACGACAAATGAGGCAAAACCGGGATTGAACTTTTCCAGCACCTCATGATAGCCTTGATTGGAATCTTCCGGATAAACCAGGATTGGCCGGTCATGTAACAGTTGTCGTTCGCTTTGATGAAAGGTTTTCACCAGACGGATGTCCTCATAAGTCGGAATCAGGTTCATGCCTTTGTAAATGCCTTTTGAAAACAAGGCGAACGTGCTGGCCAACAAGAACGATTTGAAACGGTTGTACCCCAGTTTCTGTTGATAAAAGACATAATAGAGATAGCCCCAGCGTTGCCGATAACCCTCCGTCATCTGGTGGGCACCCCAGGGCACGTAAAAGACAGGAAAAAACAACCCCATGACAAACGGGCCCGAGGCACCGCTGTGGTTGGAGATGAACATGGCTTGTTGCGGAAAATGGCCGTTCTTGTTGATGATGATCGGTCGTTTTTTAAAACATTTGACCAGTTGCCTGACCAGTTTGAAAAAAGGTCTGTGCCGGGCAGGCTTGAATCGCTTGTTTCCCATCGTCCCACCTGTCTTGCTTTTGTCAATCATTATATCACAAAAAAGGGATAAGGTTTGAAATCATCGACCTTCTTCCCTCTTATGTGATTTGATACGCCGGATAGGCGGCAAGCATGGCTTGAACCAGTTCGTTGAAAATCCGCTTGAGATCGATGTCGTGACCGGTCACCTTTTTCATCGATGTCGCCTTGTCTGTCTTGAAGGTGGTTTGGTTGACATTCAGACCGATGCCTGTGACGACATAATCGAAACGCTCACCACTGGTCTTGGTTTCAATCAGGATGCCGGCAATCTTATCATCACCGACAAGAAGATCATTGGGTGCTTTGAACGTGGTGTTGACATGCCATTTGTTCAAACATGTCATCAAGGTTTCAAAGATCCAGGAACGGACGTGTCTGATCCGGTCGACCGCGACATCCTTGAGCAGGATGGAACACAAGATGTTCTGGCCTGCCTTTGATTCCCAATGGCGGTCGAACTGTCCTCGTCCTTGAGTCTGTTCATCTGTCCTGACAAAGGTCAGATGGCCGAAAGCACCATGCCATTCCTTCAACAAATCATTGGTCGATCCCAGACGACCGAATTCCATAACAGTATGTGTCATTCGCCGACCGCGAAAGAGATTTCAGCTTCACAGACCAGTTGTCCGTCAACATATGCTTCAGCCTTGCCGATGCCGAACGCGCCACGAAGACGTGTCAGTTCACACACAAGTTCAAGCGTGTCACCGGGTTGGACACTCTTTCTGAATTTGGCGTTGCGGATACCGGTGAAATAGGCAATCTTACCTTGATAATCGGGATGAGCCAGCAGGATAACGGCACCGACCTGGGCCAACGATTCAATGATCAGGACACCCGGCATGACCGGTTTCTCTGGGAAATGTCCTTCAAAAAACGCTTCGTCAGGGCGGACATGTTTGATGCCGACCGCTCTTTTCAAGACGACAAGTTCACGGATTTCATCCAGCAGCAAGAAAGGTTCACGGTGGGGGATGACGGCTTTGATATCATGTTGTGTCATCATGGTTTCACCTTCTTGAAGAGCAACGCGGCATTTTGACCGCCGAAGCCGATATTGATGTTCATCGCATAATCCATCTCGCGTTCAACCGCCACGTTCGGTGTATAGTTGAGGTCGCATTCAGGATCAGGTTGTTCCAAATGAATGGTGGGCGGGATCATGCTTGTGACAAGCGCTTTGACGGTTGCGATTGATTCAATCGCACCGGCCGCGCCCAAGGCGTGGCCATGCATCGACTTGGTCGAACTGATATTGACCTGATATGCCGCCTCGCCAAAAGCTTTTTTGATTCCAAGGGTCTCGAGCCTGTCATTGAGCAGGGTCGAGGTGCCATGGGCGTTGATGTAGCCCACATCTTCGGGCATGACACCGGCATCTTCCAAGGTCAGGCGGATACAGGACTCGATGCCTTCGGCCGCCTCATCAGGTGCTGTCATGTGGAAAGCATCGCTTGAAGTGCCATAACCGACGATTTCGGCAATGATGTTCGCACCCCGTTTTTTGGCATGCTCATATTCTTCGAAAATCATGACGCCAGCGCCTTCAGCAATGACAAATCCGCTTCTTCTTGAATCGAAAGGCACGGAGGCACGTTCGGGATCATTGGAAACATTGAGGGCGCGCAGGCTGGCGAAACCACCGACACCAACCGGATTGATGGGTGCCTCGCTGCCTCCGGCAAAAGCTAAATCAAGATAACCGTCGCGGATGTAGCGAAATGCTTCGCCCATCGAATTGGTAGCAGCCGAGCAGGCGGTGACCACCGGCAGATTGGGACCCTTGGCTTGAAAACGGATGGCAATCATGCCACCAATCAGGTTAATGATCGAGTTCGGGATGAAAAAAGGCGAAATCCGGTCCTGTCCGCGTAGCACACAATTGCTGACTTCTTCATAAATCGTGTTCAAACCACCGATGCCGCTGCTGACGAATGTGCCGAAGCGCTGACGGTTGATGGGTACACCTTCCAGCCCGGCTTGATCATAGGCTTGGATGGCGGCGATCATCCCAAGGATCATCGCCCGGTCGGAACGTTTGATTTCCCTCTTGTCAAGATAATCTTCAAAATTGAGATTTTTAATTTCACCAGCAAGTTGGACTTTCCAGCCTTCGACATCGCACAAGGTGATGCGTCCGATGCCGTTTTTCCCTTGGACCATGGCCTCGAACGAGGCATCGACGGTGTTTCCCATGGGACTGAGAAGACCCATACCGGTGATGACGACTCTACGTTTCATAAACATCCTCCTATCGCATGGCCATGCCACCGTCGACCGCGAGGGTCTGACCGGTGATATAGGCTGCATGTGGACTTGCCAGATAAAGAACGGCTTGGGCGACTTCCTCGCACCCACCGAAACGACCAAGCGGGATTTGTGCTTTGAAGGCATTGGCGATCTCAGGTGGCAGTTTGGCAGTCATCGCCGTTTCGATGAAACCGGGGGCAACCGCGTTGACGGTGACGGCACGGGAAGCGGTTTCCCGGGCCAACGCCTTTGTCAGGCCAATGACACCGGCCTTGGCAGCACTATAATTGGTTTGTCCGGCATTGCCGAGCATGCCTGAGACACTCGTGATGTTGATGATCCGGCCATAGCCTGCTTTCAACAAGGGCTTGACTGCATGTTTACACACATTCCAGACACCTTTGAGATTGGTTTCGATGACCCGGTCGAACTGGTTTTCCTGCATCCGCAAGATGAGTGCATCATCCGTGATGCCGGCGTTGTTGACCACAATGTTGATTGTACCGAAGCGTTCGATGGTCTCCTTGACCAGTCGTTCGGCTTCGTCATAGCGACTGATGTCAGCTTGCACGGCATACGCCTGCCCGCCTTGTTGTTCGATGTCAGCAACCATCTGTATGGCCGCTTCCGCACTTCGATTGTAGTTGATGACAACAGATGCACCACTTTGGGCCAGTGCACGTGAGATGGCCTCACCGATACCGGTGGCCCCACCTGTCACCAAAGCAACTTTACCTTTTAAATCCATGTGTATCCAACCATCCTTTCAATATGTTGAGATCCGACACCTGGTCGATGGTGATGACCTCGAGGGCGGGATCGATCTTGCGGATCAGTCCTGCCAGCACGTTGCCGGGTCCGATTTCGACATAATGGGTGAATCCGTCTGCTGCCATTTGTTGAATGGTCTCAACAAAGCGGACAGGCATCTGACATTGCATGCTCATTTCTTGAACCAAGGTATCAGGTACCATCGGCCTTGCGGTCGTGTTCAAGTAAACAGGAAATTCAGATGCATGGTGCACAATCTCTTCAAGATACGTTTTCAACTTGTCTCCGGCCTTTTTCATGAGCGGTGAATGAAACGCGCCACTGACCTTGAGCATCATGGTTCTTCTAGCCCCTTTGACCTGACAAATCTCCATGGCTTTCACCAAGGCTTCCATATGTCCGCTAATCACCAGCTGGACAGGGGTGTTATGGTTAGCAGGCACCACGATGGATGTATCGGTCGATGCGTCCTTGCAGGCCTGCTCGACCGCTTCATGATGTAGTCCGATGATGGCAGCCATGCCACCCGGTTGTTCGGTCGCACAGGCATTCATCCAGATGGCGCGTTTTTGGATCAAGTCGATCATGGTCGTGAAATCAAACACGCCAGCTGCCAGTAAAGCCGTGTATTCACCAAGACTGAACCCGGCAAAACCGGCTGGGTTGAGTCCATGTTGGCAAGCAGCCTGATAAGCGAGATAAGCACTGAGCAGTAATAGTGGTTGCGTATAAATGGTTTGATGGATCTTCTGTTCATCCAGCAAGGCCTGACGGACATCATAGCCGAGTTGTCGTGAGGCTTGGTCGAGTCGTGCCTCCAGGCCTGGATCAAGTGCGGCAAACGGCAATCCCATGCCAGGATGCTGACTGCCTTGTCCGGCGAAGACGACGGCGAGTTTCGGTTTCATAGGATCTCCAATCGGTCTTTGTAAGTCATGATGTCATCAAACAGGTCCTTGATGGCCTGTTCGACTGTCTTGATTTCCTTGATCATGCCGGCGACTTGTCCCGCCATGAACGAGCCTTTGTCGAGATCACCTTCAAAAACAGCTTTGCGATGCGATCCCAAAGTCAATTTTTCAAGTTGTTCGAGCGTCGTGCCTTGCATGCTCATGGATAGATATTCGGTGGACATGCGGTTTTTCAAGACCCTGACGGGCGCGCCGCTGCCACGGCCGGTGACGACGGTATCCGTGTCACGGGCCTTGATGATCTTCTGTTTGTAATGATCATGGATGGGACACTCTTTTGTTGCCAGAAGCAAAGTGCCGACCTGAATGCCTTTCGCACCGAGTGCAAAGGTGGCGAGCACACCGCGGACATCGGCGATGCCACCGGCGGCGATGACCGGGATGTTGATGGCATCAGCCACCTGGGGCACGATTGTCATCGTCGTCAGTTCACCGACATGCCCCCCGGCTTCCGTGCCTTCCACGATGACTGCATCCGCACCCATCCGTTCCATGCGGATGGCCAGGGCGGCTGATGCCACGACCGGGATGACAATGATGCCGACTTCTTTCCAAGCCTGCATGTAGATGCCGGGACTCCCCGCCCCGGTGGTCACGACCTTGACGCCTTCTTCAATGACGATACGGGCAATCTCGGACGCATGTGGGCTCATCAACATGATGTTGACACCAAAAGGATTGTCGGTCAGTCCTCGGCAGGTCTTGATTTCCTGACGGACCCATGTCCCGTCATGGGCACCGGATCCGATCAGACCGAGACCGCCGGCGTTGGACACCACAGCAGCGAATGTGCCGTCAGCGACATTGGCCATGCCACCTTGAATCAAGGGATACCGGATCTTTAGCAATGCAGTGATATTGGTCATGCCTTCACACCTTCAAGATGGCGCTTCCCCATGTGTAACCGCCACCGAAACCGACCAAAAGGATCCGTTTGGCACCCTGTTTGGCCTGGTCAAGATATTCGGCGATGGAAATGGGAATGCTGGCAGCCGATGTGTTGCCATATTCGCTTAAATTAAGCATGAACTTGTCGATAGGCAGTTTCATGGCTTTGGCAACCGCCGTGATGATCCGCTCGTTGGCTTGATGAGGGATGATGATGTCGATGTCGTCAAGTGACAATTCAGCTTCAGCCAAAATCTTTCTGATGCTTTTTTCCATGATATCAACGGCAAACAGATAGACCTTGCGTCCATCCATTTCGATGTAGCGTTTGACAGTTAATGTGTCGTTTTGATCGCTCCGTGCGGCATTATAGAAATATGTTTCATCAGATGCAGCCGTGGAAGGTTCGATGATCATCGCACCGGCGCCATCACCAAACAAGACGCAGGTGTTGCGGTCGGTATAGTCGACAATCTTGGTCAGACGTTCGGTGCCGATCACCAAGGCGGCCTTGAACTTGCCGCTTTCCAAAAGCGACGAGGCCACCTCAAGGGCATACATGAATCCGCTGCAGGCGGCATTCACATCAAAACTCATGACCTCATGGTCCAGTCCGAGCTTGCCTTGTACGAAATTGGCGGTTGAAGGCGTCATCTGGTCACCCGTGATGGTGGCCACCACGATCAGATCAATCTTCTTTTTGTCATAACCGCTTTTGTCAATGGCTGCCATGGCAGCCTTGCATGCCATATCACTCGCATCTTCATTGATGGCTTTACGACGGCGTAAAATTCCGGTTCTTGAGACAATCCATTCGCTCGATGTCTCGACCAGTGTTTCCAACTCAGCGTTGGTGATGATATGGGGCGGCACATATTTGCCGGTTGAGATAACTTTAATCCTGGGTCTCATGGATGTCTCCTTCTTCTTCAAAAACGCCCATCCGTCGAAACTTTTGATAACGTTTTTCAAGCATTTTATCAGGATTGACCTGATCAAGTTTATGCAAACTGTCCAGCAGGCGCTCACGCACATGTTCAAAGCCGATATCGGGATCGACATGCAGACCGGGGCCTTCCTTGATGACATGATCGATGACCTTCAGCTTTTTGAGATCGGCGGCGGTCAGCTTCATGAGTTCGGCCGCTTCATCAGCCCGTGTGCTGTCTTTATAAACAATCGAGGCAAACCCCTCTGGTGAAATGATCGAGTAAACAGCATTTTCAAACATCAGCAGTTCATCACCGACGCCGATGGCCAATGCGCCACCGGAACCGCCTTCACTCAAGACGATGACAATGATCGGCGTTCTAAGCGCCATCATCGTCTTCAGATTCTCGGCAATCGCCTGGGCTTGTCCACGTTCTTCAGCCCCGATGCCGGGATATGCACCTGGCGTATCGATGATCGTGATGATCGGACGATTGAATTTCTCCGCCTGCATCATGAGGCGACGCGCTTTCCGGTAACCTTCAGGATGCGGCATGCCGAAATTGCGTTGGATCTTGTCTTCCGTGCCGATTCCCTTTTCCTCGGCGATGACAGTGACAGGCATGCCATGAAAGGTGGCGATGCCGGCCACAATAGCACTGTCATCGCGAAAAAGACGGTCACCGGAAAGTTCGATGAAATCAGGAAACAACGCTTGAACCAGCTTTTTACCGGTCGGTCGTTGGGGGTGACGGGCCAATTTGACCTTCTCCCAGGCCGGATGTTTAGCCATGACGCACCTCCTTCGGTTGATGAAGGACGAGCAGGTGATGGAGCGTCTTGCGCATCGCCTTGCGATGGATGACCAGGTCGACCTGGCCATGTGCTTTTTGAAACTCATCCGTCTGAAAACCTTCTGGTAGATCCTGACGGATGGTCTGCTTGATCACACGGGCACCGGCAAAGCCGATCAACGATGATTTCTCAGCGATGTTGATGTCACCCAAAGAGGCAAAACTGGCTGCCACACCACCGGTGGTCGGATTGGTCATCACACTGATGAAAAGCAAGCCTTCACGGTCCAAGCGATAGAGTGCACCACTGGTCTTGACCATCTGCATCAATGACAGGATACCCTCCTGCATGCGCGCACCGCCAGAGGCGGAAAAGATGATCAGTGGTAATCTTTTCTTGATGGCGAGTTCGATCAGACGGGTGACCTTTTCGCCGACGACACTGCCCATGCTGCCCATCATGAAGCCACTATCAAGAATACCGATGGCACAAGGCATGCCGACAATGGTCGCGGTGCCGCTCAAAAATGCTTCTTTCATGCCTGTCAGTTTTTGACCGACCTTGATCTTGTCTTCATACCCTGGCATGCCAAGTGGATTTTGTGAGACGAGGTGGTCGTCAATGGCTGTGAAACTGCCTTGGTCAACAGTCAGATCAAGACGTTTCTTGGCATGGATGCGGAAATGAAAATCACACTGTGGACAAATGCTGAAGTTGGCTTCGATGATTTTTTCATACAAAGCGGCACCGCAATGATCGCATTTGATGAAAAGGCCATCCGGGACCTCACGGATATGATGGACGGTCTCCTTTTTACGAATCGCTTGTTGCAATGCTTCCATTTTACGTTTACGTTCATCCAAAAAATGGTTCATTTGATTGCACCTTCCAATTGGACATTGAGACGGGCGATGAAGCCCGTGTCAATGTTGCCTTTGATGAAATCGGGACTGTGCATGATGACATACTGATATTCGACATTGCTGGTGATGCCTTCGATGGCGAACTGTTCAAGGGCGACCCGCATCTTGCGGATTGCTTCTTTACGCGTCGGTGCATGAACAATCAGTTTAGCCAGCAATGAATCATAAAAAGGTGGGACTTCATAACCGTTGTAAATATGCGTGTCGATCCGGACACCCAACCCGCCAGGGAATAGGATGTTGTGGATCTTACCCGGTGACGGTGCGAAGTTCCTGAGCGGATCTTCAGCATTGATCCGACATTCGATGGCATGACCGTTGATGCGGACATCGCGTTGTTTGAAGGACAACTCCTTGCCAAAAGCGATTTTGATCTGTTCTTTGACAATATCGATGCCGGTGATCATCTCTGTCACGGGATGTTCGACCTGGATGCGGGTGTTCATTTCAATGAAATAAAAATTACCCTTGGGGTCAACCAGGAACTCAACCGTGCCGGCATTGACATACTGAATCGCTTTTGCCAGTTTGACCGCAGCCGCACCGATCCGTCGCCTGAGCATATCGTTGACCGCCACGGAAGGCGCTTCTTCGATGATTTTCTGGTTCCTTCTCTGGATGGAACAGTCACGTTCATAAAGATGAACGATGTTGCCAAGCGTGTCTGCCATGATTTGAATTTCAATATGGCGTGGCGCGTCGATGAACTTTTCGACATAAAGCGAATCATCACCGAAACTGGACGCCGCTTCGAGCTGCGTCCGTTCAAAAGCAAGCGCGAACTCATCATCCGACCTGACGATGGTGATGCCCCTGCCGCCGCCTCCGCTAGAGGCTTTGATCATGACTGGATAGCCAATTTTTTTAGCGACTTTGAGTCCTTCTTTGACATCTTGAATCACACCATCACTGCCTTCGACCACGGGGACGCCGCTTTTGATGGCGATTTGCCGGGCTGAAGCCTTGTCGCCAATCAGCTTGATGGATGATGCCGAGGGACCGATAAAGGTGATGCCGCATTCATCGACCATATCGACGAATGCGGCATTTTCAGCCAAAAAGCCATAGCCGGGATGGATGGCGTTGCATCCGGTGGCAATGGCTGCGCTTAAGACATGATGGACATTCAAATAGCTTTCCTTGCTGCTGTTGCCGCCAATACAGACGGCTTCATCAGCCAGTTTGACATGCAGACTGTCCTTGTCGGCGGTCGAGTAGACCGCCACACACGGAATGCCGAGTTCTTTACAGGCCCGGATGATGCGGACGGCGATCTCGCCGCGGTTGGCAATCAGGATTTTACTTTTCATCCCGGCTCACCGACACGCATCAGCACCTGGTCGTATCCGACGACATCACCGTTGTTGACCACGATTTCCTTGACGAGTCCGTTGGTCGGAGCGGTAATCTCATTCATGATTTTCATCGCTTCGATGATGCAGACGACCTGCCCTTTTTTGATTTCCTGGCCAATGGCGACGAAAGGCTTGCCTTTGGGCGTCGCTGCAGCATAAAAAGTGCCGACAAGGGGTGATTTGATCGGTGTCAGATCCGCATGGGTATTCACTTCCACAGTTTGTTCTTGGATGACGGGTTGGTTGATTTCTTCTGTCTTGATTTCGTTTTCGTTTTCAACAACGACTTGGTCGTTTTTATTTTTGGATAGTTTTAGTTTAAAAGCATCGGTTTCGATTTCAAGCGACATCAGATTGGAAGACTCAAAATCCTTGATGATGCTCTGGATTTCTTTGATTTTCATACGCTGGTTTCCCTATGTTTGAAGTGTTCGGTTACCGCTGATATGATTCCAAAAGGTTGACAATGTCGCCAACGGTTCTAAGCGCTGCCGCTTCTTCGTCACTGATGGTGACCTTGAAAATGTGTTCAAGGTCGGTGATGAGCTCAACGACATCGAGACTGTCGACATTGAGATCTTCCCTTAGCCTGGTCGTTGCCGAAATCTCATTTTGGCGGATGATGAGTTCGTCACTGATGACTTCAACAACTTTCTTAAAGATCATGATGGTCCCCCTTTCTTGACGTGTCTAAAAAACATTGTTTTGATATTCAAAATAATAACTGCTATCATTCTATCATATTTTGTTGATTTGTCAACACGATGTGCGATGTAAACGATTTACACTTTTTTGACAATTAAAAAAAGCAATGATCATAGATCATCACTTTCCTCTTCACTCATCAATGATGTTGAGCAGTCGTTCGTCATGAAGGTAGCGGCTCAAGTTCTCATGCACCAGGTCATCTAGTCTTTCATGGACATAAGGACTTTCACTGGAGGCATGTGGTGTGATGAGTACTTGTTCAAACTGCCAGAGCGGATGATCCGGCGGCAAAGGCTCCGGTGTGGTCACATCCAGTCCGGCACCGGCAATCTTCTTGGAGGCGAGTGCGCGGACCAAGGCGTCCTGGTCGATCAGTTCACCCCTTGCGATATTGACCACGAACGCATTTGCTTTCATATGATCGAAAGCCTCATCATCCAACACATGACGCGTGTCATCATTGAGCGCGGCGGTCACGATGACATAATCGCTTCGTGACAACATCGCCAAGAGACCTTGCCGGCCCGTGTAGATGTCATCAAAATAAGGAACCGGTTCGTTTCTTCGGCGATAGCCCAATAAGGTGGCTTCAAAGGCCTGCATCCTTTTGGCGACCGCAGATGCGATCGACCCGGTACCGATGATGCCGACAGTCGCACGGGCGATTTCATGATGGACCTGATGACGGCGCCAGTCACCTTTGGGCATTTGCTGATGATAGGTATATAGATGCCGGTTGAAGTCAAGAATCTTGGCGAAGACATCCTCAGCGATTTGTGTGCTGTAGACATCACGGGCATTACAAAAAATGATGCCGCGCTTGCGGATATACTCCATTTCGACCTTGTCATAACCGGCGGCGAGATTCTGGATCCATTTAAGATGCGGATAATCTTTCAACCTTTTTTCTTTGAAAAAATACGGCATGGCGAAAATCGCTTCGGCTTCATGACTGGCGTCTGCATCCAACACGAAGTTGATGTCAGGAAAACGTTTGGCAAGTTTATCGATACTCTCTGAAGTCATCGATCTTTGATCGACATGAATGATCATGATGCGCTCCCTTCAATGTATTTATCATATGCCAATCTGTGTCTGTCGTCTGGTTGAGGACCCAGATAGATCCATCCCCGTTTGACATATCCCATGCGTTCAAAAAGCCTTTGGGCCGGTTGATTGTCCCGATGGGTGTCAATCCGGATGAAACGGACATCTTGCTGTCTTGCAAGCGCTTCGGCATAACGTAACATCGCCTCGGCCAGGCCCAGGCCCAGATATGATGCCTCGACCGCCAGACGATGAATGGTGACATAAGGTGGCTTGCCGCCCCACGGTCCGCCGTAGATGATGTCATAAGTCGGTTCGTTGCCTGACTTGATGGCGGCCATGGCGGCCAATCTTCCTTCGATGCTCATCAGGAACAACTCACCTTTCTCGATGTCTTCAACAAAGTGGGCAAGGCTCGGGTTTTCGTGCTGCCACTGGTCGATGCCACGTTGTCTCAACAGTTTGCTGGTCGCTTCCTTGAGCGCCATAATGTCATCAAGGTCAGCCATGACAGCCTTGACAATGAGATCCTTATTCATGGTTGTCAATCAAGACAACCCGCAAAGGCAACGCCTCGACACCATCGATGTTCAAGGGGAGCGCAATCATCTGGTAACGACCGGCCGGCACCGCTTTGAGCCGCAAACCTTCGATGATGATGATGTCTGCATCAAACAGCGTCTTGTGGGTTGGATAACCGGGTTGGTCCCGTTCGATGCCAAGTGCATCGACACCGACACCGTCAACTTTGAGATCAGCCAAAAGGCGGGCAGCCGACGCGTCAACATGGACAAAACGGAAATCAAATTGCTCCGTCAGGCTGTTCCGTGTCTTGAATAAGACAAAATCACCGGATTGGATGGCCAACGGCATGAGATCATCGGCTGAAATGGCTTCCTGTAGACCGGTCAGATCAAACACCCTGACCGCGCGGATCAGCGTAAACGGATCAAAGCCGTCCGAGACAGCACCTTCTTGTGACATGTGTTTGGAAAAATCCATGTGGGTGCCGGTATGCAGATTCATCGTCAGACGGGTCTCATACGTGGTTCCCTGGTCAAAATCGCTGTCGACCGTCAACACCGGTTTTTTTCCAGGCTTGTTCTTGTAGACCTGCATGTCTGGTGTGATGACCATTGAAACATCATATCGTGTCATGTTTCACATCTCCTCATCCGTCAAAGCCATGATGGCTTGTCTCAGTTCGTCGTACGTGCGATAAACCATTGGTTTGTCTTGGTGTTGTCCGACCTTGTCGATGAACGACCAGGCGGTCTCGATTTCATCCCACCTTGTGAACAAGGTCTTGTGTCCTTCATAAATGTCCAAAAGCAGTTTTTCATACGCCTCGGACATGTTGCCGACGGCATGGCAGGCAATGCAATATTCGAGTTCGACCTGCTCGACATTATCACGCAGGCCGGGCACCTTGCTGTTGAGCACGAGCCCGACACCGTCCTCGGGCGCGATCTTGATGTGAAGCTTGTTGGTCGACAAGGGCAGGTTCCATTTGCGTTGTTCGTTGGTCTCTTCGAACTCGATGGTGATCAAGGACGCTTTTTCATCGAGCTTTTTGCCGGTCATGAGATAGAAAGGCACCCCTTTGAAACGGGGCGTGTTGACAAAAGTTTTCAAGAAGACAAAAGTTTCTGTCCGGGATGTGTCCGGGATATTGGCTTCAGATGTATATCCTTCATATTGGCCGACCAACAACGCATGTTTGTCAAATGACAGTTTTTCAAGCACCTTGACCTTCTCGTTCTTGACATCTTCGCTTCGATAGGACAACGGGACGTCCATCGCAATCAATGACAGCATTTGCAATAAATGGCTCTGGACCATGTCACGCAAGGCCCCTGAAGCATCATAATAACCACCGCGGCCAAGCACACCTTCGGTCTCTTTCGCGATAATTTTGACGCTTTTGATGCCACGGTTATGCCAGATTTCTTCGAAAATACGGTTGGCGAAACGGACCATCATGATGTTTTGAATCATTTCCTTGCCAAGATAGTGGTCAATACGATAGATTTGTTGTTCGTCAAAAAAGGTCCAAAGCAATTGGTTGACCGACCTGGCCGAGGCCAGGTCATGGCCAAACGGTTTTTCAAAGACAACGGCATGTGACACATTGCCTTGTTCAACCAGTCTTGAAGCATTAAGATGGCGGGCGACCACAGGAAAAAGACCTGGATCAAGCGCGAGATAAAAGAGACGTGTCGCATGCTTGTCAACATGGTCGTCGAGCCAAGCGCCAAGTGCATCATAGTCATTGCAGGTTTCAAGATCGATTTGACGATAGACAACATGTGATTTGATCGATTCGATGTCACCAGGCTGTTGGGTATGGCTGATGACATGTCGCCAATAAGCCGCCGTATCAAAATCGCGACGTCCCAGGGCGACGATGCAGACGTCATCAGGAATCTGATGTTGCGCATGAAGCTTCGCGACCGCCGGTAAAAGCTTGCGGGTGGCAAGATCACCGGTCGATCCGAAGATGATGATCACCAACGGGTTCATGTTTTTTTCTTGTAGACGGCATGGCCGCCGAACTCAGCACGCATGGCCGCCACCACTTTTTCACCGAAACGTTCATCGTCACGTGACTTGTAACGGGCGAACAACGCCTGGGTGATGACCGGCACGGAGACTTTGTACTTGAGTGCTTCCTCAATCATCCACATGCCTTCGCCCGAGTCGTCAATCCGACCTGCGATCGAAGAGAGTGTCGCATCTTTGGCAAACGCATCATGCGTGAAACCAAGCAATGCGGATTCGATGATCGATCCATGGTTCCACATCTTGGAAATGGCCTTGTGATCAAGTTCAAATGGTGAGGCTTGTAAAAGGTCAAAGCCTTCGGCAATCGCCTGCATCATGCCATATTCGATGCCGTTGTGCACCATTTTGACAAAGTGGCCCGAACCCGGCCTGCCAACATAGGCGTAACCATTTTCGATGGCGACATCGCGAAAGACAGGTTCGACATACGCGACGACATCACGTTCACCACCCGCCATCAGACACGCGCCATGGCGCGCGCCGTGGATGCCGCCGCTGGTACCGAGATCGATGTAATCGATGCCCTTGCTTTTAAGATATTGGTAATGTTTGATGGATAAGTTGAAATTGGAGTTACCACCATCAATCACGATGTCATGTTTGGCAAGCAAAGGTACCAATTGTTCCAAAACGGCATCGACCAGCTGATTGGGGACCAGCAGCCAGATGACCAGTCGTTCATCGGGTTCACGACGGGTGAGTTCTGACAGGCTCCTGACCACCTGGAAGCCTTGGGCTTTGAGACGGTTTCGGGCCTCCTCGTTGGCGTCATAGCCAATGACCTGATGATGATGATCGCGACAATTGAGCGCGAAGTTCGAACCCATGCGGCCCAAACCGATAAGTCGGATGTTCATGGTGTTTCCTCCTATAAGATTATTGAATGTTCATATATGATGGCGAATCTCGATCATCGGATGTCTTGTTGGTCATCCGGAAAATCCCATAGATGCCACAAATAATGGCTGGCAACCGAACGATAAGGACGCCATCGTTGACTAATGTCAAGAATGTCTCGAGGTGTCAAACGATCATCTTGATAAAGCACTTTGACAGCATTGCGAAGGCCAAGATCAAGTACGGAGAAGACATCTTCACGACCGAGCGTGAACATCAGGAACATCTCAGCCGTCCATCGGCCGATGCCTTTGATCATGGTCAGTTGTCGAATGACTTCCTCATCCGTCAGCAATGACAAGGCATGGTATGTCAGATCACCTTTGAGTATCGCTTCCGCCAAGGCTTTCAAATACGTGACTTTCGATCTTGACATACCGAGCTGACGCAACTGTTCATCCGAGGCCAGCAACAACCCCTCGGGTGTGAGATGTTGCTGGAAATGATCCATCAGGCGTTGCGTGATCACATTGGCAACCTTGCTTGAAAGTTGTTGCGCGATCATCGTTTTGACCAACGCCAGAAAGGGATTGTCTTCGAGTTTGACCTCGATGGTCTGAACACGGTCAAACAGCACCACCAGCTGCGGATCTTGAGCAGATAATGCGATGACTTCTTCGGATTGCCGGTGATAGATAATGGATGACATGAAAAACCTCACTTTTCATTCATATTATAACATCAGGATTGCAAGACGATAATAAAAAGACATCGATGATGTCTTAATCACGATGACATTGTTCACATGCTTGTCTTTTTATCATGTTTTTCAAGATACATCTTCTGGTCGACCCGCCGGTAGATCTCATTGAAGGTCAACCCTTCCTCATAAAGGGCATAACCGTGGCTGAATGACAGGTCATGATCAAGTTGTGGCATGTTTGCCAACTTGTCATGCAGTACCGCGATATGACTGGCAATGACTTCAGGTGTTTCTTCCTTGAGCACCACCATGAACTCATCGCCACCCATTCTGACAATCATGTCGGCAAAATCGAAGACCTCGGATAACATTGTGGAAAAGTCGACTAACAGTTCATCACCATAGACATGGCCGTATTTGTCATTGACCGACTTGAAATTGTCAAGATCAATCAACAACAACATGAATGTGCGTCCTTCTTCAATGAGATGATGCATGTATGCATCAAAGCTTTGCCGGCTATAAAGACCGGTCAGGTAGTCCCGGCCACCACTGATGGTTTCCAAAAAGATGAAACTGATCAATATGGCAATCGAAACGGTCGTATATGTATAGAAGAAACGGTCATATATCATTTGGAGAAGCGAAGATGAAAAAGGCAGGATGAAAAAGATAAGGACGGACACAATCACAAGTGTGTTGGTCTGTCTGCGTTTTTTGATCACCATGGCAATCAGCCCGGCATACATCGCATAGATGATGATAAAAGAAATGAACCACAAGGTTTCACGTTGATAGATGTTGGTCAGTGAATCAATCGAAAAGATGATCGGCACAAACAAGTTGATGAGCATCAAAGCGAAAATGACAACGGCCGGAAACAGATAGAAATAGCGTCTCCTGATGCGCTTGATGTTGTCATGAATCTTATAATCGATATACGCAAACCATAGGCAAAACAAGACCAATGGCACCACATGCATCAGACTGTTGGTCACATATCCCAACACATGAAAAGCCGAGCCTGACATGCCATCGACTTCCCATGTCAGCGGTTCGACAATCAAGACGATGATGTTGGATATGATGATGATTCTTAAAAGACGCTTGGCAAAATTGTTGACCTCGGCACGCAACCAACTGATCACGTAGATCACAATCAACATCATGATGGCAATCACATTGGCATCATAATCTCGCAAAAAGTCAATCATGACATCCGCTTCCTTTCCAGTCAGAGATGTTTGTTTACATTATACCATCTAGATTGTATTCATGACGTATCAAAAACTGCGATGGATCGACAAGATTGATCATCAACACCTACTTCCCAGAAACACGATGAGACGACATCGACAACGTTTCACAGACACACGTGTGAAAGACGATTGTCGCTTGAAAACAAAAAAGAAAGCCTGTTTTTCAAGCTTTCTTTCACGTTTGACCAGATTAAACCAAGACACGGACGCGGATGACACCTTCGAATGCTTCAATCGCCTTGATGTGATCATCCTTGATTTGATCTTCCAAATCAATCAAGCTGTATCCATATCCTGATTTCATGTGGTGACGTGCCTGTCTGATGGTATGGTCGGCAGCCAGTTTTTGCTGGATCGTGTTGCTCAAACCATTACTTTCCTGATACATGATGGCAATCCTGCATGTGCCTTGACGGGGCCCTACATGAACATCAGGATAGGTCACCGCGTTGGTCAGGTTGCCGTTTTCGATATAATCGACCACTTGGTTGGCGGCCATGGAAGCACAGTTGTCTTCAGCTTCTTCAGTCGATGCTCCAAGATGCGGGATGGCGATGACACCTGTCATGTTGGCCGTTCTCGCATTAGGGAAATCCGTGACATAACGATGGACTTTGCCGCTTTGAATGGCTGTTTCAAGATCATCATCATGGACCAGGGCATCGCGGGCGAAATTCAATATGATGACGCCTTCTTTCATATGGGCCAACGTTTCCTTGTTGATCAGATGCCTGGTTGAATCATTGAGCGGCAGGTTCAGACTGATGAAATCAGATGCCTGATAGAGACTTTCCTTGTCTTCTGTCAAGGTGATGGCCGTTGGCAGTTTGTTGTCTTCAAACTGTTTCAAATTGCGATCCGTGCCAATGACCTTCATCCCTAGTGCCAGGCAGGCTTCCGCCAACTTGCGACCGATGGCACCAAGACCGATGATGCCGATGGTCTTGCCTAGAATCTCCGTGCCGCCAAAACGCGACTTGACCTTTTCGATTGTCTTCTGGACATCAGGATCCTGACGGTTTTCCGCAAGCCAGTTCATGCCACCGTGGATATCACGAACCGCCAGCAACATGCCAGCCAAAGTCAGTTCCTTGACAGCGTTGGCGTTGGCACCCGGTGTGTTGAACACCACCACGCCCTTTTGGGCATAGGTGTCGAGCGGAATATTGTTGACACCAGCACCTGCCCGGGCGACCGCCAGGACGGATGACGGTAATGTCATGTCATGCATGACCGCGCTTCTGACCAGAATCGCATCCGCCTGATCGATTTGGTCGGTCAGTTGATAGGTATCGGGTAAAACGGCAAGTCCGCTTTTAGAAATTTTGTTTAAACAATGAATGTGTCGCATCATACACCTCAGCTCTTGATATTGTTTTCAAATTCACGCATGAAGCTGACCAGGGCCTGGACACCTTCCACCGGCATGGCATTGTAAATACTAGCACGCATGCCACCGACCGAACGATGCCCTTTCAGGTTTTCAAAACCTGCCAGTTTGGCTTCTTTCAAAAAACGGCTGTCAATCTCGTCATGATCGGTTTTGAAGCAGACATTCATCAAGGAACGATCCTGCTTGGCAACGGTCCCCTTGAACAGTTTGCTTTGATCCAGATAATCATAAAGGAGCGCGGCTTTGGCGATGTTAATTTTTTGAATGGCTTCAAGACCGCCTTGCTGAAGCAACCACTGGAAGACCTTGCCGCAAAGATAAATGCCATAAGTGGGCGGCGTGTTGTACATGGATCCGTTTTCAGCGTGGGTTTTGTATTGCATCATGGTCGGAACCCACTCGGGCAGCTCATCAGGAATCAGGTCTTCGCGGATGATGACAATCGTCGTGCCTGCGGGACCGATGTTTTTTTGGGCGCCAGCATAAATCAGACCGTATGTCGTCACATCAATCGGTTCTGACAAGATGCAGGATGACATGTCCGAGACCAGGATTTTACCCTTGGTATCGGGATGTTTGGTGAAACGGGTCCCATAGATGGTATTGTTTTCACAAATATGGACATAGTCAGCATCCGGACTGACCGTTACATCTTCAAGATCGGGGATATAGGAGAACGTGGTGTCTTCCGATGAGGCGATCTTGTTGGCCTTCACATATCTGCCCGCTTCTTGATAAGCTTTTTTGGCCCATTGCCCGGTCACGATGAAATCCGCAACTTTGTTTTTCATCAGATTGATTGGCACCATCGCAAATTGCAATGAGGCGCCACCTTGTAAAAACAAGACTTTGTAGTGATCAGGAATCGAAAGCAAAGTCCGAAGATCGGCCTCGGCCTGGACGATGATGTTCTCATAGACCTTTGAACGATGGCTCATTTCCATGACAGACATACCGCTATCGCGGTAGTTAAGCATTTCGGCGGCGGCTTCCTTGAGCACATCCTCGGGCAGGACGGCAGGTCCTGCGGAAAAATTGTAAACACGTTTCATGATTCATTCTCCTTTTTGATGATATCGGTTGCCATCCTGGTGATGGCCTTGGCTTCAAGATAATAACGTTTTTCGGTCGCTGCACCCATGGAAAAGGATTTGATGGGCAGCACCTTGCCGGCTTGGATGTACGGAAACAGATCGGCTTTGGTCAGGGCGGGCATGCGGATGCCCAGACTTTTTGGATGCTGGTTGCATATGTCAATCAAAGCCTGGTCGCCATGAATATAATCCACTTCGCATGCCGGATTTTCTTCAAGATGACGGTCGATGTAAGCTTGGACGATTTCATAGGCGAGGGGTGCGTTGTCAGGGATGGCAATCTCGGTCTTCCCTGATGAAGCACGATACATCCAGGTGGTTTGGTTGCCTTCGAGTTGTGAAAGCAGTTCTGATTCAAATCCGGGCGGGGCGTCAAAAATGACACGGTGAATCCCTTCGAATTGTAGGCCTGGGTCATATAGATTGACCACTTCGACCAAGGCATGACGGGCTGGATGGTCACGTTGTTCAATCTCGGTTGTGTGTAACTTGATGGCTTCCCAGTGCGCTTTGGCAGTTGCCAGACTGTGGTTGCCATCTCCGGCGATGAACAGCAAGGGTTCTTCTTGATTTTGAATGAGCATCTCGAACTGGTTGATGACAGCATCAACATCTTTGATGTGATAACCGCGGATGTGGCCACCTTCCATATTCAACTTGAAATCATAAAGTAACGGCAACTCTGCTTTGCGTTTGAACCATTGTTCAAGCATGCCGATGGTGTCATCGTTGACCAAAAGCATGACATGCGAAAGTTCGATGGGTGCCTGGCGACGGATGATGGCACGTGGTGGAATGCGTGATTCAATCGTCTGTTCGGTCGACCGCACCAATGTCTGGGCCCCTTCATGATAATCATAATCTTCAAGATCGACGGCCATCATCAGACCGAGTCTATGATTGCCGTGGGCGGTCATGCGATCGACCAGGATGAATCCCTGTCCGATCGGTCGCAAAATGCCTTGTTCGAGATATTGACGCATGTTGATGTTGATTTGGGACACATGTGTCGTTGCTTGATCAAGGAATGCTTCAGGCAAGATCAAGCGCAGCGTCGAAGGTGAATCACCGACCAAATCGTCAAGTTTATGCCAATATTCGGGATTGCTTGTATATTGGTCACAGGCGATAACAGACCATTTTTCTAGGTCGACACCTTGTTTTGGTAAAAACAAATCGGGGGCAATCAAGCGTCCTTTCAATGTTGTCCGGTTCATGATGGCATGCCCTTGAACAAACGAAAAAAAGATGCGCGGTCACTAGGGATGACGCCGTTAACATCTGCATGAAATCTCATCATGTGCATGTGGGTGTGATCATTCCTCTCTATGAAGTATGCTTTCTTTTTACAAAAGAAAAAAACGAATCGATTCAACCAAAGACATTGTAGCATGAAAGAGATGTTTTGACAAGATGGTCGGTCGCAAACGAAAAAAAAAGACGGAATCCGGTTGGAATCCGTCTTTATATCTTCTTGATTACACATTGTTGCCGTGATGAATAATGATTCAATATCAGTGCTTACTCTTCTGGTGTTTCTTCAGCCGGTGGCAGGAGCACGCCGTCGATCACGTGGATCACGCCGTTGCTGGCCATGACGTCGGGCAGGATGACCTGGGCGTCGTTGATGAAGACGTTGCCGTCAACGACGGAAATCGTGATCATCGCACCACTCAGGGTTTCGACTTCGACCGGACCGTCTGCGGTCAGGGCGATCACGTCAGCGGCGGTGAATGAGCCAACCACGACATGGTAGAGCAGAATTTCAGAAAGGTTTTCAAACGCGAGCAGGTCCGAAGCGGTGATGTCTAGTTCAGCCAAGAGCGCTGCGAACGCGTCATCAGTCGGTGCGAAGACGGTGAACGGGCCTTCACCTTGCAGGGCTGCGACCAGTTCGGCTTCCGTCAAGGCGGCGACCAGCGTGGTGAAGTCATCGCTTGCGACGGCGATGTCGACGATCGTGCCGAGTTCTTCAGCCGGTGGCAGGAGCACGCCGTCGATCACGTGGATCACGCCGTTGCTGGCCATGACGTCGGGCAGGATGACCTGGGCGTCGTTGATGAAGACGTTGCCGTCAACGACGGAAATCGTGATCATCGCACCACTCAGGGTTTCGACTTCGACCGGACCGTCTGCGGTCAGGGCGATCACGTCAGCGGCGGTGAATGAGCCAACCACGACATGGTAGAGCAGAATTTCAGAAAGGTTTTCAAACGCGAGCAGGTCCGAAGCGGTGATGTCTAGTTCAGCCAAGAGCGCTGCGAACGCGTCATCAGTCGGTGCGAAGACGGTGAACGGGCCTTCACCTTGCAGGGCTGCGACCAGTTCGGCTTCCGTCAAGGCGGCGACCAGCGTGGTGAAGTCATCGCTTGCGACGGCGATGTCGACGATCGTGCCGAGTTCTTCAGCCGGTGGCAGGAGCACGCCGTCGATCACGTGGATCACGCCGTTGCT
>RECG01000005.1 GCA_007692425.1 Acholeplasmataceae bacterium | reverse complement strand
AAAGGCAAGTCCTGATCCAATAATGTCAAGAAGATCCGGTCACCTTCCCACATAGGTAATCGATCCAGATCATGTTTGTCCATCCAGGCCAGTTCACCTTCCTCACATGGCTTGAGATCACCTGTCCAAGCCAATCCTTTGAAAAGATGCATGATTTCATCCTCATGAATATCCGAGATGAAGGTGACAATGCCTTTGTAATGACATCGTGTTAGATGCAGACCGGTCTCTTCAAGGACTTCTCTTACCATGCACATCTCAGCCGTTTCACCATCTAGAAAACCGCCACCGATGCCGATCCATTTGCCTTGGTTGGCATCGTTTGGTTTCTTGTTGCGGTGAAGCATCAGATATTGATTGTGTTTCTCAAGATAGCAAAGGGTGGTTTCTCTCATATGGCGATTCTCCTTCATGGTTGCCGTTCATCATCGTGATTATACCATATCGGCGTTTGATCAAACACCGCGTGTCATCTGTTAAATGAAATGAAGGCGGACGCCTGCCGTTATTTTTTGAACCCGTCATACCGAGGTTGTCATACCATGAAATGTCACAATCATTGATACGAAAATATCTGCGGTAGGATCGACATGACCATTGTCATCCGCATGAGCGGGCAACCAGCAGGATGGCATCCTGATTGGAACAGTCATCATCTACCTGTTATCTAGCGATACGAAGACTGACAATCGCACTGATTAAAACGCGACATGGAGGGCTTGTCTGTTTTGATTGAGATCATGAATTTGCCCACTTGACAAGCCCTTTTATGAAGCGTACAATGAAGCTGTATAACCCGAGATGAAGACATGTTCATCCAAGGAGGTCGTGTCATGTATGCAATGCGTTTGCTGATGGTGCTTTTTATTGCGTTGACTTTCTTGATGTTTAGGTGTCATGATGCGCCTGGAGACGATATTCCTGATGATCATCAAGATGATCAACAACCACCGAATGAAGAAGACAACTGGATTGATGTCACGGCTGACAATTTTTATCAGTATTATGAAGTGGTGGTCATATGGCCGGACCATCATCTAGACGCGACGACTCATTCTTTCCTTTACACCGTTCAAATCAAGACGTTGACTGGCGTCATTGTGGAAAGTGCCTTGCGCACCTCCATAGAAATCTTTTGGAACTATTCAATCCGAAACACACAGACACAAGTCACGCGCTCTTGCCAATATCAATGGAATTTTGGAATTTCATGGGTGTTTTATCATCAGACTCAGTCAGATTTGATGCAACAAGGTGCATTTTGTGATCTTGAGCAACATGAGGTTGTCTTGTCAGTCAACTATGCCATTGTCATCCACGGTGCCATGGGTAAGGTGTCGCTTGACTCCAATTATGCACCACCGACTGAATAAGACATGTCGTCGTCTGATCAACTGAGCATGAAGCTGCTGTCATGAAAAGGATTTCGATGAACACGCATATCAATATGTTGAAACAGGATTATTGAGACAACCCGGATATATCTCCGCTTATCAGGGTTGCATCAAGTCATCAATATCCAGTTTTCTTTCATTTCATCATGTCAAGGCTTGAATGGAAGATCTATTTTTGTTATAATGATGACAATGGGAATGAAGTCTCCCTTCGTCTGGACGAAAACCGCAAATGCTGATGACTTCTGCATGTTTCATGCAGAAGTTTTTTATAGGAGGACATGATGTTATTAAGCCTTGCACTCTTGATTATCGGTGGTTTCTTGTTAGGTGAGTTATGTCACCGCTTCAAACTGCCACGCCTGATTGGCATGTTGTTCACCGGCATCCTTCTGGGACCTTATGTGTTTGATCTCATCGCACCCGAACTACATGCCATCTCCAAAGACCTCCGTATGATCGCCTTGGTGATCATTTTGATCCGTGCGGGTCTTGCCTTGGATTTGAAGGACCTTAAAAAGGTTGGCAAACCGGCTGTGCGCATGGCGTTCATCCCCGCGACTTTTGAAATGCTCCTGGTCGTCCTGCTCGGTCCTGTCCTGCTCGGCTTGAACTTGTTGGAATCCGCCATGCTCGGGGCCATCGTGGCAGCAGTCTCTCCAGCTGTCGTCATCCCCCGGATGCTTGACATGATCGACAAACAACAGGGCACCAAGAAAGCCATCCCGCAAATGATCATGGCGGGCGCCTCCGTCGATGATATTTATGTGATTGTTGTCTTTACCGCTTTGCTCAGGATCTATCAAACAGGTACCTTTGACATGCTGGCCATCATCTTTTTGCCGGTATCAATCCTGCTAGGCATCATGTTTGGCGGTCTGACCGGTCTTTTCCTGGTCAAGATCTTCAAACGGTTTCACATGCGCGACAGCAACAAGGTCCTGACGATTTTAAGCATCGCCCTGGTGTTTATCGTGATTGAAGAGACATTGGCATCCTACCTCCCCTTTTCCGGTCTGATCGCTGTCTTGTCCATGGGCATCATGATCCTGCATCGTTATCCCGTGTTGGCCGAACGTCTGGTTGTCAAGTTCGAAAAGGTATGGATTTTCGCCGAACTGCTTTTGTTTGCCTTGGTCGGTGCGCTGGTGGATATCCGCTTGTTGCCCTTGATTGGCGTTGCCACCTTGTTGTTGCTGTTTGTTTCCTTGCTGGTCCGCTCAATCGGGACCCTGCTTGCCAGTCATCAAAAACATTTCAACTGGCAGGAAAGGCTGTTTATCATCGGTGCTTATCTTCCTAAAGCGACCGTCCAGGCATCAATTGGTGCCATCCCGCTTGCCTATGGTGTCGCCAACGGTGATGTGATTTTGGCTGTCGCCATCCTTGCCATCCTCGTGACCGCACCACTTGGTGCCCTCTTCATTGATCGTTGGCGAGAGCGCCTTTCAACATGATTCATCCATTCAATGATGCCCAATCATTGTTATATCAGACATCATTAGGCTAAATAGATAGACACAAACAAAAAAACGGTTGACTAAACCGTTATTTTTGTGTTGGTGGAGATGAGGGGAATTGAACCCCTGTGCAAGACCTTTTGCCAAGTACTTTCTACATGTTTAGTTCATTTATGATCTCACGCTATGTGCTAAAGGAACAAAAAGCAAATCGCGCCAGCCTGTAAGGTTCGTCTACCGATCCAGACACTTCGGTAGGGATAACTTGCTGAAGTTGGGCCGCATCAGAACCGCAAGTAAATGCTGAATTGGCTCGCACCTTTTCTTAGGCAGCGAATGAAAGTTGTTGGTTTCCGGTTATTAGATAACCTCGGCTTTTTTACTTGAGCAACCAAGACATGCTTATACTTGACGCCGTGCCGTGACGAATCCAGAACATCCCCAGCGCATTTATCATACCTCAAACCAAAAGGTTTGTAAAGGGAAAACAACAATTTCACATGGTTGAAATGGTATAATGAACCTATGATTTAATCTTGAAAGGAGAACAAGATGAAACCCATTAATGTCTCAATCATCGGTTATGGCATGTCCGGACAGTATTTTCATCTGCCACCGTTGCTTTTAAATGGTGATTATCATGTCAAGTCCGTCATGACCAACAACCCTGACAACATCCGGTTGCTTTCATCCAATCATCCGGATCTCACCATCATCCAGACATTTGAACAGGCCGTGAATGACCAGGATGTCGATCTCATCATCATCGCCACGCCCAATGATGTCCATGCATCATATACGACACGTGCTTTAGAGGCAGGCAAGCATGTGGTGGTCGAAAAACCGTTTGTAGAAACCTATCAGGAGGCTTCTGATCTGTTTGCGCTTGCCCGCAAGCACCAGCGTGTCCTGCGGGTTTTCCACAACCGTCAATATGATGGCGACATCCTGACGGTGCACGATGTCGTCAAGAGCGGCAAACTCGGTACGATCGTCGCCTTTCATGCCCGTTTCGACACCTTTCAACCTCATGTCAGCCACAACTGGCGTGATCATGAAGGGGTCATGCCCGGCGTCTTTTATGACCTCGCCCCACACCTGCTCGATCATGCCTTGAGGCTTTTCGGCCTGCCTGAAAGTCTTTATGCCCGATCGTTCATCGATCGACCAGGTGGCACGGTCGATGACCACTTTGAAATGATGTTGTATGACCATGACGGATTGCTTGTAACCCTTGGCGCCCACAAGCTTGACCGTCACCCACGTCCCCGCTTTGAACTGATTGGCACCGAGGCGACTTATGTCAAACATGGCTTTGACCATCCTGATGTCTTGCATGAAGCATCTCAAGACACCCATCATCCCTTATCGGATAGAAGCCAGATCATCTTTGGCAGCCATCCGTTCCAGACCGAACAAGTGCCACTACGTCTAGGGAGTCATTACCTCTTTTTTGAAAGGCTTGCCGATGACATCCGCCATCCGAAAGCTGATGATCCTGACAAGACTTACGCCTTGCAGGTGGTCAAGCTGATGGAATTGGCCCAATCCAGCATGAAGACAAAAAAAGAGATCATCGTCAACATGTGAGCGACGATGCCTCCAAACCTTTCCGACAGGGAAGGTTTTTTTCGTATAAGCACGATGCAAAACATATCTTATTCCATGTGATATAATAACATCATAACAAGGCAAAGGAAAAACCTATGAGAACAGGCATCATCTTCGACATGGATGGCACCATCCTCAATACCATCGACGACATCCAGGCCAGCGTCAATCATGCGCTTGCCGCCAAGGACCTGCCGTTGCGCACCCTTGAACAAGTCAAGGCGGATGTCGGACGGAGCGCGTCTTACTTGATCCGTCAATCGGTACCGGCCCATTTGAAAGCAGATGACATTACAGAAGTCTTCAATCTGTATCAACATCATTATGATCAAAACAACATGAACCGGACCGGACCTTATGAAGGCATCATCGGTCTTCTTAAACGTCTGAAAGCCAAAGGCTGCAAGCTGGCCGTTGTTTCCAACAAGGTCGAGTATCTTGTGCATGAACTCAACCAAAATATTTTCCATGGCTTGTTTGACCTATCCATCGGTGTCCGTGACGGCATCCCCATCAAACCAGCCCCTGACATGCTCCTCGCCGCCCTTGAAAAACTGGGTCTGGAACCACAAGATACCATCTTCATCGGCGATTCCGATATTGACATCGAAACCGCCCAAAACGCCGGCCTTGAAAGCATCGGTGTCACCTGGGGATTTCGCACAGAAGCCTCTTTGAAAGCCCAAAACGCCGATCATATCGTCCATGATGTCAAGGCGTTGGAAACCCTCCTTGAAAGGATCTGAATCCATGAGTTTCATTCGTCTCGAGCATGTCTCAAAATATTATAAATCGGAAGAAACCGTTTCGGTCGGCATGAAGCGCATCAACCTCGCGCTTGCGCTCGGTGAGTTTGTCGCCGTCACCGGTGAATCGGGATCCGGTAAGTCGACCCTCCTCAACGTCATCAGTGGTCTTGACAGTTATGAGGATGGCGAACTTTATCTGTTCGGTGAAGAAACCTCGCATTACACGATCGCCGATTGGGAACGATACCGTGGCACCTACATCGGATTTGTCTTCCAGAACTACAACATCATTGACTCCTATACCGTCTTGCAAAACGTGCTTTTGGCCTTGGAAATCCAAGGCTATGACCGCAAAAACCGCCGCAACCGCGCTTTGGAACTGATCGAGAAAGTCGGCTTGACGAGTCATAAACATCACAAGGCCTCCAAACTTTCCGGCGGTCAGAAGCAACGCGCCGTCATCGCCCGTGCCTTGGCCAAGGACTGTCCGGTCATCGTCGCCGACGAACCGACCGGCAACCTTGATAGCGCGTCCGCCAAACAAGTCATGCAGGTCCTTCATGACATCAGCAAGGACAAACTGGTCGTCGTTGTCACCCACGACTATGCCCAGGTCAGTGATTACGCCACCCGCAAAATCAAGATGCACGACGGTGAAATCGTCGAAGACAAGAAAATCAAACCAGCCCAGGACGTGGTGGCGACCGAACGCGTCAAACCAAGAAAACTGCCACCGTTGACGTTGCTTCGTTTTGCCTTGCGTAATCTCTTTTCGACACCGAAGAAACTGGTCTTCATGATGCTCATGCAAATTCTTGTGATCAGTGTTTTGAGTATTGTCTTTACCAACCAAATGGCTTGGGTCAGGGAAATCGGTCTCGAGCAATCCAGGGTCTTTCCATCCGTACCCGAAACGAGAGTATTGGTTGAGAAACGGGATGGTTCGGCCTTTTCCAGCACCGAACTTGCAGCACTTGCGAGCAATCGCCATGTTCGTTCTTTGCATGAACATGGCGTCAACTTTTATAATCAAAGCCGTCTCTTCATCCAATCAGTCGATGGCTTTGGTTATGGCTGGGTGGAAGGGACTGACACTGCGGCAAGTTTGGCAAGAAACGAGTTTGAAGGTCGGCTGCCTGAAGCCTTGGATGAAATTGTCATCAGTGCCTACTATCGTTCATTCCAGGTCGGTGACACGGTCAGGATTGCCATGGGCAGTTACTGGTTCTGGGGACCTGATGAGGATGAAGAAGACTCCACGATCGGCACCTTCACGGTGGTCGGCATTGACAAGCGTGACCGACAGATCGTCTACTTCTCGGAAACCTACCTGGCCCAACCAGATTTGATTGAAGACATGGTTGATATCAACAAACGCAATGAAACCCGCTACGCCATCATGGGCAACATGACCATCGACTATGACGGATTCACTTACTATATGGGACGCAATCATGGTCCTGCGCAAGCTTATGACCTTGTCGTCCAGGGCTGTTCGCCTGTCGACCAGGGATTGCAACATGTCCAGTTTTCCACCAACACCATTATCGGCACGAACCTAACGCATAGCGGCCATTATACAATCGGGTATTGTGATCCCGAATTTGAGTATCGATACATGACGATGCGGGGCGATATTTTTGATGACATGATTAACAGCCTGCTTGCGCAGGTCGAACACGAATACCTGATCCACAGACGCAATCTGGTCTCGCTCTCGGTTGACGGTTATTATGGCGGCAACCAGCTGATCCGGACGCTCGATATGGAAACTTACAAGGTCTACTATCCGGCCAACATCTCAAGTCCTTTGCGTGACTTCCTGGTCTTTTTTGCCAGCTTGCTCGCCCTCATCTTCCTGACCTTGTTCGGACTGTTTCTCTACTCGATCGTGCATGCGGTCACGCGCAATGTCATGAACGCCCGTAAGAAAGATTTCGCCATCTACCGCTCAATTGGTGCGAATCAGTCGATGCTTGCCCGCCTGGTCATTCTCGAACAGGTGCTGATGTCGATGACGGGCTTTGTCATCACCATCATCGTGCTCAACATCCTCGCCAACAATATCACTTACATCGGCACCACCATCCAATACATGGAAAATCGTGATTATGCCATCTTGTTCACCGCCTTCATCCTCTTTGGCGCCTGGTTGGGCCTACGCTTCAACAAACGTGTCTTCAAGCAATCGGTCATCGAGACCTTGACGGCCAGCAGGGAGGAATAAGCCATGATCAAAGTCAATCAGCTCAACAAGTATTTTTACAGGCATAAGAAAAACGAAATCCATGTCTTGAATGACATCACCCTCGACTTTCCGGAAAAGGGACTGGTCGTCCTTTTGGGCGCGTCCGGCTCCGGTAAGACGACGCTCTTGAACGTGATCGGTGGACTGGACAAGGTCCAGGCCGGCCAAATCGCTTTAGATACCCATGTGTTAAACCGCTACAGTGCAGGCACCTGGGATAAAATCCGCTGCGAGGCGGTCGGCTATATCTTCCAAAACTACAACCTGTTACCCGAACTGTCCGTGTATGACAACATCGCCTTTGTCTTGAAAATGATCGGGATCAATGATCCGGCCCTGATCGAGGCACGTGTCCACTACATCCTGCATGCCGTCAAGATGTATCCTTTCAGAAAGAAAAAGGCCCTGCAGTTGTCAGGCGGCCAGATGCAACGCGTCGCCATCGCCAGGGCACTTGTCAAAAACCCGAAGATCGTCATCGCCGATGAACCGACCGGCAACCTCGACAGCAAGAACACGCTTGAAATCATGAACATCATCAAAGAGATTTCGAAAGAGCGTCTTGTCATCCTCGTGACCCATGAAAAGGAACTGGCAAGATTCTACGGTGACCGCATCATCGAGATTTCCGATGGGAAGGTCATCGATAACAAGGAAAATGCTTCGGATGAAGCGCATGGCATGAGCCATGATGACACCATCTACCTGCAGGATCTGACCAGGCTTGCGGATGCCACCGGCCCGCAACTCGATGTCCAACTCTACAGCGACATGTCCGAGAAAGACGTGCCCGTCAAGGTCCGTCTCGTCATCAAGAACAAGACACTTTATCTTGATGTCGATACCGACCTCAAGAAAGTCAAACTCGCTGACGAACATTCCGGCGTGATCATCAAGGATGAGGCGTTTGTCGCCAAGACGCGTGAAGAGCAGATGGCCACATCCTTTGATCCCGAAGTCTTGAACAACGACAAAGTCCGGCGTGACCGCCGGGCGATGGTCTCGCTCAAGCAAACGTTCCAGATGGCCTTCATCAAGATCATGCGGACCAGTCGGAAAGGCAAACTGATGATGTTCAGCTTTCTTGTCGCCGGCGCCGTCATCGCCTTTACCATCGCCACCCTGGCATCGGTGGTCATCGTCCGGCCCGAACCCTACATGTCGATCAGCCGCGGTTACGTCCACGTGACCAGAAGCGGCCTTGAGACCTTGCCTGATTATGATGCCATGATGGCTTACCGGCAACCGGACGATGATGACTTCTATATCCACAGTTTCTTCCAAGGGTCGGTCAATTTCCTGTTGCCAGACGGCTTGGAAAGCACCCTGAGCATCCATGGCCAGATCGACCTGACCCGGCATGTCACCGGCAAACGGTTGACTGCAGGTCGTCATCCTTTGACCACGAATGAAATTCTCATTTCCAAAGGGTTGGCCGACCAGCTCATCAACACCGGTCCAGGTCAGGAATACGGCATCTGGAGCTATGAACATATTTTCCAGGAAAATAGCCGTTATCTTTTCGTCGATGTCCGCATCGTCGGCATCGTCGAGACCGAGATCCAACTGATCTACATGACGCCCGAACTCGCGACGCTTGCCCAACCGCTTTATATCGATGGCACCTATCTGCTTTCTGATCACTTTGTCAACACGTCCGATCTCATCCACGGTGGCTTGCCTGAAGCAGGCCAGATGCTGGTCTCGAAGGCATACTATGAGTTGAACCCGCTTTTGTTTGACGGAAACTGGCCGAGAACACTTCCGATGAGCGACCTGGTGGTCAGCGGTGTCCATGACTTTGAAGAAGGCGATCACATCATTTTCATGCCGACGGAAGACATTGAAAAACTGCGTTACAGTCAAAGACCGTTCGTGCATGTGTATACGTCTGATTCGGCCGGCCTGGCAGCAAGACTTACCAACGCGGGATTGAACGCAACCGATGTCTACCGGACCGCGTATGAGAACGCCCGTTCACAACAACAGGTCGTCTTGTATTCGACCATCGGAACGTCCGCTTTCCTGATCGGGTTCGCCGCCCTTGGTTTCTATTTTGTCATCCGTTCATCCTTGATTTCACGCATTTATGAAGTCAGCGTCTACCGGGCGCTCGGCGTCCGGAAGACCGACATCTTCAGAAGTTTCCTGGTCGAGATCTTTGTCATCACGACCATCTCGACCCTGATCGGTTACATCCTGGCGACCATGGCCCTGACCCGCTTGCAGGAAGGGGTGCTCGGCCTGTTCAATTTCTTCCTCGTCACCCCGCTTTCGATCGGGGCTGGCATCGTTGTCGCTTATCTGATCAATATGCTGGCCGGCATCTTGCCCGTCTTCCTGCTCTTGCAAAAGACGCCTGCCCAGATCTTGTCTCAATACGATATCTAAAAAAAAGAAAAGAGCCTTGCAAGGCTCTTTTCCATTTATCAAAGTCTCATTATAACCAGGTTGTCGTGTCCTTGACATCAAGACGGACGGACGGATAACCTTCTTCGACAGCCTTGCCGATGGAGACAATCATGACCGGCTTGTAACGGTCGGGATCAAGACCCAATGCCTCGGCAATTTCGCCATGCTTGAAGCCACCGATCGGGCAGGTCTCGTAACCGTGCTCACGGGCGACGTGCATCAGTTGCATGGCCGCCAGGCCACAGTCGACCAAACCACCTCGTTCGATGCGGTCTGTTGACATTTTCGGTACCATGTTGGCGATGCTGTCAAGTTGTTTGTCCCTGACGTCTTCAGGCATCAAGCCTTGTTTGACGGCAGTGTTGTAGATGGTTTCCGCATAATCGTATTTGTTCAAATCGGTAAAAATGACAATCATCGCCGCTGAGGTTTGCAGTTGTCGGCGGTTGCCGTTGAGCGCTGTTTCAAGCCGGGCCTTGCCCGCTTCGGTTTCGACCACGACGAAGCGCCAGGGCTGCATGTTCATCGAGGACGGCGCACGTGATGTTTCGGCGAGAATGGTTTCCATTTCCGCCCTGCTGATCTTGACATCCGGATCATAGTCGCGGATGGATCGACGTTCGGTCAATTTTGACATGGGACATGCCTCCAATCAATTTGATTATAACATGAAAAAACTGCGATCGGACATCAATATGCAAGTTCATTGTGTTATAATGAAATCGTAAAAGGGGTGAGTGACTTGAGTACACATTTCATCTTGATCCGACACGGTGAGCCACGCTACGACGAAGTGATCGAACGCGGCTATGTCGGCATGGGTTACGACTTGGGGAAATTGACTGAAAACGGCATGAGCCAATCAGAGGAACGCGCCAAGGATGCCTTGCTCGAAGGTGCTGAAATCATTGTCTCATCGCCTTACACCAGAGCCTTGCAGACGGCGGCGGTCCTCTCGCGCCATCTCAATCTGCCCTTGGCGGTGGAGAATGATCTCCATGAATGGATGCCGGACACGGCCTTCCGTTTCGACCAGGACGCAGACGCGTCCTTCCAGGAATATTTGTCCGCCGAAGGCAAACGCCATGTCGGTCACCAGTATCGTTGGGAATCTTATGATGATTTGAAGAAAAGGGTGCATCTCTCCCTCATTAAATACAAGCAGTACAAAAAAGTGATCGTGGTCTGCCACGGCATCGTCATGTCCGCCCTGACCCGTTTTGATGACGTCATCGAACATTGCGGTGTCAGGGAAATCAAACTTTGATTGATATCAGGGCATTGGAACGATGGTACCAAGCGCACCATCGTGACCTGCCTTTCAGACAAACCAAAGATCCTTATCATATCTGGGTAAGCGAAATCATGCTCCAGCAGACACAAGTGGAGACGGTCTTGCCCTTTTTTGAACGTTTCATCAAGACCTATCCTGATATCAAGACCTTGGCTGAAGCTGATGCGGAAAGCTTGCAGCGTCATGTTGAAGGACTGGGCTATTACCGTCGTTTCCGCCTGATGCAAGAAGCCGCGAAGATCATCCTGGTCGACCATGACGGTGTCTTTCCTGATGACCATGACAAGGTGCTTGCCTTGCCCGGCATCGGCCGGTATACGGCCGGTGCGATCATGTCAATCGCCTTCGGTAAACCTTATAGCGCTGTCGACGGCAATGTCATCAGGGTCCTTTCACGAGTCTTGCTCGATGAACAAGACATGCGGAACAGCGCCAACGTGAAACGTCTCGATGCCATCAATCAGACCTTCATCGAAAAAGCCGATCCGGCCATCTACACCCAGGCCCTGATGGAACTGGGCGCACTGGTCTGCCGGCCCCGCCAACCACGTTGTGACATCTGTCCCTTGCAAAAAAACTGTCTGGCTTATCAGGCCGGACGGCAGGAAACATTGCCTTATCTGTCGAAGAAGGAACCCCAGACGGTCCATGCCTGCATCACCTTGGTGTTGACGCATCCGAAAGGGTATGTCTTGCGTAAAAGAAGCGAGGAACTGCTCAAGGGCATGTATGAGTGGCCCCAGTTCGAAGCAGAAAGCATCCATACGGTGCTTGACCATCTGGAACAGCTTGACATCCAGATCGAGATCGTCGGTGAACCCCGTCGCTACCGGCATGTCTTCACCCACCGCATCTGGGAAATGACGGTCTACCAGGCCAGATTGATTTCTGGCATGCATCCTGAATGGCAGGTCATCGACGCAGACGAGTTCAACGACATTCCGATGGCCGTCGCCCATCGTAAAATCAAAAAGTGAAGCGATGTTTCGCCTCACTTTGCATGATCATCGAACAAATCAAGAAATACTTGTTTCTTGCTTAAGACAAGATACAGCGGCAAACCAAGGACATACAGGACCGCCGCTTCACCGAGGAAAATCCACAAGGCGGTTTCCCAAAAAGGCAGTTCCAAGAAAAGATTGAGCATCCAGCCGATGATGATGCCATTGGCGATTGCCGGCATCAACAACGCCAGCCAGACGTGGCGTTTCAGCTCACGCATCAAGACCACGGCAAGCACGGTCGCCATGGTGCCGAAAACCGCATCAGCGATGCCGAAAGGACTCAACAGCCAGTTGGCAAGAAAGGTTCCGATGCTCAACCCGATGATGCTCTTCCGATCAAAAAAGACCAAGATCAGCAAGACTTCGGCAATCCTGAACTGGACGGCCTCGAAACTCATGAACTGGAAAACCAGTACGAGCACGACATAAGCGGCGGCGATCATCGCCTGCCTGATCACATCGCGGATGGCGATGGTTCGCATACAATCAACTCCCTGTTTTGTTGTCGCTGGTGCTCTGGGATACAGCGCATCACTACGTTAACATTATAACCGTATTATGATATAATGACAAGCAAAGGACTGATGTTATGGCTATCACATTTGAGGTGTTGCATGTCTGCCGGCAATCAGGCGCCCGCCTGGGACGTCTTTTCACACCGCACGGTGAGTTCGAGACGCCTTTTTTTATGCCGGTCGGCACCCAGGCAACCGTCAAGACCTTGTCGCCCGAAGAGACGATGGCTGTCTCGGAAGGCTTGATTCTTGGCAACACCTATCATCTTTGGCTCCAACCCGGTCCTGACATCATCGCCGCCCACGGCGGCATCCGCGGCTTCATGCAGTGGGACGGTGCCGTCTTGACGGATAGCGGCGGTTACCAGGTCTTCAGTCTCACGGAGATGCGCAAAATCACCGAGGAAGGGGTTCATTTCCGTCATCACAAGAAATCCAGAAATACAATTTCATTTTCTCGAATCCATTCGTTTAATTTAAAATGCCAATCTTTCATCTGGCCAATGATCTTCACTTTCGTATGGCCATTTTGGGCCAGTAAAAAATCAAGGGCCA
>RECG01000016.1 GCA_007692425.1 Acholeplasmataceae bacterium | reverse complement strand
CCAAGAAGGAAATATTCCTAAGAGAACTGATTTCTAACGCGAGTGACGCCATTGACAAACGCCATTTCATGTCTTTGACCAACGACAAGATTCCCAAGGCCGATTTTGAAATCTGGCTTGAGGTGGATAAAGAGAACAGGACGCTTACCATCAAAGACAACGGCATTGGTTTCACAGAAGATGAACTCATTGAAAGCCTGGGCACCATCGCCCAGAGCGGCTCCCAGGCCTTTTTGGAAAAACTCGAACAACAAGACGCAGTCGGCCTGATCGGTCAGTTTGGCGTCGGGTTTTACAGTGCCTTCATGGTCAGCAAGTCCGTCACCGTACGCACCCGGTCACCTCTTTCAGACCAGGGCTATGAGTGGATATCGGATGGTGTGGAATCTTATACGATCAAACCGTTGGATAAGAAAGAGATAGGTACAGATATCATCCTTTATCTTAATGACGACATTGAAGATGAGGATGACAAAGAAGACTTCAGCCAATATCTTGAAGGCTATCGGTTGCGTTCTTTAGTCAAAACCTACAGCGATTATGTCCGTTATCCGATCAAGATGATGGTGGAAAAGACCAAAGACAAGAAAACAATGCTGGAAGCAGAAACCCTCAATCAGATGGTGCCCTTGTGGAAACGTATGAAAGCAGACATCAAAGACGATGATCTCAAGGCGTTTTACAAGCAACACTTCCATGATTATGAAGATCCGATCAAGAGCATCCACACTTCAGTTGAAGGGATGTTGACATACACGGCCCTGTTGTTTATTCCCAGACATGCACCGCATGATTTTTACAGCGAACACTATGAAAAAGGGTTGCAGCTCTATTCCAAGGGCATTTTCATCCAAGACAAGAACAAAGCCCTGCTTCCCGATTACTTCAAGTTTGTCAAGGGTCTTGTGGACTCGTCCGATATTTCATTAAATATCTCTCGTGAGATGATGCAACAAGACAGGCAGGTTCAAAAGATTGCCAGTCATCTCGAGAAAAAGATTAAAAGCGAGCTTGAATCGATGCTTCAACACGAACGTGCCGACTATGTCATTTTCTATGACGCATTCAGGCACATGCTTAAGTATGGCATTTATGAGCAGTATGGCATGAACAAGGACAAACTCATCGACCTGATTATGTTTAAAACATCCAAATCAGATGATTACCTGACCTTGAAGGAGTATATCGACCGCAAACCCGAATCACAGAAGGCGATTTACTACGCCACAGGCAAAAACAAGCAGGCGGTCATGAATCTCCCACAAATGGACACCATGAAAGAACAAGATCTCGAAGTGCTTTTATTCACAGACGATGTCGACGAGTTCATGGTCCAGATGATCGGCCAATACCAGGAACTACCCTTCAAATCGGTTCAGCAAGGCGAACTTGATGTGGTGGACGAAGACATCAAGAAAGAAGTCAAAAGCAAAGAAAAGGAACACAAAGACCTCCTTAAAACACTCAAGAAAGCACTTAAAGACCAAGTCAAGGATGTCCGTCTCTCTTCAAGGCTCAAGAACTCGGCGGTCTGTCTCGTGTCAGGCGAGGGCATGAGTCTTGAGATGGAAAAAGTACTCAAGCAGATGCCGAACGCGACCGATGTCAAGGCAGAACGCATTTTGGAAATCAATCCCGGGCATGATCTCTTCAAAGCGCTGGTCCATGTCCACGCGCAAAAAGCCGATCAAATGGATGCCTACGCCGAAGTGCTCTACCATCAGGCCTTACTCATTGAAGGATTGCCGATTGACGATCCGGTGGTGTTCACCAACCGGTTGACCGAATTGATGATTGAGGCAAGCCATCTGAAAAAATAAAGCGCACTGAACATTGAACAGGATGGCATCGACGCCATCCTGTTTTCATGTCATATCACTTGACGACAACAAGATTTCGCCATATAATGAAGATACCCCCTGCCAGGGGGGGTCAAACAAAGGAGGAATACCAATGAAAACGACAACATTCAATGTCACCGGCATGACCTGTGGTGGCTGCGCAGCCAGTGTCAAACGTGTTCTGTTGCGTCAAGAAGCCGTCAAGGATGTCGAAGTCGACTACACGGCAAACCGCGTGACCGCCACTTATGACGAGCAAATAATCAATGAAGAGGCCATCATGGATGCAATCAACAAGCTCGGTTATCAGGCAGGACTTGCCTAAATCATGAAAACCAGCCAGTATGTGATCACCGGCATGACTTGTGCGACTTGTGCCAACACGATCGACCATGTTTTGACCCACAATGAAGGTGTGATTGAAGCCAGCATCAACCTTGCCACTGAACGAGCCATCGTCACATATGACGACGCATTGACCGATGATGATATCATCAAAATCATTCGTGGCGCTGGTTATGATGCGTCTTTGCTGACAGGTGAAACGAAGACAATCACCATGCGTATTGAAGGCATGACTTGTGCGACTTGTGCGGGCAATGTCGACCATGCCGTCAAGACGCTGGAAGGCGTCAACAACGTGCATGTCAATCTCGCAAACGACAAGATGACGGTCACCTTTGATGCCGCGATTCTCAAGTTAAGCCAATTGAAAAAAGCTGTCCAGGACGCCGGTTATGACGCCCTTCTTGAAGAAGAGGTTGATCTGACGGTTGATCCTGACCTGTCAAGGATGAACAAAGCAAGGCAAAAAATGCGTATCAGCGCTTTGATTGCCGGAACCATGATGCTCCTCATGGTCATCCACATGTTTGTCATGACCATTCCACTATACACTTACTTGACCGCCATCATGGCTATTCCGGTCATTTTTGTGATGGGCGCCCATGTCCATCAAGGCAGTCTAAGATCACTTCGCAGCGGCAGACCCAACATGGACGTGCTGGTCTCGCTTGGTTCGGTACCACCATATCTGATCGGTTTGCTCGGTCTCTTTTTCCCGATCACGACTTTCATCGAGATGGCCACCGCCATCATGACCTTTCATTTGATTGGCAAATATTTGGAAGTCCGCGCGAAAGGCAAGGCTTCCCAGGCCATCAAGAAACTGATTGAGCTTGGTGCCAAGACCGCCAAGATCATCGTTGATGGTCAAGAAATCGAAGTGCTCACCAACGAACTATCCGTCGGCGATGTCATGGTCATCCGTCCGGGTGAAAAGATTCCAACCGATGCCATCATCATCGAAGGTGAGTCTCTGATTGATGAATCATTGGCCACCGGTGAGTCGATGCCTGTGCAACGTGGCGTCGGTGACAAGATCATCGGCGCGACCGTAAACAAGCAAGGCCTGCTCAAAGCCAAGGTCGAAAAGACGGGTAATGATACCTTTTTGGCCCAGGTCATCCAACTCGTTGAAGCCTGCCAAGGTTCGAAAGTGCCGATTCAGGCGTTCGCCGACCGGATTACCGGTTATTTCGTGCCAGCCATCATGGTGTTGACGCTGTTGACATTCATCTCGTTTAACGTCTTTTCAAACTTCCATCTAGGTATTTTGAATGCCGCAGACGGCATTTTGCCTTGGGTCAACCCTGACCAACCGGTGCTGACCTTGGCGTTCATCACGGCGACGGCCGTGCTTGTCATCGCCTGCCCCTGTGCATTAGGGCTTGGGACGCCGACCGCCTTGATGGTAGGAAGCGGACTCGGTGCTGAACAAGGGATCCTGATTCGTAACGGCGAAGCAGTCCAAACACTTAAAGACATCAAATTAATCGCCTTTGACAAAACGGGTACGCTGACGCATGGCAAACCCATGGTCACCGATCTTTATGCCATTGATGGCGACGAAGATAGCTTGTTGGCCTTGGCGGCTGCACTAGAGGCGGCCTCGGAGCATCCGATCGCCCATGCTATTTTGGAAAAAGCGAAAGATAAGAATATCAAGGTTGCATCCATCTCTCGTTTTGAAGCCGTCACCGGTAAAGGTGTCAAAGGCTATCTTGGCAAAGACGCCATCCTTGTCGGAAACCGGAAATTGATGCAAGACCATCAGATTGACATTGAAGCATTGGAGAAACGATTGACAGAATTAGAGCATGAAGCCAAGACGGTGATGCTGGTCGCTCAAAACGGAACACTCAAAGGGATGATTGCGGTTGCGGATGAATTAAAGCCAAACGCAAGAGCCGCCATTATGGCCATTGAACACCTCGGCATCAAGACCGCCATGATTACCGGCGATAACCAACGGACCGCCGAAGCCATTGCCAAAAAAGCAGGCATCAGTCATGTGGTGTCCGATGTCCTTCCGGAAGGAAAAGTCGAACAAATCATTGAACTCCAAAAAAGGTTCGGACTGGTCGCCATGGTCGGCGACGGCATCAACGACGCCCCCGCCCTCAAACAAGCCAATGTCGGCATGGCGCTTGGCACGGGTACCGATATCGCGATTGAAGCGGCTGATGTGACCTTGGTAAGGGGCGACTTGGAAACCATCCTGTCCGCTATCAAGTTGTCTAAAGCCATCTTCAAAAAGATCAAGGAAAATTACTTTTGGGCCTGGTTTTATAATGCCATCGCCATCCCCTTTGCCATGATGGGACTCCTTCATCCGATGATCGGGGCCGCCGCCATGTCGCTAAGTTCATTGAATGTCATCTACAATTCTCTTCGTTTGAAGAGGGTTGATTTACGTGTGAGTCCGGAGGTTACCTATGAAACATGATCGTCGAGAAGCGTTGAATTTATTAAAGACCGCCAAAGGTCAAATCGATGCCGTCATCAATATGGTGGAAGAAAACCGTTATTGTGTGGATATCTCTAATCAGATCACGGCAGTGACGGCACTCTTGAAAAAGGCCAATCTCGATATATTGAAAAACCATATTGAGACATGCGTGATTGAGTCGTTTGAAGATGGCACTTATCAAGAAAAGACACAAGAAATCATCACCATATTGAATAAATATATCAAATAAATGCCATCATCAATTCCTCATTACAAAGACGAGGATGACTAAAAAGAAAGCCATCTTAATGGATGATTTTTCATCTCGAGTTGATACTTATCAAAGAAGCGTGTGACATGGGTAATAGAGCGGGATTAGACCAGAGCATTAACAAGGCGCGATCAAAGAATCGCGTCTTTTGATTGATCAAAGGCTATTAGACGCACACGATACAAACCTCAGGATTTTGCCGTTCACGAACCAACAAGACCGTTTGAAGGATTGTCATAAAAGCCCATGAAATGTTATAATCAAAGCAAACATAACGATTCCATCACCATGATAAAATCGAAACGGAGACTGATGAAATGAAAAGAACCAGTTACCTCCTTTTGCTTTTTATGATGTTTTTGTTGTTCGTTTTTGCTTGCGACAGTTTACCACAGCAACCGCCAGACGATGATAGTGAAACATTCACCGTCACTTTTGACAGCCAAGGAGGATCGTCGGTTAACGCCATTGAGGTTGATGATGGTGAGACCATCACGCCACCTATTCCGACCAAGATCGGTCATACTTTCATTGGTTGGTTTTTGGGACCGGAGTTATCTGCTGACGCTTTTGATGCCGATGTTGCGATCACATCGAACCTCATCTTGTATGCCAGATGGCAGGTGAACACATACACCATCACCTTTGTCGTCAACGACGGAACGCCGATCAGCACTGTCGATCGGACTTTCGGAGCACCGCTTGACCTGCCGGTCACGACCCGTGACGGCCATACGTTTGCAGGTTGGTTCACCGATGCAATTCTGACACAGACGTTGACTCATACCCACATGCCTGCCGGTCATCTTCTCCTTTACGCAAAATGGCAGGCGAACATGTACACCATCACCTTTGTCGTCAACGATGGTACACCGATTGATTCTATCAATCGGACCGTCGGGGCACCGCTTGAACTGCCAATCTCGACCCGTGACGGCCATATGTTTGCAGGCTGGTTCACCGATGTTGATCTGACACAGGCGCTGACCTACACCCACATGCCAGCCCATCATATGATACTCTATGCCAAATGGGAACCAGTGATATTAGAAACCCATCTGATCGAGTATTGGATGCTTCATGAGGGCGAAGCCGTCATCGCGTTGTCTTTTGGCGAAACGCATGCCGCGGCTCTGACATCGCAAGGCCACCTCTTGACTTGGGGATACAACACGTATGGTCAATTAGGTGACGGCACGACCAACGGGCGACGCAGCCCGGCTGACATCACAAGCCATTTTAATCTTCAAGCGGGCGAGACCATTATTCAGGTGTCATTGGGAAGTCAGCATTCTGCTGCATTGACCTCTCAAGGCCGTGTGTTTACCTGGGGGGTGAGTTGGTCAGGCAGATTGGGAAATGGCACGCCTGATGTTGATGTCTATTCAACACCAATTGACATCACGGATCATTTTGGGCTTCAAATTGGAGAAACCATTATCCAGCTTTCATTGGGTGCCGAGCATTCAACAGCCCTGACCTCCGCAGGCCGACTCTTTCTTTGGGGCAAAAACGAGCATGGTCAGCTTGGAGATGGCACGAACACAGATCGCCATCATCCAATTGATATCACCGATCACTTCGGCTTGGCGGGACATGAGACAATCATCCGGGTCTCCCTAGGAAATTCTCATTCCATCGCTTTGACCTCCATGGACCGTGTTTTCACCTGGGGAGCAAACTCCAGTGGTCAATTGGGTGATGGTTCTGGGTCTCCTCGGAACATGCCGACAGACATCACCGCCAATTTTGACTTTCTAGATGGAGAAACTGTCGAAAGCATTTCTGCAGGCAGGACCAACTCTGCTGTTCTCACCTCCGCCAATCGTCTGTTCACATGGGGAAACAATGTCTTTGGTCAGATTGGTGACGGTACGACCATTGGCCGCTTTACTCCTACAGTCGTGACAGCCGGATTTAACCTTCAGGATCATGAAACAATCATCCAGGTCTCATTCGGTTATGATTATGCTGCCATCATCACCTCGTTGAATCGCGTCTTTTTCTGGGGATATAATGCAAATGGTGAACTTGGGATTGGAACGACAAACACGGAGGCCAACCCCCATCCGATTGATATGACGAGCGGATTTGATTTATCGGAGAATGAAACCATCACACAATTGTCATTAAGCACGAGTACCTCTGCGGCTTTGTCATCTGAAGGACGTGTCTTCACCTGGGGATCGAATGGCTTTGGCAAGATTGGCGATGGCACATGGGATGACCAAATGCTTCCAAAAGCGATTGACATGACGGATTTAGGTGCTACCCAATTCTTACTTGTCGGAACCGATGAGCTGACGCACCTTGCTGACATCGACCCTTTCAAACCGGAAAGAGAGGGTTATGTCTTCAGTGGATGGTATACTGATGAAACATTTACGACCCTGTACGCATTTGGCATCATGCCCGATCATGATTTGACATTGTTCGGCTACTGGATTCCGGCCGATACTTCCCTAGTGGTCAATGGTGATTTCAGTCAGCCGTTGGAAGGCACTTGGGAGTTGTGGTTCGGAGATGGCGGAAACAGCACGGCTGTGATTGTTGACGGCGTGCTGGTCTTTGACATCACAGACATCGGCGCTAATTGGTATAGCAACCATTTCTTTCAGACCGGGTTGACGCTTACACAGGGCGTGACCTTGAGACTGACATTTGACGCACGTGCCGATATCGCCAGAACCATCGTGGTCAAGCTTGAAGACACCACTTTCTACGGTTATATCGACCAGAATGTCGACATCACGACCGAATGGACGACTTACACCATCGACCTTTACATGAATATGCCAACAAGGACAGATGGTAAATTGGTCTTTGGTGCAGGCAACATGTCAGATATAAACGAAGCGACAGGTGTGGCCACCACAATCTACATCAACAATGTCAGCCTCATCGTCATTGATTCTGAAGACTGAGGCAAGCCGATATCATCAAACAAGACAGCCGCTTACAAGAGGCTGTCTTTTTTTTGACAGCAATCACACAATGTCTAAATCGGGATTATGTTTGTTGTTTTTTCTTTGCTTTGATATAATAGGAATGTCAATCTGATGAAAGCGAGAAACACCCTATTGATGAACAACAAGAAGATCATATTTGCCTTTGCATCATTTGTCCTGGGCGCCATCGTTTTTTTATTGCTTCATCCCCTCTCCGGATATGTGTCAGGCTTGAGACTCATTTGGCGTCATCCCGGCGCACTCATTTCTGATTTCATCACGGTCGGAGGTTTGTTTCCGACATTGCTTAATATCTATCTAACGACCTGGGCTGCCATCCTTTTGCTTTTTCTGTTAAAGGTTAAATGGAATGGCATTGTCTTTGCCGGCCTTTTCACGATTGCCGGGTTTGCCTTCTTTGGCAAGACACCATTCAATATCGTGCCGATCTGGTTGGGTATCCTGACCTACAGCAGACTCCAACATGTTCCGACCCTCAAGCTGCTTGGCGCCTACATGTTCGGGACCGGGCTCGGACCGGTGGTCAGTTATACCTGGTTCGCCATTCCGTTATCACTTTGGGCGACCATCCCGCTTGGTCTTTTGGTCGGCGTCATCGCCGGTTATCTGATCGGACCGATCGCCACCACCATCCTGCCGGTGCACAAGGGCTACAACCTCTATCATGTCGGATTCACAATCGGATTCATTTCCATGTTGTTTGCCACCCTCTTCCGTGCCTTAGGTTTGGATCTCAATGTCGGTACGGCCATTACTTACGAACACCATTGGTTTCTCTTTTGGTTGGTGATGGCGGTCTCGATCTTATGTCTGGTCTATCCTTTGTTTAACATCAAGGAAAGTCTGACGGGATTCAAGAAAACCATTCGAGAAGAAGGGAAACTGCTGAGTGATTTTATTGAGATGCACGGACTCAAAGGAACGTTGACCAACGTCGGTTTGTTGGGTTTGATGATGCTGGTGGTCGTGCTCGTTTTAAGGTTTGAACTCAACGGTCCGATGGTCGGTGGCATTTTCACCGTCATGGGATTTGGTGCATTCGGCAAGCATGTCACCAATGTCCTACCGGTCATGTTCGGTTCGTATCTGGCAACCTTTCTACCCAACATCAACCTTTATGATATCGGACCATCCATTGTCATTTTCTTCGTGACCGCACTTGCGCCGATCACGATACGTTATGGCGTGATCGCCGGTGTGATCGCCGGATTCATCCATATGGTGATTGCACCTACGGCACTCTATTTTCAAGGCGGATTCGATTTATATAATAACGGATTCACCGCTGGATTCACCGCCGCTCTGATTGTCATTTTCGTGGATTATATCAAACGTCCCAAAATCAAAGATATCCAAAAACCCAATCATGATCTGACTTGAAGAATGGGTTTGAAAATAAACGGTAGCATCAATAATCACAAGTCTTGATCTGCTTCACGGTTCATTAAATTCTCCTGCAAAAACAGCGCGAACATGATGCGTTGAGCAGGGGAATTTTTGTTTTCAACTCATGACAAACGACTCATTTCAAGACAAGCCAGGCAGCGTTTAGAAGAGGATACCAGATTATTTCCGATACCACTCTTTGAAATCAAGTTAACATATCAAAGCCTTCGTCGAAGAAGAGACGTCACAATGTCTTGATACATGGCGTTGGTACCATGTGATGTGGACACATTGCTTGCAAACAAATATTCAATAGAAAAATGAACAAAGCAAAATGAAAATAAGCGATGAAATGTGAAAAATCAAAACTGAAAAAATCATGTTTTGCGAGATATCAAAAAAACCGGTCATTGAAAATTCGCCTGAACATGCGAATATCTGGTTTTTGATATGAAGGGTGAAAAGACAGCAAATGAATGAAAACTTACACAAATCAAAAAGCGTTAATTTCACTTCTAAAAAAAGAGCACGCAAAAAAAATGAGGGAATCAGCGAAAATGAAGAACACAATATCAATCAAAAAACCAACAAGAAGAGAACCATCAATGCATGATTAAATCACGCTAAAAATATTAAAAAAAGAACAAAATTGAATAAAACGACAAAGATTTGACTGTCAATCATAAATAAGAAGCCAGATAATCTCTTTGTGAAGCGATAAAACACCACTTATTACTTGTGTAAAAGAAAGCAAAGTCAAGCCGGATGGGCAAGCATGAAACATGTTGAACACGCACATGATGAGGTGTTTCCCTTGATGCGTGATACAATGAATGTGGTGATGACAATTCAAGTCGTCGTTGAAATTGAAAGGTGTGGTGTCAATGGTTGAACATATTGAAAAAAGGATTTCTGTCCGGCATTATCGACGCATGAAAATTGAGGATACAGTACTGTCGCGTATCCAAGAAATCATGCAACAAGTCCATCAAAACAAAGGACCTTTCGGTCATGGCATCAAACTCTCTTATCATCACAGCCCTTACATCGAAGAACAGACACGCATCAAGATCGGCACCTATGGGTTCGTCAAAAACGCACCTGCCTATATTGCAGGAATCACGCATGATCGTTTTGAGAATCTTGTTGACTTCGGCTATCTTATGGAAAGTTTGATTTTGGAATTAACAGGGCTTGGTCTCGGCACCGTCTGGTTGGCCGGAACCTTCAACCGCAAGGCTTTCGATGTTTTGTTGAGAAAGGGTGAAATTGTTCCCGCCATCACGGCTGTCGGATATCCTGCAGGCAAACAGACAGCACGCGAGAAAATGACCAGACGTCTATCCAGGGCTGATCGGCGCCTCCCTTTCGAGACACTTTTTCATCTCAATGATTTCAACCGACCCTTGGCTCCTGACACTCCCGAACTCATGCCCATCTATCAAAGTCTGGAACTCGTCCGGATCGGACCTTCTGCTTCCAACAAACAACCATGGCGTGCGTTGGTCCAATACCCGGACGTACACCTATACCTCAAACGTAATCCTAAGTATGGCAAGGTTCTATCCTTTGACTTGCAGGCACTTGACATCGGTATCGCGATTTATCATTTCGAGCAAGGCTTGATTGGTAAAGGAGTGACCTACAAGATCGAACAAACCCAGGCACCTACGCACCCCGACCTGACCTACGTCACCTCTTTCAAGATTGGAAAAAATCCATGAACATCAGTAAAAGATTAATCATCAGTCTAATCATGGGAGCGTTGCTGGGCATCGTTTGCATCGTCGGTGCCCAAGTCCGATCAGGATTCAGCCAGACCCCCACATATCTGTTTGCGTTTTGGTTCAATCGCGTGTTGATGGGTCTTGTCATCGGACTGTTTTCCAAACCTCGGACCCATGTCACAATGATCTGGCGGGGTGGTTTGACAGGCCTATTCGTTTCATTCGCATTTTATAGCGCAACCGGGTTTGCCGATATCGTCGGATTTCTCGTCGGTGTGATTTACGGCATCATCATCGAATGGGTGGCTCACAGGTTCACCACCCACACTGCTTGATACATTGCCACTAACGAAAGGCTTGCATCAAATTCATCTAAAACAAAAAGGTCGTCTTGGAAGGCGGCCTTTTCCATAATCTAAAAACGATGTCAATATTTGTCGTAGCTCACCAAGGAGTCAATCTTGAATAGCATTTTGAGCGGATGGGACGCATCCGGCCAAAAAACCACTTTGGCGAGATCAGCCATATTGACCGTCAAATCAAACATGTCACACGGTTCGACTGATGCACAACCGTTTTGGATGATGATGTGCAGAGTTTGTGAGGTGGCAAGCAAGTCATCGATAAACCTGATACGCAAATCATGTTTCAACCCTTGATCAAAACGACACTGTTTGAAAAACAAGGCGGCATCGGTAATCCTGATCATCTGTCCGGATTTGCCCTTGCCTGCACCGGGAAGAAGATGCCTTGAAAAATCAAGTCCTTCCACAACCGGCAACACTTCGCGCAACGGCAACCACTCTTCAATCTCGCCATGTCCATGCAAGACATAGCCAAGACATGTCTTACCATCATAGATCAGATCGTAAGATAAATCCAGTTGTGTCATGGCTTGCATCTTGCGGACATACCAGTTTTCATCTCTCTTCATGTGTCCTTGTCTGCCTTCGACAGCCTGCGCATATAAGGCGGCCAGCCATGAGGCATCCACCGTCTGTTCAAGCCGGACAGCCACCGTGGGCCAATGGATCTGGGGTGTATGCTCAAACACATAGGGGACAAAGCCCATGGCATGGTAGACATCAATCGTTTCCGGATAGAGCGCTAACAAAGGCAAGGCCTTGTCGCGGCAGGATGTGATGGTTTGACGCATTAACGCACGCATATGTCCTTGTCTGCGATGCGCTTTGTCTGTGGCGGTTCCGACGACAAAAGGACAGTCCCAGGTCTTGTTCATGAAGACAAGTGTTTTCATGAACACATGTTGTCCGGAAACGACGTTACCGTCTTTCTCGATAATCACCATGCCGTCTCTTGTGGTTTCATAGAGAAAGAGATGGTCCACATAAGGGAGAGGGTCATCGAATGCATCCAGATATAGCGCATGCATCTGTTTGATGACAGGATCGTGAAAACAAACGTATTTCATCTCTTTGCGCAAAGGATAAAAAGATTGTTTGGCCCGCCGCAAGGCCGGAACGCCCAAGTCTTCCTGACGGGTGATGTATCTGATATCGGCAAAATGCCTGTCAGCAGCCAATCTCGCGACAGCGGTATAACTACCGCTATAATCAATATCCGCTTTTTCAAACATGACCACGCCGTGACGAAAGATGCTTTTGGCAATGATACTCAATGCCACGACAACATGATCAACCCATAACAGGTCGGCACACATGTCAAGTCCATCGAGTTGATCCAATGCATCAAGAACAGCCTGGTGGTCGTCATCATTACCGCCGTGATGCCTATAGCGGTCCAGCAAATCAGCAACCGCCGGTTTGTCTTCAATTCGATACGATTCAAATCGATAAGCGTATGTTTTCGCAAATTGATTGAATTGATTGCGTTTACGATGATACAGGGAACCGCGCAATGCAATCATGTCTTTGGCGCGGTAAATGTATTCGGCCAGCCGGTCATCGGCAAGCAACACGACATCAAGCTTATCAAGCATGGTTTTCATCGGCTTGGTCAATCCGACAATCCGCGCTTGCGGATCATGCGAAAGCAATGCTTTGACCGCTTTGACGAAGACGCTTTTAGATGCGGCGACAGGTGGCATGTAGACAGCTTGGTTGTTGTTGACACAACGCAAAAGGGCATGGTCTTCAGACCACGCGATTTCAATGGACTCCGCCTGTCTCCAGGCATACAGGTTCTCAAAAACAAGTTCGCTGGATGTGTAAGTCTTCATCCAAGGCGCGTGGATCAACAAGGCGTTGATCCGTTGTTTGTCGTGCCTTTCAAGAGGCCTGAACCCCTCCATGCTGTCATCTCCCTGGTGGTATATGGTTAAATAGACTTGAACGCTTCAGGTATATAATCCATCAAATCTGACGCCATCATCGACGATTCACCAAGATCTTGTTTGGCGGCATCAGCGGCCAAACCATGCAGGTAAGCACCGAGCATGGCGGCTTCCATCGTGTGGTGACCTTGTGCAAGCAAGGCGGCAATCATGCCTGCCAGCACATCACCGCTGCCCGCGGTGGCCAGTCCCGGATTGCCAAACACGCCAAACCGGGTCGTATGGGCATCCGCGATGATCGTGCAAGGACCCTTGAGCACCACGATCATGCCTGTCGTGACGGCCAAGGCTTCGACATGTGTCAAAGGGTCGTCTTTGACCACATCGACATCGACATCCAGCAAGCGGGCAAGCTCGCCCACATGTGGCGTGATCACGACGTTCTGTTCATGACGCATGTCTTTGATCAGGGGCTTGAGGGCGTGAAGACCATCGGCATCAACCACGACCGGAACGCGCCATTCAAACACATCTTTGAGTGTCTTGGTATGTTTTCGATGCTTACCGAGTCCGACACCGAAAAGCACCGCCCGTTTCTTCGGCATCAATCCGTTGATGTCCTTGGAACCGGCATAGCTGACAGACATGAGGTCTGGAATGATGTCAAGACGTTCCCGATATGCTTGTGTCGTATAGGCGATGGTGGCTAAACCGGCACCAGTGACCAGCGCGGCCCAACCAGCTAACACAGGTGCACCCATCATGCCTGGCGCACCTCCGAAGATCAAGACGTGACCATGATCATATTTATGCGAATGGTGTTTTCTTGGTTTGATCAGACCTTTGACATCGTTATGCTGAACCAACAATCGTTCACGTTCAAATGTCTGGTCTGCCAGGCCGATGTCAATCAACATCATCTTGCCCTGGACATCAAGTGCATCTTGTAGAAGATTACCGGTTTTATACATCCCGACAATCAAAGTCCGTTCGGCTTGCATGGCGACATCGACAGTCAGCCCATTTCTGGCATTCAGTCCGCTTGGAATGTCAATGCTGGTGACTTCGATGTCCGCCTGGTTGATGGCGGTGACCAAATGACTTGAGAAGAGATCCATCACACCGTCAAAACCAATGCCGAATAAACCGTCAATGAGATGCCGGCAACGACCGAGAGCCTGATCGAACGCATCTCTGGAGGCTTCTGTCACATGTAGCCAAGGAATCGCCTTTTTGTCCAAAATCGCCAGTTGTAGACGCGCTTCATCAGACATTTTGTCCAGACGACCGACAATAAACACATCGACGGCAAACCCGTCGTCATGCATCATTTCCGCGATGACCAATGCGTCTCCACCGTTGTTGCCCATGCCGGCCAGAATCAATGTTTTCTCCTTGCCGGCAATCACGCCCTCATCGCGCATGTGTTGCCACATGCGTGTGGCCGCATGTCGCATGAGCCCGGCACCATCCATGCCTTTGGTTTCCATTGTCAAGGCATCCAACCGACGCATCTCATCGCGCGTCAACACGTTGATCAACATCATGAATCACCACCTCTTGATATCGAATGTGATATATGTCCATTATATCATGGACCCATCTTGATGGATGTATCACCTTATCGGGCGTCCTCGATGCCCAAGCCTTTAATCCAACAAAGAATTCAGCAAAAGAACCACACGCATCTTTGTTAGAAAATGGTATAATAAAGGTAAATCATGGCAAAATGACCCTTAGATGAGGCACGCATGAGGAGGATGGCATGAGCATCAAAAATCAACCACTTTTGACCACCATGAAACAAGGCGGATTAACATTCCGCTTTTTAGAATTCGGTGATGTCTATGACATTCGCTTCGAGCATGATCAAATCAATTTATTCAAAGGCAACAGCATCGATGGCATGCCTGCGAATATTTACCTTCGCGTACATGACAACAGCAAGATCCACTTCACACCGTTGCTCGGTGTCAAATCCAATAGTGATGTCCAGATCCATGATGACCACGTCATCTATCAAGGAAGATTTGAAAACATCAAATACCAGGTGGTCATGCGCCTGGATGCTTTCACTTGGACATATGCAGTCAAACTGGAGGCGCCAACAGCCCGGATCGTCGATCTGATGTATGGCCAAGACATCGGTATCAATCACGAACATGCGATATTGAACAATGAGGCGTATAACGCCCAATATGTCGATATCAAGGCATTTGAACACGATGGCGGCTATACGCTGTGCGCCCGACAAAATGAAGGAAGAGCACAATTGGTGCAAATCGGCTGTAAACAAACAACAAGGGCCTTTTCAACCGACGGATTTCAATTCTTCGGTTTGTCCGTCAAGGAAACCGGACAACCGGATATCATGGAAGAAGACCATTTGGCTAATTTTATCGAACAATACGAATTCACTTATCTCGCTCTTCAAACCAACCGGTTTAAACTGGATCAGACGCATGACATCGTCTTTTACGGCCATTACGTCGCCGATCATCCTGATATCATCACCAAACCACGGCCTATCAAGCTGACCGCCAAGAATGAAGCATGGCACCAAGTACCCATATCCGGCACCGACGCACACATGCTTGATGTAAAACGCAGAATCAACGGCCGCAGCCCGGATGAGCGACATTTCAAGGAGATGTATGCATCGTTTCAGCATATCGAATCACGCGACGGTCTCATGTTAAGTTTTTTCACGCGTCGTCACCACCATGTCGTCTTGAACCGCAAAGAAGTCCTTGTCAAACGTCCCCACGGACAGATCATTGTTCATGGCGACGTGTTGCAGGCCGGCGAGCGCGTCATGACCGTCACCCATTTCATGACCGGTCTGTTCGCATCACATGTCGCCCTTGGCAACAACCAGCAACACAAACTGATCAGCAGTTTACGTAGTGCACAAGACTTGTTTAAAACAGCAGGTCTGCGCATTTATGTCAAACTCGAAGGCATCTACCGCCTGCTTGGCATGCCCAGTTACTACGACATGGGCTCACATACTGCAAGGTGGGTGTATATCATTTCTGGTGATGTCATCCTGATTGATGTGTTTGCCATGGCGGACAGCATCCAGCAGACGCTCACCATCGAATCACTTGAAGGCCGCACCTATGAATTCATCGTGACGTGTCAACTCGTCATGGGACAACATCCATACATGTATGACATTCCTACCCGTGTCACAGAACGGGACATCACCATCTTTGTCCCGAAAGAAGCCATGGCCGCTGCACACTATCCGCGTATGAAGTACCGGATCAGCAGTTCTCAAGACTGGCAATCCGTCAGTGAGGAAGACGCGTTCGGCTGCACCAGCCAACACGGTCTTTTGATTATGAGGTTTGCGAGATCCGACAACATCCGCCTCGATATCCAAGCGACTTTGGAAGACCGTTTTGAACCGCTCAACTCTGCTACTTATGACATCGCGAATCAAGAAGGAACCAGATTTTATACCACCTTGAGTCCGCTCTTGTCAATGAAGCATCCTACTGAACAATCACGTCTCGACCAGCTGGACACCCAGTTGTTTTGGTATGCCCAGAACGCCATGGTCCATTATGCCTCTCCTCATGGACTTGAGCAATTCAATGGTGCCGCCTGGGGCACCCGCGATGTTTGTCAAGGACCGATTGAATGTTTCATGGCCATCCAGCGCATGGACATCGTTCGTGACATTTTGCTAAAAGTATACAAACGCCAGTTTCTTGAAACCGGTGATTTTCCACAATGGTTCATGGCAGAACAATATCATACCATCCAATCACATCATTCACATGGCGATATCATCATCTGGCCTTTGCGTGCCCTGGTTCGCTATTTGTCTGCCACAAACGATTTTTCCATCTTGGAAGAAACCATTCCATATTTCATCATCAAGGACAACGATTTCGGCAATCCTCATACGCTCTTGCATCATATCGAGCATCAAATCGACGCCATCAAATCAAACGTCATTGCAGGCACTCATTTGCCGGCTTATGGAGGCGGCGACTGGGATGACACCCTTCAGCCGGCCAATCCGGCATGGACAACCAAAATGGTCAGTGGATGGACAACCGCCCTGCTTTATGAGACCATTCGTGATCTCGCCGCTGTCTTGGCTGAAACACATCAAGACCAGGCAGTAGAGGCAAGACAGTTGGCCGATGCCATCAAAGATGATTATCACGCCCATATACTCAAAGACGACATTCCGGCAGGATTTGTCATCTTTGAATCAGCCAAGAAATACCTGCTTCATCCCCGGGACAAGACGACTGGCCTCCGCTATCGTCTTTTGCCGTTGGTTCGGGCGATGATCGCTGAATTGACACCACCGGAACTGCTGGACACCCAGATTGACATCATTGATCAACATCTAAATCATCCTGACGGTGTCCGTCTCATGGACGCACCGGTCAAGTACCACCACGGTCAAAAGACATATTTTTCAAGAGCCGAGACTGCTGCAAACTTCGGACGTGAAATCGGACTCCAGTACGTCCATGCACATATTCGCTATCTTGAGGCGATGGCCAACATCAATAAAGCCGATGTCGCCTACGAAGACATGTTTAAAATCATGCCGATCCTGCTCAACCAAAAGGTCAGACACGCAGTACTGCGACAAAGCAACGTCTATTTCAGCAGTTCGGATGCCGATTTCGCCACGCGTGAACATGCCCGTCTAGGTTTTGGTCTCATCAAAGAATCTGCCATTCCCGTCAAAGGCGGATGGCGCTTGTATTCAAGCGGCCCCGGCATTTTCATCGGTTATTGGATCTGGCATGCCCTGGGTATTCGCATCCATGCCGACGATCTTTTCATCCGGCCTTCTGTTCCTCGTGCGCTTGATGGTCTTGTCATCGATTTCATGTACCGTGGTCATCCGCTGCGCATCCAATATCATGAAGGTCCGATCAAAGTCATGATTGATGGGCGACTGGTGACGTTCATCTCCATGACCAACCGATATGGGATGAAGGGTCATCGCATTCCCAAAAACATGCTCAGGTCAAAAGATACCGTCATCACCATCGATATCTGGTTTGAAGCGACAGACAAGCAGGCACACATCAATAAAAAAGCAAAATCGTAAATATGCTATAATATAGACAGACAAGAAGTCAAGTCATCAGGCGTTGCCGACAACCCTGACGATTGCACGAACCAGACGCCTGATCGACCCTGCCCGATGCCATTCTGATCAAGGGAGGACAAGTCGATGTATTTCCGCAAGCGATATGCCGTGGAGTCACTGGAATTGATGCAATCATGGGATTTCATCAATGAACGTCAATTTGAGCGCGCCATCAATGAAATCGAAATCAACAAGAACAAGGTCTTGATGAAAAAACTTGATCAGGTACATGGCCTGGTCATCAGCCTTAAAAACTATCAACACTATGGCGATACCGAAGACGAGCGTTTTCACAAGATTCTTGAAGAACTGGAACCGGTGTTGTCGGCCATCAAGAACATTTGACCCGATCAACCAGCCATGACACATGAGCAAAAAGGTTGTCCGTCATGACGACAACCTTTTTTGAAAGGACAGGAACATGCAACTGAAGGATTTGATCTGGATTGCCATCATCATGGCAATCAGTGCATTCATCGCCGTTCCGGCAACCCGAAACCTGTTTGTCTTCGCCACCACGCAAAACCCCTATCTGATGGGTTTCACCAAGACCGCGATTCTGGCAACGATGGGTGAACTCTTGGTCAACCGGATGCGTCAGGGCGCTTACTTCGCGGGAATCGGCATGGCCATGAAATTTATCGTATGGGGATTGCTTGGCATGGTGTTCGTGCTGATGTTTCCCTTGTTTTCGGCCGGTGTCACCGATTTGCAACAGGCCGGATTGTTGCCGGTCATCAGTGGTACAGGATGGGCTGCGATGTTGCTGACGGCCTTTTTAACCAGTCTGTTGATCAATGTTGTCTTCGCGCCTTCGTTCATGATCTTGCACCGTATCACGGACACTTGTATTGAACTTACCGGCGGACGTTTGACATCATTACGACATATCAAAGTGGAGACCGTCATCACCCATATCGACTGGACATATTTCTTTCGTTTCGTGGTCTTCAAAACGATTCCCTTGTTTTGGATTCCCGCCCACACGATCACCTTTTTGTTGCCACCTCAGTTCCGCGTCTTGATGGCCGCTTATTTATCGATTGCGCTCGGGGTCATCCTGACCATTGCCAAACGCCAACAAACACAGACGGATTGATCAGATTACCCAATATGGACCGAACCTAAAAAAAGAAGCTGACGAAAGCTTCTTTTTTGGACTCATCACAAATATTCTGAGAAGGAAGAAGTGAGAAAGACAATGATCAGAATCATGCCTGCGATGTAAAACACCAACCTGGTCAACACGCCTCGGCCGGTCGAACCGGCCCTCAGCGGATAAGGATGTCGCCAAAGCAGATACAAGATAAAACCGAGCAAGGGGAAAATGAAACCAAGCAAGGCATAACCGAAACTATGGCCGTCTGATGATGTGGCCGCCACATGTTGGGGCTGTCTTTCAAAAGCATAACCACACGATGGACAAGACAAGGCATTGACATCGACCTGCCTGCCGCAATGTTGACAATACTTCATGCACACACCTCCCCGATTTCAAAAGGAAAGGGCATGGGTTGGCGGACATGATTCAATCGGTCATGGTGACCAGACATCATTGAGAGGGTTGCACCAGACAAATAGACATAAAACGCACCTGTATCAGGGAAACCAGCTGATTGCCAAGGACTCATCAAGATGACAAAATAATAGGTCTGTCCGGCCGTGTAATCATAAACCAGCCGGAAATTATAATCAGAAGCCTGGTCATCATGGTCGGCAAGCCTGTTGCCATCGGCATCAAAAAGCACCACATACGGATCATGGCCGTCCGTCTCCGTATGAAGGACATATTGACCACTCACGGTCGGCGTGAAGGCAAATACTACATAGGTCGAAGGCGTCGTGATGTTGACCAGCCTACTGGACCCCGGGGTGATCGCGACGGCATGGTCAAAGGTTGGAGGTTCCAAAAAGTCAAAGGGATAATTGGTCATGATTCTTGAAGCGAGATTCGTGACGACAACGGTGACAACCACGGATAAAACCACCGCGACGATCAACGCATAAAAGAGACCGTCCTTGCGGGTATCTTTCTTTGAAGGACGCACCGTTTTCGTCTGAGACGCTTCCGCACTGGCTGAATAAAAAAGATTGGCATTGCCGCAATGCGGGCAATGTCGCTGTTGCCGGGTGATCGGCAGTCCACATTCTGTACAAGTCATGGCCCATCTCCAATTAGCAAACACCGCTCTCATCGGTGCTTATGCAAGGTGTTGAGATATCAACCATATTCTATCACATACATGGATTGGAGAGACAAATATTTTCAACAATTGACATGGTTGATGGCGCAAAGACAATGTTCAAATGACAAGACCGCCTTGTTTGAAAGATTGATTGATGCTATAATAATGACAACATGATATGTCGTCAGTACATGAGGGAGGGATATGATGTATTGTCCGAAATGCGGCCGTGAGAATCTCGATGCCGCCGTCATTTGTCTGCATTGCCACGCCCCGCTAAATCCGGAAAAAGTCATTGATGACGATCCGTTGGCAAGATCGAGGCTGATTGCCGGATTGGTGGCCATCACCTTCGGGGCTGTGGGCATTCACAATTTCTATCTTGCACACTATGTCAAGGGCTCGATCCAAATGATTCTCTTCGTCATCGTGTTGTTTTTGCTCCACCCTTACGGACCGATTGCGATGTTTGTCTGGGGGTTGGTCGAAGGCATCTTGATTTTGTTGAAAATCATCAATAAAGACGGTAGTGGCAGATATATGAAATAGAACCATGACAATCAACCGACCACGCAGGTCGGTTTTTTTTCGCAACAAGCTCAAAGGGTTGAACAGACCTGCAAAACCGGGTGCTTTGTCATATTGGATTGTGAGAGGCTGTTTCTACCTGCGACTTGAATCGTGATATAATAGAAGCAAGAGAAACGAGGTGAAAGCGATGAAAAAGCATATTGGTTTACAATTTTTAGAGGCATCATCGTATCGGCACACGGGTGAATCGGACTTAAAGAAGGGTTTGCCTCAACCACCTTTGGAAATGCCTTATGAAGGCAAAACCATCGACTTGCCCAACCCACTCAAGGCAGTCTTGCCCGACATGTCCTTGAAAGAAGCGTTATTGAGACGGGAAAGTGTCCGTTCATACAAGAAAGAGCCCATCACGATGGATGAACTTTCTTATGCGCTTCACATGACACAAGGCATCCGCATGATGAAAGGCACAACAGCCACATTCAGAACTGTGCCCTCGGCCGGTGCACGGCACGCGTTCGAGACCATCATACTTGTCAACAAGGTCATCGGACTCGAGTCCGGACTTTATCGCTACATCGCTTCGGAACACAAACTGCTGCCGCTCAAAGCGGCACCCGACATTGCCAGCCAATTGGTTGAAGCCTGCCGTGATCAAAGCATGGTCGGGGATGCGGCAGTCACGTTGTTCTGGGTTGCAGATGCCTATCGGATGACCCATCGTTTCGCGATGAGAGGTTATCGTTATGTATTCATTGATGCCGGACATGTCTGCCAGAATCTTTATCTGGTCGCGCATCAGCTTGGTTGTGCCACCTGCGCCATCGGTGCTTTTGATGATGAACGCGTCAATGAGATACTAAAACTTGACGGTGAAAACCAGTTTGTGGTTTATGCCGCACCGCTTGGAAAGGTTTGAACCCTATGAACAGGCATCGTTTCGATGCTGTCGATAATCAAAAGAGCAGACGCCATGCCAAACGTGGCATGGTGGCGACCAGCGAACCACAAGCGGCCGAAGCTGGTCTTTTGACATTACAAAGAGGCGGTAACGCCATTGATGCCGCGGTTGCCATGGCCGCCGCGCTGACCGTAGTCGAACCAACTTCCAATGGTATTGGTGGCGATCTTTTCGCCATCGTCTGTCACCGAGAACAGCTAATGGGTTTGAACAGCAGCGGCCCGGCACCGAAAGCCATCACGCTTGAAGGACTCAAGAATAAAGGATTGGGCACCATGCCGGCCTACGGTTTTGATCCCGTGACCGTCCCGGGGGCGGTCGCGGGCTGGGCGGCATTATCCGAGCGCTTTGGAAGACTACCTTTCGAAGCGGTGCTCAGACCCGCCATCGATTTGGCAAAAAAGGGTTTTTTGGTGTCACCCGTGGTGGCGACCTATTGGCGACGCGCCTTGAAGATTTATCAACAGCAATTGAAAGGTGAATGCTTTCAACATTGGTTTGAAACGTTTGCGCCGAATGGCGAATCCCCTGAAGCGGGCACCTTGACCCGGTTACCGGATCACGCCCGCACCTTGCAAGCGATTGCTGATTCCCAAGGCGCTTCCTTTTACCGTGGATCTCTGGCAACGCAGATTGATGCTTTCAGCCGTCAATATGACGGTTGGATCAGGGTCGCCGATCTCAAGGCTTTCAACCCTTCATGGGTCATTCCGATTCAAACGACATATCGCGGGCATGAGGTCTATGAGATTCCTCCCAATGGCCAGGGCATTGTTGCATTGATGGCGTTGAACATCATCGAACATTTCAACCACGACATCGACCAGACGGTCAACCATCATCGCGCCATCGAAGCCATCAAGCTGGCATTTGCCGACGGACATGCCCATGTTGCCGATCCCGGACACATGACGGTCTCAGTTGATGCATTGCTCGACAAAGCGTATGCCCGTTCACGCGCCGCCCTGATCACCAATCAAGCCATGGTGCCTTCGCCTGGCATATTCAAGGATCACGGCACGGTCTATCTGGCGACTGCCGATGAAGACGGCAACATGGTGTCTCTCATTCAAAGCAATTACATGGGATTCGGTTCCGGACTTGTCGTTCCCGGAACAGGCATCGCTTTACACAACCGTGGTCATAATTTCGCACTTGATCCACATTCGCCCAATGTGCTCGGACCTGGCAAACGACCTTATCACACAATCATTCCCGGATTTCTCGCGAAGAATGGCATTCCCATGGGGCCGTTTGGCATCATGGGCGGATTCATGCAACCCCAGGCACATCTCCAGGTCTTGTCAGGCATGATTGATCAAGGTCTTGATCCGCAAAGCGCACTTGACCAGCCGCGCTGGCAATGGCTTGACGGCAAACGTGTCATCGTCGAACCTGATTTCCCAACGGATCAGATCCAAGCACTCAAAGCAAGCGGCCATGACATCATCATTCATGAAGACTCGGGCATGTTTGGCCGGGGACAAATCATCTTCAGGGATGAACAACGCGGCGGATATTATGGTGCAACCGAAAAACGGGCAGATGGCACCTTGGCCATCTGGTAAAAAAAAGACTCCAGTGACAAACTGGAGTTTTTCATGCTTTGAAGATGTCATCCTCATCCTCGTCATCACGACGCGTCCTGGCAGGTTGGTAAAGCGACTGCATCTGATCAAGCCGTTTGAAAAACCAAGGCTTGTCAGGCAGGAGAATGAAGAAGAGCGCCATACCCATGATCAGGCCACCCAGATGACCGGGTATGCTGATATTAGGGACGACAAAGGTAAAGACCAGATTGATGATCATCAATTGCCGGATTGAGCGGATCGCCCCTTCCGTAAACCACTTGGGACGCAAGAAGGTCAGCATCAACAAGCCACCGATAATACCGAAGATCGCACCACTTGCGCCGATGGTCACCGTATTGGCCGCTCCAAAGAAGACCACGAACACACTCGAAACGAGCCCTGCGAAAAAATACAAGATGCCATAACGCAATGGACCGACGAGCCTTTCCAAATGACCACCTAGATAATAAAGGACAAACGAATTCATGAGGAAATGCACAAGACTGCCGTGTAAAAACATGGCAGCCAGCAAACGATAATACTCACCAAACTCGGTGATGAACGGTGGAAAGATCGCCCCGTAACGAATCAGGTTGGGAATGGTGAAACCACCCGCCCATAACACGACAAAAACCATCACGGCGTTGATGGATAACAAAACGCCTGTGACGGGATGAAATTTAAAAAACAAAAGCACACGATCCTGAAACCGGTTGTTCATGGCAAACCTCCACGTGCTTTCATTATAACAGTGAAGTCAATCACAAAGCAACCAAACACAATGTATGGCAAATGATGTGATAAGCAAAAAACATGGTATCTCTCTTGCAATCCAGAAAAACGCGTGCTATAATCATCACAACACAGTTCCTGCTGTGTCAAAAGGTGAGACCATGACAACATCAAGTTTGACCATGTATCAAGTACATGTCCATCATCATCTCATGAGGGTTTGATCGGAACAGATATTGTTCAACGATACAAGCCCTTATTGCGTTGCATGAAGGGACTTGTATCTATCTCATCACTTCCATTAAAACGAAGTCGGATAGGTCAGTCTATCCGGCTTTTTATTTTTCATCAAGGAGGATTTGAACATGATCAAAATCAAAGAAGAATTAGCATATTTAAAAGCAAGAAGAGACATCGTTAAAACTTTGGAAAACAAAGTTGAATCCGAAGGATTTATTGCCATCGAACCGGCTTTTTTCGATGATTATGACCGGTTTCAAACCATGAACCAGCGCATCAAGAAGGGATCGCTTGTCAAGGTCATCGGCACCAATGGCAGCATCTTGCTGCTACGGCCTGATGCCACCACCGCCATCATCCGCCAACTCATGCCGATGTGGAACGGCGGGGATGAAGCCAGACTTTACTACAATACAACGGTGTTTTCGAAAAACAATCAAGGGTACATCGAAGATATCAGACAGTTCGGTGTTGAATATCTTGGTGGTGCAGCGACAGATGCCGATGTCGATATCATCCGTCTGGTCATTGCGTTGCTTGAGACATTTGATTTGGACTTCATGATTGAAATCGGCAACAGCAAGTTTCTAAGCGGATTGATGAAGACGCTAGTGTTAAGTGATGAAGATTGCCGGAACTTGAAAAACATGATTCATTATAAAAACCGGGACGACATGAATACATTCATCCAACAGCGTGTCGGATCTGACCATGTGGGGCATCTGTTATCGACACTGTTCTTGTTGCAAGGTTCGATGGCTGATATCAGGGCCATCTTGCAACATGAATCATTAGAACCACTCATGCAAGAAGCCATACAAGAACTTGACAGCCTTGATCAAGCACTGAAATCCGACAACAGCCTCACACGCGTCACCTTTGACCTGTCATTGTTACCGACATATGACTACTATGACGGCATCACGTTCAAAGTCTATCTCAGACAAACGCCGAGACCGATCCTGCAAGGTGGACGCTATGATCCATTGACGTTGCAATTTGGTCAAAAAGTACCCGCCATCGGCTTTTCCTTAAACATCCAGGATTTTATCAAGGAGGTCAGCAAATCATGAACAGCACATTCACCATCGCCTTACCCAAGGGCAGACTAGGTGATGTCGCCCTGAAGCGTCTTCAGGCAGCCGGCATGGCAAAAGAGGTCAATCCATCATCACGCAGACTGGTCTTCAACGATGTTTCACAAGCCATTCGCTACATGATTGTCAAACCGATTGACGTCATCACGTATGTGGAACAAGGGGTCGCCGATATCGGCATCATCGGCCGAGACGGCATCCTTGAAGCAGAGGCGGACATTTATGAGTTGATGGATCTCGGTTTTGGGCAATGCCGCTTTGCGATTGCCGGCCTGAAAGACAATATGAAAATCCAAAAAGACGAAACCCTGCGCGTGGCCACCAAATATCCCCGCTTCACCAAAACATATTTTAAAAACAAAGGACAAAAGATCATCATCATTCCTTTGAATGGATCTGTTGAACTTGCACCATTGGTAGGTCTTTCTGATGTGATTGTCGACATTGTCGAAACCGGCAACACACTGAAGGCGAACGGGTTGGAAATCATCACACCGATACAAGACATCAGTGCCAAACTGATCAGTAATCGTGCCAGTTATCGTTTCAAATACGAGAGAATCCGACACATTATCAGACTGTTGGATCAGACAAAGGAGGCAAACACATGATTCCCATCATCAAACAAAACAAAGATTGGGTCCGCCGCTTCAAATCACGCAATCGTCTTGATTATGCGGACATTGAAAAAACCGTCGAAGGGATCATCCGCGGTGTCCGTCTTGGTGGTGACGAGGCATTAAGACAGTATTCCCTCTTGTTCGACGGCATCGCGCCTGATCCTTTCAAAGTGGCACCCGATTTGCTTGACAAAGCGCTTGAAACATCGGATCCCACGCTGATTGACGATCTCATCAAGGCACACGCCAATATCAAAACGTATCATGAGAAACAAATACCAGCGGCGTTTGAATACCAACCATCCAACGACATCGTCATTGGTCAGCTCGTCAAACCGATCGAGGTTGTCGGCATGTACGTCCCCGGTGGAACGGCAGCCTATCCTTCAACCGTCTTGATGAATGCCGTTCCGGCCAAGATTGCCGGTGTTGAAAAACTGATCATGATCACCCCACCAGATAAAAACGGTCTCGTCAAACCCGCTTTGTTGGCCGCAGCCAAAATCGCCGGTGTCGATGACATCTACACGGTTGGCGGAGCCCAGGGAATCGCGGCATTGGCTTATGGCACCGAATCGATTCCCAAAGTGGACAAGATTGTCGGCCCCGGCAACATGTATGTCGCCTTGGCTAAAAAACAGGTCTCCGGACAAGTCGGCATCGACATGGTCGCTGGTCCCAGTGAAATTTTGATTGTTGCTGACGAGACCGCCCGTGCCGACTGGGTGGCCGCTGATCTGATCAGTCAGGCTGAACATGATGTCCTATCCAGCGCCATCCTGGTCACCACCTCGAAACGACTGGCGCAAAATGTCCAGACAGAACTCGACAAGCAGGTCGCTGTCCTGCCCCGCGCATCCATCACCAGGACCGCCCTTCAAACACATGGTGCGTTAATTTTGACCGACACACTTGAAGAGGCTATCGAGATTGCCGATGCCGTCGCACCAGAACACTTGGAGTTGATGGTTGAAAACCCGTTCGACGTGCTTCAACGCATCAAACATGCGGGTGCGGTCTTCATCGGACCTTATACGCCGGAACCGGTGGGTGATTACATGGCAGGACCGAACCACACTTTGCCGACAAGCGGCACCGCCCGTTTTTCATCCGCCCTTTCCACAACAGACTTCATCAAAAAGACATCGTATGTCCAATACGGCAGACAAGCGTTATATGAGGTGAAAAACAGCATCATCCGCCTGGCTGAAGAAGAGGGGCTGGTTGGTCACGCCAAAGCCGTTTCAATTCGTTTTGACAAGGAGGATGCATGATGATCGCACCCAAACCTTCGGTCTCAACGCTCAAACCGTATGTGCCTGATGAACACCAATGTGCCATCAAATTGGATGCCAACGAAGCCAAACCGTTTTTGTTTCCTCAAGGCCTGCAGTTTGCCGATATGCCGCTACACCGCTATCCCGACCCCGGCACCGACGCCTTGAAAAAAAGCATCGCCGCCCAATATGGCGTTAATCCCGGAAATATCATGACCGGAAACGGATCAAGTGCGCTCATCGAGCTTGTCATCAAGACCTTTGTCGCACCAGGCGAAGTCGTCATATCCTTCAAACCGAGTTTTGCGATGTTCGGGATTTACAGTCGGATACATGGCGCGGACTTTAGCGAAGTTGATAGTGAAGCTGATTTCTCATTTGATCTTGACAAGATGATCACCGCTGTCCGCTCCAAACGTGCCAAACTGGTGATTTTATGCTCACCCAACAATCCTACCGGATATCTGATTCCCAAAGCCGAACTGGTCCGTTTCCTGCAAAGCGTGGATGCACTGGTCTTGGTCGATGAAGCGTACATGGAATTCGCTGATCAAGGCGAAACCCTTGTCCATGAGATTGGAACGTATACCAATCTGATTGTTACACGTACCTTTTCCAAGGCTTTCGGCCTGGCCGGAATCAGACTCGGATATTTGTTTGCCAACCCTTCTCTGGTCGGCATGCTCGGTCGTGTCCAGGAACCCTATCATCTCAACACCATCACCCAGGTGATCGGATGCATGGCCATGTCACGGATGGCGGAAGTCAAGACCTATACGGCATCAGTCAGGCGTCTGCGTCAAGAGGTGATGGTCCGTTTGCGTGACCTAGGCATCAAGACTTATCCCTCTTCCGGTAATTTCATCTGGTTTGAAACCGAACAGAAAGATTTGTATCAGAAGTTGATTGCCAAAGACATCTTGATCCGCGCTTTTGGCGGTCAAGACACATGCTATTTTCGGGTCACGATTGGTGACGAACAAGAAAACAACGCGTTCATCAACGCGCTCAAGGAGATTCTATCATGAGACAAGCCACGCTTGACAGAAACACCAATGAAACCCGCATCACCCTTTCATTGAACTTAGATCAACAGCAAGCCAACACCATTTCCACCGGTATTCCTTTTCTTGACCATATGCTTGATTTGATGGCGTTCCATGGCAAATTTGCCGTCACCATCGAATGTCAAGGCGATCTTGCAGTCGATGATCATCATACGGTTGAAGATGTCGGCATCGTATTCGGCCAGGCATTGCTTCAAGCACTCGGTGATAAAAAGGGTATTCGTCGGTACGGCAGCAGTCTTGTGCCGATGGATGAGGCACTGGCACGCGCCGTCATAGACATCAGCGGACGTCCGACACTTGTTTTCCAGGCAGCACTACGCAGGGAGAGATTGGGGACATTGGCGACAGAAAATGTCAAGGAGTTCTTCAAGGCGGTCGTCAACGAGGCAAAGATGACGGTCCATCTCGCCGTGCTTTACGGTGAAAATGAACACCATCAGGTCGAGGCGATGTTCAAAGCGTTCGGCCAGGCTCTTCGACAAGCCATCACGATTGAAGGCACTTCCATCCCTTCGACAAAGGGCGTGCTCGGATGATTGTCATCATTGATTATGATGTCGGAAATCTTGCGTCGGTCGCCAAAGGATTTGAACGGGCCGGAATGACGGTCACCATATCGAAAGACCCTGTCGTCATTGAACAAGCATCGGTGCTGATCCTACCCGGTGTCGGCGCTTTTGGTGATGCCATGCACGCACTCCAACAATCAGGTCTTGTCCCATTGATCAAGAATCATGTTACATCGGGTCAATATCTCTTTGGCATATGTCTGGGCATGCAACTACTTTATGAGACGAGTTTTGAACACGGCCGCCATGATGGTCTGGGATTGCTTCAAGGCACCATTGAATATCTGGATGCATCACCCAAGGTGCCCCACATGGGATGGAACCAGCTTATTTTTGAACAACCCAAGTCCTTATTGCTTCGTCACATCAAGGAAAAAGAGCACGTCTACTTTGTACACTCATATTATGTCAACACCACCATGGCACATGTCGTCGCATATGCCGATTATGGTGTCTCGATCCCTGCGATTGTCCATCAAGACAACATTATCGCCACCCAGTTCCATCCTGAAAAAAGTGGTCGCACAGGATTGAATCTGTTAAAAGCATTCAAGGAGTTGATCAACACATGAAACTCTATCCAGCCATTGATTTGAAAGATAACCAATGTGTCCGCCTCAGACAGGGGCGCTTCGATGACGTCACCATTTACAGTCATGATCCGGTTGAAACAGCCCGCCGTTTTGTTCAAGATGGCGCGACCGCCATCCACGTGGTCGATCTTGATGCCGCCATGACCGGCGAACCGGTCAATCTGCCATCAATCCGCAAAATCATCGCCGCTGTCGACGTTCCTGTCCAAGTAGGGGGTGGCATCCGTACCATCGAAAGGGCTGCCACCTTGCTTGGTTTGGGAGTCGACCGCATCATTGTCGGTACCGTTGCCGTGACGCAACCACAACTTTTCAAACAACTTGTCAGACGCTATCCGGGCCAAGTCATTGTCTCGGTCGATGCCATGAATGGCAAAGTGGCGACGTTGGGCTGGCAACAAGTAAGCGGCATCGACAGCATCGCATTTTGTCAAGATCTTGAACGAGAAGGCGCCCAAACCATCATCTATACTGACATCAGCAAAGACGGCATGATGGAAGGAACCGATATTGGCATTTATGCGTCATTGGTTGAACAAACCAATCTTGAGATCATCGCGTCAGGCGGCATCAGCAGCTTGAAAGATCTTGTCAATCTTAAACAAGCTGGTGTGACCGGCGCCATCATCGGTAAAGCCCTCTATGAAGGCGTGTTTTCACTGAAGGAGGCTCTGAAATGCTGACCAAGCGCATCATCCCGTGTCTGGACGTCAATCACGGACGTGTTGTCAAAGGCCGCCGCTTTGAAGATATCCGGGATGTCGATGATCCTGTCACACTGGCCCGTTTTTACAGGCATGAAGGCGCTGATGAACTCGTTTTTTATGACATCACCGCGTCAAGCGAAGCCCGCAAGATCTCTTTGGAATTTGTACAAAAAGTGGCTGAACAGATTGACATCCCCTTTTGTGTCGGTGGCGGCGTTGAGTCATTGGAAGATGTCGCCACGATTCTTCGTCATGGCGCTGACAAGGTCTCCATCAATACGGCGGCTGTCAAAAACCCCGGTCTTTTGTCCGAGGCCGCCCGAAAATTCGGTTCTCAATGCGTTGTGCTATCAATGGATGTCAAACGCAACGCTGAAGGACGCTATGATGTCTACATCAAGGGTGGGCGCGAAAAAACATCCCTTGACGCCATTGCCTGGGCAATCGAAGGCGTCCGTCTTGGTGCCGGCGAAATCGTCGTGAACAGCATTGACGAGGACGGCATGAAAAAGGGTTATGATATCGCGTTGCTTCAACAGATGACAACCGCTGTTCGCGTCCCTGTGATCGCCTCGGGTGGTGCGGGGACTATCCCTCATTTCATCGAGGCCATCATCCAAGCGGATGTGGACGGCGTATTGGCGGCATCGGTTTTCCATTATCAGGAGATCGCGATCCGCACACTCAAAAAAGCATTGGCTGATGCGGGCGTCCCCGTCAGACATTGGGAGGAATCAACATGATAAAAAATATCAATACAAGCAACATCAAATATGACCAAAACGGTCTGGTTCCCGTCATTGTCCAAGAAGCAAACACAGGACTTGTTTTGATGCTGGCATACATGAATGAAGAAGCGTTGACAAAAACCATCCAGACAGAAGTTGCCCATTATTACAGCCGCAGCAGACAGCTGATTTGGATGAAGGGTGAAACATCTGGCAACATCCAACAAGTCAAAGCGCTCCATGTGGATTGTGATCAAGACACATTGTTGCTCAAGATTGTTCAAGACGGGGTGGCTTGTCACACCAATCATCTGAGTTGCTTTTTTGAAGCATGGCTGGAAGAAAGACAACCGCAAGGAAATCTAGGGATCATCCGTGAACTCGAAGCGGTGATTCTTAACCGGAACAGACATCCGATCGAAGGCTCGTACACAAGCCATCTTTTAGAAAAAGGACTTGACAAAATCTTAAAAAAAGTCGGCGAAGAAGCCACCGAAGTCGTGATTGCCGCTAAAAGCCAGGACCAATCAGAGTTGGTTTATGAGACAGCCGACTTGATCTATCATATGTTGACATTACTGGTGAAGCAAGGCATCCCCTGGTCAGCAGTTGAAACCGAACTTGACAAACGCCGGCAAATGACGGCGAATCCACTAGAATAACAATCTAGTAAAGCAACCCGACGGCACCATCTTATGGTATGATTACCTCATAGGAGGTATTTACCACCATGACAATGATTCAAACGCGAAAAGCACCACAAGCCGTCGGCGCTTATAGTCAAGGCATCCTGATTGAAAACACCCTTTATGTTTCTGGTCAGCTTCCCTTGATTCCAGAAACGATGGCCATGGTTGTCGATGATATCAAGGCCCAAACAACAAGATGTTTGGAAAACATCCTGGCGATTGTCGAAGCAGCTGGTTTAAGTAAGCACGACATTGTGCGTTGTGGGGTCTTCATGACCAATCTTCAGGAGTTTGCCGCGATGAACGATGCTTACAGCACATTTTTTGGTGAACACAAACCAGCACGTGCGGCAGTCGAGGTCAGAGCCTTGCCAAAACAGGCCACCATCGAAATTGATGCCATTGCCATCAAAACATGAAAAAGGACGCAACAGCGCCCTTTTTTTGTATCAAATTACGTTGTTAGTTTTTCTCTTTCTTAAGTCGCTTCCATTCGTACATGATGTTTTCGGCACGCATGAATGCATCATCAAACGTATCTTCGACATGCTTGATGGCAAAACCATAAGCAATCGATGTGTCAAGATCACGGATGCTGATTTTTTTGAAGAGTGAACTCCAATCTTTAGAATACAAGGTCAACTGATCGTGGTCCATTCCAGGCATCAAGACAATGAACTCATCGCCGCCGACACGAACCGCAACATCATCTTCCCGGCAAATTTCGCGGATTTTCCCGGCAACACGCTCAATGAGACGATCCCCCTCCAAATGACCGAACCGGTCATTGATCTCCTTGAGATTGTTGACATCAAAAAACACCACGCCCAAAGGATGGACATCATTGTTTAAATCGGATGTATATGATTCAAGAAAGTGACGGTTATACAATCCGGTCAATTGATCATGATAACTCAAATAACGAATTTGTTCGGACTGGGCTTTCAAATCATCAATGATTTTGACATTTTCCGTCACATCATTAAAACTGACAATGTAACCGACTTGTTGTCCCAATCGGTCAAGCAAGGTTTTTTTAGAAACTTTATAATGATCATCACCAAGGCGCAAATCGGATATTTTGTTTGTTTTGGCAATGATGCACATGTCGGGTACAAGATCACATAAGACATCAAACGGTGTCCTGATCAAGTCATTCAACGCGGGAAACAACATATAAGCCGCTGGATTGGCATCGACCAAGACCATGTCTTGATCAAAAACAAGCAGGGCATCAACGGTTTGTTCAAACACGCGATTGCGGGCAATCGGTTTGATGAAAAGAAAGTGGTCCCGGGTGATGACGCCCGTCATGATTAATATCGCCAACGGATAAAACAAAGCAGAATAATCGATGCCGACACCACCAAGCGGCGAAACGAGAAGAACAGTAGACAACAATAACAGCAACGAACCGAACAACATCCTGTTGGCCACCACCCGTCCTTCAACCGGGCTTTTCCTGGCATGTACAAAATATAAGATGTTGGCAGTCACGATCATTGAGCCGATATAAATGGCATTGAGCCAATAAAAAGGACCTTTATCCAAACTGACCAACAACAAACCTTGTTGTTCAATCAGCACATATGCGCGATAATACAACATGTGCCAGACGTTGGTCAAACGTGTGAAGAAAGTGATCAAGGGGATGATTGCGAGCAACACCTGGGCCTGCCACCCAAGAGGTCTTTTTCTGACATAGGCAAGCGCGAGCAGTATCCAAAAATAAGGTGTGAACGGAATACCAAAGTATTGCACCTGGTTCCAAAACATCATGGCTTCCAGCGATGAGGCGTTGAATTCCATCAAGTAACCGGTCACATGCACCAAGACCGTCAGGGCGACAAACAACAAGTAACGTGACACCAAAGAGCCCCGTTTAGCGAAGGTGTGAGCGGTAATACCGGCAATTAACAACACGGCTAGAAACAGATAGATATTGACTATGATCTGAATCCAATTCATCGACCCACCTCCATTTTGATACTCTTATAATAGCACAAACACACACAAATCCAGTTAATCAGACGACCCGGAACATGACATGAGGCCAACCAGACTGCAAATGACAGTCTGTTGCGTGGTATAATGAGAGTGACAAGACGCAATCATGAGGTGAGGCCATGGCCAAGTATGAAACACCACGTTTTCAAGTCGTCAAAAAAGACGGGGCTTTTCAAATCCGTCACTATCAAGGGTTTTCGACCACGGCGGTGCGCGAGGACCAGTTTTCCGGTAATCGCGGCTTTGGCGTCTTGTTTGGTTACATCAGCGGCCAGAACCAAGACAAAGAAAAAATCGCCATGACCGTGCCGGTCATCAACGAACTCGAAAAGGGGCGGATGTCCATGGAGTTCATCGTTCCATCCAAGTATCAGGAACATATTCCCGGACCACTCAATCCCAATATTGAAATCAAGCATTATCCGCCTCATCATGCCGCTGTCTTGATTTTTTCAGGAGGGGTCAATCCGGATAAGATTCAACTCCAGGTCGACAAACTGAGCGACCGCTTGATGGACATGAACATCCAGCCGAAAGGGCCTTTCCGTCTGGCTCGATACAACTCGCCTTTCAGCATTCCCAAATTCAGACATAACGAAATCATTGTCGAAGTGGATTGGCCGGAAACAACCTGACAACTTTCAGGTCTGGGAGGACAACCATGGACTCCGATCGTTTCTTCAAACAACGTCTCCAGATGGTAGAGACACAAATCAAGGCGCGCGGCATCCATGCCCCGGCGCTGCTGCAAGCTTTTATCGACGTGCCCAGACACCGTTTTGTCCCAGATCATGACCAACCTTGGGCCTATGGTGACTATCCACTTTCCATCGGCATGCACCAAACCATCTCACAACCGTACATCGTCGCCTTGATGACAGATGCGTTATCGCTGACATCCGAAGACCGTGTCCTTGAGATTGGCACCGGATCAGGATATCAAACCGCCATTCTTGCCTGTCTGGCGAAAGAGGTGTACACCATCGAGCGGATTGACAGTCTTCAACTCAAAGCCAGAACCGTACTCGATGAACTTGGTTATGATCAAATCTCATACAAGGTCGGAAACGGTTTTTCGGGTTGGGCGGAACACGCTCCTTATGACGCGATTGTGGTGACGGCAGCACCTGAAGATGTACCGAAAAATCTGGTCGATCAACTCAAAGAAGGTGGCAGATTGGTCATCCCGATCGGCAGTCGTTTCATGCAAGTGCTCTTTTGCTTTGTCAAACGAGACGACCAGCTTCAAAAGACTTTTCTTTGTCATTGTCGTTTTGTCGAAATGATTCAGGACGACTAAATGTCGAAGGATGATCGCCAGTCATATCCTGAAACCATACACATCTGCACAGACACCGATTTGCCTTGTCAGACGACAGGCACTTATTTTTTTATAAAGATAAAAAACTAAGTCGTCTCAAAAAAATGTTGTGTATTTGCCTTTCTCATGCTATGCTTATAGTAAGATACACCGCAGAAAACATCATTATGAAGTGAATCTCAAGGAAAAGAGGAACTCAATATGGCTGAGGGAATCATTTTAGCAGCAGGCTATGCCAGCCGTGCACAAGCCAATAAATTACTTTTTTTGCATAAGGATCAGGCGTTGATTGATTACGCCATCCAAGGGATGAAACCTTTTGTCAACCACATTTATGTGGTCACCGGACACTACGACATCGACATCGAAAACCATCTCAAGGATTTGACGTATGTCACATGTGTCAAAAACCCGCTTTATCACGAAGGCATGTTTTCATCCGTGCAAAGCGGGGTAGAGATGACGACAGAAGATTTTTTCATTCACCCCGGCGATTGTCCTTTCGTGTCAGAAACCACTTATCAAGCCCTATTGAAAGGGACCAAGCAAATCCGCGTCCCTACTTACAAGCAACGTAAGGGACATCCCTTGTTCGTCGCCAAAGAACTGAAAGAGGCGTTGTTGTCTGAGCCCAGGGATTCCACCTTGAAGGCCTTTCGCGACCGGTATGATGTCGAGATGATTGAAAACAACGATCCCAACATGTTGTTTGATATCGACACGCCGGCCGATCTTGACAGATTGAAAAAACAAACGGGGGTGTAACGGTTGAACATCAAACAATATCATCGCGCCACCACCCTTGATGAGGCGTATGCCATGTTGACAGACCAGCCCGCAAATGCCGTCATCGGTGGCGGGGCCTGGATGAAATCGACAAGGGTCAACATTGACACCTTGATTGATTTATGTGATCTCAAGCTGGACGATATTTCAGAAACCGCTGATGAGGTTGTCATTGGCGCCATGACGACCTTGCGTGCCATCGAGACCCATCCTGCCGTCCAAAAACTGGCGGATGGCATGTTGAGTAAAGCCTCATCCTTGATCTTGGGTGTCCCTTTCCGCAATCTCGCCACCATCGGTGGCAGCGTCATGGGACGCTATGCTTTTTCGGATGTCATCACCGCCTTGAGCGTCTTGGAAGTCACACTGGAGTTTCATCATGCCGGCAAGATGTCATTACAGGAACACATGACCAGAAAAGGCAAGATGAACGATATATTGATTGCCATCCGGATCAACAAACATACCGGAAAAGGCTATTTTAAGAAGGTGTCAAACACCGTGCTTGATTTCGCGATTTTAAACGTGGCCGTTCATCACGTGAACGGACAGTTTTGGATTGCGTTGGGGTCACGCCCCGGTGCGGCCGTCCGGGCCGAAGAAGCCATGAAACTAATCAACGCGATGAAGCAGGTTGACGAGGCAGGTGTTGCAGCCACGGCAGACAAGGTGATAGAGACCGTCTCATTCGGTTCGAGTCATCTGGCCTCGGCCGACTATCGTCAGGCATTGGCCAAAACCTACATCGCACGTGGCATCAGGGAGGTGTTGTGACTGTGAAAATCAACATCATGTTAAACGGCAGACCGAGAACGTTTGAAGTCGGTCCCGATGATTATTTGTTGGACACCTTGCGCAATCACCACCTCTACAGTGTCCGCAAAGGTTGTGACAGTTCGAATTGTGGCATCTGCACCATCCTGATGGATGGCAAGCCGGTGTTGTCATGTTCGATTTTGAGTGTCCGTGCCGACGGACACGCCTTCACGACGGTCGAAGGGATTGCTGAAGAAGCAGACCAAATCAGTGATTATTTCGGAGACGAGGGTGCCGACCAGTGCGGTTTCTGCAATATCGGCATGGCGTTGCTCGCCTACACCATGAAAAGAGACAACGTCGAACCGACAGAGGAAGCCATCCGGCACCATCTTGCTGGAAACCTGTGTCGTTGTTCTGGTTACCAGGCCCAGGTCAAGGCCATCAAACGTTATATGGAGGCAAAGCGATGAAAGTCGTCAACCGCAAGACACCATCTATTGATGGCAAGGGCGTCATGATGGGCCGTCGCGCCTTCACCGATGATTTCAGCGAAGTCGATTCGCTTGTCGTCAAGGTTTTAAGGAGTCCGCATGCATTCGCCCAAATCAAACGGATTGATGCCACGAAAGCCCGTGCGCTTGAAGGCGTCGAGCTTGTCCTGACCCATCATGATGTGCCACGCAAATCATTCACCCGGGCCGGTCAAGGCTATCCCGAACCTTCCCCACATGACAAATTCGTTCTAGACGAATATGTCCGTCATGTCGGTGATGAGGTTGCGGCGGTAGCCGCCATTGATGAAGAAACCGCTGAAAAGGCGCTTGGACTGATTGACGTCGACTACGACGTCTTAGACCCTGTCCTTGACTTTGAGACAGCTTATCAACATGCTTCAGTGATTCATCCTGAAGCAGGCATTCATGAGATGTTTCCGATCGGCTTTGATCCGAAACACAATGTAGCCGCGACTTATCACATGCAGGTCGGTGACACCGACAAGACCATGGCAGATTGTGATGTCGTGGTTGAACAGTCATTTTATACCCAGGCCCAGGCTCATGCCATGATGGAACCACATGCCGTCAATGCCCGGATTGATGTCCTCAATCGCCTGATCATCATCTCATCGACACAAACCCCTTTCCATGTCAGGAGAATCCTTTCCCAGACTTTGGACATTCCGATTGCGAAAATCCGCGTCATCAAACCGCGTGTCGGCGGTGGCTTCGGTGGCAAGCAGGCCCTGCATGGCGAAATGCTGGTCGCAATGACCACGCTCAAGACCGGCAAACCATGTAAAATGGTCTATACCCGCCGGGAAGTCTATGAGTCGACCTATTCACGTCACCCAATGAGACTTGACATGAAGCTTGGTGCCACGAAAGACGGCACGCTCAAGGCCATCGACTGTCATATTCTCAGTGACACGGGTGCTTATGGTGAACATGCCTTGACGGTGTTCATGGTCGCGGGATCGAAAGTGCTGCCACTATACAACAAGGTTGATGCCGTCCGTTTCCACGGACGTGTCGTGTACACCAACCATATGCCCGCCGGCGCCTTCCGCGGCTATGGCGCCATCCAAGGCAATTACGCACTCGAATCGGCCATTGACATGTTATGTGAGAAACTCAACATGGATCCGATTGCTTTCCGTGAGAAAAACATGATCAAGGAAGGCGAGACCAGCCCCATTTTTGAAATCATGGGCGAAGGCACCGAAGGTACCGCGATGACGATGGAGACATGCAAACTTGACCATTGTGTCAAACGTGGTCAAGCATTGATCGGCTGGGAAGACAAGTATCCCAGGGTTCAACTCTCGGACAACAAGGTCAAGGCCGTGGGCATGGCCATCGCCATGCAAGGATCAGGCATTCCTTATATCGACATGGGCGCGGCCACCATCAAACTGAATGATGACGGGTTCTATAACCTCATGATTGGCGCGACCGATATCGGTCAAGGCAGCGATACCATTTTGGCCCAGATTGCGGCGGAAGCCTTGATGACGACCGTCGACAAGGTTGTAGTCTATTCTTCGGATTCCGATCTGACGCCATTTGATGCCGGTGCCTACGCATCGAGCACCACCTATGTCTCGGGCAATGCCGTGTTAAAGGCAGCTTTGAACATGAAAGACATGTTGATCAAGGAAGCGGCACTTGCCCTCAAGACCAATGAGGAAAACGTCACTTTTGACGGAACCACCTTTGAAGCGAACGGCAACACCATCACCTTGTCAGCCCTGTCTAACCGGCTTTACTACAACGAGGATCAGAAGCAATTAACTGCCACTAACAGTTATGTCGGTACCAAGTCACCCCCGCCTTTCATGGCTGGATTCGTCGAGGTCGATGTCGACCTTGAGACCGGTGAAGTCGACATCATCGAGTACGTCAGCGTGGTCGACTGTGGCACGACCATCAATCCCAAACTGGCCCAGGGCCAGGTTGAGGGTGCGATTGTCCAAGGCATCGGCATGGCCATGTTCGAACATGTCAAATACAACAACAAGGGCGGCCTGATGTCAAATTCTTTCCTGACCTATAAGATCCCGACCGCACTTGATATCAAAAAACTGACCACCGAGTTTGCCGACAGTTATGAATCATCAGGCCCGTTCGGTGCGAAGTCGGTGGGTGAGATTGGTATCGATACGCCACCAGCCGCTTTAGCCAACGCCATATATCACGCCACTGGCGTCCGCATCACCCAATTGCCGATCACGCCTGAAAAAATCTTATCGGGTATCATGGCCAACAAACAAAAAGGAGCACAATCATGAAAAAAGAATATTTGCCAGTCATTTTGTTTTTCGGAGCCTTATGGGGTATTTTAGAAGCCACGCTTGGCTATGTGTTGCAATTCCTGCCACCATTGGTTTCAGGAAGCGTGATGTTTCCAATTGGTGCCACGTTGATGATTATCGCCTTCCGCACCACTAAGTCACAGTCCACCATTTTCTGGGTTGCCGCGATTGCCGCGCTCATCAAATCGGTCAATTTCCTGTTGCCCGGTCTGCCCCCCATCAAAACCTATAATCCGATGATTGCCATCATGTTGCAGTCGCTGGTTGTGTTTGCGGTCAGCCCGATGATCGAACCCAAACGTGTCCCATTGACGCTTGCCGGACTGACCTTGGCAAGCCTCGGTTGGCGTACGCTCTTTATCCTCAATGTAACCATCAACAACGCTTTGACCGGATTCCCATTCACCATGATTGCGACACCAGCTGCAACCTTTGCCTTCATTGTCCATTTGGGCTTGATGGGCGCATTGTTCCTGATGTTGCTTTATTATGGCGTCCAACTTGTACTGATGAAAACCGACTTGCGTTGGAAACCCAACCTGGTCACGGCCCTGCCTTTATTGGTACTGGCTGTTGTCTTGACGCTTTTCCTTTGAATGACGCGCCAAGGATGGCGGACCACCTTGGCGTTTTTCACATCCTTGAAAAGAGCAGGTCGATATGAACAAAATCTATGAACAACTCGTTGCATACAAAGAAAAAGGCATTGACATGGTCGTGGTCACCGCGATTGAAAAACAAGGTGAAGGACCTGTCGAAGTCGGCAAGAAGATGATTGTCACAACCGACAACCTGCATGGGACGGTCGGCGGTGGCGCACTTGAACATGAAGCAATTGACATCGCCCGCAAACTGTTGAATAAACGCACCCACCTGACTGAGAAGTACTTCTTGAACGAAGGAAACTTGATCAAGGGTGCCAAGACATTGCCCATGGTTTGCGGGGGGACGGTCACCTTGTTTTATGAGTTTGTGGGCGTCAAGAACTTTGTCTACATCTTCGGTGCCGGCCATGTCGGACAAGCCCTTGCCCGTGTCCTCAAGCCCTTGGATTTCCATCTGACCGTCATTGACGAACGACAAGCGGTCATCGAGCAATTCGAAGGTGCGGATGTGATCAATCATCAGTCTTTTGCCGGTTATATTGATGACCATGGGATTAAAGACAACAGTTTTGTTGTTGTATGCACACCGTCACACAAGTACGACTATCATGTCATCAACAAAATCCTTGAACGTGATTTGAAGCCTTGCTACATCGGCATGCTTTGTTCGCTGGAAAAACGCAAGAGTTACCTTGACAAGACTTATGAAGCATTCGGCAAGGATATCAACCTTCGTCATTTCTATTCGCCGATCGGGCTTGATCTCGGAGGCGGGTCACCGGAAGAAATCGCCATATCCATCGCTGCTGAAATCCTGGCTATCCATCACGGTAAAAAAGACCACCGCCATATGAGGGGGAATCTTAATGATCAAAATCGTTACTGGTGAGATCAACGACCGTAAAACCACGAAGATGCTCGACATGTTCAAGCAAGATGTCAAAGGCGACGGGTTCATCTCGATCAAAACCATGAAAAAAGACCGTGTGCACAGCTATCACGCGATGCAGCTTTCCACCGGTCGGAAAAAGCTGCTTTCGATGCACGCCGATTTCTTCAAAAACGATTTCGATGTCGGCTGCCGGGTCGGCCCCTACTATTTAAACGCCCAAACCATCGAATGGGTCGAACGCAAGATGATGGAACTGATTGAACAAGGCGTCGAACCACTTTATTTCGATGAAATCGGCATGCTTGAACTCGGTGGCGCCGGTTTTGACAGGATGTTGCGCAAGATGGTCAAATCAGGTCTTGACCTGGTCTTGGTCATCCGTTTCGATCTCATCAAGAAAGTCATCAAGGTTTATGACTTGAAAGATGTCGAGATTCTCAAAGCGAACGTCTGAGGGAGGATGCCATGCACGATCTCGGAATTGAGAATGGCAAAGTCTATATCGATGGTGTCTGGAAACGGGTCAACCTATATATTGATGGTGAGACAATCACGGACATCAGCGACGAAGTCCGTCCCGCCAGACGCAAGGTCGATGCTTCCGGACGGGAAGTCCTGCCCGGCCTGATTGATCCGCATGTCCATTTTGAACTTGATCTCGGCTTCATCACCTCATGTGATGACTTTTTGACCGGGAGTACGGCGGCCGCCTATGGCGGCATGACGACCATTGTCGATTTCCTTGAACCGGTCGATCATGTCGACGCCCTTGAACCTGCCTTTCGTAAACGCCTGAAACAAGCTGAGAAAAGCATCATCGACTATGCGTTTCATGCCACCATTAAAAATCCCAAAGGAGATCTTGAAGCGTTTGTCTTGAAAATGAAAGCACTCGGCATGCACACCCTCAAACTCTTCACGACCTATTCAGATTCAGGACGAAGAACCGATGATGATGCCATCATCGAGCTTCTGACATTGTCCAAAAAGCATGATTTTCTCATTTTCGCGCATATCGAAAATGACGACATGATTATCTTGAATCCGTCATTCACACCGCAGGACCTGCCAATCAGCAGACCTGCCATCAGTGAAACCACCGAAGCACTCAAACTGGCCGGATATGTCGAACAGACAGGCGGCAGCATGTACATGGTCCACCTGTCAAGCGGCGAGACGCTTGAATCATTGATCGCGTCTTATCCCGACCTTGTCAACCGTGGCTTTTACATTGAAAGCTGCCCGCAATATTTCACCTTTGACAATAACGTTCTCAATCGTGAGGACGGATATCTCTATACATTCGCGCCACCGTTGCGGACCCTGCATGAAAAAGGCAAGATGTTCAGGTACAAGCAACATGTCTACACGATTGGAACCGATCATTGTGCCTTCATGAAAAAAGACAAGAACAAGACGCTATTGCAAGAGACACCCCTGGGCATTCCTGGTGTCGAGCACGTTTTCCATGTGATGCGTCATCATATGGGTGATGAGGTCATTCCCCGCATGACAAGCCGTGTCGCTGATCTTAACCGGTTACCGGGAAAAGGTCGGATCCAGATTGGTTTTGATGCAGACCTGCTCATCTATGAACCGGATCCGGAAGCGACATGCCAAGGTAGTCACGGGACTTGCGACTACAACCTTTATGAAGGACATCCCGCACCAGGCAGGGTGGTCTCGACCATGGTCAGGGGGCGCTTCGTGCTTGATGAAGGAAAGCTGCTCGGTGGCAAAGGCAGGTATATCAAAGGAGGATCATCATGAATCAGAAAACCATCATCAATGCGACCGTCTTTGATTTTGAGACATTCGCAACCGATAGCTTCATCCGCTTTGATGAAACAATCATGGAAGTCGGTAAGATGAAAGACTACCGTGCCGGAGATGATGAAGTGATTGATGCTTCCGGACATCTGGTGATGCCCGGACTCATCGTGGGCCATACCCATATCTATTCCACTTTTGCCAGGGGGCTTTCAGTACCTTTCAATCCAAAAAACTTTCAAGACATCCTCGAACAACTATGGTGGAAACTCGATCGTCATCTCGATCTCGAAATGACGAACATGAGTGCCTTGGTCAGTGCTGTCGACCACGTCAAGAACGGCGTGACAACCCTGATCGATCATCATGCCAGTGGTGTTGACATCACTGGCACGCTTGCATCACTTCAAGCGGCGGTCACCGGCGAGGTCGGTTTACGCGGGGCTTTTGCCTTCGAAGTTTCGGACCGTTTCGATGTCAACAAGGCCATCCTGGAAAACGTGACATTCATGGATCAACATGAAGACGCATGGTCAAGAGGTCTTTTCGGATTACATGCATCGATGAGTCTTTCTGACAAGACCTTGAAACAAGTCAAACACGTTTTGGGCAACGCGCCGATTCATATCCATGTCGCCGAAAGCGAGCTTGACCAGGAAGACTGTCTAAAACGTTATGGCATGCGCATCATCCATCGCCTACATCGCCATGGATTGCTCAATCCCGGCAGTATTCTGGCACACTGCATCTATCTGGATGAAGAAGAACTCGACATCATCAAGCAACAACGATGTGTGATTGCCGTCAATGTCACATCCAACATGAATAACAGTGTCGGTCTGCCCGGACTGACTGCCTTTAGAAAAAGAGGCATTCCCGTCATCATCGGTAACGACGGCATTTCTTCTTCAGTGACCACTGAATATCTTTATGCTTATTACGCAACGCACTTGCTTGACAAGACGCCCAACCATTTCGGTCTTGATGATTTGCGACATATCATTCTTGACACGTACCAATATGTCAGTGCTTTATTCGATTTCCCGATTGGCAAGATCGAGTTTGGTTATGCATCTGACCTGTTGATCGTCCCTTATGATCCACCCACACCGCTTGACGAGACCAACGTCATGGGCCATCTCTTCTTTGGCCTGTTCAATAGTTTTAAACCACGCCATGTCTTCGTCGGTGGAAAACAACTTGTGAACGGGTATGAAGTCAATCAGAGTCTACAACAACGTTATCGGGAAGCCAGTCAGACGGCCGCCCGCTTATGGAAGAACATCCACAAGGAGGTTTGATCATGAAACTGAACACCACTTTTGACAATCTGGTGCTTGCCAATCCTGTGATGCCCGCATCGGGGCCGCTTGTCGGCGATACCGAGAAACTGCAGTTCATGCAAACAGCGGGTTGCGGTGCCGTGGTCACCAAGACCATCTCCACCAAAATGCCGGAAATCCCAAAGCCGTGCATCTATGGCGACAAGTCCACCTTTGTCATGAACAGCGAACTATGGAGCGAATATCCCTTGTCGGATTGGACCGAAGATTTTCTCCCCGCCTATCTGAAAACGAAAGATCGGCCCTTGATTGTCAGTGTCGGGTATACCAAGGAAGACATGGAAGTCTTGATTCCGGCTTTGGACAGGTTTGCGGATGCTTTCGAGGTGTCAACCCACTATGTCGGGACTGACCTTTCGGTCATCGCCGATACCGTCAAGACCATCAGACGACACACACGAAAACCGATCTACATGAAAATCAGTCCGCACATCCCCGATCCGGCCGGTTTCGCACGCGTCATCAAGCAACATGGGGCCAACGGCATCGTGGCCATCAATTCGCTCGGCCCGACCATGAAAATCGACATCTCAAGGCGTGCCATCCTTTATGGCAACGAACAAGGTTTCGTCTGGACCAGCGGTCCGGTCATCAAACACCTGGCCCAGGCCACGGTTTATCAAATCCGACAAGCGGAACCGGACTTGACAATCATCGGTGTCGGCGGCATTCAAAGCGCCGACGACGTGATCGAGTTCCTGCTGGCCGGTGCGAATGCGGTCCAGATGCTCTCGGCCGCATTATTGAAAGGCAAGCAACTTTATGCTAAAATCATCGCCGATCTGCCCAAAGCACTCGCGAAACACGGTTTTGACAGTGTGGAAGAGATCATCAATACACCACTGTATAACACAGTGCGGTATGAGGCGTCTGTTCCTGAACTGATTGAAGAAAAGTGCATCAAATGCAACATTTGTGTCGATGTCTGTCCTTATTTCGCCATTGAGATGAAAGACATGATCACATTTGATGCCAAGAAGTGTTTTGAGTGTGGTCTTTGTGTTGTCAAATGTCCGACCGGGGCTATTGTCATGCCAGGAGCCAACTTATGAAAAATATCAGCCGTTCGACGCCGAAAGTCGACAACCCTGATAAAATCAGCGGACGTGCGCAATTCGTCTCAGACATCCGGATGGCAGACATGCAACATGCGAAGACCGTCCGCTCGACACACGCCAGGGCCAACATCATCGATATCAAGACACCGCCGTTGCCGGAGGGTTATGTCATCGTCGATCACCATGACATCCCCGTCCACAATCATGTCAAGATGATTGTTGAGGACTGGCCGGTCTTTGCCAAAGACACCGTTAATCACATCGGTGAACCGATCATGATGGTCGCTGGTCCTGATAAAGTGGTGATTGAACAGATCATCAAGCAGATCGAGATTACATACAAACCACTCGAACCGGTTTTCGACCATGTCAACAGCGCCGTGCAAAAAGCGTTTCAGAAAGGCGACGTTGACCAGGCTTTTTCGACTGCCGACCGCATCATTGCTTATACATACGAGACGGGCTTGCAAGAACAAGCCTATATCGAACCACAAGGGTTCATCGGATATCCCGAGGATGGCGACAAGATCACATTGGTCGGGTCCATCCAATGCCCCTATTATGTCAAGAACGCCTTGTTGAACATGCTCGGTTGCAACGATGATGCAGTCCGTGTCATCCAGGCACCGGTCGGCGGTGCGTTCGGAGGCAAAGAAGAATTTCCGTCCTTGATGGCCTGTCAGCTCGCCCTGGCGGTCAAAAAACTGAAAAAACCGATCAAACTCATTTATGAACGGGAGGAAGACATGCTGGTCACGACCAAGCGTCATCCTTCGGTCATCTCATTGGAAGCAGCGCTTGACAAGCATCATGACATTCTGGCTGTCCGTGCCCATGTCGGTCTTGACGGTGGGGCGTTCATTGGCCTCAGTCCGGTGGTGCTGTCCCGTTCGATGCTGGCTTTGCTCGGTGTCTACAACATTCCAAACTTGCAAGTCCGTGGTGATGTCTATGTCACCAACACACCGCCCAACGGAGCTTTCCGTGGCTTTGGCGCACCACAGATGATCTTCGCTTCCGAGATGTTCATGCATCATATCGCAAACACCCTTGGTATCGATCCTTTTGCCTTCAGGATGAAGCATCTAGCCAAACAAGGCGACCAGACCTCGACGGGCGGCATCTTCAGAGATCCGATTATCATGCCTGACATGATTGAGAAAGTGACCGCCATTTCCGACTATCATCAAAAAGTCAAAGCATATGAACAGCCCGACGTCTTCAAAGGCATCGGCATGAGTTGGTTTTTCCATGGTTGCGGATTCACCGGAAGCGGTGAAAGCACACACATCAATGCCAAGGTCAAACTTGAAAAAGATGAACACGACCATGTCTATGTGCTGGTCGCGGCTGTCGACATGGGACAAGGGGCCAAGACCACATTGAAGAAGATTGTCGTCGAGACCCTGGAGGTACCTTATGACCAGGTCACCTTCGACAACCCTGACACGGATGTCGTGCCTGATTCGGGACCGACGGTCGCCTCACGCACGATCATGATTGTCGGCGGCCTGCTGGCCCGTGCTGCCAAGACGCTCAAGGATACATGGGTGGCCAATAAACCCATGACCGTGATGGAACAATACAAGCAGCCCGAGTACATCGTCTGGGACGAGCACACCATGCAAGGCGATGCCTATCCGGCTTATTCATGGGGTGTCAACGTCGTCGAAGTCGAGGTTGACCCCATCACCTACCAGGTTGACGTCAAGCACATTTGGAGTGTCTATGACCTGGGTAAGGCGATCGATGAGCGCATCGTGATCGGCCAAGCCGATGGCGGCATCGCCCAAGGGGTCGCTTATGGTTATCTCGAAGTCATGCGCCACGAGCAAGGACATATCAAGCACAAGAACATGACCGATTATATCATTCCGACCTCGGTCGATATGGCGCCGACAGAAACCTATTTGCTTGATAATCCTTACGCCTTCGGACCGTTTGGCGCCAAAGGTTTCGGTGAACTGAGCTTGGTCGGCGGTGCCCCTGCGGTGGCATTGGCCATCGAACAGGCCATCGGCCGCCGCATCCACAAGATTCCTGCAACACCCGAATCCATCATGGAGTTGATCAATCATGGCAAAACTTGATTTTAAATTGAACGGCAAGCCCGTCACGCTTGACATCGATCCCAGTCTTCGTCTGCTGGATGTCTTGCGTAACCAATTTCAACTGACAGGACCCAAAGAAGGCTGTGGTGAAGGTGAATGCGGCGCCTGCTCGGTGCTTTTGGACGGCCACACGGTTAACAGCTGTTGCCTGCCGATTGCCAACATTCATGGACGTGAAATCGTCACCATTGAAGGTTATGCGAAGACCGAACGTTTCAAGGTGCTTGAAGAAGCCATGGCTCACGAAGGTGGATCACAATGTGGCATTTGTACACCAGGCATGATGATTGCCGCAGAAAGCCTGCTGAATAAAAATCCGCAGCCGACTGATGCCGACATCAGAATCGGCTTATCCGGTAATCTTTGCCGTTGCACGGGCTATAACATGATCATCAAGGCTGTCCAACGTGCTGCCAAGAAGGGGGCGGGATCATGGTGAGACACATCATTCCCAAAGATTTGAGTGAAGCCTTGAAACATCTCGATGAGAACACCTTCCGGGTGATAGCCGGCGGCACCGATCTGATGATCCAAAAACGCAGTTGGGCCGAGACACCGCCGGCATTCGACCAAGACATGCTCTATATCCTCAACTTACCGGAACTCAATCATGTCAATCATACATCTGACGGACTCATCATCGGTGCCATGACACCACTTGAAGATTTGCTTGACCATCCGGATGTCCCCAAACTGCTCAAAGAGGTCATGCTGGAGATGGCGGGACCTGGACTCAGGTATGTCGCCACCTTGGCCGGCAACATCGGCAATGCATCACCAGCCGGCGATTCGCTGGTTCCCCTATATTTGATGGACGCACGCATCGTGCTTGAAAGTCTTGCCGGACAACGAACCTTGCCGATCGAAGCGGTGATTACAGGACCCAGACAAACCGTCATCCGTCCAAACGAACTGATTCGCGACATTGTCATTCCCCATCAACAGTTCACGCATACGCGCTTCATCAAGGTCGGCACCCGCAAGGCTGACGCCATCGCCAAGGTGTCCTTCGCCGGTGCGGCTCTCATTGAACAAGGGGTCACCCAGGATTTTCGGATCGCCCTTGGTGCAGTATATCAAACTGTCATCCGTGATCGCGATATCGAAGACACGGTGGTGGGAAAAACGTTGTCATGGCTCAAAACGCACAAACAGGACCTTTTGGATGCCTATGAACCACTGATTCAACCGATAGACGACCAACGGTCCAACAAGATTTATCGGAAACATGTCGCCCTCAGGATGATTGGCGACTTCATTGACAGATTGGAATAGAAAGAAGGGGTAGGATGGATCAAAAAGCGTTGATGAGAAAAGCCCGCGGACTCGAGTCCGCGTCCTTGGTTCTCAAGCATGCCAAGATCATCAATGTCTACGATGGCACGATCGAAGAAGCAGACATTGCCATCGAAGGCGATTTGATCATCGGTATCGGCAGTTATCAAGGAAAAAGCGAAAAAGACCTTCAAGGACGTTATGTCGCACCAGGTTTGATCGATGGTCATGTCCATATTGAATCATCGATGGTGACACCACCTGAATTTGCCCGTCTGGTCGTTCCCAAGGGCACGACCACGGTCATCGCCGATCCACATGAAATCGCCAATGTCAGCGGCGTCGCAGGCATTCGTTTCATGCTGGAAAGCAGCGAGAACACGCCACTGGATGTCTTCATGATGTTGCCTTCATGCGTGCCCGCGACCAAGGCTGAAAACAGCGGTGCGGTCATCACCGTCAAAGACATTGAAAGTCTCAAGGATCATCCTCGCGTGCTTGGTCTGGGCGAAGTGATGGACTATCCTGCCGTCTTGTCGGCGGAAGCGGACATCCACTCAAAAATCGCGGTCATGAAAGATCGCGTCATCGATGGTCATGCGCCCGACGTGATGGGCTTTGATTTAAACGCCTATCTGACAGCCGGCGTGATGACCGATCATGAATGCACACGCGTCGACTCGATGCTTGAACGCATTAAGCGTGGCATGTATGTCCATTTACGTGAAGGATCCGCCACCCGCAACACCCAAACCCTTCTTCAAGGCGTCAACCCTGAAAACATGCACCGTCTGCTGTTCTGTACGGATGACAAGCATCCGGAAGACATCCAGTCGGAAGGACATATCAACCATAATGTCAATCTTGCCATCAAACACGGCATCAAGCCTGTCGATGCCATCCGCATGGCCACTTTGAATGCCGCCACTTGTTATGGTCTCAAGCATCTCGGGGGAATCGGACCCGGCAAGCAAGCCGACCTGATTGTGTTTGAAGATCTGGAAGACATCCAACCAATCATGGTCTACAAGGCCGGTATATTGGTTGCACAACAAGGCAAACCCTTGTTTGACGTCACCAACCAGGTCCCCAAGGAAATCACCGATACGGTCAGATTCGAACTCGATGAGCGTGCGTTTCAACTTTCCTTGTCGCACGACAAGGTCCATGTCATCGGTCTTGTCAAACATAACATCATCACCCAGAAACTGGTCCGCAAGGTCCGTATCAAAGATGGACATTTCGACTACACACCCAAAGCCAATCTTCACAAACTGGCTGTCATCGAACGACACAAATCGACTGGCAACATCGGTCTCGGACTGGTCGAAGGATTCGGTGACTTCGAAGGTGCGCTGGCGATGACCATCTCCCATGATTCTCATAATCTCGTGATTTTAGGATCATCGGATGCGGACATGATGTTGGCGGCTTCTGAAATCAAAAAACTGAAAGGTGGCATCGTCCTGGTGCACGAGGGCAAGGTGATTGATGCCCTTGCACTCGAGGTGGCCGGCATCATGACCAGCCAATCCGTCAACCATGTCGAGGATGTCATCATACGCATGCGTAAACATATCGATGAACTTGGCATGTCAGAAGAAGTCGATGATCCGTTCATCTCACTGGCTTTCCTGTGTCTGCCGGTCATTCCATCTCTCAAACTGACCGACAAGGGACTGTTTGATGTCGATCGCTTCGAACACATTTCCATTGAAGCCAATGGCAAGGTGTCATCATGAACCGTTTTGTCAAACAATATCGTTGTACCATATGCAACACCTGCCATGGCGTCAAGGAAGTTGACGGACTGACCTGCCCCACTTGTGGTGAACAGGGCATCCTTGATGTACTCTACGATTATGATGCCATGAAAAAAATCGTCAATCTCGATTACTTCAAACAACACAAAGACTTGACCATGTGGCGTTACGCACCTTTGCTGAGCATCATCCCGAATCGTCATGATGAGATGCTTGAAACCGGATGGACACCGCTCCATCAGGCAAGAAGAATCCATGAACATCTGGGTGTCAGGAAGCTGTTAATCAAGGATGAAGGTGCCAATCCCAGCGGATCACTCAAGGACCGCGCCAGCGCCATTGCAGTCTTGGATGCCCTGAATAAAAAACAACAGACACTGGCATGCAGCTCGACCGGTAACGCAGCTTCGAGTCTGGCCTGCCACGCCGCCAGGATGGGACTTTCGACGGTCATCTTTGTGCCAAAAAGGGCACCGCTCGGCAAGCTTGCACAACTGGCCATATATGGTTCAAAGGTCATTGCAGTCGATGGCGACTACAAGCAGGCCTATGCCCTTTCAAAACAAGCCATCCAGACTTATGGCTGGTACAATCGTAATGCCGCCATCAACCCGCATCTTGTCGAAGGTAAGAAGACGGTTGCCCTGGAAATCGCCGAACAATGCGATTTCAAACCAACGGATTGGATTGCCGTCTCGGTGGGTGATGGATGCACCATTGCTGGTGTCTTTAAAGGATTTTTTGATTTGAAACAATTAGGTTTGATTGATCATATCCCCAGGTTGCTAGGGGTTCAAAGCAAAGGCTGCGCCCCGTTTGTCCAAGCCTTTCACAAAAAAGGAACATTGGTCGAGGCGGAAGAAAATACACTTGCCGACAGCATTGCCGTCGGCATCCCCCGCAACCCCGTCAAAGCACTTTCAGCCGTGGCTGAATCGAAAGGTCATTGGATTGCCGTCAGTGATGAAGCGATCCTTGAGATGATGGTGAAACTAGGAAGCACAGAAGGCATTTTTGCCGAACCGGCCGCCGCCGCGGGTCTGGCCGGCGTGAGACAAGCGGTTGCCGAAGGAATCATCAAAGCAGAAGAAAGCGTGACGTTCATCATGACCGGCAACGGACTGAAAGATCCAGACAATGCCCGGAAAGCCGTTCGACCGCCCACGCTTCTTAAACCGTCACTTGCTGATTTGAAAAAACACATGGAGAACATAGGAGAACAAGAACATGCCCAAGGTACCTTTTGGCCCGACTTATCATGAAATGCTTCATCCGGAAACCATTGACCCCCTTATCCGGAAACAAGCATGCGCTTCACAAGATGAACTCGATCCGATTCATCTGTTTAACATTACCTGGAAAAACGAACAAGGCAAGGTGCGTCACCTTGTCTTGCCCAAGGCATTGACAGGTGTTGATGCCAATATCGTGGTCTTGCTGGGCAAAGATTTTCCCTCGGGATCCCACAAGGTCGGCCCGGCTTATGCAACCTTGATCGAAGGTTGCGTGGATGGTGACATCATCCCGGGCGAACATACCATACTCGGCCCATCAACGGGTAATTTTGGTATTGGCGTGGCGTATATTTGCAATCTGATGAAATATGATGCCATTGTGATCATGCCTGACAACATGAGCAAGGAACGTTATGCGCGCATCCAAGGCTATGGTGCCAAGCTTGATTTGACACCAGGCACCGAATCTGATGTCATCCTGACATTGGAACGCACACATGCGCTTGTCAAAAAGCATCCGACATATCGCGCGCTTGCCCAGTTTGAACTCTTTCCAAATTATCGTTTTCACCGTCATGTGACCGGACATAGCGCCATCGAGGCGGTTCAAGGCATCGGCAATAGCAAGATCGCCTGTTTCGTCTCCGCGCCTGGCAGCGCCGGCACGCTCGCGGCCGGCGACCAGATCAAACATGTTTTTCCGGATGCCGTCATTACCGCACTTGAGCCTTATGAATGCTCAACGCTGACCGATGGTGGTCGGGGACAACATCGGATTGAGGGCATCGGTGACAAGATGTGCACCCTCATCCACAACGTCTTGAACACGGATTTCGTCACATTGATCAAAGATGAAGACGCGGTACGCGGTCTCAAGGTCATTCATGATGGTGCGGATATTCTCGTTGAACACGGTGTCGCTCGCGAGGATGCTTTGCACATGCGAGAACACTTCGGCGTCTCTGGCGTCTGCAACATCATCGGTGCCATCAAAATGGCCAAGTATCTCGGCCTGGGCCCGGATGATAACATTGTCACGGTTGCCACCGATGGATTCGACCGTTATGATTCGGTCCTTCAAGACCTTGAAAAACGGACACTTGAGATTGAAGATTTTGTCTTGAGACGATGGTTCAGGGATACCTTCCGAAAAATCGGTATTGAAGAAATCAACGATGTCCGTTCTTTGGAAAGCAAACAACGACTTTTCTGGCAAAAAGAATCTGACTGGGTCAAGTTTGGCTATGAGAAGGCCTATCTTGATGCCATGAAAGAACCGGCATTTTGGGAACAGGAATACGATAAGATCAAGGCTTATGATGAAAAGATCAAAGCAAAAAGAGGAGAAGAGATGACATGATGGCATTTGCAGACATACTCAAACAAGCACAAACTTATGAAAAAGACATGACACGGTTTTTACGGGACATGGTTCGTATTCCCAGTGAATCCTGCGAAGAAAAAGACGTGATCTTGAGAATCCAGCAAGAGATGGAAACTGTCGGTTTCGACGAAGTCAAGATTGATCCCATGGGGAATCTCATCGGCAGAATCGGGCAAGGTAGCCATCTCATCGCCATGGACGCACATATCGACACCGTCGGCGTCGGCAACCTTGCAAACTGGACGTTTGATCCTTATGAAGGGTACGAAGACGACACGACCATCGGCGGACGGGGCACCAGCGACCAGGAAGGCGGTTTGGCCGCCATGGTCTATGCCGGCAAGATCATCAAAGATCTCAAGTTGGAAGGAGATTACACCTTGTTGATCACCGCCACTGTCCAAGAGGAGGATTGCGACGGGCTTTGCTGGCAATATATCATCGAGAAAGACCAAATCAAGCCTGAGTTTGTCGTTATCACCGAACCAACTGCCTGCCGGATCTACCGTGGACATCGCGGACGCATGGAAATCAAAGTCACGACCCAAGGGGTCAGTTGTCACGGCAGTGCACCTGAAAGAGGCGATAACGCCATCTTCAAAATGGCACCCATCCTCAAGGAGGTCGAAGCACTCAACCACGCGTTACATCATGATCCGTTTCTTGGGAAAGGCACCATGACAGTCAGTGAGATCTTTTCCACCTCACCATCACGGTGTGCGGTCGCCGACAGCTGTTCGATTTCCATCGACCGTCGGTTGACACACGGTGAAACCCATGAACTCGCCCTTGAACAGATCCGAAACCTGCCCGCCGTCAAACAGGCTGATGCCAAGGTTGAGATGTACACCTATGAAAGACCTTCTTATACCGGTCTCGTCTATCCGACGGACGCCTATTTCCCCACTTGGGTGATTCCTGAAGACCATGTCATCTGCCAAAGCCTGGTCGATGCCTATCAACAGTTGTTCAACAGCCCGCCGGTCATAGACAAGTGGACCTTTTCAACCAACGGCGTCTCAATCATGGGACGTTACGGCATTCCGTGCATCGGTTTCGGACCCGGTCGTGAAGAAGAGGCCCACGCCCCTAATGAAAAAACATACAAGGACGAGCTTGTCAAAGCCTGTGCCATGTATGCGGCGATTCCGTCAGTTTACTTGAAACATCTTGAAAAAGGAGAACAAATCACATGAAACCCCTATTTAAAGGCAAACATTTCATCACGCTTGAAGAGTGGACGAAACCAGATATTGACACCTTGCTAGAAGTCTCCAAGGATTTGAAACACAAATTCAAGCATAATGAACCGACCCCGTATCTATTGTACAAGACTGCTTTTCTGATGTTTTTCGAGCAGTCGACCCGGACACGTAATTCGATGGAATCAGGACTGGCCCAACTGGGTGGACACGCCACTTTCCTCGATACATCCATGATGCAAATCTCACATGGTGAGAGCGCCAAAGACACCGCGACCATTCTATCCAGTTATGGGCACGGCATCGCCTGCCGGAACTGTTTTTGGCAGATTGGCAACAAATATTTGCGTGAAATGGCGGCCAACGCCACAGTCCCGATCATGAATCTGCAATGTGATCTTTATCATCCGATGCAGGCAATCGCTGATTTGATGACCATTCAGGAAGTTCACGGCAAGACCGAAAAACTGAAAATATCAGTCATCTGGGCTTATGCGAAAAGCCATAAGAAACCGATCAGCGTACCGGTTTCACAAGTCTTGTTGTTTCCCCGCTACGGCATGGATGTCACCCTGGCTTATCCAAAAGGTTATGAATTACCGGAATGGGTCATTGAAAAAGCCAGGAAGAACGCTGCCGAACACGGGGGTTTACTGACCATTACACATGATCAGGAAGAAGCCTATAGAAACGCCGATATCGTCATTCCGAAGAATTGGGGCAGTTGGGTGACCAACCAATCAGATGCCGTGATTGATGACTTGTTGGAAGCCAACCGTCATTGGAAGTGTACGGAAGCAAGGATGGCCTTAGCGAAACCAACGGTATCGTACATGCACGCCTTACCGGCGGACCGAGGCAATGAGGTCGAGGATTCGGTCATCGACGGCAAACATTCGATTGTTTATCAAGAAGCTGAAAACCGTCTTCATACCGCAAAAGCGGTCATGGCCATGACCATGGGAGACAAATGAAGCAAGAAAAAAACCGCTTTGAGCGGTTTTTTGATGCACATTCGAACGTTAATAAATCGTTTTGTTTTTCTGGGCATATTCCTTGAACAGTTCAAGACACTCCATCCTGAATTGCTCGTCAATGGCCAGGACATCCTGGTTTTGTGTCTCGTGTTTGATGAACTGGTAGATAAAATCATCACGAAAGCCGATGGCTTCGGCGTCCTTGGGACGGCAGCCGTAGACGACATGTTTGATGTTCGACCAGATGATCGCGCCCAGACACATCGGACAGGGATAAGCGGTCGTGATGAGGGTGCAGCCACTCAAATCATAGGTGCCGAGAACCTTGCCCGCTTTCCGGATGGCGTTCACCTCGGCGTGAGCAGTGGCATCATGGTCGTGCAGCACCGAATTGGAAGCGACTGAGAGCAGTTTGCCATCAGCATCAATGACAGCGGCACCGAACGGTCCGCCAATGTCCGCATTCATCGTCTTTCTGGCCTCTTCAATCGCCTTCATCATGACGTCCTTATGCTTATCATCACGATTCATGTCGATCTCTCCTTTTTCTCATGTTGTATCGGTTTCATCCGCCTTCATTATATGTGTTTTCACGACATTATACAACAGGAAACGGATTTGTTTATCAACGAACAAGAAAAAAAACCGTTGGCAACGGTTTTTCTTATCAAGTCATCTTCAGGCAAAAATGGTGACCTTGCCTGTGAAAATAAGGGTGAGCATGTCAAGAATCCATAAAATAGCCCATCCTACCAAAAGCCAGACAATACCGGCAATAATCATCACACCATCGCTCTTGTCAAGTCCTTTGGCAATCCTGTAAATGCCCCATGCAAACCCATCGATGAAAGGTAATGCCAAAATGAATTTTATCAACCACGGCAAATTGTCGAACGCCTTAACCAGATTTTTCAATTGAATCGCCTCCTTGTTTTCTACACTCATTATACCATTGATCGGCCATTCGATGAAAGGTTTGTATTTCAGAAAAAACCATCTTTGCATGAAACAATGTCAAAAGACATTGACAGCGCTTTCACGTATCGTATATAATGGGTGTGGAGTTTCGATACAGAGGAGCGGAATGCTGGTACGTGCCGCGCGCTTGAGAAGCAGGACCTTCAAGCGCGGTACCGAAGGAGCATGCCGCCGAAAGCAGATGTGGTCCGCACATGATGCTTGATGGCAGGGGGGACGCCCCAGCCATTGCCATTTATTCAAATGGAGAGCTGTCTCTTTCAAGGGCGGCTCTTATCTTTTCGACAAGGAGAATGAGACACATGATCAAGACAATGAAAGTCGGTGAAATCCGACGTTATCACCGCGTCATCACCAAAGATGATGTCGCACGTTTCGGCGCGTTGACCGGCGATACCAACAAAGCACACTTTGATGAAGCCTATACCAAAACAACCATGTTTAAAAAGCCAATTGTCCATGGTATGATGCTAGGATCGTTGTTTTCCCGCATTTTCGGTCTTGAGTATCCGGGTGAAGGCACGATTTACTGTTCCCAGTCACTCAAATTTCTCAAGCCGGTCTACCCTGATGAACCGATTGAAGTCGTGGTGACAGTCAAAGATATCACGATGGAAAAAAACCGCGTCATTTTCACCACTGAGATTTTTGATCAAAGTGGTGACTGTGTCTTGACCGGTGAGGCCATGCTCATGCCCCGAAAGGATGTCAACTTATGAACAAAGTGATCTACAAACAACAGTTTCAAGCCTTGCTCAAAGACGGCATGTCGGTCTTTGTCGGCGGGTTTCTGACTTGTGGTACACCGGAAAGGCTCATTGACTGGGTGCTCGAATCCGGTGTCAAGTCGCTGACCATCATTTGTAATGACGGCGGGATGCCTGACAAAGGCGTCGGGCGTCTGATCGTCAACAAGCAGGTCAAAACCTTGATTGCCTCCCATGTCGGCACCAATCCGGTGGCCGGTCAAATGATGAGTGAAGGCACGCTTGACGTCAAACTTGTCCCTCAGGGTACGCTGGTCGAACAAATACGTGCCCATGGTGCCGGACTTGGCGGCATTCTGACATCGACAGGTCTCCATACGATCGTGGAAGAAGGCAAGCAAGTCATCCGTGTCAATGACCAGGACTACCTGCTTGAACTGTCGATGGGTGCAGACCTTGCCTTGATCCAGGCCAGAGAGGCCGATCCGCTCGGCAACCTCACCTATGCGAAAACAGCCCGCAATTTCAATCCTGTCATGGCGACCGCGGCGAAGACCGTGGTGGCCTATGCCGACCACCATGTCGCGGACATCGATCCCGAGGCGGTCGTCACCCCCCATATCTTCGTGGATTACCTGGCCAAGGAGGAAATAGCATGAATGATTCCAAAGCGATCATCGCGAAACGCATCGCCATGGAACTCAACGATGGTGACCTGGTCAATCTCGGCATCGGTCTGCCGCTTTATGTGTCCAATTTCATCCCTGACGATGTTCATATTTTCCTGCAAAGTGAAAATGGCATGATTGGCCTTGGACCGATTGCCGAACCGCATGAGGCCGATCCCAATCTCGTCAATGCCGGCGCGATGCCGGTCACCATCCTGAAACATGGCATGTACTTTGATACCGCCACCTCATTCGGCATCATTCGTGGCGGTCATGTGGATGCCACTGTCCTGGGTGCGCTTGAAGTCGATGAGGAAGGATCACTTGCTTCATGGATCATTCCCGGCAAGCTCGTGCCAGGCATGGGCGGTGCGATGGATCTCATCGAGGGGTCCAAGAAAGTCATCATCGCCACCACCCATACCAACAAGGGAAGACCCAAAATCAAAAAGCGTTGCACATTACCGTTGACTGCTTATCGTCAAGTCGATCTGATTGTCACGGAAATGGCGGTCATGGCGGTCAAAGATGACGGACTTCATTTGTTGGAACGTCATCCGGACGTGTCCATCGACATGATACGTGAACAGACTGAGGCGACATTGATCATCAATGACGTCAAAATCATGGAGGTATGAATATGAACAAGGTCATGCATCGCATGCGTTTGTCACAGGCAGACGCCCACTATGGTGGAAACCTGGTTGATGGTGCCAAGGTATTGGGATTGTTTGGTGATGTCGCCACGGAACTGCTCATCATTCATGATGGCGACGAAGGTCTGTTTCGGGCGTATGAAAAAGTCGATTTCCTCGCTCCGCTTCATGCTGGAGACATCATCGAGGTCGAGGGCGAGATCATCAAGACCGGCAACACCTCGCGCACCATGCATTTCGCCTGCTATAAAGTTGTCACGGCACGTCCTGACCTGTCACCTTCGGCCGCGGAAGTCCTTGCCAAACGTGAACTCGTGACTGAAGCCGTCGGAACGTGCATCGTGCCCAAGGAGAGGCAGCGGGTTTCACATGGATAAGTTGATCATCACCTGTGCCATTTCCGGAGCCGAAACAACCAAGGCACACAATCCCCATGTCCCTTATACGGTAGAAGAGATGGCTGCTGAAGCGCATGCCGCCTGGCAAGCCGGCGCGGCCATCATTCATCTGCATGTCCGTCATGATGACGGCACACCGACACAAGACAAGGAAAGATTTCGCGAAGTCATCAAAGCCATACGTGCAAGATGTGATGATGTCATCATCCAACCTTCGACCGGTGGTGCTGTCGGCATGGACCGTGACACGCGGCTTCAACCGACCGGGCTGCCGATTGAGATGGCAACCTTGGATTGTGGCACCTTGAATTTCGGTGGTGATGATATTTTCGTCAATACCGAAAACGACATCAAATATTTTGCCCAAGTCATGAAGGAAAGAAACATCTTTCCTGAGTTGGAATGTTTTGAAAAAGGACATGTCGACCTGGTGCTTAGATTATATCGTCAAGGGTTCATCCATGCACCCCTTCACTTCAGTTTCGTGCTGGGCGTCCATGGCGGCATGACAGGCGAAGACCGCGATTTTCATTTCTTGCGGGAAAGCATTCCTGAAGATGCGACATATGGCGTGGTCGGCATCGGCAAATATGAGTTTCCCCTTGCTGAACTTGCCATCAAGCATGGCGGGCACGTCCGTGTCGGTCTTGAAGATAATATCTATTTGGAAAAAGGCGTGCTTGCCAGAGGCAACCGCGAGCTGGTTGAAAAAGTGGTGGACATGGCCAAACGACATGGCCGCCCGATTGCGACACCCAAAGAAGCGAGACGCATTCTCGGCATGAAGGAGTTTGACCATGAGCGTATCTTGTAAATATGGATCACACCGTGTGATCGAACCCAAAGGTGTCTTGCCACAGGCGGCCCTCGTCATCGATCCCACCCCGGTCTGCAGAGACAATGAACTGTTGATCGATGTCGACATTTTAAACATCGACTCGGCCTCGTTTCATCAAATCAAACAAGCATGCGGACACCATCCCCAACAGATGAAAGAGATGATTATTGAGATTGTCAAAAAGCAGGGCAAGATGCAAAATCCGGTCACCAAAAGCGGTGGCATGTTGATTGGCACCATCAAGGAAGTCGGCCCCTTGCATCATGACCAGTCACTGAAAACAGGGATGAAGATCGCCACCCTTGTCTCACTGTCACTCACACCCTTGACAATCGAGCAGATCGTTTCCATCAACCTGGAAAACGATCAGGTCAAGATCAAAGGACAAGCCATTTTATTCGATTCAGGCGTCTACGCCATCATTCCGGAAGACCTTGATGAGAAAGTCGCCTTGGCGGCTCTGGACGTCTGTGGTGCACCAGCCCAAGTCAAAGCCCTGTGTCATGAAGGTGACACGGTGCTGATTATCGGGGCTGCTGGGAAAAGCGGTCTGCTATGCGCTTACCAGGCCATGAAGGAAGTCGGAGAAAGCGGTCGTATCATCGGACTTGTCAATGAAGAACCCCAGCAAGCATTATTGAAAACACTCGGTTTGTGTCATGACATCATCCTGGCAGACGCCACCAATGCCCTAGCGGTCTATCAACAAGTAGAAAAACGCACCAAGGGGCGATTAGCCGATGTGACCATCAACGTGGTCAATGTCGATAACACGGAAATGTCATCAGTACTGGCCACACGCGATGAAGGCATCGTTTATTTCTTCAGCATGGCCACATCGTTTACCAAAGCCGCACTCGGTGCGGAAGGTGTCGGGAAGGATGTCAAGATGATCATCGGCAACGGATACACCAAGAACCACGCCCAAATCACGCTCGATATCATTCGTGAAAGCAAACCTTTGCACGACCTGTTTTATCAACGTTACGCTTAAAAAGGAGAGATACCGTGAAAGATATATTGAACCGGAAACATCTCGAAAGAAAAACGCGCTACTTCAAGGATGTGAGTGAGACGGACTGGTCCGATTGGAAATGGCAGACCAAACACCGCATCCGATCCGTCGAACAACTGAGGCGCTATCTCACACTGACACCCGAAGAGGAAAAGATGGTCCAGGATGTGCTCATCCGTTTCCGCATGGCCATCACCCCCTATTATCTGACTTTGATCGATCCGCTTGATCCGGATTGTCCGATTCGATTGCAAGCCATTCCGGTCAGCGGCGAACTTTTGGTAGGCCAGAATGACATGCATGATCCTTTGGCAGAAGATCACGATTCACCCGTACCGGGACTGACACATCGTTATCCAGACCGCGTGTTGTTTTTAATCACGGACATGTGCAGCATGTATTGTCGTCATTGCACACGTCGTCGCTTTGCCGGACAACATGATGACGAGATGAGCAAGAGTCATGTCGATCAAGCAATCGATTACATTAGAAAACATCCCGAAGTCAACGATGTCCTCCTGAGTGGCGGCGATGCGTTCCTGGTCAGTGACGAACGCCTCGAATACATCTTGAAAGCTTTGCGGACCATCGACCATGTCCAAGTCATCCGTATTGGGACGCGCACACCGGTCGTCATGCCGCAACGCATCACCGATGATCTGGTCAACATGCTTAAACGCTATCATCCAATCTGGGTCAACACCCATTATAACCATCCCGATGAAATCACCCCGGAAAGCAAGGCGGCCATCGATAAGATGGTCGATGCCGGCATTCCGCTCGGCAACCAAAGTGTCTTGCTCAAAGGTGTCAACGACTGTGTTCATGTCATGCGCCGGTTATGCAAGACATTGATCGCCATCCGTGTCCGCCCCTATTATCTTTATCAATGCGACTTGTCGATGGGCATCGAGCACTTCCGCACCACCATCAGCAAGGGCATTGAAATCATTGAAGGCTTGCGCGGTCACATTAGCGGATTAGCCGTCCCGACTTTTGTCGTGGACGCGCCAGGTGGTGGTGGCAAGATTCCCATCATGCCGAACTACGTCATTTCATCAGCACCCGGAAAAATTGTCTTGCGCAATTTCGAAGGTGTCATTTCCACGTATAGTGAACCGATGCATTACACGCCCGGATGCAAGTGCGAAGCGTGTGATCAACCATTAGACGGCGTCAGCGGATTGCTCAGTGGCGAACATATTTCGCTCGAACCCCGTAACCTGAAGCGAAAAGAACGGATCGATCGTGAAAAAAATCATTAGCAGACACCAAACCATCGGTATCATCGGCCTGGCCAAGAACACGGGCAAGACCACCACGTTGAATCATCTGATCAAACAATTGAAAGACGACAAAATCGGTTTGACCAGTATTGGTCTCGACGGCGAGGAACTCGACCAGGTCACCAAACTGCCTAAACCACGCATCAAATTGCGACCTGGCATGATCATTGCCACCGCCAAACAGTGCATCACCGACAAGAAACTGGTTTACCGCATCATTGAAGAAACACGCATGCAGACGGCATTGGGACCGGTTGTGATCATCGAAATCATGTCAAAAGGCAAGCTTGTCGTGGCGGGACCGACAACCAACAAGGAACTAGACAAGGTTATCAAGAAACTACGCAAGCATGCCGAGAAGGTGTTGATCGACGGCGCCTTCAACCGCATGACCTTTGTCAGCCTCGACCAGATTGATGCCATCATTCTGACGACAGGGGCCAGTGTTCATTACAATATGAAGAAAACCATTTCGAAAACCAAACGGGTGATGGATTCTTTTGCCATCAAGCCAACCACGAAACTCAAGCGTCTGCCAGACAGCCCCATGATCTTGCAGACTGCCACCCATATTGTCGCTTTCAAAGACAAACGGATCGAGACCATCCAGGCCGCCCTCAAGATGTTTGATGAACCGCTTGAGATGATGTATGTCCAAGGTGCGGTCACAGAAACATTGATTGATTATTTCATCGAGGCATCATTACGTGGTTTCAATTTGATTTGTGATGACGCCACCAAGTTGCTTGTTTCCGAACCATATTTCGATTATTTGCACAAACTCGGCATCACCCTCAATGTCATCAATCATTGTCCTTTAGTCGCCTTGACGATCAATCCGACCAGCCCGACAGGGCATGACTATGATGCGGATGTCTTTCTCAAAGAGATGCAGAAAGTCACTGCCTTGCCCGTCTTTGATGTCATGAGAAAGGAGACCGGCCATGTCAAAACTAAATCTCAATCCTGACCTCATCACAGCGTGCCGGACCGATGCCGGCGCCATTGCCAGACAAGTCCAGGACGATATCAACAAACATACGACCGTCTCCGTCGAACGCTCGCTTTTACGTTTATTAGGCATCGACGGCATCAATGCTTTTGCCGTACCGCTAGTCAATGTCGTGGTTGATCACGTCAGACACAAGGCGGACCTCACCAAAGGTATCAGCCATTATCTTTCCTATGCCATTCATGAAACCGGCATGTCGCCGCAAGACATCGCGTTGCGTGTGGCATCAGGCATGCTAGACCTCTCCAAATATGCGGACCTCCCCTTGAGTCCGCATCTTGAGCTATTGACCCCGCACCTTGACAAGATGGTTGCCCGGATTGATGAGATGCGTCAAATGCGTCATGCCAAGATCTTGCAGACGCCGGCCAAGACAACGCCGCTCAAATATGTCATTGTCGCCACCGGCAACATTTACGAAGATATCAAGCAGGCGGTCTCTGCCGCCCGCAAGGGCGCGGATGTGATCGCGGTCATCAGAAGCACCGGGCAATCACTATTGGACTATGTCCCTTACGGTGTCACCACGGAAGGGTTTGGCGGCACCTATGCCACTCAGGAAAACTTCCGTTTGATGCGTCAGGCATTGGATGACGTTTCCGATCAAGAAGGCCGTTACATCCGTCTGGTCAACTATGCTTCCGGCTTATGCATGCCTGAAATCGCAGCGCTCGGCGCAATCGAACGCCTCGATATGATGCTTAATGATTCGCTTTACGGCATCATTTTTCGCGACATCAACATGAAAAGAACGTTCATCGACCAGTATTTTTCACGGGTGTTGAGCGCTTATGCGGCCATTACCATCAATACCGGCGAAGATAATTATTTGACCACTTCCGATGCTTTTGAACACGCCCATACCGTGCTGGCATCACAGTTCATCAACGAACAATTTGCCAGTTTGGCACGCATGGATCCGGCGTTGATGGGCCTGGGCCATGCGTATGAAATCGATCCGCGCATGGAGAACAGCTTTCTCTATGAATTGGCCCAAGCCGAACTGTCGCGTGAGATTTTCAAGGACGCACCCCTCAAATACATGCCTCCGACAAAGCATATGACGGGTGATGTCTTCATGGGGATGGTCCAAAACGCATTATTCAATATCACGGCCGTCACGACCAGACAAACCATTCATTTGCTAGGCATGATGACCGAAGCCATCCACACGCCGTTCATCAGCGACCGTGCGATGGCGCTGGATAATGCCGCGTATATTGAAAAAGCATTCAAGGATTTCGGCGAGGAAATCATGTTTCGTCCGGACGGCATCATTATCAAGCGCGCCCATGATGTCTTGTTTCAAGCCAGACAACTGCTGGCGGACATCAGAACAGAAGGGCTTTTTAAAACGTTGTCGCGCGGCACCTTTGCCGGTGTTCCGCGTCATGAAGACGGCGGCAAAGGTCTTGACGGTGTCTTCGTCAAACATGCGGATTATCGAAATCCGCTGATGGAACGCCTGCTTCGTGCGCTCGAGGAGGAAAGACATGGCTAAAAAACACACCTTGATCCGTCCTTATGGCGACACCATGAACGACGGGAAAATCCAAGTGGCGTTCACCCTTCCCATGCCTTACGGTCCACTGGGTGAAGAAGCCGCCAAAGCCTTGGCCTTGAAAATGGGCATCCACGATGCCAGCGTGGTTCACGGCACTGTCTTGTCCGATGATTTCAGTCATTATATCATTTATGGCACCGTCAGCCACCAGGTCAATCTTTCATCCTTGAAAGTGACTGAGGTCGAATCCGATGTCATGAGCATGGAAGAAGTCGAACAGTATGTCAGCACCCATTTCGCTGAACCGATTGTCTTCATCGGTGCCTCGACCGGCACCGATGCCCATACCGTCGGGATTGATGCCATCATGAACATGAAGGGCTATGCCGGTCATTATGGTCTGGAGCGCTATCAGGGCATCCATGCCATCAATCTTGGCGGACAAGTTGATAATGAAACCCTTTTGGAAGCAGCCATCAAACACCACGCTGATGTCATCCTGATCAGCCAGACTGTCACCCAAAAAGATGTTCACATCCATAATTTGACCCGGTTTGTTGAACTGTTGGAGGCGGAAGGCAGACGCGATGACTTCATTGTCATCATCGGCGGACCCAGAATCCATCATGCCTTGGCCAAGGAACTGGGTTATGATGCCGGTTTCGGACCTAAGAAGTATGCGTTTGACGTGGCAAGCTTTGCTGTCCAGGCGCTGAAGGAAAAGGGCAAGAAAATCAAACGGACGTCGTGAATGTCCGAGGGAGGCGAAGCCAAATGTTGAAAGACATGATTCATTTTTATCGGGTCGAAAGTCTGGATGCCGTCCGTGCTTTTTACGGAGACATCCTGGGATTCAGACTTGACAAAGATCAGACACAATGTCTGATTTACGATGCCAAAGGCACCGGCAAGATCGGATTCTGCCTGCATTTCCCGAAAGCGCCGGTCAACCAAAGCTGCATCACCCTGGTCTATGAAAGCAAGGCTGCAGTCGATGACATGTACCAACACATGCTCGCTCATGGCTTCAAACCGGAACAACCGTCGGTCAACGACGCTTTCGGTATTTATCATTTTTTCATGCGGGATCCCAACCGTCTGCTAGTTGAATGCCAGGTCTTTCTTTGATTCACACAAACCAAGGAGAAAAACAATGAAAATCTATACCAAACGAGGCGATACAGGACAAACAGACCTGCTCAGCAAACGCGTGGACAAGGCTGATTTACGGATTGCCGTGAATGGCGCCATTGATGAGGCCATGGCGTTCATCCTGATGTGCAAACATCACGTCAATGACGAGACCATTGTCCATGATCTCGATCAGTTGCACGGTTTTCTGTTTTCCACAGCTCATGAAATCGCCTTGGACGATGAACAACAGACTGTCATCACCGCTGACATGGTCACGTGGATCGAAGGCCGGATCGATGACCTTGACAAGCGACTTGAGCCGTTGACCCGTTTCATCAGACTTGACGGCAACAAGACCGCTTCCTGGATCAATCTGGCCAGGGTCACGGTCAGGCGCGCCGAACGTGAGTTGATCACCCTGAACAAGGAACGACCGTTGAATCCGTTGACCCTTGGACTGATCAACCGAATTTCCGATTATCTTTTCACACTGGGAAGAATCGTGGAGATGTCACATTAACAATCAAACCATTATTATCCATGACAGCACACACGTGCTGATATCAATTCAATGAAAGGAAACAGAATAACATGCAAAACATCAAGGTTTTCATTTGGGGCTTCGGTGCCATGGGCAGAGGCATGGCAGAGATGCTGCTCACCAAAAAAGGTGTCGAAATCGTCGGCGTCTGCGATATTCATCCCGACTTGGTCGGTAAAGATTTCAAAACCGCCCTTGACATCAAGACCGATCATCCCGAAGTCATCATCGAACAAGATGTCGACAAGCTTTTGGCGAACGTCAAACCCGACATTGCCTTGCTGTGCACAGACAGTTTTGTCGCGGGCGCTTTTCCGAAAATCAAAAAAGTTGTCGAACACAAGATTGATTGCATCAGCACGGCTGAAGAAATGGCCTATCCAAGCGCCAATGCACCCGAACTTGCCAAAAAGATCGACAGTCTGGCAAAACAACATGGCGTTACCGTGCTCGGAACCGGCATCAATCCCGGTTTCATCATGGATTTACTCGTCGTTGCCTTGAGCGGTGTCATGTCGGACGTGTCACACATCGAAGCCAAGCGTGTCAACAGCCTGAGTCCGTTCGGCCCCGTCGTCATGCATGAACAAGGTGTCGGCATCTCTCTTGAAGCATACGAAAGCAGAACCGCCAGCCATGACCTCGCCGGTCATGTCGGCTTTAAAGAGAGTGTCATGATGATCGCTGATGCACTAGGTGTCAAACTTGACGGTTTCGAGCAGCAGATGAAACCGATTGTCACCACGATTGACCGCAAGAGCAAATATGGCGAAGCCAAGAAAGGTACCTTGGCAGGCATCAACATGACCGGACAGGGGCTTGTTGATGGCAAAGTATTCATCGACATGTTTCATCCCCAGCAAATCGAACCGGAAATGGAAGGCACCCACACGGGTGACTACATCAAACTGACAGGCACCCCTGCCGTCAACATGGCCATCCAGCCCGAAGTCGATGGCGGTATCGGCACGATTGCGATGTGTGTCAATATGATTCCTCATGTCTTGAATGCCAGACCGGGGCTAAAGACGATGATTGATCTGCCTGTTCCCCGCGCCATCCTTGGCGATATGCGTGATTTGTTGGAAGATGCATGAAGTTGCGGCCAGGATTCGCTGTGAATGACATCCGAACCTATACAAGCGCGTTTTCCGTGTGGTATCATGAAGCATGGACACACGTTTACATGTTTGATTCTTTTTGATAAAAAAGAAACAAAGGAGTCTCGATATGATTGAAAAAATGACGTTCGTACAAATCATCAAGACCATCCTCAAACCCGAGGAACGGGCGCCACAAGTGCCACAGGACACCAAGCGTGTTCCTTTCGAGTTTCGCTTGAAAGGCAAACTGCTGACACCTGGCAACATCGGTGATGAGGTCGATATTGTGACCGAGACCGGTCGTGTTGAAACCGGCCGTCTCTTACAAGTCGAACCCCATTTCACACACAGTTTCGGGCATCATGTCAAAGCCATGCGTCGTGTCCGCGATCTGATCAAATCGGAAACGGAGGACCTCGCATGATAAAAAACTATGATGCTGTGATGGCCCGTCGTTCCGCCATCATGAAGCAGGCGCTTCAACTTGATTATGATCGCTATGAACAAGCTGGCATCGCTTTTGATTATGAGCGTATGATGCAAGAGGCGGGTTACACGCTCGAAGAAGTGAGTGCCATCCAACGTACGAACAATGTCGGTAACACGCCTTTGATCGAGCTCAAACGAATGACCGCTTATGCCCGTTTGTTCGCCAATCCGGGATATGGCGCACGCATCTTTCTTAAAGATGAGGCGACCAACCTCAGCGGATCGTTCAAAGCCCGTCGGGCCGCCATCAGTATTCATCATGCCAAAAAGCTCGGCTACAAAGGCGTCATCGCCTCGACCAGCGGAAACTATGGTGCCGCTGTCGCCGCCCTTGCCGCCAGGGCCGGACTCAAATGCATCATTGTCCAAGAATGCTTTGACTCGAAAGGCATCGGACAACCCGAAATCATTGAGAAAGCACGTGCATGTGAAGCCTATGGTGCCGAGGTTGTCCAACTCTCGGTCGGACCGGAACTGTTTTATCAGCTCCTGGTCCTGTTGGAGGAGACCGGTTATTTCAACGCTTCACTTTATTCACCTTACGGCGTCATGGGCATCGAGACACTCGGCAATGAAATCGCCCAAGAGTCAATGGCGAGTCTTGGCAAGTTTCCGGAAATGGTCATTTCCACCAATGCCGGGGGAGGCAATCTCACCGGTACCGCCAGAGGCATGAGAAAAGCAGGCGCCGACCTCACAGAAATGGTGGGAGCGAGCGTTGACCTGAGCGGTCTGCACATGGCCAGCGACCGTGATTTCAACCGCAAATCTTTTACCACCGGCCATACCGGCTTCAGCATGCCCTTCTCGACTTATCCGGACCGCAGTGATGTTCCGAGAAGCGCAGCCCGACCTTTGCGTTACATGGACCGTTATGTATTGGTCAATCAAGGCAGTGTCTTCTACATCACCGAAGCACTGGCTATTTTGGAAGGCCTTGAACGGGGTCCGGCCGGCAACATCAGCCTGGCGGCCGCCTTCAGCCTGGCCCGCACCATGAAAGAAGATGACATCATCGTCGTCCAGGAAAGTGAATATACCGGTGCCGGCAAACACATGAACGCACAAGTCGCCTTTGCTGAAAAGAATGGCATCACCCTCATGTTCGGCGATCCCTTGACCGAACAGCCAGGTAAGAACATCGTTTTTCCCGAGGGGGGGCATGCCCTGAAACATCAGGAAATCCCGCTTGATTCACTCAGGTTGTCATATCTTAAACGATTCAAGGAGCAAGCCTTGACACCTGCTGAAATCCGCTATTTAAGCGAAGAATTGAATATCCCGGAAACACATGTCATCACACTCAGGGAGGAAATCGCATGAAACCAAGACAAGATGATTTCAATGTCCGTCGCGCCCATCTTGCCGACATGACAGACGCACAACTGAAAACCTATTTCTTCGAGCTGACCGACAAGTTGGTTCAGCCGATGATGGACATGGCAAAGACACATACCACGCCGGCCATCGAACGCAGCGTGTTGATGCGCATGGGTTTTTCCAGTCAGGAAGCCAAAGCCATCACAGACCGCCTGTTCGAATATAACCTGTTGTCTCATGGTGCCGGTCATGTCGTCTATCGCCATGCCAAAGATAACAACATGAGCATCCGTGAAGCCGGTCATGACCTGCTTGAAGGCGATGCCGTGCACAAGATGACGGAGGTGTTCAAAGATGCTTGATCCCAACTACAAGCTTGACATCCGTTTTCTGCTCAACGATCTTGACAAGTATCGGCCCCGTCGTCGCGGCTGGGTCTGGCGGGACGCCAAACCCCAGACGCTCGGACCTTTCACATATCAACAGGCCAGCCCGTCATTGAACAACACCATTCCGTTGCCAAGCGCTCGTCATCTGGGTCATATCGATCCGCAACCGGACGCCACCATCACCACCGAAATCGCCTCCGGACGTTTTGAGGACGACATCCGCCGCATGCGCATGGCGGCTTATCACGGTGCAGACCACATCATGGTCATCCGCACCGCCGGACAGTCCCACATGGATGGCCTGCTGGAAGGCACACCCCAGGGTGTCGGCGGTGTCCCGATCACCAGAAAACAGGTCAGGGCCCAACGCAAAGCACTCGACCTGATTGAAGATGAAGTCGGTCGTCCGATCAATTATCATTCGTATGTCTCCGGTGTGGCCGGCCCTGAAATCGCCGTCATGTTTGTCGAAGAAGGCGTCAACGGCGCTCATCAAGATCCGCAATACAATGTCTTGTATCGCAACATCAACATGATCAGGAGTTTTGTTGACGCGGCTGAAAGCAAGACCATCATGGCTTATGGCGGTCTTGCCCAGATCGATGGCGCCCATAACGCGAACGCGACTGCCAGGGATGCCTGGAAAGTCATGCCCGAACTACTGATCCAGCATGCCATCAACTGCCGGATGAGTGAAAAGGTCGGCATGCGTCCCGACCTGATTTGTCTCTCGACAGTGCCACCGGCGGCGCCGCCCAGCCCTGATTTGAAACTTAATCTGCCTTACGCGCTGGCTTTGCGCGAGTTTTTCAGCGCTTACAAGATGCGGGCCCAGATGAACACCAAATACATGGATTCCTCGACCCGTGAAGCGACCGTGACCCATGTCTTGAACCTCGTCATCTCGCGGTTGACATCCGCAGATATCCAAAGCACGATCACCCCTGATGAAGGGAGAAACGTGCCTTGGCATGTTTATAACATCGAAGCGCTCGACACCGCCAAACAGGCCATGACGGGCATGGATGATTTGATGTCCATGTTGGATTTTAAAAAAGAAGGCTATCTCACGGACACGAAACGCGAACTCCAAGAACGTGCCGTGTTGATGCTTGAAGAAATCATCGACATGGGTGGCTATTATCAAGCGGTCCAGGCCGGCATGTTTGTCGATAGCGGTTATTATCCCGAACGCGCCGGTGACGGCATCGCCCGCCAGATTGACGGCGGCATCGGCAACGGCACGATCATCAAGCGTGCCAAGGATTACATGGCGCCAGTCACCGCCCATTACGGCGATAACAACGTCGAACAGTATGATCCGGCCTGCAAGGATGATCCGGCCAGACTGATCGGCGGATCGACCTTCGAAAATCCGGACATGATCCAATACATCGATGAACTTGATCACTTTGACAACGTCAACGTCCGTATGGAGGAAAACGAAGACTATCGCAGCACCTTCAAACTCAAACCGGAAGTCCAGTGGCTGGGTGATGGCATCATCACCGTCGATCTCTTTTTCCCGACCGATCCCTTGACAGCGGAGGCAGCCGCACTTGAAGCGGGCAGACAACTCAACCTGACCCAGGTCGAAGTCATCCACAGGGAAGTCATGCATCCAAGCGAAGGCACGCGCATCCAGATCAAAGGAACGGTCACGTTTGACATCGACACCTCCACCTTGGTACTACCCACAAAAGAAGAAACACTACCAGAAGATGAAATGATCGCTTACATGCAAACACATCCACTCAAGGTCATTGCCGGTACCGGTGGCAGCGACGAGCACAGTGTCGGCATGCGTGAGATTCTCGATATCAAGCACGGCGGTATTGAAAAATACGGACTTAGCTATACTTATCTGGGCACCAGTGTACCGATCGAGAAATTCATTGATGCCGCCATCGAGACCCATTCGACCGTGGTCATGATCTCCTTGATCATCTCCCATGATGACATTCACTATAAGAACATGCAAAAATTGCATGATTATGCCGTTGAAAAGGGTGTCCGCGACAAGCTGATCTTGCTTGCCGGCGGGACCCAGGTGACACCTGAAATCGCCAAGGCGCATGGCATGGACCAAGGGTTCGGCCGCGGCACCAAGGGCAAGGATGTCGCCAGTTTCATCGTCAAGAAACATAGGATGATCCATGAAAGTTGATTGCCTGGTTGCCGAAATCGGCAGCACCACAACCGTCATCAATGCCTTCAATCTCCACCAGGAGGTGGCTTTTTTGGGGCGCGGTTTGCACCAGACGACGGTCGAGACCGATGTCACCACCGGGTTGATGAACGCGATTGAGGATTTGAAACACAACCTGGCTGTCGAGACGCTTGAATATGATGCGATGTACGCCTCGTCAAGTGCGGCAGGAGGTCTTAAAATCACCGTGCACGGCCTCGTCTATGAAATGACGGCCAGAGCCGCCAAGGAAGCGGCGCTTGGTGCAGGTGCGAACATCCACCTGATTACGGCCAACCGTCTGACGCCGGAACACATTGAGAAAATCAAAGCGGTCCGCCCGAACATGGTCGTCATTGCCGGAGGGACCGACTACGGTGAGAAAGAAGTGGCTTGGCAAAATCTTTTGGATTCGATTGAACTAGGCATCCCAGTCATCTACACCGGCAACATCGCCAACCACGAACGGATCAAAAAACTGCAGCATCCGAGCCTTTTCGTGGTCGAAAACGTCTATCCACGCGTGGATGATTTCAATATCCTGCCACTCAGGAAGGCCATCTATGAAACATTTGAACAAAACATCATCCATGCTGCAGGCATGCAACGCATTTTCGAGATGGTCGACCACACCATCATCCCCACACCCGGAGCCGTCATGGACGCCACCATCTTGTTGGATGACATGTCAGAAGGTGTCATGACCCTTGATGTCGGTGGTGCGACCACCGATGTCCACACCATCGCCGATCCCAAACCTGAATACCGCAAATACCTGGAAGGAGAACCCAGGATGAAGCGGACGGTCGAAGGCGACCTCGGTGTCTATATCAACCGCAGCCATGTGATGGAAAGCTTCAAGACCGGAGAACTCGAACGGCTGATGGGCATGAAAATGGACGACATCCGTGTGTTGATGCAGGAAGAACCGTTCATCCCGGTTACCGAGCCCGGCAAAAAACTGATCAGTCTTTTAACCAGGCAATGTGTTTATCAAGCCATGGACAGACATGTGGGAGACTTGCGTCGCGTCTTCACGTCAAGCGGCGTGAAAATCATTCCTGACGGTAAAGATGCCACCCAGGTGAAAATGATCGTCCTTACCGGAGGCGCCTTGCTCTATGAGCATGATGCACCCGCCATCATCAAAACCTATCTGGAACGCAGCCACACCAAGCTCGCCCCTGATCCATCAGTACCCGTCTACCTGGATCACGATTATATCCTGGCCTCAATCGGTGTCTTGTCCCATCATCACCCCGAGGCTGCCAAGATCTTGTTGAAACAAACCTTGCGTTGGAAAGGATGACCGTCATGCCGAAAGCCTGGATCCATCCAACCAAATACGCGGAAAACATCGCGCACCTGCACGATGTGATGACACGTTACGGCACTTCGGTGATGGCTGTCACCAAGGTCTTTCGTGCCGATCAAAAGCTGATTGATGTCATCAACCAAAGCCAAATCGAATATATCGCCGATTCGCGCATTGACAACCTGAAGACCATCAAGACCGACAAACCAAAAGTGTTGTTAAGAATGCCGGCCATGACCGAAGTCGAAGAGACTGTCCGATATGCGGATATCTCGCTGAATAGCGGGTTCGCCACCATCAAAGCGCTTGATGAAGCCGCTAAAGCATTAAAGCGAACGCATCGCATCATTTTGATGTTCGATCTGGGCGATTTGCGTGAGGGCATCTATTATCAACATGATTACATGCCGGTCATTGCCGACATTCTCAAACTCGAGCATATCAAACTCGAAGGCATCGGTACCAACCTGACTTGTTTCGGAGGGGTCATTCCCACACCTGAGACCTTGGAAAAACTACTGGTCATCAAGGCTGTCATTGAAACGGCGCACCCCGTTCACATCAACCTGGTGTCCGGAGGCAATTCCTCTTCATTCAAATTGGTGAGCGAAGGTCGTCAACCCAAGGGCGTCAACAATCTCAGAATCGGCGAAGCCTTGATTCTCGGCCGTGAAACCGCTTATGGCACACCGATTCCCGGCATGCATGATGATGTCATCACCTTGGAAGCGGAAATCATTGAATGTCAAGACAAACCTTCCATGCCGGAAGGTGAACTCGGCATGGATGCATTTGGCAACCAAGTGCATTTCACCGACCAAGGCATCATGCGAAGGGCGATTCTGGCGGTCGGCAGGCAGGACGTTGCCTGTGAGGATTTGATTCCGCCCGAAGGGGTCGAGGTACTGGGGTGCAGCAGTGACCACTTGATTGTCAGATTGCACCATCAAGATTTAAAAACAGGTGATACCATCACTTTCAAACTGACTTATGGAGGCATCTTGCGTGTGATGACATCACCCTATGTGAGGAAGTGTTATCGTGATTGAATACAGACCTGTATGGGCTGATGTCGATCTGGATCGCCTATGGCACAATGTCAAGGTGGCACAGGCACACATCGGCAAGAAACAGATTATTCCGGTCGTCAAGGCCAACGCTTATGGGCACGGTGTGATCGAAGTCATGACATGGCTGTATGAAAAAGGCATTCGTTACTGTGCGGTGGTCATGCTTCAGGAAGCACTTGAACTGCGTGCCGCCTTTCCGGATCTCGGCATTTTGATCATGGGTTCTGTCCGACCTCAGGATTTGGAGATTTGTAGTCGACATCAGTTTGATATCAGCATCTATCACAAGCCATTGCTGGATGCCGCTAAAGCCTTCAACGGACCTCTTAAATGCCATCTTAAAGTAGATACGGGGATGGCCCGATACGGCTTTGTCGAAACGGCTGACATCCTGGATGCGGCCAAGACATTGATGACATCACCACACATCGAATGGACGGGCATATTCAGTCATTTTGCCACCGCCGACGAGGATGAACAATTTGTCTACCGGCAAATCAAACGATTTGTCGAGGTTTTGACACAATTACCTGAACTGCCACCGATGATTCACCTCGCCAACTCGGCCGGCACCTTCCGTTTTGAACCGGATATTCCCATGACCACACATGTCCGTCTGGGTTTGTCGCTCTACGGGTGTGTCAACATGCCAGACCCGAAGCCACCGGTTCGACAGGTGACCCGGTTGCGTGGCGCCATCAGTCAGATCAAGTTGTTAAAACAAGGCGAATGTCTCGGTTATGGACAATCCTATTGTGCCGGACAGGACGAGATCATCGCACTGGTTCCCATCGGTTATGCCGATGGCATTAGACGCGCCTATCGCGACCACCAGGTCGCCATCAATGGTCGGATTTACCCTATGGTCGGTGCGATTTGCATGGACGCCTTGTTCATCAAAATTGATGACTCGGTCAGCCTTGATGATGTGGTCGATATCTATGGCGATGTGGTGACGATGGATGATGCAGCGCTTCATCTTGACACCACCGCCTATGAAATCATGACCGCCATCTCACTGCGTGTGCCACGCAGATATGTGAAAGGAGACTCACGATGATCCACGTCAAATCTGAAATCGGCAAACTGAAATCCGTCCTCTTGCATCGGCCGGGCAAAGAAATTGAAAACCTGACGCCCGATTTGCTTGAAAAACTGCTTTTTGACGACATTCCTTATCTGAAGGTGGCCCGTCAGGAACACGATCTTTTCGCCCAGACATTGAAACAGGAAGGCGTCGAGGTGCTCTATCTGACAGATATGATTGCTGAAGCACTAACGGCTCATCCCGAAGTGTTGGACCACTTTATCAATGCCTTTATCGAAGAATCCAGAATCAAGTCCTATACCATCAAATCCGCATTGTATCAATATCTATCCGACCTTCCGCTCAATGACATGATCCACAAGATGATCGAAGGTATCCGCACCCATGATATCGCACTGCCCAAGCGCCGTTCGATCATGGACATGCTTGAAGATGAATATCCATTCTTCACCGACCCCATGCCTAATCTGCTGTTCCAGCGTGACCCCTTTGCATCTGTCGGTCACGGTGTCGCGATCGGCAGGATGTCGACAGAAGCCAGGCAACGCGAGACGATATTTGCGGAATACATCTTGCAATATCATCCTCGATTTAAAAAGAATCGCCCACCCTTTTATTATCATCGTTTGAACCGTTATCCGCTCGAAGGTGGCGACATTCTGGTCTTGAATAGCAAAATCATCGCCATGGGCATTTCCAAACGGACCGATCCCAGGGCGATCGAGCATTTTGCTGAAGAGCTTTTCAAAGCCGATGCATCTTTCGACACCGTGCTCGCCTTCAATATTCCTAAAAGCCGCGCCTTCATGCATCTCGATACCGTCTTCACACAAGTCGATACCGGTAAATTCACGATCCATCCGGGCATCGAGCACACCTTGACCGTGTTTGAAATCACCAGGCATCACGACGGACTTCATGTCCAAAAAGTCGTGGGTGAGCTTGAAAAGATATTGGAAAAACATTTGAAAACCCCCATTCAATTGATTCGCTGCGGTGGCGAAGATGTCATCACCAGCGTCCGTGAACAATGGAACGACGGGGCCAACACACTCGCCGTGGCTCCCGGCAAAGTCATCGTGTATGATCGTAACCATGTGACCAACGCGATGCTCAGGGAAGCCGGTGTCGAGGTGCTAGAAATCGACTCGAGCGAACTTTCCCGCGGACGGGGAGGCCCCCGTTGCATGAGCATGCCGCTGGAACGTGAAGATTGATGAAAACAAGGAGAAAACCATGAACTTGAAAGGCAGACATTTATTGACATTGTTGGATTTCACGTCTAAGGAAATCCAGTATTTGATTGACCTTGCCGCCCGTCTCAAAAAAGAGAAGCAGGAAGGTGTTCCCCATAAGCATTTGACAGGCAAGAACGTCGTGCTCCTTTTCCAAAAGGATTCGACCCGGACCCGTTGTGCATTTGAAGTCGGCGCTTTCGACCTGGGCATGGGTGTGACTTATATTGGTCCCACCGGCTCGCAAATGGGCAAGAAGGAATCGGTCAAGGACACGGCCCGTGTCCTGGGGCGCATGTATGACGGCATCGAATTCAGAGGATACCTGCAGACCGATGTGGAGATGCTGGCCGCACATGCCGGTGTTCCGGTATGGAACGGCTTGACCGATCGTTATCATCCCACCCAGATCCTGGCTGATTTTTTGACCATCCAGGAACAGTTCGGTCATTTGAAAGACATCCGGTTCACCTATCTTGGTGATGCACGCAACAACATGGGTAACTCGCTCATGATCGGTTGTGCGAAAATGGGCATGCATTTCACCGCTGCGGCACCGGAAGCGTTATGGCCGGATGACGACTTGATCAAGACTTGCAGAGACATTGCCAAAGAGACCGGTGCGACCTTGACGTTCACGACCGATCCAATGAACGCTGCTAAAAATGCCGATGTCTTATATACCGATGTCTGGGTCTCCATGGGAGAGCCCAAAGATGTCTGGTTATCAAGAATCCAGGATCTTCATGCATACCAGATCGATGAGACATTGATGAAAAACGCCAGTCCCAAGGCGATTTTCATGCATTGCCTGCCCGCCTTCCATGGCTTGGATACCGAACTGGGTGCACAAATCGCACACGAGTTCGGCGATCAATATCCCGCTGTCCGCCATGGCGAAATGGAAGTGACGGATGCCGTCATTGAATCATCCCAAAGCGTGGTGTTCCAGGAAGCGGAAAACCGGATGCATACCATCAAGGCGGTCATGCTGGCCACATTGGAGGAAAACCATGTCTAGATACGTGATTTCGCTTGGTGGTAACGCACTTGGCAACAACGCTGATGAACAAAAACAACTGCTCAGACATGTCGCCGAGGCCATCCATCCCTTGATCCAGGCGGGTCATGACATGGTCATTGTCCACGGCAACGGTCCCCAGGTCGGCATGATCAACCTGTCGTTCACCGAATCATCATCGACACCGATGATGCCGTTTGCCGAATGTGGCGCGATGAGCCAAGGTTATATCGGCTTCCACATCCAAAACGCTTTGCACAACATCATGAACGGCCACGCCGACAGCAGACCGGTCTCAACAGTGGTGACTCAGGTGCTGGTCGATCCTGAGGATCCCGCTTTCCAACAACCCACGAAACCAATCGGTGCGTTTTACAATGAAACCGACGCCCGGACACTTGCCCGTTCGACGGGGTATGTCATGGTCGAGGATTCAGGCAGGGGGTATCGCCGTGTCGTGCCGAGCCCCAAACCGGTCGACATCATGGAAAAGGACGCCATCCTGGCTTTGCTCGATCAACATCAGATCGTGATTGCCGCCGGAGGCGGAGGCATCCCGGTCATTGAAAAAGAAGGGAAGCTTTTCGGTGTTGATGCCGTCATCGACAAAGATCATGCCAGTGCGAAAATGGCGGAAATCATCGGTGCCGACGCCCTGGTCATCCTGACCGCCGTCGATGCCGTCTATCTGGATTTCAATACGCCTGACCAACGCAAACTAGCCAAAGTGACCCTTGAGGAACTGGATGTTTTTCTCGCTGATGACCACTTCAAGAAAGGCTCGATGTTGCCGAAGATTGAAGCATGCATGGCCTTCACGAAGGCGACCGGCAGACCGTCTGTCATCGCCGCACTTGATGATGCGGCGTTGGCTTTCCAGCAACAAGCCGGCACCATTATCCTGCCCTGAATCGACAGCTACACGAAAGAAGATGGGAAGATCACATGAAACCGATCCGATGAGTCATGATCAATGGTATCAGTGGCACAGGTAAATCGACCATGTCTACTTGCATGAAACGTCTGCAGGTCATCTCAAACGCTCAAGGGACAGTCCTGCCATCCAGGTTGAAGGCAACCATGATTGGGATATCGTGGGTAAGACATTATTGAAACAACTGACATGAACCCTGGCCAATCGAGTAAAAGACACACGGAAAATGGGGTTTGGTCTTGTCATGACTATCATAAAATGGTAAGATATATAGTAAGCATGTAATGCGTTGTACCGTATCACCAATCAAGTTAATCGCCAAAAAGAGAACGAAGAGTGGGACAAGACAAAACATCAAGTTTTTTCATTGTATGCTCTTTGTTTGTTAGAGTAACCCCGGCGATGGACGAAAAATCGGACATCATGTTGAAAACGCTACCATTCAAAGGAAGGCCTGCCGTGCTCAAATACCTGTCAACCCTCAACCCTCATCTCACCATCATGGCACTCACGGATCAACGCTTTCGTTCATATGGCCGGATGATGACACATGAACCGTTCGAACAAGTCATCAAACATCTGCTTGATGCAGTACCGATGCCGGCAGAAGGCAACCGCTATGTGCCCCACGATTCCAAACTGGCCGCATGTCTCGACATGGCGCTGATCCAACACCAATGTTTCGGAGATCTGAAGATCCAGATTGGCTATGTCAACGGTTACAACAGCCGTTTGAATGCGTTGGAATATCACAAATCTTCAGAAATCGTGGTCGCCGCCACCGGCATGGTCTTGTTGCTGGGCAAGACGGAAGACATCATCGATGACATGTATGATTCAAACAAACTGATTGCCGTTTACGTCGAACCCGGTCAAGTGTTGGAATTGTTTGGCAGCACCCTTCATTTCTCCCCGTGCAAGATCGAACCAGCCGGTTTCAAGGCCGCAATCATCCTGCCTTGGGGAACAAACACCGAAACCAGCAAGGCATCCGTTTATCTTCATCAAGAGGATCGATGGTTGTTCAAAAAGAACAAGTGGCTGTTGGCCCATCCGGAAAACCGTCAAGCGATTGAATCAGGCGCGATTATCGGAATCAAAGGACCCAACATCGAGATCAACTACTGAAAGAGGCGCATCATGATTCAATTTCGCAACACCGAAGAAGGACTCGAAGTCCTCTACAAACAACATGTTGTGTTCAACCATACCAGGATGCGACCGTCATTCTTTGTCGGATCCGGTCATGCCACCATCAAGACATACCGGGGTAATTACAACATCCGTGATCATGTCGACAGCCGCATTCCGTTGGAGCATGTCGACATCGATGGGAACACCTTGCTGTTTCATAAGGACCGCCATCAACTGAAAGTCACTTTTTGTGACGAATACGATCGTTTGACCGTCCATTTTGAAGCTGATCAGCCTTATGAAAGATTTTGGATGCGTCTGCATGCCGAACGTGATGAAAAGATTTATGGCTGTGGTCAACAATATTCGTATTTCAATCTCCGCCATCGTCAATGTCCCTTGTGGGCATCAGAACCAGGTGTGGGGCGTGATCCACGCTCATTGACGACCTTCCATGCCAACCTGCACGACCGTGCAGGTGGCCATTATCATACCACCGGACACCCGGATACCACCTTTGTCTCATCACGCTGTTATTGGACCCATGTCGAAACATATGCCTTTGCAGAATTCAATTTCCGGCATGACGATTACCATGAACTGCATGTATGGGAAGTGCCGGAACGATTGGTTCTCGGCAAAACGGATACACATCTGGCGCTCATGACCCACTTGACGGCGTATACCGGTCGGCCACCACGGCTCCCTGACGACCTTCATGATGGCATCATGCTTGGTGTCCAAGGAGGCACCGAAGTGGTCCTGAGTTATCTTCGTCAGGCACAAGCCGCCGGTGTCAAGGTCAATGGTCTTTGGTGCCAAGATTGGGTCGGACACAAATACACCACCTTTGGCAAACGATTGTTTTGGAACTGGTTGTGGAACGAGACGCTTTATCCCGATCTCAAACAACACATCAAGACATTGAAAGCCCAAAACATCCGATTCATGGCATACATCAGTCCCCATCTGCTCAAAGGTGAAAGCCTCTTCAATGAGGCCGCTAGCAAAGGATATTTGATTCAAAATGAAAAAGGTGAGCCCTATATCGACGATTTCGGTGAAATCGAAGGTAGCCAGGTCGACCTGACTCACCCGGGTGCATTCACCTGGTACAAACAGGTCATCAAGACCCATCTGATTGACATGGGCTTTGCCGGTTGGATGGCCGACTTCGGCGAATATCTGCCAATTGATTGCCGTCTTCACAATGGCGAGAATCCGATGCACATGCATAACCAATGGCCGGTGCTCTGGGCTCGCTGCAATTACGAGGCGGTCAAGGAAAGTGGCAAGCTAGGAGAAATCGTCTACTTCATGCGTGCCGGCGGTCATGGCTCTCAAACGTACGCCACCGCCTTATGGACGGGCGACCAAAGTGTCAACTGGGAAAAACATGATGGCATCGCATCCGTCATTCCCGCCACTTTGTCGGCCGGCATCATCGGTAACCCTTATATGCACAGCGACATCGGCGGATACACCAGTCTCTATGGAAACATCCGTACCAAGGAACTCTTTGAACGATGGCTTGAATTTTCCGTCTTTAGTGCGTTCATGCGGACGCATGAAGGCAACCGTCCCGAACAAAACTTCCAATTCTACCGGGATCATGAAACACTTTCATTGATGGCACGCATGACTTCAGTCCGTCAGGATCTCAAACCTTATATCGTTCATATGGTGGATGAAGCGGTTAAACACGGTTATCCTTTACAACGCCCTTTGTTCCTCCATTATCCGGATGAAACCATCAGTTATGAAACGACCTATGCATTCTTGTTCGGCCAGGATCTGTATGTGAAACCGGTGATTGAACCTTTTGCCACCACCCAGATTGTCAATCTTCCGAACGATGAATGGATTCATCTATGGAGTGGCGAAGCCTACCAAGGCGGCGAAACCGCCATCCCTGCCCCGATCGGACAACCGCCCGTATTCTACCGCAAACAATCCACTTTTGCCCCGTTATTCAATGATGTGACCCAAACTTACCGACAACGACAGGAGTATGCCGATGGCAAAGCAACAGACTTATAAATGGTACATCATGAAGCAAAAGATCGTCCCCTATTTCTTTTTGCTTCCCAACATGCTGATCTTTTTGATTTTCATCATCACACCGGCCATTATGGGGGTCTATTTCTCATTGACCCGTTTCCGTGGCCTGGGTGACACCCCTCAATATGTCGGTTTGGCCAATTACATTGAATTGTTTTCCAATTTTGAGTTGTTCCAAGCCATTTGGAATACCATCTTGTTGGTGGCGGCAACATTGCCGATTGTCTTCTGGTTCGCCTTGCTGCTCGCCATCGTCCTGGTTCAGCCGCTCAGGGCACGTGGCGTGGTCAGAGCCATCTATTATTGGCCTGTCATGATCAGTTTCATCGTCGTCGGTTTGATGTGGCGCTGGATTTTAAGAGACTCGATGGGTTTTCTCAATGGTTTTCTTGAAACGATCGGCTTAAATAGGATTGAAACCCTTTTGAATCCGAGATTCGCCTGGTGGTCCGTCGTCTTCATCTTCACCTGGTCCAGGGCGGGTTATTATATGATCATGTTCATGGCGGCCTTGTTAAGCATTCCTGTGTCTCTTTATGAAGCGGCCGAAATGGATGGTGCCAACAAACTGCAGAAGTTCATGTACATCACCTATCCTTCACTGCGCCCTGTTCGTTTGATGGTGTTCATTCTGGCTGGCATGGAGATCTTCAAGATCTATCCGTTGGTGGAAACATTTACGAGCGGAGGACCATTTGCCAACAACACGTATACGACACAGTTCGCTGTCAGGTATATCTATGAAACCGCCTTTGCCTTCCGGCAGGTCGGCATGGCGTCAGCCATGTCTGTTGTGATGATCATCATTGTCATGGCTTTCACCGGTGTCAACCTGTATCTGGCGAAAAGGAGTGGTGCCATATGAGAAACCGTGTGCCGATCCTGACCTATGTCATCGCCGCCCTGCTCGTCGTATTCTTTCTTTGGCCGGTCCTTTATGTCGTCTTTTCTTCATTTAAGCCGGCTTCGGAGTTGCGGATGCATATTCCGACCTTCTTTCCCAAAGATTGGACACTCAGAAACTTCATCCACGTCACCCAGCTAGGCAGTTTCCAAAATTATATTCTCAACTCATTGATTGTGGCCGTGTCGAGCACGGCGTTGGCTATTTTGATTAATACCATGGCCGGTTATGCCTTGGCGAAATTCCGCTTCAAAGGTGACACGGTCATCTTGATCATCATCTTGTCGACCATCATGTTGCCGCTTGAAGTCATCATGATTCCGATTTCCCGTATCATCCGCATTTTCGGTCTTTATAACACGCTTTGGGCATTGATCATTCCCCCGGCCGCGACGCCTGCAGGCATCTTCCTGATGCGTCAATTCCTGTTAACCATTCCGGATGACTTGATCGAATCAGCACGGATTGATGGCGCATCCGAATGGCGGATTTTCTACAGTATCATCGTGCCAAACGCCAAACCCGCCATCGCGACCATCGCCATCTTCTCGTTCATGTGGCGCTGGAATGATTATGTCTGGCCGTTGATTGCCATTCGCTCACCCAGGTTGTATACATTGCAACTTGGCATCAGCACACTTGGTGGACAGTACACGACAGACTGGTCTTCCCTGCTGGCGATGACCACCATCTCAATGGTGCCGATGTTGATTGTCTTTCTGATTTTCCAACGTTATTTCGTTCAAGGCACGGTGGAAACTGGCATGAAAGGCTGACAAAACTGCTTTTATTGGTTTTTGCATGGGACCCACAAATGCAAAATTATATCAAAGGAGGGACAAGATTTTCAGATGCGGCATTGATGGCCGCAACCAATAGATTATTGAATGGGTGGGACCCGTTATAGGTTGATTACAGAGAGAAAAAATAAAGGAGGATTTATGAAGAAACTATTTGTTTTGAGCATGATGTTGATGGCGATGTTTGTCATCTCGGCATGCGGACCTCGTGAAGAAGTCATGTTGGAAATGATGTGGTTCAGCGATGGTATCGAAGGTGAAGTCATGCAGACCCTGCTCGACCGTTACTATGACGAGACAGGTGTCGAGATTGAACTTTTGGTCATCGGCTGGAACGAGTATGAAACCCGCCTGGGCCAGATGATTGATGGTGGCGACCAACCGGCATTGATCCGTACGACCGAAGGGGTCATGAATAATTTCAAGACCCATCTTGTCGAACTTGACGGTGTGTTCACGGAAGCCAATTTCACGAACATTTTCTACAATGCTGATGGCAAGCCGATCGGCCTGCCGATGGATGTCACCGCCAACGGTCTGTATGTCAACCTCGATTTGCTCGATGCGTATGGTGTCAACTATCCGGTATTGGGCGATGAAGACATTTGGACATGGGCGGAATTTGAAACCGAAATGGACAAGCTCAGAGGCCAAGATGATGTCACCAACCCAGGGCTCTTTGACTTCCAGGGACATCGTTTCATGCCTTTGATTTATCAACATGGCGTCCATATCTGGGAAGATGCGTTCACTGATACCAACCTGACCAGCGCAGGTGCGCAAGCCGCCCTGCAACTGTTGATCGACTTCTATGACAACGGTATGATCAGCAAGGAAGTCTTCACGACCAACGCAGCTGAATTGTTTGAAAGCGGCCGTTACGGTTTCCACATGTCAGGCAACTGGTTTGCAGGCAGATATCACACTGCCGACCTCGACTTCGACTGGACTGTCGTGCCGATGCCGACCGGTCCTGAAGGACAACGTGCCACCGTGCTCGGCGGCAAGTCCATGAGCGCGCTCAAGGATTCCGGTAATGAAGAAGAAGCGAAGGCGTTCATCACCTGGTTGGCTCAAGCCGAGAACCATGATGAATACAACAATTATGTGCCTTTCCTGAGTGCCCGTATCGGTGCTGAAATCGACTTTGGCGACTTGGCACATGCCCTCGATGTCTTCCAGGATGAAATCAATCACACCCCGGTTTCATTCGTATCAGACTGGCTCCTCATGACACAGGTTCCGGGTATCTATCCGATGATCAACCTGATGACCAACCGTGCCAGTGCAGGTGAAATGACAGCCCTTGCGATTTTGGAAGCGTTGGAAACAACCATCCTGGCTGCCATGGAAGACGAGTAATTGTCAACTTTGACACCAAGCGGACATCCTTGTTGATGTCTGACTTATCAACGCCATCACGGCATTGAACATTGATGACAGGTGCTGCCGGTTCCGGTGGCACCTCATCATTGCCGTCAGGTTGTTTTTTCATCGCGTTCTGATGACAGAACGCCATCAAAAAGCAAACTGAAAGGAGATTTTATGAAAAACAATATCATATACGTACCCATTGGTGTGCCGACCTTTCACATGCCTTCCGCCGAAGCCGCTTTCAAGGCATCCCTGGCATGTGTCAAGGCAATCGTGCCGGATATCATTCATCCTAAAGGCATCCTGTTTTCAACTCAGGATGTCGAGACGTTTGTCAAAGCCGCACATCCCGATGGCATCATTTTGCAACATGTGACATTCGCCAATGCCGCTTTTGCCACCGCTGTGTTCCGTCATAGCAAGGCACCGGTCTTTTTGTGGACGCTGCCCGAACCGGTCATCGACGGGGGAAGGCTCCGTCTGAATTCGCTGACGGGCGCTTTTTCAGCCGGCCATGCATTCAAGGCCTGTCATGGCGGATATATCAAACACCTGGTCGGTGGACCTGATGATCCTCAACTCATCAGTTCGTTGGAGACATTTGTCAAAGCTGTCCAGGCCAAGGCTGATTTGCGTCATCTCAAACTGGCTTCCATCGGTCATCCGCCCCAAGGCTTCGGCTTTGGTCAGGCCATCGACACCGAAATGGCCCGCACCTTTGGTGTGGAGTTATTGACCATCGAATCGAGAGAATTGACCCAACAGGCCCGTCAACTCGATCTAAATATAGCTGAAAAAGCAAGCCAAGAAGCCCACACCAAGATGAAAGGACTCGATACCGTTCCCACGGAAAATCGCGATGCTTTCATCAAACTCTATCATGTTTATAAGACCTATGTGGAGACACATGGCATCAAAGCCATCGCTTCACGGTGCTGGCCGGATTTCTTCACCGATTACGGGACACCGGTCTGCAGTGTGCTGGGATTGCTCAACGACCAGATGGTCGCAGCCGCCTGCGAAGCCGATGCCTATGGCGCCTTGTCGATGTATATCGGACAGTTCCTGACGGGTAAACCGACTTATCTCGGTGACCCGGTCTCCATCGACAAAGCAGAAAACACGATTACATTCTGGCATTGCGGTACTGCCGCCTGCTCATTGGCCAGAGCTGATCTTGGCGCGGTGACCGGTGTCCATCCCAACCGCCAAATCGGCCCCACCATGGAATTCGGACTCAAACCAGGGAAGAAAGCCACCCTGTTCAGGGTCGGCCGTCTGCCGGACGGTACGTTCCGTTTCTTCATTGCCAAAGCCGAAATTCTCGATAAACCACAACAATTTCTCGGCACCAGCCTGGTCGCCAAGGTCGGTCCCCCGGTCGAAAAACTGATCAACATGCTCGTCACAGACGGATGGGAGCCCCATTTCGTGGTGCTCTATGATGATGTGAGCGAGGCTTTGATTGATCTTGCCGGCATGCTCGGTTTGCCGGTCATCACCCCGAAGGAGTGCAAACAACATGGATAAGCGAACTTATTTGGAAAAACAAGCCAACACCATCCGCAAACTGACCCTGGAGGCCATCGGTACGCTCGGTGTCGGTCATATCGGCGGCAGTCTGTCGATCGCGGATATTCTGGCTGTGCTTTATTTCGATCAAATGAAGATTGACCCCAAGAACCCCGGCATGCCGATGCGTGACCGTTTTGTCCTATCCAAAGGACATGCGGGTCCGGCGGTCTACGCTGCCCTGGCCCTCAAGGGCTATTTCAACCTTGATCTTTTGAATACCTTGAATCAACCCAACACCAATCTGCCCAGTCATACGGACAAAAACAAGACACCGGGCATTGACATGACCACCGGTTCACTCGGTCAAGGCTTTTCAGTCGCGGTCGGCATGGCGCTGGCCGCCCAGATGGACAAGGCACCATTCAAGGTGTATGCCATCATCAGTGACGGCGAAAGCCAGGAAGGGCAAATCTGGGAAGCCGCGATGTTCGCCGGCAACCGCAAGCTCGACCACCTGATTGCATTCACGGATTACAACAAGATGCAGATTGATGGCAACATCTCAACTTTCAATGATGTCAGCCCGCTTGACAAGAAGTGGGAAGCCTTCAACTGGCATGTCCAAGTGGTTGACGGACATGATGTCATGGCCTTGATTGATGCCATAGAGATTGCGAAGAAGACCGAAGGGATGCCTTCGATGATCATCATGAACACCATCAAAGGCAAAGGGGCTTTCTTCTGTGAAGGCGATCCGGCATCCCACAACATGCCCGTCACCATGGAGATGGCCAGGGAAGCCATAGAAAGGTTGGACCGAGATGGAACTGAAAAATAGACAAATGCGCGACATCTACGTCGACCTGTTGATCCACTATGCTGAACAATATCCCGAACTTGTCATTGTCGAAGCTGACCTGATGAAGGCAGCCAAGACAACACTCTTTTATGAAAAGTATCCGGAAAGAACCGTCAATGTCGGTGTGGCGGAAGCCAATATGATCGGCGTGGCCGCAGGCTTGAGCAACATGGGCAAGCTCCCCTTCACCCACACATTCACACCATTCGCCACCAGGCGGGTGTTCGACCAGGTCACCTTGTCTGTGACCTATGCCGGACTCAATGTCAAAATGACAGGATCCGATCCTGGCATCATGGCCCAACTCAACGGTGGCACCCACATGTCTATGGAAGACGTCGGACTGATGCGCACCTTGCCGACCATGGTCATTTTTGAACCGGTCGACGGCGTCCAGCTGGCCAATATCTTTCCACAGATCATCAATCATGTCGGCCCGGTCTACACCCGTCTGCTCAGACAGGAGTTCGATCCGATCTTCGAAGAGGGAACAACCTTTGAACTCGGTAAGGCCAAAACCGTGATCGAAGGCAAAGACGTCACCATCTTCGCAACCGGCATCATGGTCAAAGAGGCCGTGGATGCGGTCGCCATGCTCAAAGATGAAGGCATTGAAGCTGCCGTCATCAATATCCATACCATCAAACCGATTGACGTCGAAGCCATCGTCGAAGCCGCCCGCAAGACCGGCGCGGTCGTCACAGCTGAAAACCACAACATCATCAATGGTTTGGGCAGTGCGGTTGCCGAAGTGCTGGTCGAGCATCATCCGGTGCCGATGCAACGTGTCGGCGTCAAGGATCATTTCGGCGAAGTGGGCAAGAAAGATTTCCTGATGGAAAAATTCGGCCTGAAGGCCAAAAACATCGTCGTGGCAGTCCATGCTGTCCTGGCTGCCAAACAAAACAAACAGAAATGAGGAAAACCATGAAAAAACAGATTTTTATCGGCTCGGACTTGTCCGGTCTTCCCTTGAAGGACGCTGTCAAAAACTGGGCCATTGAACAAGGTTATCAGATCGATGACATCGGGACAACCGATCCCGATGCACCATTGCCGTTTTTCGAAGTCGCCATGAAAGGCGCCCGTCTCATCCAGGACAAAGTTCATGAACGGGGCATTTTGATTTGCGGAACCGGCATGGGCATGTCGATTGTCGCCAACAAACATGAAGGCGTACATGCAGCCGCGTGTGAATCCGTCTATGCTGCTGAAAAGTGCCGTGCCATCAATGATGCCAATGTCCTTTGTATGGGCGGCTGGGTCATCGCACCGATCATGGGTGTCGAGATGGCCAAAGTCTTCTTAAACACATCCTTCACGCAAAATCTCGAGGATTGGCGCGCCAAGAACCTCGAAAAGGCACGGACCATCGTCCGTGATATGGAGAAAAAGAACTTCCACCTCTGACATTCACCCAAGGAGAAACAACATGCCACTTGAACTCATCGCGCTGTTGGCGATCGTGCTTGCCATTATTATCGGTTTCTGGACCAACATCAACGTCGGCATCGTCGGTCTGGTGTTTGCCCTTGTGTTGGGACATTATATCGGCGGTCTTCCCGTCAATACCATTATCGGTTATTGGCCGCTCCGTCTATTTTTCACAACGGTCGGCGTGACCTTGCTTTTCAGCATTGCCAAATTGAATGGCACGCTTGACAAATTGTCAAGAACGTTGATTTATCAAAGTCATGGCAACCGCATGCTCATCCCCATCATTTTTTATGTCTTGTCCTTGGTGTTGGCTTCAATCGGGCCAGGCAACATCTCCACCAGTGCGTTATTGTTGCCCATCGGCTTGTTGATCGCATCCCAGACAGGTATCTCCATGCTCATGATCAGCAGCCTCATCATTCTCGGTTCGATCGCCGGTGGTCTTTCACCTTTGGCACCGAACGGGATTGTCGCCTTGGAACTGGCCAAGCTCCATGGTGTCGGTGAGATGGGTTTCTCAATCTACTTGACGAATGTCGTCACCATCACGCTTTTTTCCATCATCATTTATTTGGTGCTCGGTGGTTTGAAACGCAATGGGGAACATTATCAGATTCCAAAACCCGGACGTTTTGACAAGATGCAGATTTACACACTCATCAGCATTCTTGTACTCGTCCTCTGGGTCATCATCAGCGGTGTCAATGTCGGATTTGCCGCCTTTGTGATTGCGGCTTTCCTATTGTTGATCAGGGCCGCAGACCAGAACCAAGCCATCCTCAACATCCCGTGGAGCACGCTCATTTTGATTTGCGGCATGGCTGTCCTGGTCAGTGTCGTTGACGCCCTTGGCGGTGTCAACATGCTGACAACCTTCCTGGCACGTCTGATGAACCGCACGACTGCCGTGCCGGTCATGGCGGTGCTGAGCGGTGTCATGTCGATTTTCTCATCGGCAGTCGGTGTGGTCATGCCGACGCTCATTCCGACAACCGTACAACTATCAGAAACGCTTGGACACGTGGTGTCACCGGCGTTGCTGACCGTGACCATCGCGGTCGGCTCCCACATGACGACCATGAGTCCCTTTTCCACCATGGGTGCCTTGGCACTGGCCAATACACCTGAAGATCTTGATAAAAAGAAAATGTTCCGCGACCTGTTCATCGTCGCCTTCGCCGCTGTGTTGTTTACAGCCATCTTCGGCTTATTAGGCGGTCTCGGCCTGTTCGTGGATTGAAAGGACGGATCAACATGTCATCATCTGAAACCATCATTGACAATTTAATCAACAAGGCCCGTATCGCCCAAAAGCAAATCAACCATTACACCCAGGAGGAGATTGACAAGGTCTGTGTGGCAGTCGGTTGGGAAGTCTACAACGACAGCAACATCAAGGCGTTGGCCACGCTCGCGGTCGAAGAGACAGGCATGGGGAATGTCAAAGACAAGATCACCAAGCACAAGAACAAGGTGCTCGGTGTTTTAAACGACATCAAAGATGCCCGCTCGGTCGGTTTGATTGAACGGGATGAAACCAAAAAGATCAGCAAATATGCCAAACCGGTCGGCGTCGTCGCTGCCTTGACACCTGTTACCAACCCCACCGCGACACCGGCCAGCAATGCAATTACCATTCTAAAAGGACGGAATGCCGTCATTTTCGCCCCACACCCCAAATCCAAAAAAGCTTCCGGACTGGCCGTGGAATTCATGCGTCAGGGATTACGCAAGGTCGGTGCACCCGAAGATTTGATTCAGGTTATTGAAGAACCTTCCGTGGAATCGACTAATTTGCTGATGCAAAAGGCGGATGTCATTCTTGCCACCGGAGGCAGTGCGATGGTCAAGGCCGCCTACTCTTCCGGGAAGCCAGCCTATGGCGTCGGACCGGGTAACTCGGTCCAGATCATCGCTGAAGATGCGGATATTGAAGATGCGGCAGAAAAAATCATGATGAGCAAAGCTTTCGACCATGCGACGTCATGTTCAAGTGAAAATGCCATCATCATTGAAGCGTCCGTGGCTGATGCGATGTTTACAGCGATGGCAAAACACGGCGCTTATCGCCTTGAGAAAGACGAACAAACACGTCTTGAAGCACACATGTGGGTGACCAACAAACATGGCAAGAAAGCCTTGAATCCCGCCATCATCGCCAAATCGGCAGCGGTCATCGCCGCGGATGCCGGACTCAAGGTTCCCGCAGATACAAGGGTGCTTCTGGCCCAAGGTTCCAAAGAAATCGAAAACGACCTGTTCTCACAAGAGAAACTGTCGCCGGTATTGACCTTTCACCTCTACCAGGGTTTTGATCAAGGTTATCGCATCCTGGAGAGACTGACCGATCATGTGGGCACAGGACACTCCTGCGGCATTCATACATTCAATCCATCCTATGTGGAAAGACTCGGTCTTCACATGCGCACCAGCCGGATTTTGGTCAACCAACCCCAGGCAGCCGGTAATGGCGGGGCATTCTTCAATGGTATGCCGTCCACCGTGTCTCTGGGTTGTGGCAGCTGGGGTGGTAACATCACGACCGAAAACATTTATTACAAACATTTTCTCAATGTGACCTGGGTTTCCGAATATCTTGATCCAGTCCGACCGACCGACCAAGCTATTTTTGGTGAATTGCTCAAGTCTTATGGACAGGAGTGAACCATGAAATTATACGAATATCAAGCGAAAGCTATTTTCAAGGAACATGGCATCATGGTACCGGACAGCGTCTTGGTCAACCGTGGCGGCGATGTCAAGGATGCCATCAACACAATCGGTGTTCCATGTGTGCTCAAATCCCAGGTATTGGCAGGCGGACGTGGCAAAGCCGGTTTGATCGTATTCGCTAAAGACAGCCAAAAAGCCTTTGATGAAGCGGGTGAACTGTTTGAGCGCCCCGAAAAGATCGGTTCGCTTTTGGTTGAAAAAGCGATCGACATCGACCGTGAAATCTATGTATCCATCACCATCGAACCGGTCAACGCCACAGCCCTGCTCATCCTCAGTGCCGAAGGTGGGATCGACATCGAGACGTTGGCGGTCGAACAACCTGATAAAATCATCACAGAAGCCATTGACATGCGTGAAGGCTTGATGTCATTTCAAGCCAACCATCTCGCTTATCAAATGGGTTTTGAAGGCAAACAGGCGCGCGCTTTCAGCCAACTCCTGCAAAACCTGTACCAGGTATTTACCGGTTTTGATTGCGAACTGGTTGAAATCAATCCGTTGTTTGTCGACACATCCGGTGCTTTAATCGCCGGAGACGGCAAATTGATCATTGATGACAACGCACTTTTCCGCCAGACCCGTTTTGAACAAACCCAGGAAGATGTACGCACCGAAGCCGAATTCGAAGCGCTGCAAGCCGGCATTCCCTTTATTGAGTTTGATGGCGACATCGGTCTGATGTGTGCCGGTGCCGGTCTGACTACCACGGTCTATGACCTGATTCACGATGAAGGCGGCACCGTCGCCAACTACTTGGAATTCGGCGGACCGAATTATAAAAAAGCCGTCAAGGCCATGGAGATTTGTCTCAAAGTGCCTTCCAAGGTCATTTTAATCGTGACCTTCGGCACCATCGCGAGAGCAGATGTCATGGCGGAAGGCATCGTAGAAGCGATTGGCAAGCTGAAACCAGACCGGCCAATCGTGACCTGCATCCGCGGCACGAATGAAGCGGCAGCGGTCAAGATGCTTGAAGAAGCCGGTCTCGAACCTTTGTTTGATACTGAGGAAGCCGTTAAAAAAGCAGTCAAACTGGCCAAGGAGGCACACCGATGAGCATTTTCATTGATCAACAGACACGTGTGCTGGTCCAAGGCATCACCGGTTCGGAAGGCAGCTTCTGGACCAAACATATGATTGAACTCGGCACGCAAGTGGTCTGTGGCGTGACGCCGGGCAAAGAAGGACAGACGGTCGAAGGCAGACCGGTTTATCATTCTGTCCGAAGAGCGGTCGCCAGTCATGACATTGATGCCTCGATGCTTTTTGTCCCACCCCGCATGACGAGAGATGCCGTCATGGAGGCGCTTGATGCCGGCATCAAGAAAATCGTCATGATCGCTGATGGCATCCCCCTGCATGACATGGTCCGCATCCGTCAGGCTGCAAAGGAACATCACGCCATGGTCATCGGCGGCAACACATCAGGTGTCATCACACCGAAAGAGGCCATGATGGGCAGTTTTCCGCATTGGATCGAACGCGTCTACCGTTCCGGTACCATCGGTGTCATGACGCGAAGCGGATCGTTGACCAACGAGGTCACTGCCATGATCGTCGAACGGGGATACGGTGTATCGACCTTGATCGGCGTCGGTGGTGATCCGGTTCCCGGCACCCGTTTCGCCGAATGCCTCTCGATGTATGAAAACGACCCAGGCACCGAGGCGGTCGTCATCATCGGTGAATTGGGAGGCACCATGGAAGAAGAGGTTGCGGAAGCGATTGAAGATGGTCTTTTCACCAAACCGCTCGTTGCCTTCCTGGGTGGCAGGACCGCACCAAAAGGACAAAAAATGGGCCATGCCGGTGCCATCATCACTGCTGGCAAGGGCTCGGTCGAAGACAAAATCAAAGCCTTGACAAAAGCGGGTGCGAAAGTCGCCAAACGACCACGCGAGGTCGGATTGCTTTTGGAATCATTCGGTGTCACCAAATAGACGCAAGGCCATGAATCGTAAGATCATGGCTTTTTTCATCAGACAAGAACATGTATAATGAAAGCATGAAACCATAAGGAGCAACCCTATGTTCGAAGATCACCATCTCATCATCAAAGGCAGGGAAGACATCCGTATCAACATGGCAGATCTATCCTTGTTTGTCGGAAACGGTCGCGCCACTTATCGCATGCGCCGCGGCAGTTTTTCAACCGGAGACAAAATCAAGGAGATCAGACGTCTTTTCTTCAAAGAACGGCAACAAGACACATTCATCTATGCCAATGATGCATACGAAGTCACCCTCAAGGTCACCACAGATGACCCTGTTCATATCGATGTGACCTGCAACATGCCGATGAATCGTTTCTGGCTTGTCTTGCCGTCGACGGAAGATGAACGTTTTTATGGTTGTGGTGAACAGTTCACCCACCTTGATTTGAAAAATAAGAAAGTCAAGGTATGGGTCAGTGAGCATCACTCGCTCAAGACATTCATCAAAAAGTTTCTATTCGAAAAACTGTTTGGTGTCCGACCGGGTCATCTCGGTCCTTATCGCGAACATCAGACTTATCACGCCCAACCCACCTTCATGTCAAGCAAAGGTTATGTTGTTCATGTCGATAGCGAGGCTTTCGGCTTTTTTCAGTTCAAGAAGGAAGAGACGATGATTCATTTTCGTGATGTGCCTAAGCGCATGTCCATCCTGGCTGATCAAGACATGGGTCGTCTCGCCATGAAAGTGTCCGACCTCGTCGGCCGGCAACAACCCTTGCCGGACTGGACCGGAACAGGTGCGATCATCGCCACCCAGGGTGGCCTTGATCAAGCCATAAGGAAACTGAAAACCGCCAAGGAACATGGCATCAAGGTCGTCGGCATCTGGTGTCAGGACTGGTCCGGCCAACTCAAGACCGCCTTCGGCAGCCAGGTATACTGGAACTGGCAGGTCGATGAGACGCTCTATCCAAAGTTGAAAGAGGCCATTGCCCGCATGCGTGAAGAAGGCATCCGTTTTCTTGGGTACATCAACACTTTTTTGAAGGAGGATGTCCCGCTTTACAACGAAGCGCGTCGTCAAGGGTATCTGGTCACTGACAAACAAGGTGAACCGTATCGCATCCAATCCACCACCTTCAATGCCGGCATTGTCGATTTGAGTCATCCAAAAGCATATGATTGGTACAAACAACTGATCATCACCCACATGATTGACCTTGGCATGAGCGGATGGATGGCTGATTTTGGTGAATACCTGCCGACCGACGCCTGCATTCACGGTGGTGACGCTGAAGCATGGCACAATCACTGGCCTGTCTTATGGGCCAGACTCAATCAAGAGGCGATTCGTGATACCGGTAAAGAAAACGAAATCTTTTTCTTCAATCGTGCCGGTCATACCGGCACCATCTCCCATGCCAACCTGATGTGGGCCGGTGACCAGCATGTCGACTTCTCGGACGCTTATGGCCTGCCGTCGGTCATCACGGCGACACTCAGCATGGCAACCATCGGTGTCGGCCAGATGCATAGTGATATCGGCGGTTACACCGCCATCCTTCATATGAAGCGATCACCCGAGTTGTTCATGCGTTGGGCGGAGATGAATGTCTTCACACCACTTTTCCGCTGTCATGAAGGCAGCCGTCCCGAAGATAATTGTCAATTTGATCATTCTCCTGAAGTCCTCAAGCATTTCGCAGCCATGACCCATCTTTACATCAGCTTGAGACCTTACATGGAAGCCTGTAAACAAGCTTATCAGGATCAAGGCATCCCCATCAATCGTCCTTTGTTTTTCCATAGTGACGAATCATTCGCCTGGACCGAAAAAAGGATGTTCATGCTCGGGCAAGACCTGCTTGTCGCACCGGCCTATCGACCAGGGCAACATGCGCTTGAAGTCACCCTGCCTCAAGGTGACTGGGCTCGTTTGCTTAGCCATGAAATTTATCGTGGTGGCACCCATGTCGTAGACGTGCCATTGGGCAAGCCAGCCGCCTTCTACCGTCGAAACAGTCCGTTCGCCAAACTGTTTGAAAGCATCACCATCACATGACCATGTCTCAAATGACAAGTCATTCAAAGGAGAGAAGACGATGAAAACGACACCACTCAACATGCATTGGTCTTTTCAAAAGGGGTTTGAAGAAGATTGGACCCACATGCGTCTATCCGGCCAAACCGTGCATCTGCCTCATACGGTCAAGGAAATCGCGGATGGCTATTTCGATGAAACCATCACGCAAGGCATCTTCACCTATCAACAATCATTTACTTACAAACCGGAAAAAGGCAGACGTCTTTTTGTGTTGTTTGAAGGCGTGATGGCCAGAGCCGAGATCTATTTGAACGGGACTCATATTGGAGGCCACATCGGTGGCTATGATGCCTTTCAAGTCGAACTGACAGCGTCGGCCAAAGAACAAAATATTCTGACCGTCAAGGTTGATTCCCGTGAAACGGGCGACCATCCTCCGTTCGGTGGTGTGATTGATTATCTGACCTATGGTGGTATTTACCGTGAAGTCAGCCTGATCGAAACCGGTCCTGTGATTGCCAAACATTTATTGATTGATGGTGATGGCGCGACATTGAATGTCCGCATCGAGATCGACGGACGTTGCCAAAACCGGCAACCTCTGGACCTTGTCATCAAAGAAGGTGACACGGAATATCATCGTTTCCGGATTGATGCTGAGAACGGCAAAGCGACCTTGAAGACATCACACGACCTGGTGCTGTGGGATGTTGACAATCCCAAAATGTATCAGGCTGAACTGATGTGTGAAAACGAAGTCATTGCCTCGACCAGGTTCGGTGTCCGCACCATTGCCGTCGACAAAAATGGATTATATTTGAATGGCAGAAAAATCTTTTTGCGTGGTTTGAACCGTCATCAGTCTTATCCTTATGTCGGATACGCCATGCCCAAATCAGCACAAGCCAGAGATGCGGATATTCTTAAACGCGAACTGGGCTGTCACATCGTTAGAAGTTCCCACTACCCACCGAGCCGGCATTTTCTTGATCGTTGTGATGACATCGGTTTACTGGTCTTCACCGAACTTCCCGGTTGGCAACACATCGGTGATGATACCTGGAAAGCACATGCGCTCAAGTCATTGGAAACCATGATGATCCGTGACTACAACCATCCGTCTGTCATCATGATCGGGACACGCATCAATGAGTCACCAGATGATGATGTCTTTTATCAGGCGACCCGTGACCTGGCCAAAAGTATCGATGTCAGCCGTCCGACCGGTGGTGTCCGTTACATCGCCCACAGCAAACGTTACGAAGATGTCTACACCGTCAATGATTTTGTCCACCATGGCGACAACGAAGGATTGACACCCAAGAAGAAGATGACCAAACAATCGAGTCCCTATCTGGTGACCGAATACAATGGTCACGTCTTTCCAACAAAATCATATGATGATGAAACGAAAAGAGTCACGCATGCGCATCGCCATTTCAAGGTTTTGGATGATGCATATCAGATGAAAGGTCTGATGGGTGCCATCGGCTGGTGTATGAACGATTACCACACCCACAAGGATTTCGGCAGCAATGATCACATCTGTCATCATGGTGTGCTCGATATCAACCGAAACGATAAATATGCCGCTTCGGTTTACGCTTCACAAGGCGAAAAACCATACATGAAAGTCTTGTCGATGATGCATATTGGCGATCTTCCCGGTGGTGCGCTCAAAGAAGTCATGATTGCGACCAATTGTGATGAGATCAAACTCTATAAAAATGAGCAATTGATTGGAACCTATAACAAGGATAACGCCTTGTATCACCATTTGCCACATCCGCCCATCATCATCCGTGATTTGATTGGTAACCTGATCCGCGACAACGAGACGTTCAAGAAGAAAGATGCCGACACCGTCAAGGACATCATGTTGAAAACCTTGCATAATGACTTGAAGATGTCGCTTGGCATGAAGCTGAAACTGGGTTGGATTCTCTTCAAATACAAGCTCAAATATGAAGATGCCGTCAAACTCTATACCCGCTATATCGGTGGCTGGGGCGAGTCGGGACAAACCTGGCGTTTCGAAGGATATCAACAAGGCAAACGAGTGCTCACTGAACAAAAGGGTAAGCATGACGATTATCAACTATCGATCAAAACAGATGCCAAGGACATGCACATTGAAACGACCTATGATGTCATGCGCATCACCGTCGAACTGGCCAACAGTCTGGGTGAGCGCGCCTATTACAGCAAGGAAGTCATCCATATTGAAACCACCGGTAACCTGACATTGATCGGTCCTGCACACAGAAGCATGCAAGGTGGCATCCAGTCATTTTGGGTCAAGGCGGTTGAACCTGGCACAGGATCCGTCAAGGTCGCAAGCCAACATTTCAATACGGTCGAGACCACCGTCAAGACCACCTGAAAGAAAAGGACATGTCGACCATGTCCTTTTGTTTGTTTGCACTGACAATAAAAATGTCTTATTTCATGATTTCGATGCCGGCGCTTGTCCCGGTATCGTGATAGATTTGTTCCCGGCCACGCCACAAGGTCAAGGTGACCTTGCCTGAGAGGCCTTCCTTGATGGTCTCGTTCATGACACCCATCCGCGGTGACGCCAGTTCGATTTCTTTTTGGGTCACGGCTTCAATCAACAAACGCAGACGACCACGTTTGATGAGATAAACGGCCTTGCCTTTTTCTATCTCCTCTTTCAGGACACGGGCGCCGTTGTATGTCGCGAAACGGTATTCCTTGCCGGCAATGACCAGATTCGCGAGCAACCCTTTGAAAAACAAACCGAGGAAAGGGATGTCCGCATACGAGCACATGAAAGATGTATCCGGTTGTTTGAAGTGGTTGGACTGCATCCATACATAAGCTCGGGGAAACGATCTGCCCCAGTCTTTTTCAAGATAGCCTTTGCCGTCATCGAAAACAACCGGTTGATGGTTAATCATGAGTGAGCCTTCGAGCCGGTGGGACATGCTGATGACGCCATGATAACATTCCATGAAACCGACATAACCGAAGATGCCCATGATGTTAGGTGCCAGAAGTGACTTCTCAATCGGCGTCCTGTCCTTGATGTCCAATCGTCCTCTGATGTCAAGGTTGTCATGCTGTATCTCGATATCAATGTGATCACCGCTAAAGATGCTTGTGCCGATTTGCACTCGAAAAACATCACGACTATAGGAGAAGTCGTCGACATCATAGCGCACATAATGTGTCTTGAGCTCGACATCATCGTCACTGTGCCGGGCGATAAACACTTGGATGAAGGCATGTGGGTCTTGACGATTCAGGCTGATGCCAGGGATCAGCGCCAAAGACAAGCGCTCATCTTTGGTGACCGACTTGAAATACCAGCCTTCGAAATAGCGGTTTTTCCGATGATGCCCTTGAAACAGTTCGGGTTGTCTGATTTTCTTGAACATAAAAACCTCTCAAGCAAAAGACCGGCTTTCACCGGTCTTGTTTGTTGTGTCTTACGGTTGCATGGCGCCAAACAGCACCAACCAAGCCAAAATCGATTTGGCGACCAGACTCAAAATGATGTAGAAACGTTCGCCATAAATGTAATTCTTCCATTTGCCCACGCCCAGATACTGGAAAATCATGTTGATCGGGAACGTGTTGAACGCTACAAAGTAGGTTCCGACAATCGCCCAGACAAACCAGGGTACCTGATCCAACGCTTCAGTATTGCCGGCCATATAAGTGATGATGACGATCCACGGGGCAAGCCCGGCAATGGTTCCCCAGATGAACGGTCCCCAATTGACCTTGTCTTTTTGTTTGCCCGAGTTGATGATTTCCATATCAAGACCGAACAGGTTCATCGCGGCATTGACAATGAAAATCAACACCAACGAACCGATGTCCCTGACACCGAACAAGGTGGCGATCAAGACGATCATGATCGAAGAGCTGAGTGCATACTCGAACCAACGAAAACGGTTGATGCCACGGTCGAGATCGGCGTTGTAGAGATCATTCAGCTTTTTCGGAAACGAAATCAAGGCATGTGCGCCAGCCGAAATTAGCAAGAACAACGCGACTAAAAAGTAGAAAGGCAGGTTAAAGAGATTCTTGAAATCGACCACCAATGCTTGCAGTGTCATGTCATAACGCAAGAATATTTGTGTGATCGTAATCTCAAACGCGGCGATCTGGTCGAGCACAAACAACGACAAGACAATCATGAGGAGCCCCTGTAGCAGGTGCAATCCTCCCATAATCATGTTAAATCTTCGCAAACTTTCCTTCTGTAAATACTTGGCTTCTTCCATGTTACCCTCCAAATTTTTTGTGTTCATTCACATTATAACACTAATAATAAATATAAATAAGTCTTACGCCCATCGTACGCGCATCAAGGTCCTTCAACCGCATAATTTGTGAAAATGTGGGAAGCATGTGACACGTCTTCATCTTGAACACCCGGAATCATGATACAATTGATTTGGTAGACTTGATCAATCACGAAAGGCAGGCCGCAGGCATGACCGCCTTGTGTGCTGACCCAACTCATGAATCCCAGACGACTCACAACACTTAAACAAAACCAAACCGACAAGACGGGTGCATATGTGCTTTATTGGATGCAACAGGCTCAACGTGTCCATGTCAACCACGCCTTGTCCCATGCCATTGAAACCGCCAATCAGAAGGCATTACCCTTGTTGGTTGTTTTCGGATTGACGCCCTCATATCCAGATGCCAATCTCAGACATTATCGTTTCATGCTTGAAGGATTGGCCGAAACCAAATCCTTGCTTGGCAAACTGGGTATCACGTTTATCCTCAAACTGGATTCTCCTGATCAAGCGGTCATGCCGCTTTTAGCTGAAGCGGATACACTTGTCATGGATGCCGGGTATCTCAAAGTGCCCAGACAATGGCGTGAAACGGTGCTCGGGCATGCCCATAAACACCACCCGCATCTTCAAATCGACAAGGTTGACACTGATTTAATTGTTCCCGTCGACGTGGCCTCTGACAAGGCTGAATATGGGGCGTACACCCTCAGACCCAAACTGAAGAAACTGTATCCCGCTTTCCGGGATTTTGTCAGATTGCCAGACTATGAAGGCATCACATTGAAAAACATTGCAAGCGATGACGATCTCTTGGACATCGATGCGCTTCTTGAAAGATTACCTATTGACAAGACCGTCAGCGCCAGCCCTTTGTATCATGGCGGCTATTTGGAAGCCTCCCGCCTGATGGATCTCTTCATCCGCGAAAAGGCTGACCATTATCATGAAAGCAACGACCCAAGCACCGCATACACATCCAAACTATCCATGTATCTTCATTTTGGACAAATCGCCGCCTTGGAACTGTTGGAGCGCATGTTCATGGCGCTCGAACAGGGACACATCAACGGTCAAGGCTTTGATGCCTTTATCGAACAATTGCTGGTCCGCCGTGAACTTGCCTTCAATTATGTCACCTATCAAAAAGGTTATGATGTCTTCGAGACCATGACGGAGCCATGGGCTTATCACTCCATGAAAGCCCACGAAAACGACTTCAGGCCGCACTTATATGACATGGAAGCACTCGCCCAAAGCAAGACCCATGATCCTTATTTCAATGCCGCCATGACAGAAATGCGCATCACTGGTTATATGCATAATTACATGCGGATGTACTGGGCCAAGAAGATCATCGAATGGAGCCTGACCCATAAGGATGCTTATCAATCCATCATCACGCTTAACAACAAATATTTCATTGATGGTCGTGATCCCAACTCCTATGCCGGTGTCGCCTGGTGTTTCGGCAAGCACGACAGACCTTGGACCGAACGACCCATTTTTGGCAAACTCCGCTATATGAACGACAAGGGTCTGGAACGCAAATTCAACATTCAAGCCTATGTCGATCGCATCAACACATTGACAGAAAATAACACATGATCAACCATATGAAGGGGGAAACCCCTTTTTTATTTATAACGCTAATCATAATCTTTACAACTTCCTTTGACTTTGTCTTGTTGATTCCTATAATGGAAAGTGTATAACACAATGGAGAACTGAACATGAGAATCAAACCAGCCAGACATCCGGCCGGTGCACGCGTGCGCCTGTCCGAACTTGTCATCAATCAGAAAGGCAAAGTGGTTCACATCAATCCTGAAGACAAGGCCCTCAGAAGGCGCTTTTTCGACATGGGCCTCACTGAAGGCGTACTGGTCAAAGTCAAAAAAATCGCGCCCCTGGGCGATCCTGTTGATCTTGAACTGAGAGGATATGAACTTTGTCTCCGCAAGCAGGACATGGCCTTGATCACCGTCGAGGTGATGCCATGAGAATCGCCCTTGTCGGCAACCACAACGCCGGAAAAACAACCCTTTTCAATCATCTGACCGGCAGCAGCCAAAAAATCGGCAACTGGCCGGGTGTCACCCTCGAAAAGAAGACGGGCATCCTGCGCAGCACCGACCATGAAGTGGTCGATCTGCCGGGTATTTATTCGTTGAGCCCTTATGGCATTGAGGAAAAGATTTCTCAAACCTTCCTATTGGAAGGTGGTGTCGACCTGGTCATCAACATCATCGATTCGACCGCACTTGAACGCAGTCTTTATCTGACCACGCAACTGTTGGAACTCGACCTTCCCGTATTGATTGTCTTGAACATGAGCGACATCGCGGTCAGTCGGGGCATTGACATTGATCTGGCGACGCTTGAACAAAAGCTGGACACGACCATCATCGCCATTTCAGCCTTGAAGAAAACCGGCATCTACGATTTGATTCAAGCCATCAAAACGGGTCAATTTCGCAAAAACCGGCACGAGCGCTTTTATGATCACGTCATCGAAAAAGCATTGAAAGACATTGAAAAACATCTTGAACCCCCCCATGCGCGACATATCGCCATTGGTCTGATCGAAGGCAATCCGCATGTGGATGTTTACCGCCAACCGATGATTGACGCCATCATCGAAGGTCTTTCCGCCTCATATCAACGCGACATGGAACAAATCATCGCGGATGAACGGTACCGCACCATCGAGATGATCCGTGATCAAGCCATCACGGTCCGTCACCAAAAACAATCATGGACCGACACCCTCGACAAAATCTTCTTAAACCGCTTTTTGGCGATACCTTTGTTTTTCATCATCATGTTCGGCATCTATTATCTGGCAGCCGGTCCATTCGGTGCCTGGACGGTCGATCTGGTCGAAGGGTGGATGGAAATCTTATCCGAAAGCGTTGAAACAGGCTTGTCGGGTCTGGGTGCGTCAGACTGGTCGGTCAGTCTCGTAGTCAACGGTATGCTGGCCGGAGTCGGTGCGATTCTGGCATTTCTGCCACAGCTGATCATGTTGTTTGTCATGATTGCCTTGTTGGAAACGACCGGCTACATGTCACGGATCGCCTTTGTCTTGGACAAGGTGTTTCAACGGGTCGGACTTTCCGGCAAGTCCTTGATTCCGTTTATTATCGGCAGTGGTTGTTCCGTGCCCGCCATCCTGGCGTCCAGAGCCATTCATGATGAACGCGAGAAAAAGATGACGGTCATGTTGACGCCCTTTGTTCCATGTAGTGCCAAACTGCCGATCATCGTCTTGTTTGCCGGCTATTTTTTCACCAATCGTTCCGGTCTGGCGGCCGCCTCGCTCTATTTCATGGCCATCTTTGTCATCTTTTTCTCGGCCTTGCTTTTAAACAAGATCTTTTTCAAAGGCAACAGCAGCCGATACATCAGCGAACTGCCCCAATATAAAATGCCCAACATGTCTTATGTCTTGCGTGATGTCTATGGCAAGGCCATGGCCTTCATCAAACACGCCGGTTCAATCATCTTGATGGCGTCCGTGGTCGTCTGGTTTCTGATCAGTTTTTCATGGCGTCTTCAATATGGCATCGACCCCGACCAAAGCATGTTGGCCGGTATCGGTCATGTGATGGCCTGGCTGTTCTATCCCATGCTCGGCACCTGGAACTGGGGTGCCACCGTTTCAGCCCTCCAAGGGCTGGTCGCCAAAGAACAAGTGGTCGCCTCCATGGCCATCATCGCCGGATTCTCGGAAGAAACCACTGAAGGGATGTTGATTTTCGGCAGTTCTGCATTCGCCTTCTTCACACCGGCATCAGCCTATGCCTTCATGGTCTTCAACTTGTTTTCAGCGCCATGTTTCGGCGCCATCGGTGCGATGCGTCAAGAACTGGGCTCCAGCCGGCGCATGCTGCTCGCAGTACTCTACCAAACCGGACTGGCCTGGCTGCTCGCTGTCATCGTCTTTAACATCGGCCGGTTGATCGAGGTGATGATATGACCTGGATTGACGGACTCATCTTGTTGGTGGTGGCAATCATCTTCATCTTGGTCATCAGAGGCATGCGGAAGAACAAAGACAAGCCGTGTGCGACCTGTGCCTATGCCAAACCCGCACAAAAGCGACCCAAACAAAAGCGCGATTCGGATTGAATCGCGCTTTTTCATTCACATCTTTCAGATGACTTATTGCTTTTTAGGGGGCAAAGGGAAGAAGATGCTGGTTTTTTTGGCGTAAGCCTGGAAATCAGCGTTGTCCTTGTAGCGTTTTTCAAGCAAAGGCACGCCTGATACGAACAGAAGCAAATAAGTAATCAGCACCGGTCCGATGATGCCGGTCATGTTGAACAAACCAAGGCCGGCAATCGACAACAGCCAGATCGCCCACCACATGAGGGCTTCACCGAAATAATTCGGGTGACGCGTGTAACGCCACAAACCCGTACTCATGATTTTGCCTTTGTTTTCCGGTTTTTGCTTGAACACCTTGAGCTGATGATCACCGACGGCTTCAAAGAAGAAACCGATCAGCCACAACAAGACACCACCCACATAAATGATGATGCTGGTGGTATCAGCCAAAGCGACACCGGTCCACATGGCGAACTGGATCGGCAAGGAAATGATGTAGAGCAACAGTCCTTGAAACAAGAAGACAATCAGATAAGCCTTGAGCATGATCTTCGTCTTCCAGGCTTTACGCATGGCGACATAACGATGATCTTCAGGCTTTGACCAGTTACGCAGACCGATATAGAAGAACAACCTGAAACCCCAGATCATCACAAGAAGCGTGATGGTCAAAGGGATCAGTGACCATTCGCCGCTTTGAATGAGGCTTGAAAAGGCAATCACGACGAAACCAAGACCCCAGGCCATATCAGCGATGCCATTGTTTTTCTTGATTTGGGCCAGGATGAAAAAGATTTGATAAAACACGAATAAGACAAGTGCATTGATTAAAAACATCAACATCAGTCCTTTCTGATGTAAGCGATGGCGACGGTGCCGATCCCGGCATTCATGGCCACAATGGTCGAGATATCCATGATATAAGCTGGTTGTTTACCAAGCATGTTTTCATATATCCGGGCGTACTCAGCCGCCCGCTTGTCGGCATTGGCATGAACAATGGCATAGGTTTCAATGCCATGTTTGTCCGCCATCTCACGCATGTGCGCTTCAATCAAACGATTGCTTTTCTTAATCGAAAGCGCTTTGGCAAAGATGATGCCTTTACCTTCGTCATCAATCGAGACAACCGGTTTTAAGTTGAGCACTTTGCCCATCAGTCCAGACACTTTGCTCAAACGACCGGACCTGACCATATATTTCAGGGTTTGGACACTGACTAAAATACGGGTCTTTTGACGGAGATCTTCCAAACGACTCGCAATCTCATCAACCGGCAAGCCTTCCTCGATCAGTTTGGCAGCTGTCATGACCAACAAACCTTGGGCACCTGAGTTTTGACGGCTATCGATGACCTTGATGTCGGTTTCCGGGAATTTGGCGGCAACCTTTTGAAAAACCTGGTTCGTACCGCTCATCTGGCTTGAGACCGTCATGACAAGAATGGTTTTGTAGTGAGTTGTCAGGAAAGAGAAGAAATCTTCGAGTGTTTTTTCATTGGGCAGGCTTGATGTCGGATACACCTTTAATGAATCCATCATGCCATAGAAACGTGAACTTTGGATGGTGACCTTGTCAAAGTAATTGACATCATTGATGGTCAATCCGATGGGAATCATGTGAATCTGGTATTGGTCGATCATCGACTGTGGCAGATCAGCAATCGAATCGGTGACAAGGGCAATGTCATATTTGCGTTGATTGGCCGCCTCAAACTGGCGTCGCATGTCATCGACCTTTTGTTCGAGAATCTGTCCGTAAGGTTCAAGTCCAGCAAAAATCTCATCAGGTTGATCGGTATGGACATGAACACGCAGCATTCTGTCACTGCCAGCCACGACAACCGAATCACCGAACGATTCAAGCATGTGACGAATCTGATCGACATTGAGGTCTTTGCCACGAAGAAGCGCTTCAGTACAATAGCGTGTCTGGGATGCTTCCAGGTGCTCGACATGGATGACCGGCTTGTCTTGATCAATCTTCAGGTCTTCCGAAAGCGTCTCCCCCCGCAACGCCCGGGCAAAGCCTTCCAAGAAATGGACAAACCCTTTGGCACCGGCATCGACCACATTGTTTTCTTTCAACACCGGCAACATCTCAGGGGTTCTATCCAACTCTTGGAGCACCACATCATAAGCCTTTGCCAAAAGGTCGATCAAATTGTTCGAGACACCCTTGAGACGGTCAAGCGCGCCCGCCCAGGTACGCATCAAAGTGATGATGGTTCCCTCGACCGGTTTTGAAATGGCATGATAAGCTTTTTTGGCGGCGTTGTGCGCTACTGTGATCAATGAATCCACCCCGACTTCGTCATCGGGAAGATCGGCTGCGAAACCGTGGATGTATTCAGCAAAAATGATGCCGGAATTACCTCTGGCACCCATGATGGCCGCATCCGCGATCGATTCCATCGTCTCTTTAGGTGTCTTCCCTTGTTTCGCATGCGTGATAATCGAGCGCATCATGGCAGCCAGATTGGTGCCGGTATCACTGTCAGGGACAGGGAAGACATTGATGGCATTCAAAGTGTTCTTTTCGCGAATGACATTTTCGGCACCGAGCAAAAACGATTGGTATAACAGGTCATTGGACAAATGTTGTGTTTGCATCGTTGAGGCTCCTCCTTAAAATAACCATTGGTAGAGCAGATAGGCAAACGTGCTTGTGGACGCACCTAAAAACGTTCCCCAGGTCAAGTCGATGATGGTGATGACGACAGGCCAGTCTTTCAAAGTGGCAAGATTAGTCAGGTCATACGTGGCGTATGTGATGAACCCGAACAACGCACCGTATAACACGGCATGCCAGATTTGACCATTTTGAACGGCAGGCATCAAGACAAAGATGACAAGCGCGCCGATGAACAACAAATAAAACAAAATGGCCGCGTACCAATTGACATCGGCCTTGAGCAGGTGACCAATCTGGTTTTGGTACAAATTTTTGGCAATGAGGCCAAGCCAAATCATATCAATCACAAAAAACACGATAAAAGCCAGCAAATAGAGTTTCAAAAACGTCAACATAATAATCACACTCCCTTTTTTATTCAAAAAAATTATAACATGCATGCGAATAGATATCTTCTCAAGTGCATAAGATGGTAAATCATGGGATTTTCATTTCAATATCGTGTTATAATGGTAAAAAATCAGGAGGACATCAGGTGCACATACTATTTTGGGTCTTGATCGGCCTTTGGGTGGTCATGGACTTCTACATCCTAATCTTTTATAAAAACCGCAAAGACAAATTGGCCATCGAACGACGATCAAAATATGTCATGGTGATCCTCATCAGTGCCGGCATGCTCTCGGGTCCTTTTTTGGTTGAAGGGTCCAGAGAAGCCTTTCAAGAGCCTTTTTGGTGGTTACGTCAAATCGGTCTTGTGATCATCCTGGCGGGGATCATTGTCAGAATCATCGCGATTCGCCAACTGGGCGAGAATTTCTCAAGGGACGTGGATGTCCACCAAGATAAAAACCTATATCAACAAGGACTCTACCGGTTTGTCAGACACCCATCATATTTGGGAGAAGTCATGATTTTTCTCGGTGTCGCCATTGTTTATCATCATTGGTTGGCCTCGCTCCTGGCGTTTGTCTTGCCGACCCTGGCCTTTGTCTATCGCATCCAGGTTGAAGAAAAGATGTTATTATCTTTCTTTCCGGTGGCATATGCCGACTACATGAAAAAGACGAAAAAGCTGGTGCCATTCATTTATTAGACAAAGGCGGTCGAAAATGACCGCCTTTGTTTTATTTTGCTGTTTTCTTGACTGGTTGATGGACCACGACTTGTGGAAATGGAATCTCGATGCCATGCTCATCTAAAAGTTCCTTGATGCGCTTGCGCATCGCCCTTTCAACGGCATAGTGTTGCTCGTTCAAGGTTTTGGCCATGACACGCATGTTGACACTGCTGCTAGCCAGATCAACCACACCGAGCACTTTGGGATCTTCGACGATTTCCGGATGTTCGAGTTTCATTTTGGGCAGTTCGGCATTGAGCATGTCAATGGTGGACTGCATGTTTTCGCCATAGGCGATGCCAAATTCGACCAATGCTGTGGACAATTCTTTGGAGAAATTGATGAGATTAGACAGTTCGCCGTTTGAAAAGATCTTGATTTCGCCCTTCCAGTTTCTAATTTTAGTGGTTTTCAGGCCGATGTCGATGACCTCGCCCTTGAAACCTTGGACTTCGATTCTGTCGCCAACATCGAAGTGTTGTTCAAAGACAATGAAGAAGCCGCTGATCAAGTCGTTGATGAAACGCTGCGCACCAAGACCGATGACAAGTCCCATTATCCCAAGACCGGCGAGCGCTGGTGCAACATTAAGTCCCCAAATCGACAAAATGACGAGGATGGCTGTGATCCAGACAATGTATTTGGTGATGCTGCGGATCAAGCGGACGACCGTTTTTCTGCGACGCTGCTGGGCATTGGCCTTTGCGATGATTCTTTGCGAGGTCAGCTTGCTGATGCGAAGCAGAAACAATGCCACAAACAACACGACCACCGAACTGACCATGGCGCCGACACTTTGGCTGAGTTTCAAGATGATATCATCGCCCAACACGTCAAAATAAGTGGCCAGGTCAAACCCCCATACCCAAAGGATACCACCGATACCGGCGGCCAGTAACACAAATGAGGTGATAAAGACGAGGATCAGCATCACTTTGCTGACGGTTTCCTCGTTTCTCTTTAAATAACTTCTTTCCAGCATGAAGATCACGAAAAGGATTACCACGGTGCCAATCGTCCAAAGCACATTGGTCGTCATGGATTGAAACAGTACAGTCATGTTCATAAACAAGGCTCCTTTCACACTTTTTATTATAGCATTGAACCATGCAAAATACCATGCTTGAACCTATTTGACTGATAATTTCAACAAATCAACGAAAACAATTGCATTGACACATAAACATGATACAATGATGATGTTTTGAGAGGTGAGACAAAGATGGAAATGGATCATAAGAAAACACCTTATTTTAATCAAGTGCAAGCATATGTCAAACGTCATCACGTCCAACATGACGTGCCCGGCCATAAAGGTCATCTTGACAACGAGTTGTCATCTTTTATCGGCAAAAAAGCATTCACCATGGACGTGAACGCACCACGCGGGCTTGACAACTTGAACAAACCGACCGGTGTCATCAAAGAAGCAGCTGAACTCATGGCAGATGCTTTTCATGCTGAAAAAGCCTATTTTTTAACCGGTGGAACCACGATGGGCATTCTTTCCATGATCATGTCAATTTGTCGCGCCAATGAAAAAATCATCATGCCACGCAATGTGCATAAATCAGTCATCAGCGCGCTGATTCTCAGCGGCGCAGTGCCGATTTTCATCAAACCTCAGCTTGATAATCATCTCGGTATTGCCAATCACATGGCGCTTGAAGACATCCGCCAAGCCATTCATGACCATCCTGATGCCAAAGCGGTGTTCATCATCAACCCCACCTATTTTGGTGTGACGAGTGACATCAAAGCCATTGTTGACCTTGCACATGAACATGACATGATCGCCATGACCGATGAAGCCCACGGATCACATTTTCCGTTCAGTCAGCAGCTTCCGCTTTCATCCATGCGCGCAGGCGCAGACATGAGTGCATGTTCCTTACATAAGACAGTCGGGTCGTTGACCCAGAGTTCCATCCTAATCGCCCAAGGGCCGCGCATCGACCATATCCGGCTTCGGTCCACCATCAACATGCTGCAAAGCACCTCACCAAGCAACTTGCTGTTATCCAGTCTCGATGTCGCCCGCAAGACCATCTATTTTGAAGGTCCGGTCAAATTACCCCAGGTCATCCGCATGGCAGCTGATGCCAGAAGAAAGATTGCCGCCATTCCCGGGCTTGCCGTCGCCGACAAGGCCTATTTTCAAGCACTGGGCGCGACCGGCTATGATGAGACGAAAATCATCGTCAAGGTGTCTGATCTCGGCATCACCGGTTTTGATGTCTATAAAGAACTGTTTGATGAACATCGTGTCACGGTCGAATTGGCAGAGACCCACCTGATCCTGGCAGTCTTGTCAATCGGCACCACCAAAGCGGATCTCGATGCCTTAGTCAATGCCTTGAAAAAGATTTCCCAAAAATACCAAAAACAACAACTACCGCCTCTGCAAGCCAAGTTTTCATACACCTATCCAGAAGCCTATACACGACCACGTGATGCTTACCACGCACCCAAGAAGTATGTGCCTTATGACCAGTCGGTGGATGAGATTGCCGCCGAGTCGGTCATGATCTATCCCCCCGGTATTCCAATCGTCATACCGGGTGAAATCATCACGGCCGATATTCTTGAAGACCTTGATTTATATAAACGCAGCGGATCGGTCATCTTGAGCGACACCGAAGGCGGATACATCAAGGTCGTGGACAAAGATTTGTGGTTCAAATGGGAGGAAGACCATGCCAATGACTAAAGTCGATTTATCATTCCAAAGCTGTGGGCACACCTATGAAGAAGCCGATGTGGTGCTTTTCAGCGTGCCGATGGATGCGACCACATCATTTCGTCCCGGCACCCGTTTTGCCGGAAATGCCATCCGTCTTGACTCGAAAGGCATCGAATGGTACTCACCTTACCGTGACCGCGATCTCAAACAATACAAGACCGCCGACATCGGCGACCTTGATCTTCCGGTCGGCGCGGTTGAAGACGCCCTTGATATCGTTTATCAGACAACGAAAAACATCCTGCGTGATGGCAAGACACCGATGGTTGTCGGCGGTGAGCATCTGATCTCTTATCCGGTCATCAAGGCGGTTTTTGAACAGTATCCGGACTTGCACATCATCCACCTTGATGCCCATACGGACCTGCGCACCACCTTTTTAGGAAGAACCATGTCGCATGCCACATTCATGCGTCATGTCCATACACTCACCGGCGATGGTCGGATTTTCCAATTCGGTATCCGCAGCGGTGACAAGACCGAATTTGATTGGGCGTCCCAAGGCCATGTCTCCATCCGTCAATACGACCTTGTAGGGCTTGATGAAGTCGTGAAAACATTGAAGCACAAACCCGTCTATATCACCATCGACCTTGACATCCTTGATCCCGCTGTCTTGCCAGGCACTGGCACACCCGAACCGGGTGGTATCACTTATAAGGAATTGTTATGGGCCATCGACCAGTTTGAAACCTTGGACCAGATTGTCGGTGCCGACATTGTGGAACTGGCGCCAATGCTCGATCCGAGCGGCGCTTCAACTGCGGCGGCCGTCAAGACATTGAGAGAATTGATCTTGTTGTTGCATAAGCAACGCGAAACACGTCGATCATGATCATCAAAAGAGGCTTGCCTCTTTTTTTTCGCATATCTGACACACTTTGACATATTGTTTGTATATCCTTTACTTTCAAAGTTTAAAAAAGCAAACTTTTTGAATATAATCCACAGGTCAAGTATAATACCAATGTAAACATATTAGGAGGAAATCAAGATGCTCTTCAAAACCTATGACCCACTCAAGAAAAAGCAATTCAATATTCTAGACCTCAAAGGAAAAGTCACCAACAAGGATCTGGAACCCAAACTTGACAAAAAAACCTTGCTGAACATGTATAAGACCATGTCACTCGGCCGTATCGCTGATATCAAAGCGCTCCAGTACCAGCGACAGGGGCGCATGCTTACGTATGCACCCAACCGTGGTCAGGAAGCCGCCCAGGTCGGTGCGGTGGCCGCATTGGAGAAACAAGATTGGCTCTCACCCGCTTTCAGAGAACTGGTGGCCATGCTTTATCTAGGTGTCACACTCGAACAGCTGTATCTTTACTGGTATGGCAACGAATGGGGCAACCATTTTGATGAAGGTGTCAAGGTTTTGCCTGTCAATGTCATCATCGGCTCCCAGATCAACCATGGGGCCGGTCTGGCCTATGCCAGCAAGATTCTTGACAAAAAAGAAGTCGTCATCGCCACCATCGGCGATGGTGGCACCTCGCATGGCGAGTTTTACGAAGGACTCAATTTCGCCGCCACCTATGATGCGCCGCTGGTCGTCGTCATTCAAAACAACCAGTATGCCATCTCCACCCCCAGACATAAGGCTACCAGGGCGGAAACGCTCGCCCAAAAAGCTGTTGCCTTCGGTATTCCCGGCATCCAGGTCGACGGTAATGACGTCCTCGCCATGTATGTGGCGACCAAGGAAGCGGTCGATCATGCCAGAGCCGGCAAAGGCCCTGTCCTGATCGAAGCCGTCACATACCGCCTTGGACCCCATACGACATCTGATGACCCTTCCATTTACCGCAAGGACGAGGAAGTCAAAGAATGGGAAAAGAAAGACCCGATGATCCGTTTCAAGCAATATCTGATCGACAAGGGTTACTGGAGCGAGAAAGAAGATCAAAAACTCCAAGAAGAACAAACCGACTATGTCGGTAAGACCTTCAAGCAAGTCGAAGCCAAAGGCGAAGGCAAACTTGAAGATATCTTCCGCTTCACCTACAAGGAAATGACCCCGCAGCTCAAAGCGCAGTATGAGACCCACAAGAAGTATTTAGCAGAAGGAGGTAAGTGATCATGGCAGTCATCAACATGGTAGAAGCCATCAACCAGGCACTCGATCAAAAAATGGCTGACGACAAGCGCGTTGTCGTTTTTGGTGAAGACTCCGGTTTTGAAGGCGGCGTGTTCCGTGTCACCGCCGGTCTGCAAAAGAAATACGGTGAAGCCCGTGTCTTTGACACGCCGATCGCCGAAGCCGCCATCACCGGTAGTGCCATCGGCATGGCCATCAATGGCCTCATCCCGATCGCTGAAATCCAATTTGACGGTTTCATTTTCCCCGGTTATACCGAAATCGTGACCCACATGGCCCGTTACCGGACCCGTTCAAGAGGACGTTACGGACTGCCGATCGTCATCCGCTTTCCATCGGGTGGCGGCATCCGTGCCCTTGAACACCATTCGGAAAGCCTGGAAACCCTGCTCGGACACATTCCTGGTCTCAAGGTCGTCATCCCCTCAACGCCATATGACGCCAAAGGTCTCTTGATTTCCGCAATCGAAGATCCTGATCCAGTCATTTTCATGGAGCCCAAGCGCATCTATCGCTCGGGTAAACAGGAAGTGCCTGAAGAAATGTATCGGATTCCGATTGGTAAAGCCAAGGTCGTCAAACCTGGCAAAGACATCACCGTGGTCGCCTGGGGTGCGATTGTCAGAGAAGTCGAAAAAGCCATGAAAATGATTGAAGACGAAAACATCAGCGTTGAACTGATCGATTTGCGTACCATCAATCCGATTGATGAAGAAACCATTATTAACTCCGTCAAGAAAACCGGACGTTTCTTGGTTGTCCAAGAAGCTGTCAAGACCTATGGACCAGGCGCTGAACTCATTTCACTCGTCAATGAGAAGGCTTTTCTTTACTTGGAAGCCGCTCCTGCCCGTGTGACCGGATTCGATATCACCGTCCCGCTCCCGAGAAGCGAACACTTTCATTTCACCCAACCAGAGCGGATCGCGGCTGAAATCGTCAAAGTCGCCAGATTTTAAAGGAGGAACCCATCATGTATGATTTTAAATTCGCCGATATCGGTGAAGGCATCCACGAAGGACAAGTGCTGAAATGGTATTTCAAGGTCGGTGACAAGGTCAAGGAAGGCGACACGCTCGTCGTCGTTGAAACCGATAAAGTCAATGCCGAACTACCGGCTCCCGCCGATGGCGTGATCGTCAAGATCGGCGCCGCCGAAGGCGAGACCATCCATGTCGGTGAGACGATTGTCATCATCGATGACGGTACCGGTGGTGAAGCACCTAAAGAAGAAGAAACAAAACCAACCGAAGAAAAGGCTGAAAAAGAAGAAAAACTCGCTGAAGGCGATGGTGACCAAGGTGTCATTGGCCAGATCGAGGTCTCTTCCGACGTCATGGAAAGCAGCAACGAGTTTGAAGCAGCTGTCGCTGTCGATGAAGACCGCAAGGTCCTCGCCACACCGGTCGCTCGCCAACTCGCCAAGGATCTTGGTGTCGATATCAGACAGGTGCCTGGCACCGGTGAAAACGGCCGTGTTCTCAAAGAAGACATCGAAGCATTCGCTTCCACGTCCAAGACCACCGCACCGGCAACACCAAAGGTGAAGATTTCAACCCAAGGCGATGTCGAGCTGGTGCCAATCACCAAATTACGCAAGGCCATTGTCAAGAGCATGACGCTGGCCAAGCAGATCATCCCGCACACCGTCTTGATGGACGAAGTCAATGTCGATAAACTGGTCGATTTACGCAACCAGGTCAAAAACAGTCCTTTGGCCGAAGGCATCAAGGTCACCTACATGGCTTTTGTCATGCGTGCTCTCGTGCTCGCGCTCAAACAATATCCGAACTTCAATGCCAGTTTTGATGCTGAAAATGACCGTATGGTCTTAAAAAAATTCATCAACATCGGCATGGCGGTTGACACGCCTGACGGTTTGATCGTCCCCAACATCAAGGACGTCGATCAAAAGAGTATCCTCGAACTTGCGAAAGAGTTAAGAAGTCTCGCCGACGACACCATCGCCCGCAAAGTCCAGCTCAGCCAACTGCAGAACTCGACGTTCACCATCACCAATTTCGGGGCCGCGGATGTTGCTTACGGCACACCCATCATCAACCATCCTGAAGTCGCCATCCTCGGCATCGGCAAGATCGCCCAGAAACCGGTCGTTGAAAACGGCGCCATCAAGGTCGCTTACATGTTGCCCTTGTCGCTGGCTGTCGACCACCGCGTCATCGATGGCGCGGATGCCGGCAGATTCTTAAATACGATCAAGTCTTTATTAAACGACCCGATGATGTTACTATTAAACTGAGGTGACTAACTATTAAAAGTCAAGCACTTTTATAGATAACACAGTAAAAACCTCCCATAGCCCAATATTTTAGAGGTTAGCTGTTGTTTTAGATGACTTTTACTCAACCGCCACAGTTTAAGTAATTTGTCATTTCATCTTCTTCGAATCGAAATCTTCTTGGTTTGTTTCAAGGTGATGAATCACTCTTATGAGCTTTTTGGCTAAATGAACGAGAGCGACACGGTGATGCTTACCCTCTTGTTTCTTCTTCGAGTAATAAGCATAGAACACGGGATTGTAGATCATGACCATCATGCAGACGTTGATGAGCGCGGCACGCAGATATTTGCTGCCTCGCTTGACAAGCCTGCCCGTAGAAGACATCGTTCCGGATTGCTTGATGGTCGAATCGAGTCCCGCATAGGATAACATCCCGGCGGGATTCGAGAAGAGCGAGATATCCCCATATTCACATAGGATGATGGCTGCGGAGATGATGCCGATGCCCTTGATGGTTTGGATCTTGGTGGGATACCTGTCCATCAATGATGCGATTTGCCTTTCCGTCTCATCGATGTCTTTGGTTAACATCCCAACGTGAGAGATAGACGTTTTGAGTTTGAAGAGTTGATGATCCTGTGCCACCCCGATGGTTGATTTTGCGAGCTCCCTTAGTTTTACAAACCTGGGATAACTGAATTTGCCCTTTGAAAGTCTGTGAAGCTTGTCGTGATGATCATCATTCAGCTTGGCGATTCTACCCGGGGACGAATAATGCTTCAAGATGTACAAGGATGTCTCAGAATAGCCCCGTTCATGCATGAAGGGCTTATACTCGGGGAAGATGACATCCAGGACCTTGGTCATCATGTTGTAGTGTCTAGTACGCATCGAGATGAGTTTGGAACGCAACCTGGTCAGTGACTTCAATGCGCTTATGTGGTAAGATTGATGATGATAGGCTTTGTAGTCCACAGACCTCAAATACGTTGAAATCAGCTGTGCATCCTTCTTGTCCGTCTTTGTCTTTCTCAGTGAATTGGCTTCTCCAAACTTCTTCACGAGAAAGGGATTGATCTCCATGAACGAACAGCCATGGAGGGTGAGAAATGATTTCAGGTTTTCACCGTAGTGACCTGTGGCCTCCAAGCCTATTATCATTTCTTGCTTGGAATAGGGTTTAAGCTTATCTAACAGTTCTTTAAACCCAGACTGATTGTTCTCAAATGAGAACTGGTGACTGACTGTTTCGGTGGCGATAAAACAATCGTGCTTGTACTTTGAGACATCGATGCCGATATGGATCATAAGCACACCTCCTAAAAGTGTTTTCGTACATGTGGTAAGTCCATCGAGTCCTTATTTTCATAATCATGTAATAAGCGTCTGGCGCTGACTAACTATTGCTGATTAAAATAAAGACCGTGGTAAGCGTCACCTCAAAACAGTCAAGGCTGTAAACAAATGACACAGATCCACAGTACATTATTAGTATATTAAATTAGTGGGAAAGGAGATAAGATTTATCTGTCTTAAGGACTAACTTAATACAGTTTAAATCTTACATGATACATGTGAAGACCTATGATCTGATTGTCATCGGCGGCGGTCCGGGCGGTTATGTCGCGGCCATCAAGGCAGCCCAACTGGGTGCCAAGGTCGCTTTGATCGAGAAAGAAGCCGTCGGCGGCATCTGTTTGAACCACGGCTGCATCCCCACCAAGACATTACTTAAAAACAGCAAGGTCTACAAGACCGTCAAACAAGCGCTTGAATACGGCATCGTCATCGACGGTGAAATCAAAGTCGACTGGAAAGCCATGCTCAAACGCAAGGATTCGGTCGTCAAACGACTGACCGGCGGGGTGTCAGCCCTGCTCAAGAAAAACGGTGTGGATGTCTTCAAAGGTGAAGCGAAGGTCATTGATCCGAAAAAAGTCTCTGTCAATGACGAGACATTGGAAACCAAACATCTGATCATCGCCACCGGGGCGAGTCCCATCGTGCCACCTATTCCAGGTTTGAAAGAAGGCCTTGAAAAAGGCATTGTCAAGACCAGCCGCGAGTTATTGGTCGTTGATGACATTCCCAAACACCTGGTCATCATTGGCGGTGGTGTGATCGGTTGCGAGTTCGCCACCATCTTCTCACCACTCGGCACCAAGGTGACCATCATCGAAAAGCTTGACGGCATCCTCCCTAACATGGACCAGGATATCCGTGATGCCTATACCAAGATTCTTAAAAAAGACGGCATCGAGATTTTCGCCAACGCTGAAGTCAAGGCTGTCAAGGATCAAGAAGTCACTTATGCTCATGAAGGCAAGGACCACACCGTCAAAGCGGATGTCATCCTGCTTTCGGTCGGCATGCGCGCCAACCTGGGTGGACTCGAAGCCCTTGATCTGAAAACCTCGAAACAAGGCATCGAAACCAACGACAAGCTCGAGACCAACATCCCCGGCGTTTACGCCATCGGTGATGTCAACGGCAAATACATGCTTGCCCACGTTGCTTCAGCGGAAGGACTGGTCGCAGTTGAGAACCTGTTCGGACACAAGCAGGCAACCCTGAAATACAGCCGTGTACCCAATGCAGTCTACGGGTCACCGGAAATCGCGACCATCGGTCTGACGGAAGCAGAAGCGAAAGCACAAGGCAAGACCTTCAAGGTCTCCACCTTCCCGCTTGCCGCTAACGGCCGCGCCTTGTCTGAAAACGAAAAAGATGGTTTTGTCAAACTGATCGTCGATGAAACATACAAGGAAATCATCGGTGCGCACATTCTTGCTTATAACGCTTCTGAGATGATTGCCGAAGTCGGTGTCGTCCTTGAACTTGAAGGCACCGCTTATGAAATCGCCAGCACCATCCATGCCCATCCTACGCTTTCAGAAATCATGATGGAAGCCGCGCATGGTGCGATTGACAAGCCCATCCATATGTAAAGACACAATCAACAAAAAGAGCGAACAAGCGTGTCGCTCTTTTTTTGTCATTCATTTTATGCTAAAATGATTGAAGGAAGGTGGGTTATGAAGTTTTTGTTGCTTTACAATCCTGTCTCCGGCAGAGCCCAATTCAAACGCCACTTGAATGACATCGTCAAACGCTTCGAAGCAGACGGTTTGAATCTTGATGTTTATGAGTCAAAAGCACCCAAAGATCTCCAAAACCAAGCCAGTCTGGAAGCGAAAAACTATGATGTCTTTTTGGTTGGAGGCGGAGATGGTACCGTCAATGAAGTCATCAACGGTATCATGAAGACAAAGAGCCGCCCCCGTTTAGGCATCCTGCCTTCAGGTACGGCCAATGACATCGCCGCCATCTTAGGGATTCCTAGAAATGTCAAAAAGGCACTTGAAATGTTTTTCCATGAGCAACCCGTGCTCATGGACATCAACCAGATGAATGACCGTTATTTTGTCTATACGGCCGCAGCCGGCATCCTGACGAGAGTCAGTTATGACATCCCAAGACGGCGTCTGAAGAAATATGGATATCTTGCTTATGTGTTTGAAGGCATGAAAGATTTGCTTCATGACTATCGTTTTCCGTTAACGATTACTTATAACGAAAACAAGATTGAGAACGAATACATGCTGGCGCTCGGCATGAGTTCAAACCGGGTTGGTGGCATGCATCTGGCCAATTTCTCAAGTTCCAAACTCAATGACGGGTTGTTTGAGTTCAGGTTGTTTCAACGTCGGCGTTTCTTCAGAACTTTCCGGTTATTGTCTTTTTTCCTTCGCAGAGGCAAGCGTTTAAAAGAAGATGAGCATCTTGTGGCTTCAAGATTTGATATCAAAACCAGTCCTGATGTATCATGGAACGCAGATGGAGAACTGTCGGATCATGGTGATATTGTCATCGAAGTGTTTAAAGAAGAAATTCCGGTTTATGCCAGCCCCAAGGTGAAGAAGAAGTATTTTTGAGATGTGCCGAAATAGCTCAGCAGGTAGAGCAGCTGTCTCGTAATCAGCAGGTCGCAGGTTCGAGTCCTGTTTTCGGCACCAGAAATAATCTATAGGAATTTTAAGTAATTCCTTTCATAAAGCCAAAAAAATCAACCAGCGATGGTTGGTTTTTTGTTATTTCTATCGCGAAAATCAGCCCTATATTATCGTTTTGAACGCCTTCACCATTGGAAGTCTAGGTTTTGTCAGTTCGTTGTTTGTCATACGAAGTGCTGATGAGGCAAAATTTACACATATACAGTTTGTCATATTTAGGACATTTCCGTAGATACAGCAATCCGATTCCATCAAAATCATCAACCCGTGTTAAAAAGCATCAAAACATTGACTTCCATGGGCTTAGTTTTGTAGTTGGTTGTTTTTGCAGTCCATCGAATTCGATGGAGCCAATACATTGAAAACAACAAAACAAATAAACATGTCAATTATGAGTGTTGTTTGAACCCAACACTCATTAGTTGTCTTGTAGCAGTATAAGTTTTAGGTAAATAAATGTTAGAGAGAAGCGTGATTTTTATATTGTTTTGTGTCGTGGTATAATTTAAGTTGATATACAACGGTTCACAATAGATCCATGTTGCGGAGGGAAACATGAAAAAACAAAGAGTGTTCTCGTTTTTAGAAGGATATTTGATTTTTATCGCACTCATCTTTATATATGGTGGTTTTGTTTCACTACAAACCAGTTTTGAGGTATCAATTATTATGTTTAGCATCTCTACATTTCAATTGGTTTATATTTGGAGGTCTATAACACTTAAAATTACAGTTAATCAGCAATTCAAGAAAACAATTGAAACAGAACAAGAAGTTGAGGATAAATTAGATAAAGAAAAGTCAAAGGTCTATCAAGAAGTCAAGCAAATGTTTTTGGAGAAGCTTTTAGAAAAAGAATTGACCCAAAATTATCCTGAAGCGAAAATATTCAGAAATGTCCGATGCCCACGTCATGATGGTTCTAGCACTCAAATAGATCTTATCATGCTTGACGAATCAGGTATCTACGTTTTTGAAGCGAAAAATCTTTCAGCAAAGATCTCTGGCAATTGGGCAGAAGACAACATGACTCTGTATTATGAAAGCGGCCAAACTTTCGAGAAATACTACAATCCTATCAAGCAAAATGAAAACCACATAAAAGCCCTTTCTAGCATTCTGGGCGTTAATATTGATGAATTCATCAACATTGTCGTACTAGGAGAAAAAACGTTTTACGAGAATCGGGATAACGTGCCCTTAAATACAAGCATCACTAAAATCAAAAATCTGCATAAGACTATCAAATTTCATAAAAACCGTTCAAAAGTTGAATTGTCGCAAAACCGCATTGGCACAATTCAAGAATTATTAGATAAGCACATGATAGAACCTGCCGCGGAATAGAACTTAATTACATCAGCTAGTGTCTTTTTACAAAAGAGGATACAACAATGGGTGATTATATTGTTCATATTATTATCGCTATCGTGGTTGTCATCGTTTTTTTTGTGTTGTTCACTAGACGCAGCAATATAGATAACAGTACAGATGTTCAGAATAAGGTCAATGAGCTTTTAGCAGAAATGTTGCTCATCATTGAACAAACGAACACCTATAACATAGGCAAACAGTATTTGTCTTTGAAACAAAAAGATTTGATTTTGACTTCATTCATTGAGACTCAAAAAAAGTTAACACATAGATACATTCGCTTAATAAAAAAACACGAAACATTTATCAAGTTTTTTGAACTTCATCAACAATGGAAGCGTTCGGATCATCACGCAATCATTAACAACGCATATTTTAAATGGATGCTATCACAAGAAGAAATAGACGCTTCTTTCAGCAATATGAACGGAATATCTTTGGACAGACAACAAAGAGAGATCGTACTTACCGAGGAAAACGCACTTCTAGTGGTTGCTGCTGCAGGAAGTGGCAAAACAATGACCATAGCAGCAAAAGTCAGCTATCTTATCAAGTATGAAGCAGCAAACCCAGAAAAAATACTGCTCATTACATTTACCGATAAAGCCGCAAGAGAATTGGAAGAAAGAGTTGAAAAAACAACAGGTCAGAAAATACGCGCCTACACATTTCATAAACTAGGGTATGACCTTTTCTCAAAAGCACAGGGCTACAAATCATTGATTTGTCCCGACAAATTCCTTGAAGCCACCATTAAACAATATTTTCAAGACATCGTTCCGAATGACACTGATGCGATACAACGATTGATTCAGTATTTTGCTTATCACATGCGCGAGACTATTGATGAATCGGATTTTTCATCAAAGACCGAATTTGTTGATGAAATTAAGAATTATGATTTGGAGACACTCAAAAGTAAATTCATTGAACAAGGAAGCGAACGCCAGACCATCAAAGGAGAACGAGTCAAAAGTTTGGCAGAACTCCAGATTGCAAACTATCTATATTTACATGGAATAGAATATGAGTATGAGGCCAGCTATAAATACAATGTCTCAGATGAAAAACATCGACAATATCAACCCGATTTCTATTTGCCAAGCGCTGATGTTTACATCGAACACTATGGCGTGGATCAAGAAGGACGCGCGCGATGGTTGAACAGTTTTGAGGAACAGAGATATATCGACTCAATGGCATGGAAGCGTCAGACACATCAAAAAAATCATACAGATTGTATCGAAACATTTTCTTATATGACCAAGCAAAACATGCTTTTTAAACATTTGGAAGAAGAACTAGTCAAGCGTCAGATTGCTTTGAAACCGATTCAGGACTATGCGATAGTCGAAAAACTCATAGAACGAGACACTTATCTTTTTGAGGAGTTCCAAAAACTGATATGTACCTTTATTTCAATTCTCAAAGAATCAGGCAACACATCTATCAAAACAGATAACCTATTAATCAAACACGCACATCAAAACCCAGGGAGTCTTGGAAGAGCCGAGATGTTTCTGGATATCCTATATCCGATTTTCAAGTTTTATCAAGATAGTCTTAAACAACGCAATGAGATCGATTTTTCGGACATGATTAATCAAGCTATTGTTTCCCTGGCTAATCAACAAGTGAGATGCGAATACGATCATATCATCATAGATGAGTATCAAGACATTTCAGTTTCCAAAAGCAAACTCATTCAAGAAATCATCAAGCAAACCAAGGCGAGATTGTTTGCCGTCGGTGATGACTGGCAATCCATTTTTCGATTTGCAGGAAGCGACATCAGTCTTTTTACAGATTTCAAAAAGAATCACGATTTTGCAATCATCAAGAAGATAGAAACCACATATCGAAATCCTCAAGAACTTGTTGATATTGCATCTGACTTTGTCATGAAAAACAGAAATCAGATAAATAAAAACATCCAAGCCAAGCATGCATTGGCCAAGCCGGTGTTCATGTATGCGCAAGGCGATGATGATAGTTTGGAAGCCGTTGCGAAAATCATATCCAATATCAAAAGGATCTTCCATGCACAAGAGATCCTTTTATTGGGAAGATACAGTTTTGATCTCCAAAACGCGGTATTAATAGAACTAAAGCGACGTTTCTATGATATAAAATTGATATTTCTAACCGTTCATAAGGCTAAAGGCCTTGAGGCAGACCATGTCATCATATTGAACAATCGAAACGCAACACTGGGGTTCCCTAATGGTATTGCTGATGATCCGGTACTTTCAATGGTGTTACCACAACAAGATCATTATCCACACGCAGAAGAAAGAAGGTTGTTTTATGTAGCTGTGACACGCGCCCGCCTTACTTGTCATTTGCTAGTTCAGTCTCCGTACTCCTTATTTGTCAACGAACTATTGAAAGATACCACACGCATATCGACATGGGGTGTATCTGAAAAGACTGGATTGCCCTGTCCACGTTGTAATGGCACACTAATATTACGCACGGGTGAAAGCTATGCATTTTATGGATGCTCAAACTACCCATATTGTGAATATTCTGCAGAAATCAATATCAAGCGCGATATCAAATGTCCATTATGCGGCGACTATATGGTTGTGCGGAAAGGAAAATGGGGATTGTTCTATGGGTGCAACTCCTTTAAGTATGGGTCGTGCGATGGAACAAGGCCATTTAATTAATAATCATCATTTCTAACATAACGAAATGCGATATACCAATGATTTACTAACAGAATACATGACTCAAACAGCAACAATATAGATGAAGTCAGAACACAGTCACTTTGGAGCTTTACAAAGCCACTGAACACAACAAGTCTATGTATAAATTTAACATCATCTTTTCGGCACCACGGCTACCCACGCATGAAAGGCTTGAATTCCTTTCATGAAGCC
>RECG01000020.1 GCA_007692425.1 Acholeplasmataceae bacterium | reverse complement strand
GTTGGCCAAACACAAATTTCCAGGGTCGCGCATGTTGTCGCGTATCATTGTCTACTCGCTCATGTTCAACACGGCCGTTACCGCGATTCCGGCTTATATCGTCATGACGCAGCTCAACATGATTGATACCCTTTGGGCCATCATCCTGCCGGCTTTCGCATTCAGCCTCGGTCTTTATCTGATGCGCAACTTCATGGAACAGATTCCGACGACTTATATCGAATCGGCCTACATGGACGGCGCTTCTGAATACAAGATTTTTTGGATGATTGTCATGCCGCTGGTCAAACCTGCGTGGCTGACGTTGATCATCTTGTCTTTTCAGACCTTGTGGGGTGCGACCGGTGGTCAATATATCTATAATGAAGCACTCAAACCGCTTAGTTTCGCCCTGAATCAGATTGTCGGCGGAGGCATCGCCCGTACAGGCGTCGTCGCGGCAGTCTCGCTCTTCATGATGATGGTGCCGGTCACCGTCTTCGTTATCTCGCAGAGCAGCATCATCGAAACCATGGCCCATTCGGGCATCAAGGAGTAGTGACCCCATGCGCAAACTGTTGATGTTCGTGCTCATCGGCCTGCTGTCACTCTCCACGAGCTTTCTCCAGGTACAGGCCGGAACCAATTATCCAAGCTATACTTATGACTATTGGCGCAATCCCCTGTTGTCGGCGGCACCCTACCGGGTCAAGCAGACCATCATCGGGGGTTCGGTCCAGATCGCCCTGCCGGACGATCCACCGGGTGCGCCCCAGACCTTGCGTTACATCGAGGATATCTTTGTCACGGAGGACCGGTATTTTCTCATTGACATGACCGCGGCCAAACTGGTCGTGACCGACAAGGCTTTCAATGTCTTGGATGTCATCCGCAACTTTGACGAGTTCGATGATGATGACAACCTGGTGACCACACACACACTCGTGCGTCCACGTGGCGTTTTCGTCACGGACGACGGCTATATTTACATCGCTGATGAAAACAACCAGCGTGACGGATTCATCTACATCCTCGATGAGGATTACGGCTTTGTCGCCCGGCACGGACGCCCTGATCATCCGACCTATACCTCCGAGGTTTTCAGGCCGAGCAAGATCGTGGTCGATGTCGCCAGACGCATGTATGTCGTGGTCATCGGTGCATTTGATGGCATCGTGGAGCTTCAACGGGACGGCGAGTTTTCCCGCTTTGTCGGTGTCCAACCCGTCCAGGTCAACCCGATTGACCTTCTTTGGCGTAATTTCATGTCGCGTGAGCAGCTCGAACGCGTCCGTCTCTTTTTGCCGGTTGAGTACATGGGGATGAGCATCGACAAGGAAGGGTTCATCTATGCCAGTGCCAGCGGGACCAGTTCGGCACCGATCCAACGCATCAATCCACGTGGTTCGGATGTCTTGCGCCGGACCGGTTATGTCCAACCGATCGGTGACGTGGTGCGCATGCCAAACCAAAACCGTAGCGGTCTGACCAGCATTACCGTCAATACTTATGGCATGTATAGCGTCCTTGACCGGACTAACAAGAAGATTTTCACATACAACGATGAAGGCTATCTCAACTATGTCATCGGTTTCGAAGGTGATTTCGAAGGCAATTTTCTCTTTCCGACCTCGGTCAGTTATGACGGCGAACTGCTGATCGTTTCCGATTCGACCGATACCCGGACGATCATCACCGTCTTTGAACCGACCGATTTCGGCGCCAAGGTCAATCTTGCCAACCGCCTCACCTATCAGGGAGACAGTATCGAAGCGGCGGAAGTCTGGCATGACATTTTGGATATGAACACCAATTACTCGCTTGCCTATATCGGCATCGGCCATGCCTATTACCGTCAGCGTGATTATGAGATGGCGATGGAAAGCTATCGCCTCGGACAAGACCGGATCAACTACTCAAAGGCTTACAAGGAATACAGACGCATCCGGTTTGAGCAAAACTTCCCGGTCATCGGTTCAATCATCGGTGGCGGTGTGTTGGTGGCATTGGCCTGGCCCATCCTCAAGGACCTTTTGCAAAAAGAAGAGGAGGCCGATATCTCATGACCAAATCGATCGCGAGATTCTCGTGGCGCAACCATCTGCGTAAAATGAAAGAAATCCTGTTGGTCGTCATCGCCCTTTTTATCCGCTTCCCCTTGTACATCCTGACCCATCCGATTGATGGTTTTTACGAGATGAAACACAACCGGCAGGGACGATTACGTGTAGCTGCGGTCTTTTTCGTGATTCATGCGGTACTCGGTATCGTCGAGTTCACTTACACCGGTTTTCTGTTCAATACGACCGACCCGTCGCAATTCCGCTTTCTTCGTTCGATTCTCGTCTCTGTCGCACCATATCTGATCTTCATTGTCGCCAACTGGTCGATCACCTCGCTGATGGACGGCAAAGGCAGGTTCAAGGAAATATTCATGGTCACCGGTTACGCGTTCTTTCCCATAATCGTCTTGAGGATCATCTCGATCTTCACCAGCAATTTCTTCACGCTCGAAGAAGGATTCTTTTATCATGGTGCCATCACGCTGGGCTACCTGTTGATGTTTTATCTTTTGTTCATGGGCATGCGTTCCATTCATGAATACTCGGTCCTGCGTGCCGTTACCACCGTCATCCTGACCATGGTCAGCATGTCGGTCATTGTCTTTCTCGGACTGTTGGCGCTTAATCTTGCCCAACAAATCGTGCTGTTTTTACAGACCATCATCCGTGAAATCATGTTGAGGTTATAGGAAGGAGGCAGACATGATGCTTTTAAAAAAACTCGCCATCATCCTGATGGCCGTCCTGCTCGTCCTGCTGGTCTTCCTTCTCAACAGGCCGTCAAGGATCAACATCGCCGATTTGTATGAGGCTTCGCCTGTCGGCACGATTATCGACCTGCCGTCATGGCAGACTTCACCGGTTCAGCCGGATGGTTATGATTTGATTGCCGAGAACACCTTCCTGGCGTTGTTTCTCCATCCGGAGACGACCCATTTCGCGGTTTTGGACAAACGGAATGACCATGTCTGGCACTCCAATGTCAATGTCATCGATCCATCGGCTTCACGCACATGGCGGAACATGCAAAAATCAACCTTTTCGATTACATATCGCCAGCGAGACAACACCACCCGTGTCTGGACCAACTATGAGTTTGCCATCCAGGAAAAGCATTTTGAGATTGATGTGGATGCAGTTGACAATGGGTTCAAGGTCACCTATCACCTGGCGGACCGTCAACCCAAAGGTTACTGGTTTCCAACCAAGATTTCCCGGATGCGTTACATCCAACTGGTCCTTAACCCATTCGAGGAACATACGTTCGCCACGCCGGCTGAACGTCAGGAGTACAGCAATTATTTGCGCAACGCCTACGTCCAGATGGAAGATGATCCGGACACCTATATCCTGGCCCTTGTCACCGGTGAAAACACCGCCAAAGACCTGGCCGGTGTCGATGTCTCTTATTTGTATGAGATTTTTTACGAAATCGGCCATTATGGCAACGTCTTTGATGATGATGGCAATCCGACCGGAGAGTATCATCTTGATGATGTCGCCTACGACAATGAGATGTATGAATATTACATCGAACTTGATAATCCGGAATTTTACATTCCTTTGATGGTGACGCTTGAAGAAGACCACCTTCACACCGAGATTATCACCTCGGACATCATCGTCAGGGCACCTTATGCCATTGTGTCGATGCGCATGTTGCCCTATATGGGTGCAGCTTCAATGGATGATGAAGGTTACATGGTCATCCCCGAAGGCTCGGGAGGGCTGATGCATTTCAACAACGGCAAGCAACGGCAACGCAGTTATCAATCGCATGTCTATGACCGTGACACCACCATCATTCCCAATCGTCTTGACATGCAAGACGAAGGTGCACGTCTGCCGGTCTTCGGCTTGAAACATGAACAAAACGCGATGCTTGCCATCATCGAGGAAGGTGCGGGCCATGCCATCATTCATGCCGAGGTCTCACGCAAGAACGATGTCTTCAACAAAACCCATGCCGAATTTATCTTCATGGATTCCGGCCTCTATTACCTGACCCAGGCGGGCATGTTGATCTGGCATCCCGATGTCTATGAGTATCATCCGCGCATCCGCTATTATTTCAGCACGGATACGGAAGCTGATTATGTCGGCATGGCGCGTCTCTATGGCCGTTATCTGGCGGCGCGGTACGAACTTGATTGGTTGGAAGCGGTGACCAGACCGCTTTATCTTGACATCCTGGGTTCCTATGACGATCCGGATTATTTTCTCTTTTTCCCATACAAGAACACACACAGTCTGACCACCTGGCAAGAAGCCATGGACATCATCCAGACACTTGAGGCGGCAGGACTGGACGAGATGGTGGTCAATGTCATCGGCTGGTTCAACAAAGGGATCGATCATGAAATGCCCGACCGCATCCGGTTGGACCGGGTGCTTGGCACACGACGTGATTTTCAAACCTTTCATCAATATTTGGCAGTACAAGGCCATCATGGTTATTTGAATGTTGATTTGATCCGCTTGCATGACCGTCCGTCATTTTACGGCAACCAGCATATCAGCCGCATTGTCGGCGGCACCTTGGCGGAGTATTATCCTTATGACATCGCCTCCAGGCTGCCAGACCGTTCCAAAAAACCGTATCATCTGCTCAAACTCAATACCGTGAATACCCATTTGAACCGTTTCTTGCGTGATTTTGACAAACTGCCGGCCGACGGCTTGTCACTGCGCCATTTCGGCACCCAGGTCTACAGCGATTTTCACCGTGGTAACAGCCTGTACCGATATGAAGCGATCGGCCATATCCAAGACATGCTCTATCTGGCGTCTGAAGGACAACGCATTTATTTGAGCAACCCCAATGACTATGCCCTGCCGTTTGTCGATCATCTGGCAGACATCCCGGTCGAGACCTCGCGCTTCCTGATGGTTGACGAGGCGATCCCGTTTTATCAACTGGCCATCGCCGGACGCATTCCCTATGCGATGCCGTCGGTCAATCTTGATCAGATTTACGAACCGGTCTGGTATCTCATGCGGGCGATTGAAACCGGTTCAAGTCTCAAATACACGGTCACTTATCGTGACTCGAGCTTGTTGATCAACACCAAGTACAACCAATATTTCGCGACCATGTTCGCCCGTGTCCATGAACAAATGGTCGATTTGCAGACGACGTATGCATCCTTGCCAATCGAGGATGCCTATCTGGTCGGTCATATGATTGTGGATGAACACAGACGTCTGGTCACGTATTCAAACGGAACCAGCATCATGCTTGACTACCAGGCCATGACCTGGTCGGTCCTTTAGGAGGCGGTGCCCATGACACATGCGAATGTTCTTAAAAAACGCAAGCCGCTGACCTACAGACAGCAGAAGATTGTCTTCGGTGTCCTCTTTTTGCTGCCTTGGATCATCGGGTTCGTCGGCATTTTCGCCTACACGATGGTCGATTCGGTCATTTACAGTTTCTCTAATGTCTATTTCCTGGGTCCCTCCACACCTGAGGGCGTGGCCAACTATATCCAAAACCGGGGCATCACCGGCACGACTTTCTTCAAACTGGGCATCTTGCACGAGTTTGTCGGTTGGCATAACTTCCATTTCGCCTGGAACATTCATACCGAATACCGGCGCGTGCTTGTCAATGCCATGATCGAAGCGGCTGTCAATTTGCCGGTCATCATCATTTTCAGCTTGTTGATCGCCACCATGCTCAACACCCGCTTCAAAGGTAATGTCCTGGCCCGGGCGATTTTCTTCCTGCCGGTCATCCTGGCCTCCGAGGCGGTCAACATCGCCCTCAGCCAGGCCGTTGACCTCCAAGCATTGATGCAAGGTGACCGTCTGGGTGTCTTCGGAAATCTTGAACTGAACAGCTTTTTGATCGAGTCCGGTTTTCCTGAAGCCATCGTGGACTTTTTGGCCCAGATCGTCAATACCATCTTCAGGGTCATCTCCCTGGCCGGTGTGCAGATTCTCATCTTCCTGGCCGGGTTGCAGTCGATTCCGTCGCATTTGTATGAGGCTGCCAAGGTCGAAGGGGCGACACCTTATGAATCATTTTGGAAAATCACCATTCCGATGGTGTCACCGCACGTCATCACGGTCGGTGTCTTCACCATCGTCGACTCTTTCCTGCGCAGTCCGGTGACCCGTCTGATCATCCAAACCAAGGACAACCAGCAGTTCGGGGTGTCCTCGGCGATGGCATGGATGTATTTTGTCGCTGTCATGGCTTTTCTAGGCATCTTTGTTTATCTTGCGAACAAGGGGGCGTTCTATTATGATGAAGACCGTTAAGACACGTGGCGCATCGATGCTCGCCCGTTTACGTGCCAAGATGACGACCATGTATGCGACCATGAAGTCACGGGCCTTTAAAAACAAAATGGTTTCCAAAACGCGTACAGGCGCGATTACGATCATCCGTTCATTCATCATATTCGGTTTGTGTTTCGTCGTCATTTATCCGATTTTGCAGATGATCGTCGCCAGCATCAGCAATCTGCGTGACCTCAATGACCCGCTTGTCATCTGGGTCCCACGTAGCATCTCCTTTGATACGATCAATATCGCTGCCAACGCCATCAACTATTTCTCCGCCTTGCGTAACACCTTCATCATGTCAACGGGTGTCATGCTGATCACGGTCTTCTCGACATCACTGGCCGGTTATGCGTTTGCCCGTCTCCGTTTCAAGGGCATCACCGTCCTCTTCATTTTCGTGGTGTTCACGATCGTCGTGCCACCGCAGACCATTGCCATGCCCTTGTTCATGCTTTTCAATGTCCTGGGCCTGACCAGCACCTTCTGGCCCTTGTTCATCCTCGCTTTCACAGGCATGGGCATCAAGGCCGGAATCTTCATCTTCATTTTCACCCAGGTGTTCAGGAACCTGCCCAAGGAACTTGAAGAAGCAGCCTTGATCGACGGATGCGGCATCGTCCGCACATTCTGGCAGGTCATGCTGCCTAACGCGAAACCAGCCATCGTGACCGTCATGCTGTTCGCATTTGTCTGGCAATGGAATGACGTCTTTTATTCACAATTGTTGATCAGCACCCAGTTTTTAGATTTGTTGTCGCTCAACATCACCGAGATCGCACCGCGACTGACCTACATCTTATATAGACTCGGCATCGACCAGACGGTGGCCGAAGGCATGGCCCGCAATCCGTTGATCGTCGGCACGATCGCCAACACGGCCGCCCTCTTGATGCTCTTTCCGCTCCTGGTCGGTTATCTGTTTGTCCAAAGGCTCTTCGTGGAAAGCGTCGAGCGCGTCGGGATCGTCGGCTGATGGACAAGTACATGGAAAAGCATCATTCGAAGTTCAGCCGGTTGATGGAGTGGATCTACCAGCTTGTCGTCATCAATGTCCTGGCCTTGATCGCCACCTTGGCAGGCTTGGTCGTCTTCGGGTTCTTTCCGGCCCTGATGACGGTCTATGCCATGATCAAGCGACTTTTGGACAAAGACGACCTGCCGTTGTTTAAAACATTTGTCACCACCTTCCGCACCTGTTTTGTCAAAGCGAACCTGCTTGGTGCCGCCGTGGTGTTGATCTGGGCCGTGCTCGGCCTGAGTTGGTTTTTCTACCTTGGCGATCTTGAGACCACCTTTCATTGGATCGGTCTGGTCGTGGTCGGTTTTCTGGCCATCGGTGCCTTTCTGATGACCGCCTATCTGCCGATCAGTTTCGTCACCTTTCCGCGTTTCAAGAATGTCGAACACCTGCGTTTTGCGTTGGTGATGGCTTTGGGCATGCCATTGGCGACACTCTTGATTGCCCTCAACACCGTCTTTTTCTACGGTGTTGTCATGATCCGTCTGGTCACGGTCGCCCCCTTCCTGTCATTAAGCCTGCCGGCCTTTGTCAATCTCTTGCTGGCACGCAAAAAGCTGTTGGGTCTGTTCGTGGTATTCGCCGATGAGCAGGTCACCTGCCGGACCTTGAACAGTTACCCGCGACCGGAAGTCTTGTGGTCGCTGTGGCAAGAAGCGATGGAAGATGTCTATCCGATCGATTATGAGACATTTGTCCGCACATCGCTTGATCCGGCACATGCCGATCCCCGTTTCTCCCTGGTCTTGCTCGATGGCAAGGAAGAACCGGTCGGATGCTTGTTGACGGTCAGGGAAGAAGACCGGTTCAGTATTCAACTGCTGCTTGTTGAAAAAGGGTATCGCCGTCGCGGTTACGGACGTCGGATGATCGAGGCCCTTTCGGACAACGCCTTGACACAACATGCAAGCAAACTGGTCATCGGCTCAACGCGCGGTTATTTCAACCGATTGCCCCGTGTGTTCGGTCAAAGTCTCGGCTTTTTTGAGAAAACCGGTTTTGACATCCGTCATGACGAGGATGGTTTTGAGATTGATAAACCTTTGAAAGGAGTATCGGCATGAGCAAACGCATCCTGATCATCATCATCGTGTTGATGGCAGGCTTCTTATATGCCTGTTCACGTGATGACAACGAACAACCAACACCAGAAGAAGGATTCGTTTTTCGCGTGCATGGCACCGCAGGCCTGGAGATCCATGATGTTGACAGCCTTGCCGGACTGACCTTGCGTAGTCTGACGGTCGATCACTCCCCTGTGCTGAGCACGGTTTACGCCGGGATCCGTCTGATGGATCTGTTTGCGGCGGAAAGCACGTTACCTGATGGCCTGCAGGTCATCAGCCTTGATGCCGAGATGCCCATTGCCATCGATCCCGCTTACGTGTATCTCGTGATGGGCAACATGCAAGACGGGCAGTTCATCCCTTTTGACAACGCAGACATCTTTGCCGCCAGGATCCGCAACCGCAAGATCGAAGTCATGATCGAAAGGCCGACAGACCTCTATCCGCGCATCTTCGATCCCGACCATGCCATTTATTACATCCATTACAATAGCGTGCCGGGCCGATATGACGGCCATACGTCACTCCGGGCGATGCAAGGCATCATCAACCGTGCACAGCCACGGTTGTTGACGCTGACCGGCGGAAACCCATTTTTCAGGCATAGTGACGACACTTGGTTGCAGATCATTGAAGCTGCCGGATACGACCTCATAGAAATTTTCGGTCTGGAAGGCGTCCTGCATACCTTCAAAGACCATTTCAACGGCATCATTGCTTTTAAAGACAATTTGAAGAGTTATAACCAATGGGTGTCGGCGGAATCTGATTTCGCTTTGATGATGGCATCATTGGTTGATGCTGCACCGTTGCCTTTCGGCTTGCACACAGTGCTCGAGGCGGAGACCGGCCTGCCCTTCTTGGAAACATTCGAAGTAGCCGGTCACACCTTGTCTGGTGATATCACCAGCTATTTGCAGCAGGAGGGTATCACAGACGCCTATGGGGTTTATGAGCACGTCTTCAACCGTTTTCGCACCGTCTTCAATCGCACGGCCTACATGTCGCTGACCTCCGAGGTCATGGACTATGCCGCGAGCGAGCAGATGATGTTTTTCGATCTTAAGATGACGCAGAGCGAGCGCGACCGCGCCCTCAGCGAGGATATCAATGCCTGGTTCCAGGCAAACAACACCCATTTTTCGGTCTACGGCTGGGTCGACCATGAAAGTTCAGCCCTGGACTTCATTTCCAAATACGGTGGCGTCATCAATGTTGTCGGCAATGGCAACCTGTCATTGCTCAGCCGGCTGCCAATCGACCCGGATACGGTCTTCACACAAAAGGCTGAATACGTGTCGACTTACGACACCGACAAGAAGTACGTGACCTTTTTTGCATCTGAAAGCGACACCATCAAGGTCGGTGTCGCCTTCCAGCACGGTGCCTGGCTTGATCCGCACCGGGGCAAGGTGCCGATTAATTGGGGACTGATTGCCGACATGAGCGAGACTTTCCCGTTTGTCTTTGATTATTTCTACCGGACCGCCACACCCAATGATTACTTTTACTCGGGCGGTGGTTCAGCCATCGGTTTCGTAGATATTGACTCACAGATGCCGCTTGAATCAAGAAACAGCATTGCCGCGGCCAATGCGTATTATCTGGCACTGGCCGACCAGCACATCATCGACATGTACAATGACCGTTATACACCGACCGACGCCTTTGCCGAGAAAGATTTGATTGGCAATTATCTCATGCGTTCCGCGGTTTTCGGTGCGTTTACCCGCATCCATGACGGCAACACGTCGATCCGGGTTGAAACATGGGGCGGCGTGCCGGTCTATAACCGTTGGACCAACTTTTATCCAAGAAGGGCCGCTTCCGGCCATGTCAGCTTCAGTGCCTTGACCATGCTGGGGACCGAACGGGGCATCCAGACGACGGAAAGCGATTACTGGTTCATCGAAACCACGCTTGCCGACACGACGGCCAAGACCGGGTTCGACTTGTTCACCAATGATGCCGGTGATGGCTTCAGGATCTATTTCGAGGACGGCCGGGTTCACCTGGACCGTTTGCGTGGGGGTGCCGAGGAGCCGATTGATTCACGAATCTTCAATATGTCAGGCCGACAAGTCAAGGTCAGTATCGACAAGTCAACGCCGCTTGATGAACATGTCCGCATCATGTTGACGGTCAACGACCTGGTCATCATCGATCACCATGAAGTGGACGCCCATGTCGAACGTGGTGGATTCGCCTTGTTTTCGGAAGACGGTGTCACCCAGACATTTCAACATCTGACAGGGACGCGTGACAGCATGGCCCGTCAGATCTACCATCGTATCGTCAATGACAACAACCGCTTCATTGTCGCTTATTATGGTTTTGTCGGTTCGCCTGATCACAGTTTGAGCATGTATCGCAGCGAACCTGGCATCCAAGGTGTCATCAGCCTCTCGCCGACTGATTTTTATAAGATCCATCTGATGCTTGAGGCCAGTCATCCGGGTGTCTACCAGATTGTCAATGCTTATGAGTTTCTCGATTATGCCAACCAGTACCAACAGTATTTTGGTACATTAAGATAGGGAGTGAACATGATGTTGAATCAAATCAAAGGAAAACTCATCGTCTCTTGCCAGGCACTTGAGGGCGAGCCGCTTCATCATCCGATGATCATGGCGAAAATGGCTTTGGCCGCCCAAATGGGCGGTGCAGTCGCCATCCGTTCGAACAGTGTCGAAGACATCACTGCCATCCGCAAAGAAGTGGCCTTGCCCATCATCGGTCTTTTCAAGAAGAAATACGATGATTCGGAGGTCAACATCACACCGACACAGAAAGAAGTCAAGGCGTTGATCGAGTCTGGTTGTGAGATGATTGCCTTGGATGCGACCGGCCGCCATCGGCCAAATGGTGAATCGCTCAAGGCACTGATTGATTTCATCCACGACCACGGACGCCAGGCGATGGCCGACATTTCAACCTTGGATGAGGCCCGTCATGCCGAAATGATCGGTTTTGACTGTATCTCGACGACCCTTTCCGGCTATACCCCTTATTCGCCCCAGATCGAAGAACCTGATTATGATCTGGTCAGGCAGTGTGTCGAGGTCCTTACGATTCCCGTCATCGCCGAAGGACGTATCAACGAAGTCGACCAGTTACGCAAGATCCTGACATTACATCCTCACGCGGTCGTCATTGGTTCCGCCATCACACGTCCCCAGTTGATTACGGCCAAGTTTGCCCATGTCTTCGATGAATAATGCCGTCAATCTGGACTGGCAGGACCCGTCCAAAGCGACTCTTTATGGGTGTTCATCTTGTCAATCATCAGGACGGCTGGACCGTTTGCCGGCTGACCTGCTGACAAGTATCGGCCAAAGCAATCCAGCCTTGCCCGGGCTTGGCCGGATGACGGCTGGCATGATGCTCGCCTTCACCACCGACAGCCAGATCCTGGATCTTGAGGCCAGCCTTTTCGAACCACCACTGCTGAATCATATGGCCGCCACCGGCCAGTCCGGTTTCGACCTTTACCGGTTCAGCGAAGGTCTTTGGCGGTTCATTGATGTCTCCAGACCGTCACTCACTTCGGCAGACCATGGTTACCGTTTCAATTTGCCGTTCAGCGCTGACAGGATGGGACGATACCTGCTTTATTTTCCGCTTTACAACGCGGTCAAGGGTTTACGATTAAAGGTGGAGTCAGGGGCTGTTTGTCATGCCTGGCAACCGTATCAAGACCCGCCTGTCCTCATCTATGGCACATCCCTCACACAAGGTGCCTGTGCATCGCGACCCGGTTTGGCTTATCCGGCGATGCTCGGTCGGAAATGGGGTGTCGCCATCACCAATTTCGGTTTCTCCGGCAACGCCTTGCTGGAACCCGTCATGGCGCAGGCCATCACCCGTCAAGTTGTTTCCGCCATCATCATCGACTGTGAAGCCAATGCAGGTGCGGCTGATGTTCTGGAATCAAGACTGCCGGCCTTCATCGAGACAATCCGTACCGTTCATCGCCAGACACCTTTGATTCTGGTCAGCCGGATGCCATGGCTTGGTGAATGGCACGATCAGGCTTTTCATGAAAGACGGCGTCGATACCATCGCTTTCAACAGGCAATGGCCGAGACCCGTCAAGACATCGAACCATTGCTCTATCTTTCCGGTGAAGCGCTGCTTTCCGAGGACGCCAGCGCCTGCACCGTAGACGGTATTCACCTGAATGACCATGGTTTCGCCATGCTGGCCGATCAGTTTGACCGTCTAGCTGGTCCCTGGCTCGTACGCCAGGGCATCTTGAAGCAAAAAGGAGTGACATCATGCGAAAACTGATCATCATCCTATTGTTGACCGGTCTGTTTCTAGGGACCTTCACGGTCCGTGCAATCGAACCGGTGACCATCGCCACCAATACGGCGACCCAATATCTCAAACCACGTCCCGGCTCAAGCAGGACACCGTGGACCTTGACGTTGAGCCAGCTCAACAGTTGGCGCAGCAATGTCCGCAATACCGTGACCAACGCCAACACCCAGATGCGCGACATCGATTTTGCCACGCTCGACGCCCGTCTTGATGTGGTTGATGCCGCCCTGTCCGGTGTGACCACGGCCATGTTCAATGCCGACCCGGACTATTATTACGACCTTTACGAGGAACTCTTTTCGATCTATGGCGCGACTATCGAGTCGCGGGCTGTCGACGGCCGGGGCATGTGGCACCGTCCTTTCGAACGCAATTTGAACGAAGTCAGGGCGACCTTGCAGGAAATGGTCGACATGGGCATCAACATGCTTTATGTCGAAACCTTCTGGCTCGGTCGGTTGATTTATGACTCAAACATCCCTGGCACCTTTCAGCACGGGTTCACCACCCAGCAGGGTTATGGTGATTATGGGACCAATCTGCTGCTGGCCTTCGTCGAAGAAGGAAAGCATTACGGTGTCGAAGTCCATGCCTGGGTCGAGAATTTCTTTGTCGGCTTCGGCAGCAGTCATTTCGACTCGCCGATTCTTGCCAACCGTCCGGAGTGGGCTTCCATTAATTTCGATGGCAGTATTCCGCAACGCTCCGAAGTCAACTATCTCTTCATGGATCCTGCCAACCCCGAGGTGCGCCGTTATTTGAAAGAAATCTATGCCGAAATTGTCATGACCACGGATGTCGCCTCGATTCATCTTGATTACATCCGTTATCCGGTCGCGAAACATGTCCGCTCACCCAATCCGGTCAACAACCTTGATACCGGCTACTCTGATTTCGCTGAAGCGGAATTCAAGTTCATCCACGGTCTGACCGGTGATCTTCGCACGCTCGTGGTGGAAAACGCCACCATCGCCAACTTATGGAAACAATACAAGACCGGCGTCATCAGCCGTTTTGTCGCCGGTGTTTATCATACGGTCAAGAATGTCAATCCGGAAGTGGTCTTGTCGACCGCCATTTTCGGCAATGTCCAAAACGCGATTGATGAGAAGATGCAGGATTGGAACAGTTGGATCCAGGACGGTTACATCGATATCATCATGCCGATGTCTTATTATCAGTCCTCACTGACCGTCGGTAGCGAAGTCGACCGTCTGACCCAGCTGGTCGGCTTGAATGCCTTCAGTTATGCGGGTCTGGCACCGACCTACATGGGTTTCAATGCCCACTACAATACCACCCAGGTCCAGGCATCGCTGGCCAACCGGGCACAGGGCACCGCCATGTTCGCATCCCAGTTTTACATGTTGTATCGTAATGATTACCAACCGATCAACAAGGGTGCGTATGCGCTTGAGGTGCAACGCGTCCTGACCGACGGTGTCTATCGTAAGCCGGCTGTCTTGCCACACGCACCGGTCGACATCGTGATTGATGCCATGTTCGATGACATGCTGGACAAGGCGGAAAGGATTTATGTTGCACGTGGTGCGATGACCGCCGGACAATATGCGGCTTTGGCTGCCGAGTTCAATCGCCTGAGCAGTCTGCCACATGACAGCGACACAGCTCTTGAAGCACTCATCGCTGACATCCGCACCTTGAGCGGTGCGACATACGCCAACATTCCCGCCAGTCTGAGAATAAACGAGGATATCGCTTATTTGAGCCGTATTCTTGACATCAAATTGGAACGTATCGGTCTTGATGACGCGATTGACCTGACCGTCAATCCTGATCCTGACACATTTGATGAAGGGGTGGAACTGACCGCGCCTGCAAATTTGCGGATCGAAGGGGATGTCCTGCAATGGGACGGTGTCGCCCACGCCTTGCGTTACCAGCTGGTCGCGACCCTGGGCGACGAGACTGTCACGTTGAATATCCAGGGGACATCGTTTGACCTGCTCAGCTTGAAGATTGGCAGTTACAGCTTCCGCCTTCGTGCCGTCGGCGACGGTTATTTCTATCTCGATTCCGCATTATCCGAATCGGTTGGACACGTGGTTTCCGCCATTCAATTAATCACACCTGCCAACGTCCGCGTTGAAAACAACAAAGTCTTTTTTGACCCGGTACCGATGGCGGTTGAATATGAAATCATCATCAATCAGACTGAATTCATTGTCAATGAAGCGATGTTCGATCTGGCACCTTACAATCTTCCACCCGGTCAATATGTCATCACGGTCAGGGCCCGTGGCAACAACGGCGCCATCTTGAGTTCAAGTTACTCGGAACCATATCTGCACACCGTGACGAGACAGATGACGGAAGCGGAAAGCACCATCTATCAGATGGCCCGTGAAGACCTCAAGGCATTTTTGTTATGGTGGATGCGTCGTGACTGACCACCTTGCAGGCCTTCCGCGTGAAGCGCGCGGCTTTTGGCATCGCCCCCATGAAACCGATCTTGACCAGGTCAGGGCGACGCTTGCCGAGCTCAAACGGTTGAACATGAACCAGTTGTTTGTCGAAACGTGGTTTGGCGGACGTCTGATCTTCCCGCATCCTGATGCGGTGCTGCCGCCACACGATTTTGTCGGTCATTATGGTCCTTATGGCCGACATTTGCTCAAGGCATTCATCGAAGAGGGGGCCAAATCAGGCATTGATGTTCATGCTTGGGTCGAAAATTTCTTTATCGGCATTCATCACAAAGACAACCCCGTTCCCTTTCTCAAAGACCGTCAAGATTGGGTGCTGGTCAATCATGACGGTAGCACCCGACAAAAACACGAAGCTGATTATGTCTTTCTTGACCCTGCCAATACCCAGGTGCTTGACCACCTTGAACGACTTTATGACGCCATGGTCGACCTTGAAGGATTGGCGAGTCTCCACCTCGACTACATCCGTTATCCCGTGGCTTATCGAACGGAGATGCCGGATTATCATGATGACCACGGTTTCACCCATGTCGCGGAAAACCGTTTCAAACTTGAATATGGCTATCATGGTGATGTGCGGGTGCTTGTACTCCAAAGTAAAGCCTGCCGCCAGGATTGGCACCGTTTCAAGATCCGTCAGATCAATGGCTTTGTCGAAAGATTGACCACACGTTACCGGAAACGGATTCGCATCTCGACCGCTGTTTTTGGTAATCCGGCCCATGCACTTGATGTCAAATGCCAGGACTGGCAGACCTGGATTAAACGGGGCTGGATTGACATTCTCGTGCCCATGGCTTATGATCAGGATGTCGACCGCGTTGCCTCTGAAATCCGGCAAATGTGCCAGATCAACCAGGAAAGGTGTGCACTCTATGCCGGTCTCGCACCCGGGTATCTCGGCCTCGGCGTCGAACACGTCATCGCCCAGGTCGAAGCCGTCAGGCAAACGTGTGTACAAGGCGTGGTCCTGTTTGCCACACAAAATCATCTTGTCCGCCATTTCATGGGGACATCACCCGGACACGAACACGACCAGGATGTGTTGGTCAATACCGTGTTCAAACCGATTGGATAAGGAGCGTGCGTTCATGTTATATAAAACGTTATACACGGTTGGTGACACACTCGAACTGGAAAGCCTGGATGTCGATCGCCCGCAACGTCGCATCACCGCCAAACCGGATGTGGCTGTCACCATCAAACAAGTGAAAGGCCTTGGTGACGGATTTCGACTGACCATTTCGAAACATCATCGCATCGACATCGTCCACGAACATGAGCGCGGACTTGACTATGCTTTCGAACTGCTTGAGTCGATGTCACCTTGTCTGACCACCGGACTTTATGAAAACATACCTGATTTCGCCATTCGTGGCATTATTGAAGGATTTTATGGTCCTCCCTGGTCTCATGAAGACCGGCTTGATGTCATGATATTCAGTCAAAAGATGCGCTTAAATGCCTATTTCTACGCCCCCAAGGATGATCCTTGGCATCGTGACCGTTGGCGAGAACCTTATCCTAAAGACGCCCTTGCCCGTCTGCTCGAACTGGTGCAGGCCGCCCAGACGCACCAAGTCGATTTCTATTTTTGCATCAGTCCGGGCAAGGACTTTGATTATGCCAATCAATCCGATGAGAAGATGTTACATGCGAAAATCGATTCGTTGGTGCAACATGGTGTCCGTCATTTCGCCCTGTTGCTTGATGATATCGATTATGCCCTCGATACGGAGAGCCAGCGATTGTTCAAACGTCCCGGTCTTGCCCACGCCCATGTCAGCAACCAACTGCATCGCCATCTGGACCAGACGGTCTTGGACCATCATCTCGTGATGTGTCCGACCGAATACTGGCAAAACTGGGATACGCCCTACCGCCAGGATCTGCGCGAACATCTTGATGATGACATCGCGGTCTTTTGGACCGGTTACAGCACGATTGCCGAATATATCCCGGACCACGACGGGTTCAATGCCCGACAATGGTTTGGACGTCCTCTGGTCCTTTGGGACAACTATCCGGTCAACGACGTTGAACCGTACCGGTTGTTTTTGGGTCCCTTGCGCAACCGTGGTCCCAAACTTGGTCTGAGCCACCTCGGCATGGTCTCCAATCCGATGGTTGAATGGCATCCTTCGAAAATCGCCATCCACACGATGGCCGCCTACATGTGGGATGCGTCCCGGTACGACCCGGAACACGCCCATGCCAACGCCTTGAAGTTTTTGCTGGGTGATCGTCAGGACCTTTTTGATGATCTCAACGTGTTCGCCACTGAAAACAGGCCCTCCTTGATCAGCTATGACAAAACGGCGGCCGATGATGCCGTCGATGCGCTTGACATGGACCGCTTGGAACAATATTTCACCGAGACCAAGCTTGCCTTTGACCGTCTCAAGACCTCTGCTTTCGATCAGGCCTTTCTGGAACAGACAAGACCATGGTTTGACCGTTTCGATCGTGATGCAAGATTATTTCACAAGATCAGATCAGGCACGGCCGGTGACGCCGATGTTGTTTCGCTCAAGGCTGAAAAGCACGCCCTTGGCTCCAACATCATCATGAAACTTTGCATCAGGCTCGGCCTGGTTGAAGGACCGGTTCACCCGAAAATCCGTCCCAATCATTGGGATTTGCCCGAAGAGGAGACATGAGATGCATGTTGATGTCGTAATCATTGGTGGCAGCATCGGCGGCGTGATGGCCGCCCGCGCGGCCGCCTCGCATGGCCTGCGTGTCCTGCTGACCGAAGAGACCGCCTGGATCGGCGGCCAGCTGACGAGCCAGGCCGTTCCGCCCGATGAGCATCCGTTCATCGAGTCTTTTGGTTGCACAGCCACATATCGTGCATTCCGGGATGCCGTCAGGCAGACGATGAAGACACGCTACCCGGTCAAGCCCCATGTCCACGGGCTTGCGCACTGGAATCCGGGTCACGCTTCGGTCAGCCGTCTTTCCGTACCGCCGACCATCATGCTTCAGGTGCTTGAACACATGCTCGAACCTTTTGTCAAATCAGGTCGCTTGACGATATTGAGACAACATCACGTGGTCAGCGCCCGTCATGATGAGAAGCAGGTGTCAGAACTGACATTGGCATCAATCGGCGATCAAAAGACATTGACCGTGACCGGCACTTATTTTCTGGATGCCACCGACACCGGTGAGCTGTTGCCATTGACCGGCACGGCTTTTGTCACGGGTGCTGAAAGTCAAGCGGATACCGGTGAGCCGAACGCATTGGACCAGGCTTTGCCTGACGACATGCAGCCGGTCACATGGGTGGCGGCGGTCGGTTATGCCCCCCTTCATCCACGACCGATCAGGAAACCGGACGCTTACGATTTTTTCAAATCGGCCATATGGCCGTGTGACGACACCCATGTTCTCAGTTGGTACGGACCGGATTCAAGCACGGGCAAGACCAAGCGGTTCGGCATGTTCGATGACGAAGGTGCCGGACGTTTTCCCCTCTGGTCTTATCGGCGCATCATCGATCCCCGTGATTTCGAGCCCGGCGTCTTTGATCATGAGGTGACGCTCATCAACTGGCCCCAGAACGACTATATATTCGGCAACATCTATGGCACCGCACGCGATGACCATCACAAGGAGCAGGCCCGTGAACTGACACGTTCTTTGATTTACTGGCTGCAGCATGAAGCGCCACGTCCCGATGGTGGAAAAGGGTATCCAGGCGTTCATCTCCGCCCTGACATGCTGGGGACCGATGATGGCCTTGCCATGGCCCCCTATATCCGTGAATCGCGACGCATCAAGGCTGTCAAACGTATCACCGAGCACGACATCAATGCCGATCTGATTGACCATCTGCCACGTCATCTTGATAGTGTCGGAATTGGTTGTTATCACATCGACCTGCATATGACAACCGTCACCAACCGTTTCTTTTTCGCCCGTAGCTGGCCTTTTGAAATTCCGCTTGGCGCCTTTATCCCCGTCCAAAAGGAAAACGTGTTGCCTGCATGTAAAAACATCGGCACGACTCATCTGACCAATGGTTGTTTCCGACTTCATCCGGTCGAATGGAACATTGGCGAGGTGGCAGGCCATCTCGCCGCCAAAGCCATCGAATGGCAGGTGTCACCACGCGTCATCCAGGCCGATCCGGCTTGGTTGGCCCGTTTCCAGGCACATCTCGACCAAGCCGGTATCGAACGATCATGGCCGGCCGACAAGGTTCATGTCATTTAGGAGGGATTATGGATAAACCGACTTTGCATATCGTGTTTCACACCCATTGGGACCGTGAGTGGTATGAGGCTTTTGAAACCTACCGTCATCGTCTGATGAAGGTGATGGTCCGGATCATCGAGGCGCTTGAACAGGATGAAATCGCCTGTTTTGTCTTAGACGGTCAGACCTTGCCGCTTGACGATTATCTTGAAGTCGCCGGGTCTGCATGGCAAAAGCGGGTGGCGGCCTTGATCGCCTCCGGCCGTCTTGTCATCGGACCATGGTATATTGCCATGGACGAATTTCTGGTCCAAGGTGAAAGCATCATCCGCAATCTCGAACTGGGACACAAGGCTTGTCAAAGACATGGTGGCTCGCAGGTGTTCGGTTATTTGCCCGACACCTTCGGCCATGTCAGCCAGATGCCGCAGATCCTCAAGGGTTTCGGCATTGACAAGGCGATGATGTGGCGCGGTGTCGATCTTGACAAGCACGCTTTTGCCTGGGAAGGCGCCGATGGCAGCCGCCTGTTGACGATTTTTTTAAGTGCGGGTTATTATCAGCACATCCTCAATGAACCCGATTATCTGGAAAAGGTGTCTACCTATCTTGAAGGCATCAAAGCGAAAGCCGTCACGGATGACATGTTGCTGACAGCGGGCGGCGATCATCTCATGCCGGTTGCCGATGACATCGGCGAACGGCTACAAGCCTTAAGGACATTCCTCGGCCATCCGGTCAAAGTCAACGACTTTACCGGTTATGCAAAAATCATTGCCGCCAAGACAGTCGGACAGGACCTGGCCGTGCTCAAAGGCGAACTGCGTCAAAACACCAACAGTTACATCTTGCCCAATGTGTGGTCGACACGCAGTTATCTCAAGGTGCTCAACCAGACGCTTGAGGATGTCATGACACGGGTGGCGGAACCGCTCGTGGCATTAGCCTATCTCGGCCGTCAAGATGCACCGTTGACTTATGTCGATTCGATTTGGGAAGACATTTTGCAAAACCAGCCGCATGACAGCATTTGCGGCTGCAGCATCGATGCGGTCCATCAGGAAAACGAGATGCGTGCGCAAAAAGCCCGTCAAAAAATAGACGCCCTGTTGACAGGCACGTCGGCGGATGCCGGTTGGAAAGCCATGACAGTTTATCAACCTTCAGGTCGTCCGATTCATGATGATGACCGTCGTTTCATGTTGTTCCAACCCTTGCCACGTCCTCATGAGGGCGTGGTCGAGGCGACATTGTTTCTCAATGACGCTTACTCATGGCAGGATGGATTTGCCTTGGAAGATGAACGAGGCAACCTTTGCGAGACCGTTTTGATCAGGTCGCGAAAAGCACGTGCCTTCGCATCACCGCTTGATGCGCCTCCAGGTTTCAGGCATGGACATGAACTTGATGTCGCCTTCAAGAGCGCTCATTTGAAAGCGACAGGGCTGACCCGTTTTGCCGTGGTCAAAGGTCGTCACCAGGACATGATCAAAGCGAAGGCCTCGGTCATTGAAAACGCCCATGTGCGCATCACACTTGAGCAAGACGGCACGCTGACGCTTGAAGACAAAGCCAACCATCAAACATATCGAGGTCTCAACCGGCTGCAATCCACCATGGATGCCGGCGATACCTATAATTATGCCAAACCAGCCGATGACCTCCTCAGCATCGCTGGTCTTCAAGGCAGTCCGGATGTCCGGCAAAGCGGATTGATCAGCATCATGACATACCGACTCGTGCTCGAACAGCCGGCCGGCTTGGATGAAACCATGACGCGCCCCTTGGCAAAAAAAGTGAGCACCAAAGTCGATGTCACGGTGACATTGACCGCTGATGCGAGACAAGCACGGGTACGAGCCATCGTCGACCAAAAAGCGCGCGATCATCGTCTGGTCGTGGTCTTCCCGACCCACAGACTGCTTGAGACGACCTTCTCTGACAGTGCGTATGATCTAGTGGAAAGACAGGCGGGACGCCAGGAATCATTCGTGGCAGAAAAAGGCAAAGAAGTACCGGTTGTCGTCGATCCCAGCCTTTCCTTCATTCATGCCGCCGACCAGTCAGGCGGCCTGGTCATCATGCACCGCGGCCTGCAGGAATATCAGACAAAAACAGAAGAAAAGCAAACCAGCGTCCATCTGACCATGGTCCGCAGCGTCGGCTACCTCTCCCGTGACGACATTCCCAGCAGGGGTGGTGGTGCCGGGCCGTCGATGCCGACACCAGAGGCGCAATGTCTGCGTCAAATGGCTTTTGATTATGGCTTCGGTGTCACGGGCGATGTCATCTCGAGCCTTCGGGTCGCCGAATATTTCCGATATCCGCCGGTGTTTGTTTCCGGTGATGCCGGATCGGCACGGCCTTCCTTGATCGCCCTCGATGATGAGGCCGTCACCCTGACATCGCTACGTCATCTCAAGGCCGATGTCATCGAAGTCCGGCTTTACAACCCCACACAAGGAAAAAGGACTTGCCGGCTGGCAAGCGACCTCGACATCACTTCCGTGGCTGAAACAGACATGAGAGGCGGATTTGTCCGCCCTGCCACAACAACCATTGTCTTACCGCCAAAAGCGGTCATGACATTGACAATCACACACAAAAACAGCGGTTGAGCCAACCGCTGTTTTTGCAAAAGAAGGAAAAAATGCATTACGACAAATGTTTTGCCGCCTCGATATCAAGATATAGGTGTACATCACGATGCGTTTGCAAAACCGAAGCCGGACAACTGTTGTCGACCGCTCCTTGAATCATCTGTTTGACAGCTTGCGCTTTTTTAGCGCCTATGGCGACCAAGACGATGGTCCTGGCACGCATGATGTTGGCGATCCCCATGGTGATGGCGTGCGTCGGCACATCATCAATCTGAGCGAAGAAGACGGCATTGTCTTGACGGGTTTTTTCATCCAGGGCGATGACATGCGTCTCCAAATCAAAAGGGGTTCCCGGTTCATTGAAACCGATGTGTCCGTTCGAACCGATGCCAAGCACCTGCAAATCGAGGGTGGTGCCGGTCAATAACTCATTGTAACGCCTACATTCACGTGGCGGATTGTCAGTATCGCCATGCGGAATATGGGTATGGTCGGAGTTGATGTCGATGTGTGTGAACAAATGCTCGTGCATGTAATGCCGATAACTTTGGGGATGATCGGGCGCCAGACCGAGATATTCGTCGAGATTATAGGTCGTGACATGCTGATAACTGGTCCGATTTTTTTGATGATCATCGATCAGGACACGATAAAGACCCAACGGTGAGATGCCGGTGGCAAGGCCAAGCACAGCGTCCGGTTTTTGACGCACCAGGCTGATGACTTGCCTGGCGGCCTCCTCATACAAGGTCTGACTGTCTTCAAATATGTAGATGTTCATCATCTTACGCACATCATCTCATCCGTTTCATCGTGATCGATCTTAATTCCATTATACAACTTTTTAGTTATCTATACAAGAAAAAAATGTCTTGACCATGCTCTTTTTAGAAAAGGCATGTTTTATTGTCATAAACTTGTATAATCATTATAAATCGCATATAATATAGACAAGTTCTACATAAATACATGGGAAGTGATATTGTGAAAACCCCCGTCTACCAAGTCATCGAACACGACATCAAAGAAAAAATCATGAAGGGCGAATTGAACCATGGTGACATGATTCACAGTGAAAACGAACTAAAAGAGATCTATTCGGTCTCGCGCATGACGGTACGTCAGGCGCTGAACAACCTTGTCAATGAAGGCTATCTCTATCGACATAAGGGCAAGGGGACGTTCGTCCATAACTTGAAAATCGAGAAGAAAATCCAGGGTTTGCTCGGCTTTACCGAAGAGATGCGTCGTATGAACCGCAAGGTCAGCAACCGGCTGATCTCCTTTGAAGTCGTCAAGGCCGATGATGAAGTCAGCGAGAAGCTGTTTCTCAAGAAAAACGAAGAAGTCTTTCTGATTGAGCGCATCCGTTACGGCGACGGCATTCCTGTCCTGTTTGAGAAACTGTTCATTCCCAAAAGGCTTTTCAAGAACATTGAACCGAAAATCATGGCATCATCCTTTTATGATTATGTCGAGCACGAACTCAACATCAAGATCAGTTACTGCATCCAGACGGTTGAGGCCAAAAGTGCAAATCAAAACGTTGCTGAATTGCTGGACATCCAACGTCACGCCCCCGTCTTGTATATGACCCGCAACACCTTTCTTGACCGGGGTTATCCTTTCGAGTATGTGAAATCCTATTACCGTGCCGACCAGTACCGCTTCATCCAGCATGCCGTACGTTAAATCAACGACAAGAAAACGGGCCTTCATTCATGGTCCGTTTTCTTTATCGTATGATAAAGGATGACGACATCACTTGCAAATCGACCAGAAAAAAGGTATAAATAAAGTATATTGTATAGACAATTAGAGGTGCCAGGTGAACGCATTCTTTGATGACATGCTTTCATGTCTTGAAACATCATGTTTCGATAAAAAAGCAGAAGACCATGTCCCATCATATCTGTCCATCCAGGACGATTCCCCTTTCATGACATTGGCCGCCTTGGAAGATGTCATGGACCGACTGGAACTTGATGCTCGCCACCGGCGGGTGTTGCTCGACGCGCGTGATGCCATCCTGCGACAACCCACCATCCATGCCCTCATCAAGTTCTTACGCCATGTGATCATCGGCGTAGCCCATCCCTCGCATTGGCTGGTGAAAGGCGCACCGTTGCTCAAACAAGGTGATGTCGAGTCATCCGCCTTTGCACTCATGGCCTTGTTGGCCTTGGTCCCCGCCAGTCTTGAGACACACCGTGCAAAAGGCATCGATCCCGTCCATGCCGATTTCAACCTTGGACATCTCAAGGGTTACATCAAGCAGCATCATGACAAGCATGGGACGGTCGGTGTCGAAAACTTTGGCTGGTGCACGTATCTCGCTTCGCTCGGTTTGATCAAACTCGGCTGTCTGCAATTCATGCATCATGTTTTCACCGACCGCTTCCGGCTCTACCGACATCGTCAAAACCAGGCATTGTGTGCAATCGCGGAAGCCGGTGTCACCGTCCGGACCGATGGCCAGTTCGATGGTATCAACGGTGTTTCGCAACCAGCCTTCACGACCACCTTGACATGTGATGAGCGGCGCTGTAAGGGACATAGGGTCAATCCTTGTGGCTCCATAGAAAAAGAGACCACGACCCTTGATCTCAAGCATTGGCAGCTTGTCATCAGGAAAGACGACCCTGTCATTGACTTCCACATTCCCTCGAAATCAGCTTATGGCGTTGATGACATCAAACAAGCGTTCAACCTCGCCAAGACTTTCTTCAACACCCATTATCCCGAATATGACTACCAGGCCTTCTGGTGTGTCTCCTGGCTCTATTCACCCCAGTTGCCATGGTTCATCCGTAAGCCGACGAGCAACATCCTCAACATCGCGAGGCAGGGTTATGTCCTGCCGGCGACACCGGGTCAGGAAAGTCTTTTTACCTTCGTGTTCCAACACGCATCGCCTGACCTTGACAAGCATGAACCGCGCAGTTCGCTTGAACGTGATGTCATCGCGTTTGTCAAACAAGGCGGACGGATTAACGCCGGTCTATATTTGTACGGCCTTCAGGATATCGACCGTTTCGGAACGCGACCGTATGTGACACCCGGTGACGAGAAAGCTTTCATGAAGTTGCCACACATGATCAAGGAGGAAACCACATGCACATCCTGAAACGTATCATCGTTGTCATTCTGATCACCATCTCGGCCATGATGGTCCTGGCCCATCCGACATGGGCTTCTGTGACAATCATCGAGACGGAAACCACCATGATTCATGGTGCCGCCCATACCCGCACCGCACGCCAGCTCCAGGTCGGCAGCACGACCGTGCGACAGGTGTATCATGTGCTTGAGGCGGATTTCCAAAGTGATGACTTTGCAATCATCACCGGTGATGATTACACCAGCACCGGTTATCGTCCTGCCACCGTGGTCCGTCATGCCCAGAAAAGCCAGGCGGATTTCGGTGACGAGTATCTGGTCATCGGTGGTGTGAACGCTGATTTCTTCGAAGGATGGGGTGTGCCGCAGGAAGCCTATATCCGCAACGGACACATCGTTTCCCAAGGTATCGGTTATGCCAACAGGTCAGTCATCGGTTTTCGTGACGACCAAAGCGTCGCCCATGGCAAACCGAACTTTGAATCGCTTGAGGTGATTGTCACCGATGCCAACGGCCGTGAGCGCTTGCGTATGCCCGTCAAGGGTGTCAATGTCCCATATGTGAGCCATCCCTATGAACTTTATGTGTACACCGATCAATATTCGGGCGATCTCCCTCCCATGGCATCAAAGTATGTGACCGAGGTGATTGAACGCAAGGGTGGCTTTCCCAAACTCTATGTGCATGGCGAGGTCACGATTGCCAACGCCTTGGAAAGAAGAACCGTCGCAGCCGGCCAGATGGTGGTCGTCTCGAACAGCATCTATTTGCAAAACCTGGTCGAGCCTGGTGATGAAATCATTGTCCAAGCCAGGATATCAGGTGATTTCGAAGATGTCCGTTGGGCGGCCGGCACCTACGGCCTTTTGGTTGAAAACGGTGAAAAGCCTGCCATCATCGGCGGCATCGATCCGACCTTCCGCCATCCGCGTACCGCCATTGGTGTCAAAGCCGACAACAGTGTCTTCATGGTTACCGTCGATGGAAGGCAACCTGGTTATTCCGACGGGATCAATCTTTATGATCTCGCCGATTTGATGATCGCTCATGGGGCGGTGCTGGCGTATAATCTGGATGGCGGGGGTTCCACCACCATGGTTTTGCGTGACGACGATGATTTCACAATCGCCAATCAACCCAGCGGTACACCGAGACAGGTCACCAACAGCCTGTTGCTGGCTGTAAGGATCCATCCCGTGGACCGAACGCCACATCCCCTGCCGGATTACTCACAACCGTTGCCGATGGTCGAGGGGCTTGCTGTCAACAATGGTCTGCTCACCTGGCAGACTGTCGCAGATCGCCAAGACTATGAAGTGCAAATCGGTCATGAGCAGCGGTTTACGACGTCCACACTATTGAATCTGGCGTCACTCATTTCTGAACCGGGTGTGTATCCCATTCAAGTACGGGCCCGTGGTGATGGCCTTTATCATGGCGACGGACCATGGTCAGAGACCTTTGACTATGTCTACGAGGGCCCTTTGAAACTGCCATTGCCTGCCGGTTTCGCCTTGAGTGCCGCCGGCATTCTGACATGGGACACAGATGATCCGCATGACAGTTATGCCTTTACGGTCGACGGGCGGACTTATACGCTCTCCTTGAACCGTTTCAATCTGGCAACGCTCAATCTTCCGCCGGGCCAACATGTCATCGCGGTCAGAGCGCTTGGTGATGGGTTTAACACCGCCCATTCGGACACTGCCATTTATCATCACCGCGTCTATTCAGCAGTTGAACAGGAAGTCAGATGGACATTCGACTTGTTCAAGGAACTGCTTTATTGGCGAAGTCGCTGAACCTTTGCAGGTGCTGATGACTTGTCATGCCTGAAAATCATCAAATGATACTTGCAAGCGTACTGTCTTTTGTTGTATAATACTTATATAGACAACCGCGTTTAAACAATGACTGAAACCAACGGAGGAGAAACCAATGAAAAAACTTTACATGTTACTGGTCCTGATCGGATTGTTATCGGTGTTAATTGCCTGTCGCGATGACAATGGCGATGATGATGTCCTACCCTCACCGGTGATTACTGAAATCGCCGGCATTCAAAAAGAGTTCATCCAAGGCGATGACGTGCCTGATTTCACGACGTATGTGACGATTGTCGATGACATCGATGGTGTAGTGACGGTCACGACCGACATGATTGACCTCAGCCGGGTCAACATGAATGTCATCGGCACGTTCCGTGTGACATACAGTTATACCAACTCGGTTGGCCAGACGACCGAATATGACATCGTCATCCGGATCATCGAACCGCTCGATCTTTTCGGCAACTGTGATCCCAACTTCCCGGCAGGGCAGATCAACTTCGATCTTGGGGGTATCGATGTCCGCTTTGGCACCTGGATGCGTAACTTCCTTGATCCGTTCTGGTTCACCGCCAAACCAAGCGAACTCAACGACATGAAACGCACCTGTTTCACCCGGGCGGAAACCGAGCACGATGCCACCATCAAATGGTATACCTACGCCAATGCACTCAATCATTACAACGAAATCATCCAGCAATACCTGACCGGTAGTTTCCAGGCCGACTGGTTCAACATCAATTCACACTACCTGGGCATCCTGGCAGAAGCGGGCGCCATCCGTCCGATTACTGAATACATGGATCATTTGCCTGATTTCTACTTTGACATCAACAAGCAGTTCGGCACTTGGAAAGGCGAAGTATATGGCGTCTGGAATGAACGGATCAATGTCAACATGGGCATTTACGTGAATCTTGACTTAATCGAAGAATATTCGCAAACCAATCCAGCCGAACTTTGGGAAGACGGTGAATGGAACTGGAGCGCGTTGATGAATATCGCTTCGAGCATCAAGGAAAACGCCCCGTCCAACATCGAGATTTTCGGCATTAACAGTTATAACCTCGGCTCATATCTGATCGGCGCCAACGGCGGCAAGGTCATCGATCCGGACACTGACATGTTCGCTCTCGAAGACCCGCGCGTTTACAATGCGCTCGAGTTCGCCCAAGAACTCAATGAACGCGGCTATGTCTTTTATGGCGATGATGACACCGCCACCCGTGTCAGGTTCACCAGCGGCGAGATGGTCTTCTATTTCGGTGCCGACTGGATTTCCGGCGATCCGCAATTATTGAAACCAGGTGCTGCCGTCCAGTTTCCGCTTGGCATGGTTCCATTCCCGGTCGGACCGGATATTGTTGATTTCGAAGCGGAATATCGTCTGCCCATCACGGTCGGCAACCTTTGGGTGTTGCGTGGTGACGCCACCGATGCCGAAGCTGAGCAATACGTTCAGTTCTTCTCGAATATGTTCCCATGGGGTGATGACGAAGTCCAAGACCTGCGTTATACCGACACGATGCGCGACCACATGGATGACAGGACGTCACTCCGTGCATATGTCAGTGGATCACGCATGGGTTATTTTGAGAAATCATTTGTCTATCAGGTCGTCTGGGGAACAGAGGTAACTGATGGTGTCGGTAACCTCTTCGGCATGATCATCAACAATCCCGGTGAGTCCGTGACCGCGGCCATCGCCGCCAACCTTCCGGCCTTGCAGGCCAAGGTCGACCAGATGACTGGTCGAGAGGATGACTGACACACTGAATGATGAAGAAAAACCGCTCAATTTGAGCGGTTTTTTTGTTTCAACGTTTCTTGTTTTTGAGTTTGTCAATCATTTTCAAACGCTCGGCCAAGGCTTTCTCATACCCCGATTCTTCCTTGGGCAGATAATAAGTCCGGTTCTTGATCGGTTCGGGCAGGTATGTCTGTGTGTTGACCGAATCCTTGTCATTGTGCGGATAGTGGTAAATGTCCGGGTTGACCCGGATCTTGCGGTTATTCGCCTGGTCAGGGACCGAACCGGTGTCGTTTTGGTCATAATCGGACAGGGCGGAATCAATGGCCAGGTAAGCGGTGTTTGATTTAGGAGAGAGCGCCATGTCGATGACGACCGTGCCCAAGATGATGCGTGCTTCAGGCAGACCGACCCTGATGGCCGCATCCGCGGCCGAGAGCACCTTGCCGCCCATCAACGGATTGGCCAGTCCGATGTCCTCATACGCAATGACTAAAAGCCTTCTGATGATGGCTTGCAGGTCACCCAAGGTCAACAGTCGGGCCAGATAGTGAAGCGCGGCATCGACATCCGAGCCACGGATTGATTTTTGCAAGGCACTGAGCAAATCATAAAAATGGTCCTCATGGTCGTCGAGGTCATGACTGACCTTGCCGGCCACCCGGTAGACGTGTTTGGCAGTCATGGTCGCGCCGTCCTCAAGCACGAGCGAGGCGGCTTCCAAAAGATTCAAGGCGGTCCTGACTTCGTGGTTGCTGTAACGGACGATGGCGGCCAATGCCTGCTTGTCGATCCTGATGTCGACATCAAGATCCTTGAGACCGCGCATTACCGCCTGTTCGATCGCCGGCCCGTCCAGTTTCTTGACTTCGTACAAATGGCATCTGGAGCGGATGGCCATGTTGATGTTTTGATAAGGATTCAGCGCGGTCAGACCGATGACGGTCGCCTTGCCGTTTTCCATGAAAGGCAACAGATAGTCCTGCACGTCCGTCTTCATGCGGTGGATTTCATCGATGACGATCAAAATATCGTGATAAGCGGTCGTGTCAAGGATGTCCTTGAGTCTTGCCTTGTTATCAGTCGACGCATTGAAGACGTAATGGTCAAGTCCGGACTGTCCGGCAAAAAGCTTGGCGATCGTGGTCTTGCCGGTCCCCGGCGGACCATGCAGAATAAAAGAAAGCAACTTGCCTTTGTTGAGCATGGCGACCAACACGCCGTCCTTGCCGACGAGGTGGTCTTGTCCATAGACTTCGCTGAAATTTTCGGGCCGCATGCGGTAAGCAAGTGGCTTCATGATATCACCCAGGTCAATTATACCATGATGGAAGCGTTCTTTGACTTGTAAAATGGCGTTGAATAAGATAAAATAAGACGGTAGAACGAAGCTATTTTGTTTCTATCATACATCTCATATCGGAGGAAAAACATGAATCTCAAGGATTACATCGCCGCAATACCTGATTTTCCCAAAGAGGGCATCCTTTTCCGTGACATCACGCCATTGATGCTAGACGGCAATGCGTATCGTCATGCCGCAGAAGCATTCACCCAGTATGCACGTGACAAGGAAGCGACCCTGATTGTCGGCCCGGAAGCCCGCGGATTCATCTTCGGTTGTCCCGTGGCCACCAACCTGGGCATCGGTTTCGCGCCCGTGCGCAAACCTAATAAGCTGCCACGTCCGGCCGTCAAGGTTTCGTATGAACTCGAATATGGATCAAATGAACTGTGTCTGCATGCCGATGCCGTCAAACCGGGCGATAAAGTGTTGATCGTCGACGATCTGCTCGCCACCGGCGGGACGATGGTCGCGACCATCGAACTGGTCGAGAAACTCGGCGGTGAAGTCGTCGGACTCGCCTTTTTGATTGAACTGGCAGATTTGAAAGGCCGCGATAAGCTGACCGGCCATGATATCCTGACCCTGATTACTTACTGAAGGGATGTGACCCAGTGTCCGATGATGCGCTCTATCAGTCATTAGCCGAAGCCTTTGGCACCTACATTCAAAAAACTGCTGACGTCAAGCTGATTGAAAAGGCTTATTTTTTGGCTAAGGAAAAGCATCAGGGCCAAATTCGTAAAAGCGGCGATCCATATATCACCCATCCGGTGGCGGTCGCCAAGATCCTGGCGGAGCTCAGTGCCGGACCGGCCACGTTGATCGCCGCCCTCCTGCATGACACGGTCGAAGATACGGATATGACGGTCAAGGATGTCGACAAGCAATTCGGCAGTGACATCGCCCATCTCGTCGACGGCGTCACCAAGATCGGTAAGTTGTCCTTCACCACGACCGCCTCACAGGCTGACAATCAACAGAAGATGCTCCTGGCCATGGCCAAAGACATCCGCGTCGTCATCATCAAGATCGCCGATCGTCTGCACAATGTCAGGACTTTGGAATCGATGTCACCTGACAAACAATACAAGATCGCCCGGGAAACGCTTGAGATTTATGCGCCCCTGGCGCACCGCTTGGGAATCTTCCGGGTCAAGGCCGAACTGGAAGACCGTTCGCTCCGTTACACCGATCCGCCCATGTATTACCGCGTCTCAAACATGATCCAGGCCAAACGGACCGAACGCGAAAAATCGATTGAAAAAGTCATCAGCACCATCACCACGCTTTTCAAGGAAAGCAAACTCGAAGAGTTCGAGATCAGAGGCAGGATCAAAAACATTTACAGCATTTACAAGAAAATGGTGCGGGATAACCGCGCCTTTGAAGATATATACGATTTGTTGGCGGTCCGCATCATCGTGGACAAGATCGAGTCCTGTTATCAGGCACTAGGCCTGATCCACGCCAACTTCACGCCGATTCCGCGTCGCTTCAAGGACTACATCGCGGTCCCAAAACCAAACATGTACCAGTCTTTGCATACGACCTTGCTGTCAGATGACGGCACGCTTTTTGAAGTGCAGATCCGCACCAATGAGATGGACGAGGTCGCTGAATTCGGTGTCGCGGCTCATTGGGCTTACAAGGAACACAAGACCTATTCCAAGGAGAAAGAACAGTTTGAGATCGCCCAAAAACTCAAATGGTACGGTGAACTGCTCAAGATGAGCGATGACCCTGATGACATGGATGAAGGTGCCGAAGAGTTTGTCGACACCATCAAGGGCGACATCCTGGATGCCAATGTCTATGTCTTCACCCCCAAGGGTGAGGTCATTGAACTGCCGAAAGGCGCGACACCGATCGATTTCGCCTACCGCATCCATACCGACATCGGCCACAAGATGGTCGGTGCGCTTGTCAACAACCGGATTGTGACGCTCGACTACGAACTCAAGACCGGTGACATCGTCAGCGTCAAGACCAACAAGAATTCGGTCGGACCGAGCGAAGACTGGCTCAAGATCGTCAAGTCCGCCCATGCCCGCCATAAAATCAAGAATTTCTTGAACCGGCTTAACCGCGACCAGCTTGTCCAGCTCGGCAAGGAACTGGTCGACCGTGAGTTTGTCGCACAGAAGACCGAATATCATCTTGACGACGCTTTTGTCCGCAAACATTTTGAAAAACACACGATCAGCACCGTCGCGGATCTCCATGCCGAAGTCGGCAAGGGCATGATCAGTGCCAAGACGGTGGTTGCCAAGGCCATCGGTGCGGAACCCGATCATGAAACGATGCTGCAGCGGCAAATGGAAAAAGCCAGCAAGCAACTGACCACCCATAGTGAAACCGGCGTGGTCATCGAAGGGCTTACCAGCCCGCAGATCAAACTGGCGAACTGCTGTCTGCCCATTCCGGGTGATGCCATCATCGGTTATGTCAGCAAACATAGCGGCATCGTCATCCATGCCCATTTCTGCCCGAATATCAAACAGCTCGAAGAAGACCGTTTGATCGAGGTCTTCTGGGCAAATCAGATCAGCCGCAAGTATCCGGCCTGGCTCAAGGTCGTCGGTACAAACCGCCCGACCTTGCTTTCAGAAGTGGTTGCCGCCATCAATGCCGCCCAGGTCGCCATCGCCGAAGTCAATGCCAGGACGACGGCCAATCTTGAGATGATCATCCGCATCAAGGTCTCCGTCGGCAATCATACGGCGTTGCAGAACCTGATGCTCAATGTCCGCAAGATCACCGATATCTACAGTGTCGAGAGGGATTTCAAATGAGAGTCCTTGTCCAACGTGTCAGCACCGCTGAAGTCACGGTCGAAAGTGCCCGGGTCGCCCGGATCGGCAAAGGTTACCTCCTTTATGTCGGCATCCATCATGACGATGATGACGCCACCATCGTCAAAATGGCTGAGAAGATCACAAATCTTCGTGTGTTCGAAGACGACCAAGGCAAGATGAACCTCAACCTGAAAGCCATCGACGGGGCCATCCTGGCCGTCTCGCAGTTCACGCTTTATGGTGACACCAAAGGCAATAACCGCCCATCGTTCACCCAGGCCGCGTCTCCTGACAAGGCCGAAGCGCTCTACGATGCCTTCATCAGCCAACTCAGGATGCGGCATCATGTCGAAAGCGGTGTCTTTGCCGCCCGCATGGCCGTTCAAGCGGTCAATGACGGACCGGTCACCATCTGGATCGAGATGTGACTGCAAATTGACAAAAGATGTCTTTTGCGATAAGATATAGCCAGGCAATTAAATCCATCGGTGAAGAAGGAAGAACCACCTGAACGCACCAAGCGACGGCAAAAGGTGAAAGTGCCGGCGGGACGGGGTTGTGGCACCTTCGGAGATGACTCGAACAATTGAGTGCTGGGGCATGCTCCAGAACTAAGGTGGTACCGCGTAAGATCTTGCGTCCTTAGCGTTTTTTAGGGACGTTTTTATTTGGAGGAAAGATGACACACGCATATCGACGCATGCCGGAAGTCCATCTTGACGACATCATGCTCAGGACTTTGAGAAAAGAGGATGTCAACGACATGTATGACTATGGATCCGATCCCGAGGTGACCCGTTTTCTCAACTGGGGCCCCTTCACTGACATCAAGGAGGCGAAGTGGGCGATCAAACATGTCTTTTTCAAACGTTTGCGCCGTCAACTACCGATCGGTTATGCGATTATTGATGTGAAAACATCAAAAATGATCGGCACCATCGACTTTCATAGTAAAATGGAAGGTAGGAACGGTGCCGAGATCGGGTTTGCCTTGCACCGTGCTTATTGGCACCAGGGCATCATGACCAAAGCTGTCAAGGCGATGATCCCGCTCGGTTTTGATCATCTGGGTTACGATGTCATCATCGTCAAACACTTGAAAGCCAATGCCGCCAGCCAGCGGGTCATTGAAAAAAACGGTTTTCTCTATCTGGGAAGCGAACCGTTCAGTCTGCAAAAAAAACATCATCGCATCGACGATGAGATGATGATCTATCACATGACAAAGGAGATGTATCATGGCCATCCATCGCGTGAAAGGAACCTATGACGTCCTGCCCGGGGAATCCTATCTGTGGCAAGCGCTTGAAAACAAAATCAGAACCATTCTCGGACTTTACAACATGCGGGAGATCCGCACACCGATTATCGAATATAGCGAGGTATTCCACCGCCAGACCGAGTTATCGGACATGGTGACCAAGGAAACGTATGATTTTGATGATCGCGGTGAACGACGGTTGACTTTGCGTCCTGAAGGAACGGCCGGGGTCATCAGAAGCTATGTCGAACACAAGATGTATGCCAGTCAGGAACTTGAAAAGGTCTATTATATCGGACCTCATTTCCGCTATGAGCGACCGCAGAAGGGCCGATACCGCGAGTTTTATCAGTTCGGGGTCGAAGCCATCGGTGCGCTTGATCCTGCTTTGGATGCGGAAATGATCATCCTTTCGTATGACTTCATCAAAAGACTCGGACTCAAAGGCGTCCGTGTCCGTTTGAACACGCTTGGTGATGAATCATCCCGAACTGCCTATCAGGAAGCCTTGAAAACACACTTCACCCCGCATCAGGACACGATGTGCGAGGATTGCCGGCAACGTCTGGTCAAGAATCCATTGCGTATTCTCGATTGCAAGGTGGATGCCAAGCATCCGGCCATGACCAGCGCACCGAAGACGATTGATGTCCTGAATGATGATTCAAAAGCGTATTTCAAACAGGTTCTTGATCATTTGAATGCCGCCAAGATCAGCTATGAGATCGCCCACAAGATGGTCCGTGGTCTGGATTACTACAGCCATACCGTGTTTGAAATCGAAGCCGACATCGAAGGCTTTGGTGCCCAAAACGTGCTTGGCGGCGGCGGACGCTACCAGCAGATGGTCGCCGAACTCGGCGGGCCCGACCTGGGGGGCATCGGTTTTGCGTTTGGCATGGAACGGTTGCTTATGGCCTTGGAAGCCGAGCATGTCACCATCGCCGACATACAAACTGTTGATGTCTTTGTCATCGTCTTTAAAGAGGCTGACCGCACACTGGCGACCAAACTGCTTTATGAACTGCGTGGTGCGGACCTTGTCTGTGACATGAACTACACCAAGAAAGCTTTCAAAGGTCAACTCAAACAAGCCTTGAAACTGGGTGCGAAGTACCTGGTGATTCTGGGTGAGGATGAGATGAGCCGTGGCGTCGTCAGCATCAAGAACACGAAAACCGAGGTGCAGGAAGAAGTCCTGCTCAAACAAGTCAAACGTTACCTCGTCGATCATCTGGGGGCAGAGCAATGAGTCATACCCACCATAACAACGCCTTGACCCTGAGCGAGCTCGGACAACAGGTCCGGCTCAAAGGCTGGGTTCAAAAGGTCCGCAATCTCGGCGGGCTTGTCTTCATCGACCTGCGTGACCGCCATGGCATCACGCAACTGGTCGTCAAGCCTGAAAATCCGCATTACGAAGCGGCCTTGAAAATCAAAAATGAATACGTGATCACCATCGAAGGCACGGTCATCGAGCGTGAAAGCAAAAACAAGAATCTGCCTACCGGCGACATCGAGGTCGACGTGTCGGGACTGACCGTCCTGAGCACCGCTGCGAACCCGCCTTTAATCATCGCCGACCAGACCGATGCCTTGGAAGAGGTCCGTCTGCGCTACCGCTATCTCGATTTACGGCGTCCGGTCATGCAACGTTACATGATCATGCGCCATGACATCACGCAAGCCATCCGCACCGCCCTTCTCAACGAAGGCTATTATGAGTTTGAAACACCGATGCTCGGGAAATCGACACCTGAGGGCGCACGCGACTATCTCGTGCCCTCAAGGTTGTATCCCGGCCAGTTTTATGCCCTTCCCCAGTCGCCGCAGATCTACAAGCAGCTTTTCATGGTGGCAGGCTTCGAGAAGTACTTCCAGGTCGCCCGCTGTTTCAGGGATGAGGACCTGAGGGCCGACCGGCAACCGGAGTTCACCCAGATTGACATCGAGGCGTCATTCGTCGATGAGACGGATGTCCAAGCGCTTGTGGAAAGGGTGCTTTCACATACTTTCAAGACCGTTTTGAAACACGAACTGACCATGCCTTTTGCCAGGATGACATATGCCGACGCGATGCGTGATTATGGCACGGACAAGCCTGATACCCGCTATGACATGCTGCTCAAGGATTACAGCGCGCTGTTTGCGGGATGCGACATCCCCTTGTTCAAAGACAAGCAAGCGATCAAGGGACTCGTGCTCGAAGCCGGTGCCACGTTGACACGTAAACAAATCGATCAACTGACCGAACTGGTCAAGAAACACCATGGCGAAGCGCTTGCCTGGCTCAAATATGAAGGTGGTGCCCTGTCCGGCAGCCTTGCCCGGTTCATCGATCAGACGATGCAGGACAAACTTGGTTTGAAAGACGGCGACATCCTGTTTGTCGTCCCCGGGTCTGAGGCGGATGTCGCGCAAAGTCTCGGCGTCTTGCGTGAGACATTGGCCCGCATGTTCGACCTGATTCCAAAGGATGTCTACCATGTCGTCTGGATCACCGACTGGCCCCTGCTCGAATACAACGAAGAAGACGGTCGTTACTATGCCAAACACCATCCTTTCACCGCACCAGCCGATCCGGACATGCTTAAACATGATCCGGCCCAAGCCTTGGCCAAGGCATATGACATTGTCTTGAACGGCCATGAAATCGGCGGCGGCTCGATCAGGATTCATGACCAGGCCATCCAAAAGTTGATGTTCAAGACACTTGGTCTGGATGACCATGAAGTAAAAAGACGTTTCGGCTTCTTTGTCGACGCACTCAAATACGGCACGCCGCCTCATGGCGGCATCGCGCTCGGTTTGGACCGCATTGTCATGTTGATGACCCATACCGAAAATATCAAGGATGTCGTGGCCTTTCCCAAGACACAAAGCGCCAAGGACCTGATGATGCAGTCGCCTGACAGTGTCGATGAAGACCAGTTGGAAGCATTAAAAATCAAGGTAGGTGAATAACATGAAAAGCATTGTTTTAGCCGGTGGTTGTTTCTGGGGTGTTGAAGCCTATTTCAAACAACTCAAAGGCGTCATGGAGACGTCCGTCGGTTATGTCGACGGCAACAAACGCAACCCTTCCTATGAGGAAGTCTGCAATGGCAAAGCCAGTCATACCGAAGCGTGCCGCGTCGTCTATGATGAGAACGTGATCACACTTGAACAGGTGATCGAACATTTTTTCCGCATCATCAATCCCTTCACGGTCAACCGTCAGGGCAATGATGTCGGTCCCCAGTACCGCAGCGGTATTTATTACGAAGACCGTAATGATGAGGACCCTCTTTACGACATCATGGAAAAATTGTTCGGTGACAACATCCTGAAGGTCGCCACGACCGTCCAGGAAAATCTTGATTATGACCTGGCCGAGGCCTATCACCAGGATTATCTCGCCAAGAACCCGAACGGCTATTGCCATGTCAATCTCGGCCTGGCCAAGCCACAGGAGAAGAAGTGATGCGCAAGGATTATCTATCCTGGGACGCCTATTTCATGGGTGTCGCCAAGCTGTCCGCTCTGCGCAGCAAGGATCCAAGCACGCAAGTCGGCGCCTGCATTGTCAGCAATGACCGGCGCATCATCGGCATCGGTTACAACGGTCTGCCGCACGGTTGTGCCGACGATGCCTTCCCATGGAACAGCGAAGGCGACTACGACAAGACCAAATATCCTTATGTCGTGCATGCGGAGGCGAATGCGATTTTGAACGCGACCCGCGCGCTTGCAGGGGCGTCGATTTATGTCAGTCTCTTCCCCTGTAATGAATGCACCAAACTCATCATCCAAAGTGGCATCAGGGAAATTGTTTATGAGTCTAACAAATACGCGGACACCAGGGAACACCGGGCCGCGATCAGGATGTTGCAGGCGGCGGGTGTGACCTACCGCCAGATCAAGGTTGGAGACATCACTTATGCTGAAACTGCTGAAGCAGTATAAAAAACTGCTCGTGGTCCTGTCATTTCCATATGTATACTTGCTCATGATCCTGGTCATGCCGACCGGTTTTGCCGGTACGGCGCCTGGCGGTCTGCGCAATGTCAACGAATCGTTTGACATTGAAGGCATCGCCCTGGCAGACCAGTTTCATGTCGTCTATGTGTTATCCTATTACCCGTTGACACCGTTTCTCTCCTGGGTCATGAATCAAAATCCGGACATGAGTATCAATGAGATGACGGCACGACAAAGGGACACATCATGGGCGGATGAATACGCGGCGAGTCAGGTGGCCAAGCATGTTTCCTATAAAACATCAATCATCATGGCGTATGAGATGGCGGCACTGGATGATCCAGGTATCGCCATTGATCACACGTATGCCGGCTTGTATGTCTATTACCGGCCCGCTCGACTGCGCGAACTCAAAATCGGTGACCGGATCATCGCCATCAATGGTGAACGGGCGACCGACCATTCCCATGAGGACTTTCTCATGATGGCCTATCAGGACACGGCCGTCTGGCTGGTGGAACGAGACAGCCGTGATGGCGTCGAAACCTTCGCATTCAGCCATGTCAAAATGGAAACAGACAACCCCATGCTGTTTGTCCCCAATCATGTCATCAACAGTCTCACACCCCACATCGACCTGCCTGGACTTGACAGCATTTATGGAGGGCCGAGCGGCGGCGCCATGCAGACCATCATGTTGTATGTAAGTTTAGTAAATATAAACATTGGTCCAATCAAAATTGCAGGCACAGGGACGATGACCATGGCTGGAAATGTCGGAAGAATCGGCGGTTTGAAAGAGAAATTGGCCGCTGCACATGATGCAAAAGTTGATATATTTCTTGTACCTGAAGCCCATCGAAACGATGTTCCAGATCGAGAATATGGATTTGAAATCATCTATATTGACAATACTGAAGACATAAGAAATGTCATTGGAGCGCTTCATGACAACCATGTTGAATAAGATTCGCCAATTTTATCGACGCTATCGGACCTTGAATCGGCGCGTTGATCAGAAGACCACGGTGACGTCGGTCACCAAAGCGGTGCTCGGCGCGTTGCTTTTGTCGTTTCTGATGCTCTTGATTCCGGTGTTGTTCGTTGTCAATATGTTTATATTTACTAAACTACACATCATGTTGTCTATTTTATTGGTCATCATGGCTGTATCATGGAGTTTTCTCTATTACGCACTGTTCTATCGTCTGCTCCACCATTATCATGAAACACTTGAAGACATCAATACGCGCTTGCCGCAGCTTGTCGAAAGCACCTTGGTCGCATGCATCCTCATGGTGTTCGGCATTGTGTTGCTTGTGACGATATATTAGGAGATCATATGCGCATTGGTTTGATAATCATCGTTGTTGTCATCATCTTTGACCAACTGACAAAACGACTGGCCGCCGCCATGGTTCCGGAAGGACATTCGGTCATCGCGATCCGTGCTTTGCTCGAATTCGGCTATCATAAGAATTTCGGCATTTCGTTTGGATTGCTGGCAGGCCAACAGTTGCTTTTTGCGTTGATCACGATTGTTGCCCTGACGTTGTTCGGGTATCTTTTTCTTGATGTCGATTTCCGTCAGCGCAAGGTTTACAGCACCGCCATCGCCTTGTTCATCGGTGGGACCTTCGGCAACGCCATCGACCGGGCGTTGCTCGGCTATGTCATTGATTTTCTCCATTTTCCGTTTTTGACCATTCCCCTATCTTGGGTGGGTCTCTCCAATTTTTATAATAATATCGCCGATCTGGCCCTCTCTGCCGCCATCGTGCTGTTTCTGATCGACATTTTCATCTTCGAGCCGAAACGGCATGCCAAAAAGGAGGCTGCCGACCATGTCACGGATCATTAAGGTCGACACGGCATCGGCCGGCGCCCGGCTTGACCAGTTTCTCAAACAGCAGATGCCCGACATCAGTCGCAACCACCTGCAGCAAATGATCAAAAGCGCGCACGTCCTCGTCAACGATGAACAGGTCAAGACCGGTTATGCCCTCAAGACCGGTGATCGCATCACCATCACATACATGGCACCGAAGACACTGGATCTCGAACCGGTCGATCTCAATCTCGACATCGTCTATGAGGATGATGACCTCCTGGTCGTCAACAAGCCCAAGGGACTCGTCGTCCATCCGGCCGACAGCCATCATGAACCGACGCTGGTCCACGGGCTTCTGCACCAAGTCGACGACTTGTCAACGATCAACAGCGTGATCCGTCCCGGCATCGTCCACCGGATCGACAAGGATACGAGCGGTTTGTTGGTTGTCGCCAAAAACGATGCCGCCCATCAAGCCCTTTCCGACGCCCTCGCCCGTCATGAGGTGACCCGTCTTTACACCGCCTTGGTCTATGGTCGTTTCCAGGAGACCAGAGGCATGATCGACGCACCGATCGAGCGTCATCCGAAGCATCGCCGCAAAATGGCGGTCTTGTCCGGCGGACGCCCGGCCATCACCCATTTCACCGTCTTGGAACAATATGAACATTATGCCTTGCTGGCTTGCAAGTTGGAAACCGGCCGGACCCACCAGATCCGTGTCCACATGGCCCATATCCATCATCCGATCGTCGGTGACCCCGTCTACGGTCCGAAACAAGTCATCGGCAAAACCGGCCAGTTCCTTCATGCCGGTACGCTAGCCTTCATCCATCCGACAACAAAAAAGCAGATGACGTTCACCGTCGATCTGCCGGATGATTTCCAATCGTTTTTAAGTTCACTTACTCAAGTTTCTGCTTCGTGACGTTCTTGAAGTTCATCTTGGCGACCAGTTTGAGTGTTTCCAGTCCTTTTTGCTTGTGGATGTCAAACACCTGCTCGTCGACTTCCTTGCCTGCCCCTTTGGGCAGCTTGATGCCTAGTTTCTGTTGATACTCGCGCATCTTGGCCAAAAAGGCGTAACGGGCGACAATCGAGGCGGCCGCGACCGCCAGATGCACCTGTTCGGCCCGGACATGAAAATCAACGTTGCGATAAACAAGCGTCTCATCCTTGACATAGTTGAAGTAAAGCTGCGGTGTACAAAACTGGTCAATGATGACCGGGACTTCCTTGTTGACCTTGGAAGTGGTCTTGATGATGGCCTGGTTGTGCAAGAGCGCTTTGATCTTGTTGAGATTGTAGCCTTTTTTAACCAGACTGTTGTATTTCTTCGGTGTCAGAATGAGTAGCGAGTGTGTCATCTTTTTGGCAATTTTAGGACCTAGTGATGCAATCGTCTTGTCATTCATGTTCTTTGAATCACGCACATTGAGGCTTTCCATGAAGGCGATATCGGACAAACTGGCATAAAGTGCGCACACCACGATCGGACCAAAGACGTCACCGGTGCCGACCTCGTCAGAACCGATGGCTTCATAATCTTCACGTTCAAGATGTTGCTTGATGGCAATCAGCTCATGTGTGATCTCATCACCTTGAAGCAAGACCTTGCCGGTCTTGTATGCGAGAATGTCGATGTTGTGATGGACAGCATGAAAAAGAAGATATTGGTTATCATCTTCAATCGTGTGATGTTGATACACCTGATGCAGTTTTTTGAGCTCGGTCTCGGAAACCGAGATGGTATAGTGCTTCATCTTATCTCCTGCGTCTATTTATATTATATCATAAAATAAAAGGAAGTGCACCTATGCGATTTATGACCAAAACGCTTGAACTCGATCTGATACTCAAACGGATCAGCCAGTATGCCAGGACTGACACGATCAAAGGCGAACTGGATGTTCTGGAACCGATGACAGACCTTGCCGCGATCGACGCCGCGCTTTTGGAAGTCGCAGACATGACCCGTTTGATTGCCAGACTGGGTGTCTTGCCGCTGATTGATGATTTTGACATCCAGGATTTGATCCACGCAGCCGCCCGTGAGCGCATCTTTACCATCCGCGAACTGTTGTTGATCCGCCTCTTCTTGACAATGGAACAGGACGTCCTTAACCATTTCAGGGAAGCCGCCCGTCAACAAGTCGATCCCGGCGTCATCAAGAACTATCTTGAACACATGGCCAACCATCAACCGATACTGACTTATTTCAAACAGAAGATGGATGATGACGGCGTCATTCCCGATGACGCCACCCCCGGTCTTCTCAAAATCAGGAAAGATCTGGCCCGGCTTGACAAGCAATTGCATGAAAAACTGCAAAAACTGCTGGTCGATCATGCGGCTTTTATCAACGAGCCTGTCATCGTCATCAGAAATGACCGCTTTTGCATCCCTTTCAAGGAAACATTCAAAAACAAGGTCAAGGGTGTCGTCCATGACATGTCGGCGAGTCGCCAGACTGTCTACATCGAACCTGAGGCGACCCGCGGCATCACCGCCCAGATCGAGTCGCTCAAAGTCATGGAGGAACAGGAAATCCATACCATCATCAGCTTGATGAGCCATGAGGTGCATGTCGCCCATGATTCCCTGAAAGGCAATCTGGACTGCTTGCTGGCACTCGATTTCATCAGCGCCAAAGCCCGTTATGCCCTTGAGATCCATGCGTCCAAACCACAACTCAACCATCAAGGTAACATTCGTCTCATTCAAGCCAGACATCCGCTTCTTGATGCGAAGACGGTTGTTCCGATCGATGTCGAACTCAGCCAGGACATCAAGACGTTGTTGATCACAGGCCCTAACACCGGTGGCAAGACCGTCGCGCTCAAGACGGTCGGTCTTCTGACCCTGATGACGCAATGCGGCATCATGATTCCGGCGAAAGAAGCAAGCGACATCGCCGTCTTCGACCGCGTCTTTGCCGATATTGGTGATGAACAGTCGATCATGCAATCCTTGTCGACATTTTCCTCACACATGACCAAGATTGTCAAAATGCTTGAGCATCTGACCGACAACAGCCTGGTCCTGCTCGATGAAATCGGCAGTGGCACAGACCCTAATGAAGGGGTTTCACTCGCCATTGCCATGATCGACGCCTTCCGCAAACATGACATCCGTCTCATGGTCACCACCCACTATTCCGAACTGAAAAGCTATGCCTATGAACAAGACCATATGGCCACCGCCAGCGTCGCCTTCGACAAGAAAAGCCTGCAGCCGCTCTATCATCTTCAAATGGGGACGACGGGTTCGTCCCATGCCTTTCTGATCGCCCGTCGGCTCGGACTCGCGGATGAGATCGTCAAGCAGGCGAAAACCTTGTATCGCGGCCGCCAGACCGACCTGGCGCGCATCATGGAAAAACTCAATGATGACATGTTCAAACTCGAGCAGAAGAAAAAAGTCCTTTATGACGAGCTCGATGCCGCCAAAGCCGCCAAAGCCGATTATCTGGCGCAACGCGATACATTGATTGCCGAACAAGACAAGGCGATTGACAAGGTTCGCAAAAAAGAAGAAACCAAATGGGAGGCACTGAAAGACGAAGTCCGGACGATGATGGCGGATCTGCAAGCCAAAGAGGCCATCGGCAAGCCCGATATCGCGCAACTCAAACATGCCTTGCGAAAAACACCCGAGGGCGAAATCGAACCCGCCGATGACGAGATGTTCAAAGTCAAAGACGACGTTTTCATCCTGCCTTATCAACAACCCGGCATCATCAAGGCGGTCAAAGCGGATACCTATACGGTCACCTTCGGCAAATTCACGATTGATTTCAAAGCTCATGAATTGCGCCGTCAGTCTCCTGTCAAACCCAAATCCGTCCCTGAAAAGAGCACGTCGCCGACCGGGAGCACCCCGGTTCGCACCGCCAAATTGGAACTTGATTTGCGTGGTTACCGCTATGAAGAGGTCGCACCGGCCTTGGAAGATGCCATCGATCAGGCACTTCTCTCCGGTTTGAGCACCTTGCGTGTCATCCACGGTTTCGGCAGTGGTGCGGTAAGAAAAGCCGTACATGATGTCATCAAACGTTCATCACATGTCAAAAGTCATCGCTTCGGTGGTGAGGGCGAAGGACTCAACGGTGTCACGATCATCACATTCAAATAATGCTTTACGCTTGAAAAACAGGTGTCAATCGCATATAATGGAAGCATAATAAGATATGTAAGAAATGAGGGATTTTTAATGAAAGAATATGAAGGCCAAGCTTATGAAACCGTCATTGGGCAACAAGGCATCGTCGCCGTCCAGTATTATGCCACCTGGTGTGGACCGTGCAAGATGCTCAAACCTGTTCTAGACAGCCTGAGTGACGACATGAAGGACGTCAAATTCTTCCGTGTCGACATCGACCAGTACAGACAGCAGGCGATTGAAGCCGGCATTCGCAGCGTCCCCACCGTCGTCCTCTACAAAGATGGTGAGGAAGTTGACCGTCAAGCTGGTTATCAACCGAAGGAACGGATGGCATCCTGGATGGAGAAGTTCCAATAATTAAAGCACGAAAGTGCTTTTTTTATTGATCATTTTAGGCTATAATAAAGACGGTGATCACGTTGGACGGCTTTCTTTTCATCCATAAGCCCACAGGCTTGACATCACACGATGTCGTCAACCATATCAGGAAAAGCTGGCAGCTGGACAAAGTCGGTCATACCGGGACGCTCGATCCTTTCGCCAGCGGCCTGCTCGTCCTTTGCATCGGTAGCGCCACAAAGCTGGCCTATCTTTTTCAAAATCTCGACAAGCGCTATGAGGGCATCATGGTGTTCGGCCTTCATTATGACACGCTTGACACGACCGGTGAAGTCCTGTCGACACGTGATGTCACCTTTGATGAACATGCCATCAAAGCCGCCGCCGAGACTTTCAAGGGCGATTATTTGCAGACACCGCCGATGTATTCGGCCATCAAGCAGGCGGGCACCAGGCTTTACCGTCTCGCCCGCAAGGGTCAAGAGGTCGAACGTGAGCCAAGAACCGTTCATGTGCATGATCTGGTCATCACCGGACAAGTTGACGACCACACCTACCGTTTTCACGCACATGTCTCGAAAGGCACCTATGTCCGCAGTCTGGCAGCTGATCTCGCCGGCAGGCTCGGCACCTTTGGTGCGCTCAAGACCCTTGTCCGTACGGACATCGGTCCTTATCGTCTCGATCAGGCTGTCAACATGCACGATGCCAGTCCTGCCGATCTCTTCAAGCTTGAACAGTATTTTGCCGGTCATCCGGTTGTCGTTTTGAACGATTACATGGTCAAGTTATGTCAAAACGGCGTCTATCTCGACCAACGTCAGATCAAGACAGACAAACCCTTCGTCGCCATTGACAGTGAAGGCAAGCCCATCGCTTATTATGAACCGGTCGAGACACACCGCTACAAACCGATCCTGATCTTCAAGGAGTGACCTATGAAAGTCATTCATGCCGCCTACAATTTCATCAGAAACAGCGAACCGCTGACCTTGACGCTCGGCAATTTCGACGGGATCCATATCGGTCACCAGCAACTGATCGAGCGGGTCGTCCAATATGTCGATACCAAGCGGGCCGTCCTGACCTTCGATCCTCACCCTTCGAGTGTCTTGCGCGACCAGCCTTTTCGGACGCTGACGCAAAAAGCGGACAAAATCAAACTGTTCGCCGAGTATGATCTCGACCTCGTCATGTTCATCCAGTTCAACGAGGCTTTTTCGCAATTGCGTATTCCTGAGTTCATCGAATTTCTCAAATCGATCAATATCCGCCGCATCGTCATGGGACGCGATGCCCGTTTCGGCTACCGGGGCGAAGGCACCGTCTATCATCTGAAACGCTATTTCCATGTCATCATCCTTGACGATATCCTTTTCAACCATACTCGTGTCTCTTCAAGTTATGTCAAGGACCTGTTATTGGATGCGGACCTCAACCAGGCCGCCCGCCTCCTCAACCGGCCTTACACGGTGCACGGCACCGTCATCAAGGGCAACAACATCGGCAAGCAACTCGGTTTTCCAACCGCCAACATTGATTTCGGCAATTATTTCATGCCCAAAAACGGCGTCTATTATGTCCGGATCAAGGTCGATGGCGTCTGGCTCAAAGGCATGGCCAACATCGGGAACAATCCGACCATCAATTTCAGTTTTGACCGCCGGCTCGAAGTCTACATCCTCGACTTCAAGCAAAACATCTACGGTAAGCGCATCGAACTGTCCTTTTACCAATATTTGCGTCCGGAAATGAAATTCAAAAACCGCGACGGCTTGATCCAGCAACTGAAAAAAGATGAATCGACCATTAGAAAACTGACAATTTAAATAAAATGTGTTAAAATAAGTTTACGAGGTGATTGTATGAAACTGATCATCGCCATCGTCTCAAATGACGATGCCAACAAGGTTCAAAAAGCGCTTGTCAAGGACAAATTCTTTTCAACCCGACTTTCCAGCACCGGTGGTTTCCTACGGGCTGGACAAGTCACATTTTTGATCGGTGTCAACGACGAAAAGGTTTCCCAGGCACTCGAAATCATCGAGGCCCACAGCAAGAAACGCACCAAACTCGTCCCCAACACCATTGTCAACGAGTTCGGCTCATTTTCGGCTTTGCCGATCGAGGTCGAAGTCGGTGGCGCCACAGTCTTCATCATCACCGTCGATCAATTTGTCAAAATATAACCCTTGCATTTCAGTCAAAACATGGTACAATGAATAAGGCGGTAACAAGGATGTTGGAAAGCCGACCGCATCTTTAGTTATTCGAAGGAGGAAAGCACCACCATGGCACTTACCAAAGAAGCAAAGAATGAAATCATCAAGGCGTATGCCACCAAGGAAGGCGATACCGGTTCACCGGAAGTTCAAATAGCCGTTCTGACTCATGAAATCAATGAGCTGAACGAACATTTGAAACAGCACATCCATGATTTTCATTCACGACGCGGTCTGTACAAAATGATCGGTCAGAGACGTCGTCTCTTGAGCTACTTGCGTCACAGAGATGTCGACCGTTATCAGACATTAATCAAAAAGCTTGGATTGCGTCGCTAAGAAAGGTTGCTTAGGCAATCTTTTTTTTGATTTGCTATACAAACCACCTGTTTTGTGGTATCATTATTAAGGTTAAAAAGAAAAAGAAACATATAAAATGAAGGAGATTTTATATTATTATGCAGAAAAAGGTTTACGAAACAACACTAGGGGGCAGACCGCTTCGCGTGGAAATCGGCGAAATCGCCAAACAAGCGAACGGGGCGGCCCTTGTCACTTATGGCGAGTCATCGGTCTTATCGGTCGTCACCGCCAGCAAGGAACCGTCAAGATTGGATTTCTTTCCCTTGATGGTTGTCTATCAGGAAAAACTTTATGCCGCCGGTAAGATTCCGGGCGGTTTCTTCAGAAGAGAAGGACGTCCCTCCGAACACGAGACATTGACCTCGCGCCTGATCGATCGTCCGCTCAGACCTCTTTTCCCTGAAGGATTTAAAAACGAAGTCCAGGTCATCAACATGGTCTTGTCAAGTGATGCCGATTGCAGCAGTGAAATGGCTGCCATGCTCGGTTCATCCGTGGCATTATCGATTTCCAACATTCCATTCAGTGGTCCCGTCGCCGCCGTCAATGTCGGCCGTGTCGATGGTGAGTTCATCATCAATCCGACCCGCGAGCAACAGGAACAATCCGATATCGAACTGATTGTTTCCGGTACCAAGGATGCCATCAACATGGTCGAAGCCGGTGCTGAAGAAGTGGTTGAGGAAGACATGCTCAAAGCCATCATGTTAGGCCATGAGGCGGTCAAGGAACTGGTTGCCTTCCAAGAAGGCATCATCAAGGAACTGGGGCAACCCAAAATGGACATCAAGGTCTTCTCAATTGATGAGAAGGTCCGTCAGGAAGTCCGCGCCCATGCGCATGAACGGTTGATCAAAGCCGTGTCGATCCATGACAAGCTCGAACGTTATGAAGCCATTGACAGCATCAATGAAGAAACACTTGAACATTTTGGTAAACGGGCCTTTTTCAGAGAAGTCGAAGGCGTCAAGGTGCTTGACCAGGACACTTATGATGACATGCTCAAGCAGGTCAAGGCCGTGCTTGATGAAATCGTCACCCAGGAACTCAGACGTCTGATCACGGTCGACAAGATCCGTCCCGACGGCCGCAAGGTCGATGAAATCAGGGCACTTGACTCACGTGTCGATGTCCTGCCCCGGACGCACGGTTCCGCCCTCTTCACCAGAGGCCAGACCCAGGCACTCGGTGTCTTGACACTCGGGTCACTCAATGAGAACCAGATCATCGACGGCCTCGGTCTTGAAGATTCCAAACGGTTCATGCTGCATTACAACTTCCCGCCTTTCAGCGTCGGTGAGACAGGCCGCTATGGTTTTGTCGGCCGTCGCGAAGTCGGTCATGGCGCCTTGAGCGAGCGTGCCTTGCTGCAAGTGTTGCCAAGTGAAGAAGAATTCCCTTACTGCCTGCGCATCGTCTCCGAAATTCTGGAATCGAACGGCTCAAGTTCGATGGCCACCATCTGTGCTGGAACGATGGCCCTGATGTCGGCCGGTGTGCCGATCAAGGCACCGGTCGCCGGTGTCGCCATGGGCATGATCGCCGAAGGCGAACATTACACCATCCTGTCTGATATCCAAGGCATGGAAGACCATGAAGGCGATATGGATTTCAAGGTCGCCGGTTCAAAGAAGGGGATTACTTCCTTACAGATGGACATCAAGGTCAAAGGCATCACTGAAACCATTTTAGGCGAAGCCCTTGAACAGGCCCGCAAGAGCAGGCTCCACATCTTGGACCATATGTTGTCCGTCCTTCCCGAAGTCAGACCGGAAATGTCGAAATATGCACCGAAGGTCAAGATGATCAGCATCAATCCGGACAAGATCCGCGACGTGATCGGCCCCGGTGGCAAGATCATCAACCAGATCATTGAAGACAACAACGGTGTCAAGATCGACATCGAACAAGACGGACGCGTCTTCCTGATGCACATGGAGACACAATGGATCGAACGTGCCGCGCAACGGATCCTGGACCTTGTCCGCGAACCGAAAGTCGGCGAGATTTATGAAGGCAAGGTGGTCCGGATCGAGAAATTCGGCTGCTTCGTCGAACTGTGGCCTGGCACGGATGGACTCGTCCATATCTCAAGACTCGCCAAAGAACGCGTTGAAAAAGTCGAAAGTGTCGTGTCATTGGGCGACCAGATCCTGGTCAAATGCATCAAGATCGATGAGAAGGGACGGGTCGACCTTTCCCGTAAGGACGCCTTGTCCGCGGTCAAATCCTGACCTTCTGAGCATAGACACGCACAATCAAATATGTTACAATAAATCCGCATCATCAATATAAGGAGATAACCATGAAACTCGAACTTAGAACCCAGCCACTCAACCGGGTCCGCGGCCAAGGCCTGATTCCCGGTGTCATGTATGGCAGATCAATCGAATCCACCTCTGTACAGGTCGAGGACAAAGCCTTCAAGGACGCCCTTAAAGCGTATGGTAAGAACATGACCTTCAAGGTCAAGCTTGATGGCAAGACCCACACCGTCTACATCAAAAACGTCCAAAGCAACATTCTCAAACCTAGTGAAATCATCCATTTCGACCTCCATCGTATTTCTGCCACGGAAACGATCACGGCTGAAATTCCACTCGTCATCACAGGCAAGGAGAAATTCTACCAGACCCGGGCTTTCCCGCAACAGGCACTCAGCGCCTTGACATGCGAAGTCTCGGCCGGTTCCGGCATGCAGCAACTCGAAGTCGACGTCTCAGGACTCGAAGTCGGCGATGCCATCTATGTCAAGGACCTGACCATGGATGCAGGCATCAAAATCAAGGATGACCCCGAACACATGATCGTCGTCATCAAGGAAGCTTCGGAAGTCGAAGAACCTGTTGAAGAAGATGAAGAAGTCGAAGGTGAAGAAGCAGAAGACACCGAAGACGAAGCAGAAATTAAAGAGGAAACCACCGAATAGGTGGTTTTTTCTTATCTTGTGAAACCACGATGAATATGATATAATCATCCTGTCAATGGAAGGTGACCGAGCTTGTTTTTTAAACAGGTTAGGAAAGTCCATGCTAGCACATTCTGAGACGAATGTAGTGTTTGTGCCTAAGGAAACAATAACTTAGGGTACGATTCATCGTAACGGCGTCCAAGGATCTAAAGGGCAACCCATGATCGGCGGACCTAAGGTGCCACAGAGACGAGCTGCCGGGAAACCGGTGGATGAAACGCGGTAAACCCCTCAAGCTAGCAACCCAAATTTTGGTAGGGGCACGTGTGAAGGCGAATTGAAGCCGACACATGCTACATGATGTAGAGATAAATGGTCACACCCGTCAGGGAACAGAACATGGCTTATGCTCATTGACGCCTAAAAAGGTCCCTTGGGACCTTTTTGCCAAGGATGGTGACAGGATGTTTGTCAAAATCAACGACATTGAAATGTATTATGAAAAAAGGGGAACCGGCACACCGGTGGTGATGTTGCATGGCAACCGTGAAGACCACACCATTTTTTTACCGCTGGCTCGCAAGCTGGAAGCATACTACACCTTGTATCTGGTCGATGCCCGTAACCACGGCAAGACCACGAAGACCGGTGTTTATGACTATCAGCAAATGACGCGTGACATCCATGCCTTCATCATGCAACTCAAACTGTCAAAGCCGGTCGTCTTCGGTTTCTCCGATGGTGGCATCGTCGGTTTGATGCTGGCAAGCCGTCATCCGAACTTGTTGTCCAAACTGATCGTGGCCGGAGCCAATTTGCATCCGGGCGGTCTGGATAAAAAGGTATTGAAGACTTATAAAGAGCAATACAAGGCGAATCTGGATCCTTATGTCGGCATGATGCTGAAACAACCGCGCATCCGGGCTTGTGCCTTGAGATGCATCCCGGTTCCGACCCTTGTGATCGCGGGCGAGCATGATGTCGTCAAACAGACGCATACACTCAAAATCCATCGTCTGATCCGTGACAGCCAATGTTTGATCATGCCGGACCGGCATCATGATGATTATGTCGTCAACAGCGATGAACTGGCCCCCGTCATCAGCAACTTCCTCGAATGAAAAACCCCGCAAACGCGGGGTTCTATTTTGCTCAGATGCGGCCGATGCCGCGCAAGATGATGTAAGTGATATAGGAGACATAGATCACAAGTAACAACACGCCTTCGCCCTTCATGACACGTCTGCCGGTCAGGCAGACGATCAAGACCACGATCATGATACCGAACAAGATATAGATGTCTGACAGGACATCGCCGCTGATGCCAAGTGGCGTGACGATGCCGGCCAGGCCGACAATCAACAAGGTGTTGAAAATATTCGAGCCGATGATGTTACCGATGGCAATCTCGTTTTCACCTTTTTTGGCAGCCACCGCCGAGGTCACGAGTTCAGGCAATGAGGTGCCGAGTGCGACGACGCTCAAACCGACCAGGACCGTCGCTCTTGACTGTTCGACGGCAAAAGCTTTCATCAAAAGTTCGATTGCAATGAATTCAGCACCGGTCGTGACCAGCCAACCGCCTAATGAGACGCCAGCAAGTCCGATCACAAGAAAGATGATGGCGTGTTTGACATTGATGACTTTGATCTCTTCGACCTCATCGATGTTTTTCGAGCCTTTGATCGACATATACATGTATAAGGCGAACAAGCCCAACAGGATCAGCGCCTCCCAACGGGCAATCATGGCTTCAGCCTGGAAGTGATAGCTGAAGACAGCGAACACGATTGTGATGGCAAACAAAAAGGGCAGTTCCTTCCTGAAAAGCGATGATCTGACGGTCATGGGCATGACAAGTGCTGCAAACCCGAGAATCAATGTCAGGTTCGCAATGTTCGAACCCATGACATTGCCCATCGCGATATCCGCGGTCATTCCTTGTCTGGCAGCGGAGATCGACGCCGCGAAACTGACAGCCAGTTCGGGCAATGATGTCCCGAAAGCGACCAATGTCAAACCGATCAATAATGGTGAGACGTTGAACTTGCGTGCGATCGAACTCGATGAAACAACAAAGAAGTCAGCGCCCTTGATCAAGAAGACAAAGCCAAAGACGAGAAACAGCACATGCCAGACGATCTGCACGACAACACACCCTTTCTTGTAATCGAATACGACGTCAAGACACATGTCTCAAAGGCCACATTCACAGTTGCATACCGGCAAAACCAGCCACGTCGCCACCTTTGAAATCCGTGATGACGCACCATATGCTTCCAATCGTTATTGTAACATAAGAGTAGCATGATAAACAAGATGAAAAACCATGCATAAATGCGCATGCGCGTGCGCGCATGCTTGACTTTTAAAGATAAAAAGGGTATGATATGATCATCATCATTTACAGGAGGCAGTATCCTTTTCAATGGAAGACAGCAGTAGTAGGATCGACGATCCGGGTCACTTACGCAACAACACGCAACAGGACACACCTTTTTTCGGTGTCTTTTTTTGTGCCAACGGAGGGATGATGTCATGATTGCCGCTGTGATTCTCATGTTTCTGATCATCATCGTATCGGTCATGCTTGGTTCCGCTTATATCGCGGTGGGAGCCATGTTATTCATCGTTTTCTTATCCGCGCTTCTGACCGTCGGTGAAGGCGCATTGGTCGCCATCAGCGACCAAAAAGTCAACCAGGATGCCGAAGCGGGCAACCGTCGCGCCCTCAAGGTGCAGATATTCACCAAAAACGCAAACGCCTATATGACCTCGATCCAGATCTGGAAGACATTGCTGGCGCTGGCCAATGGCGCCATTGCGTTCGATACCTTCCGGTACGATGTCATGGCATGGTTTGGCACGCCCGGGGTCGTCCTCGAAATCGTCAGCGTCGTCATCATCATCTTGATCATCTTGTTCTTTCATGTTGTTTTTGGACAATTGATTGCCAGACGGCTTGCCGCCAAGCAAGCGGAGATGCTGGCCTATGTGCTGGTCGGATTTATCGGTTTTATGCATGGATTGATGCGTCCGGTCGCCTGGTTTTTTAGACAAATGTCAAATGTGCTGGGACGCCTTTTCGGCTTACATCCTTCAGAACAGGGGCGTCATTTGACTGAAGAAGAGATCCGCACGATTGTTGAAGCGAGTTCGAAAACCGGCGCCATCGACCGGGAAGAAAGTGTCATGATCAACAACATTTTTGAATTCGACGATACCTATGTGTCGGAAATCATGACACACCGCACGGAGATTTCCGCCCTTGATGTCAAGACCACGAAGACCAAGGTCATTGACTTTATCAACGCGGAACAATATACCCGTTTTCCGGTTTATGAAGGCAATCTTGATCATATCATCGGGACGTTGCACGTCAAGGATCTATTGAAACACATGGCTGATAAAAATGGTCGCCTCAATTTGAAAAGCATCATCCGAAAACCGTTGTTCGTCCCAGAATCGATGAAAACGAGCAGGCTTTTCAAAGACATGCAAAAAAGCAAGAATCACATCGCCATCGTTTTGGATGAGTTCGGTGGCACCGCCGGGATCGTGACCATCGAAGATTTGATTGAAGAAATCGTCGGCAATATCTTTGATGAGTTTGATGATGTTGAAATCGATATTGTCAAAGTCGATGACCACCAATACGAGATTGACGGCCTGACCAACATCGATGATGTCGAAGACATGATCGAGGCCGGTCTTCCGGTCGAAGACTATGATACGCTTTCCGGTTTCATTTTGGGACAACTCGGACGTATTCCCGAAGTGGATGAAGACATCGCATTTGAAGCCAACGGTTATCTGTTCGAAGTCTTGCAGGTGGACGAACAAGTCATCACCAAGGTCCGCGTGACCCGGTTAAAGAAACAAACGGAAACGATTGACAGCTGAATGGAGTATATATGAATCCAGAAGATTTGACGTTAATCATCGTGCTTGCCGTACTCGTGCTGGTGTCGGGCTTTTTCTCAGCAACCGAGACAGCTTTTTCGTCGGTCAACAAAATCAAACTGAAAAACAGGGTCCAGAACGGCAGTAAAGCCGCCGCCCGCACGCTTCATCTGGCGGAGCGTTTTGACCGTGTGCTGATCACGATTTTGATTGGCAACAACATCGTCAACATCGCTGCCGCTTCGTTGGCGACAGTCTTTTTTGTCAAAAACTGGGGCGACATCGGCGTGACGCTCGCCACCGTGGTCATGACGACCGCCATCCTGATTTTCGGCGAAATCACCCCGAAAAGCCTGGCCAAGGAAATCCCGGAGAAATTCGCGATCGTGGTCACACCGGTCTTGTTCTTCCTCATCTGGGTGCTGACCCCGCTCGGTGTGGTGTTTGCCTTTTGGCAACGGTTGATGAACCGCCTTTTCCGTTTCAAGAAAGAGGCGACAGTCACCGAAGAGGAATTGTTGACGTATGTCGATGAGGCCAAGCAGGAAGGCGAGATCAACGAGAACGAAAGACAACTCATCAAATCAGTCATTGACTTTGACGAGCGTAAGATTGAGGAAATCTTCACACCCCGTGTCGATGTCATCGCCGTCAGCCTGGAACATGACACCGACGCCGTCACCAAGGCATTCAAGACATCAGGTTTCTCCCGCCTGCCAGTCTATGATGAGGACATCGACCATGTTATCGGTCTGATCAACCATAAGGATTTCTATCATGATGTGCTGGTTGACAAGAAACCGCTTGAAGCTATCATCAGTCCGGTTGTCAATGTCACGGAGTATATGCGAATCAGGGATCTACTGTCGTTGCTCAAACAAAACAAGGCCCATATGGCAATTGTCAAGGATGAGTTCGGTGGCACACTGGGTGTCGTGACAATGGAAGATATCCTGGAAGAACTGGTGGGTGAAATCTGGGATGAACATGATGACATCATCGAACACATGGCAAAGGTCGCACCTGACACCTACAAAGTCAAAGGCAACGCCGATCTTGAAGAGTTTTTTGAACAGGTCGGCATCAAGGATGAAGTCAATCATGTCACCGTCAACGGCTGGGTATTGGAGACAATCGGTCATATTCCCGCTCATGGCGAACACTTTGAGTACAAACATTTGTCGGTCACCATTCTGAATGCCGACTTGAAAAAGGTGTTGGAGATCCTGGTCAAACTCAGTCCCATTGAAGAAGACGAAGATTAATCTCTCGTCTTTTTTTCATCTGGCCTCCGACTGAAAAAAAAAGAACACACCGAAGTGTGTTCTCCAAAAAGTGATTTTTGAGGGTTACTCCATTGACGCGACAGCGTTGTTGTAAGCGCGCAGGGCAACTTGCCAGTAGTCGATGAAATCGACCAGGGTAGCGCCGGTGACGATGTCGCCGACATGCCACAGATTGGTGTCAACGTTTTGCTCAATGTCTCCAAGTGGTGTGCTCATGTCAGTGCCGATGATGGCTTGTGCCATGGCATACATGTTGCCACCCCATCCCAACCAGATTGCAGGATTTGTCCAATAACCGGTTGCAGACTTGGTCCAGCCGCGGCTGACATTGATATTGGCAAACGCATAATCAAGCGGGTTGCCTTCGTCATCGGCAAAGAAAACTTCGCCGGCATAAATCGCATCGACATAATACTTCGCATTGGCTTCGTCTTCAACCCAGGCATCGATATCAGCGATGGTGTCTGTCTTGTAGACAAAGTTTTGTGTCGGGGCTTCTCCAGTGACTTCCAGTTCAAACAGAAGGCTGCCAACTTGGATATATTCGGCAAAGTAATTGGTTACCACATTGCCTCTGACGGTTCTGACCACAGGGACGACAAAGTCAGGAAGATCTTCAGGATCATCAACGGCGACCTGGCCCGATAGATATGGCAGATAGTATTCGTCAAAACGAACGGCGACAACATTCAGATCGGCATCAATCGTGATTTCCACATAACCGACATAATGGCCGTGTACCAAACCGTAGCCGACACCAAAACCAAAATTCTGTTCTTCACAGACCGGGCATTCCTCACACACTTCACACTCTTCCGCGCCATTGCAGCCGACAAGCACGAAGGCGAAGAACGCAATAAAAAATAACGCAAACCATTTCTTCACTTTCTAATTCCTCCTTATGTATGGTTACTTACATGTTTATTATAACCCATAATACAGGTATTATGCAACGCGATTTGATGAGATTTTTAATAAAAGCGTTTTCTTACTCGAAAAAGTGTCTGAAATGGATGAATACGACAATCCTGCTTTTCATCATGTCGTAATAATGATACAATAGAATGGCAGAAAGGATAGGACTGACTCATGAATAAGGCAGCCTTGAACGAACGACAAAAACGCATCCGTAATTTCTCGATCATCGCCCATATCGACCATGGCAAATCGACCTTGGCAGACCGGTTGCTGCAACGCACCAACACGGTCACCGACCGGGAAATGCGCGCCCAACTGCTCGACTCGATGGATCTCGAGCGGGAACGGGGCATCACCATCAAACTCAACGCCGTTGAGATGCTTTACCATGCTCAAAACGGCGAATCCTATATCATGCATCTGATTGATACACCCGGTCATGTCGATTTCACCTACGAAGTCTCACGTTCGCTGGCCGCGTGTGAAGGCGCAGTCCTGGTCGTCGATGCCGCCCAAGGCATTGAAGCCCAGACACTGGCCAATGTCTATCTGGCCATCGACAATGACCTTGAGATCATTCCCGTCATCAACAAGATCGACCTGCCAAGCGCCGAACCTGACAAGGTCAAAAAAGCCATCGAGGATGTCATCGGCATTCCCGCCCAGGATGCGGTGCTCGCTTCAGCCAAGGACGGCATCGGCATCGATGATGTCCTTGAGCGCATCGTCAGAGACATTCCCGCGCCTAAAGGGGACGCGGATGCACCGTTGCAAGCCCTCGTCTTTGATTCGCTTTATGACGCTTACAAAGGTGTCATCCCCTCGGTCCGCGTTGTCAATGGGACCATCAGCAAGGGTGACATGATCAAGTTCATGGCATCGGGGGCCGTTTACGAAGTCGTCGAAGTCGGCGTCCATACTCCCAAATCGGTCAAACGCGACGTGCTTGGGCCTGGCGACGTCGGTTATCTGACGGCTGCCATCAAAGACATCAACACCGTCCGGGTCGGTGACACTGTCACCACCGCCACCCAACCGGCCAAAGTGGCCTTGCCGGGATACCGGACGTTGAATTCGGTTGTCTTTTGCGGGTTGTATCCGATTGAAAGTGATAAATACAACGACCTCAAGGAAGCCTTGGACAAACTCAAGCTCAATGATGCCTCGCTCATCTATGAACCGGAAACCTCGCAAGCGCTTGGTTTCGGTTTCCGGACCGGTTTTCTTGGTCTTTTGCATATGGAAATCGTCCAGGAACGAATCGGTCGTGAATTCAAGATCGACCTGATCGCCACCGCGCCTTCGGTCATCTACCACGTCCATCTGACCGATAAAAGCGTGGTCAAGATTGACAATCCATGCAAACTGCCGGCACCGCAATTCATCGACCATATCGAAGAACCCTATGTGAAAGCGTTCATCATGACGCCGAAAGACTATGTCGGCGCCATCATGGACCTCTCCAAACGCAAGCGCGGTATTTTTGGTGACATGAAATATATCGATGCCAACCGGGTGTTGTTGACGTATGAACTGCCGCTCTCGGAAATCGTCTATGACTTTTTCGACAAACTCAAATCCTCGACCAGGGGTTATGCGTCCTTTGACTATGAAATGTCAGGCTATAAAACATCAAATCTGCAAAAAATGGATATTTTGCTCAATGGCGAAGTGGTCGATGCCTTGTCGACCATCGTCCACCGTGAATTCGCCTATGTCAGAGGCAGGGCAATCACCGACAAGATGGCCCAGCTGATACCCCGCCAGATGTTTGAGATTCCGGTTCAGGCGGCACTTGGCACCAAGATCATCGCCCGTTCGACCATCAAGGCGATGCGTAAAGATGTCTTGGCGAAGTGTTACGGTGGTGACATCACCCGTAAAAAGAAACTTCTTCAAAAACAAAAGGAAGGCAAAAAGAAAATGAAGGCGGTCGGCAGTGTCGAGGTGCCTCAGGAAGCCTTCCTGGCCATCCTGGCCAACAGTGATGATTGAGAAATCATCACTTTTTTGTATTATGTCAACCAAATTTGCTATAATGAAAAGGTAAAGGGGAAGACATGATGAAAGGTCTTTATGTGCATATCCCGTTTTGTGAATCGATCTGCCACTATTGTGATTTTGTCAAACGGGTGCCGAAAAACAATCAGATGATCGACGATTATCTGCAAGCCCTTGTCCGTGAAATCGCCTCTTATGAGGCGCACTTTGACACCATTGACACGATTTACATCGGCGGGGGCACGCCCAGCATGCTATCGGTTGACCAGCTGGCTTTTTTGTTTGAATCACTCAAACCGATCCGACCGGTCGAATACACGATCGAGGTCAATCCCGAATCATACACAAAGGCGAAAGGCGACCTGTTCGTCCGTTACGGCATCAACCGTGTCAGCCTTGGCGTCCAGACTTTTCATGGCGGCCTGCTTCAATATCTGAATCGCAAACATACCGAACAGATGGTCATTGACACTGTCCAACATCTTAAGACATTGAACCTGCCTCATATCAGCATCGATCTGATTTACGCCATCCCCGGTCAGACCATGGCCGACCTGGACACTGCTCTAAATAAGGCTGTCGCCCTTGATATCGGTCATGTCTCCTGTTATAGCCTGATTCTTGAAGAAAAAACCGCGTTCTATCAACAATTTCTGCAACACCGTTTTCAACCGCTTGAAGAGGATCTTGAAGCCGAAATGTACCAACATGTCAGCAAGACGCTCACACGACACGGATTTGAACATTACGAAATTTCCAATTTCGCCAGACCCGGACAACAGTCCAGACACAATTTGCTTTACTGGTCACTTGGCGAATATATCGGTACCGGCCTTGGCGCACATGGCTTCATCGGTGGGCACCGCACACAAAACCAGCGCTTGTTCAAGGATTATGTCAACCAACCTTTGGCGGCATCTGTTAAACAGACGTCAGCCGACCTGTTAAGCGACGCCATGATCTTTGGCTTGCGTAAGATTGAGGGCGTCTCCCTCCAAATGATCAAGGATGTGCATGG
>RECG01000017.1 GCA_007692425.1 Acholeplasmataceae bacterium | reverse complement strand
GAATGAGAAATTCACGCTGTTGGATGCTGGTGCACCAGGGGTGGCGGTCCCAATGTTGGTCCATGTGCTGGCATTGGTGCTGACACTGACCGTGAAAGCCCGGTTGACAAGCCTACCACCGTCACCATCTGCCAAACCACGCGATGCATAAAATGAGATGTTGGTGACATCCGACACGGTGCCTGCGGTGCGAATGTTGACAGCATAGTTCAAACGGATGCTGTTTAGGTTGTTTGTAAGAGCGTTATTGACATCGTTTGACAAGAAGAAACTATATTCTGGATAGGGGGGGGGATCAGATGGCGCAACTGGCAGGATGGTGTGAATGGGTTGATTGCTGGCATTAACAGAACGATCGATAATGCTTACATAGCCAATCGTTCTAAGCTGGCTTCCACCTGTACCAGTTCCGGTGATGATCCAATCGATGTTGTCAACACTTAATCCTTGTATGACGATGGTTTCGTTTTGCTTTTGAACAGAATAGGCGGTGTCATACAACCAGTTTTTTTGTGTTGCGGTGAAATTGGCATCAACCCAATCTTCCATTGCGATGACACTTTGGGCGAATTCTGTCAAGAATTGCCAAAAGCCTATTGAAACTAATCCTTCTTCTTGTGTTGTCAACACACTGCTGTTGCTAACCCAATAAGCATACGATTGTCCCACTACGGTCGATAGAGATAAAACCATGAAAATGGTCGTAAAGAACTTTAGTAGGAATTTTTTCATGATTTCACCTCGATTCACACCAATCAAAGCAGTCTAAAAAACTGCTCAAATTTAATTATAAAATGGTTATATTTTAACTATTAAGTATTCGGGGTAACTGTAACGCTGACCGTGATAGATAGTGTTCCGTTGGCTACTTGATCATAAATAGCTTGTGTTGCGGGTTCGTTTTCAAAGAAGACAGTGATTTGTACATTGACAACGCCTCCACCAACAGAAATGGCAGCACCATTACCAGCTGTGATGCTAATGTCAAACATAAGGTCAATTTGTTCTTCTGACAATGTACCCAGCGTATATGAAATGATTGAAACAGCGAGTGTGCCTGAGCCACCTGCAGTGCCTGCAACATCAGCATCCCATTCGACATCAAATGTCAAAACAGAAGTACTTTCACCTGTGTATCCATCGGGAACCAAATCACCTTCAGAAGCTTCATCAAATAATAATGTCACTGTGGTTTCACCAGCTTCACCAATCGTGACTGTACCTGGTGTGTTGGTGGCTTGAGTGATACCATCTAACCAATATGCATAGGTGAACGAAGACGTCACCAATGCCAAAATAACCAATAAACCAATCACTAACTTTCTTTGTCTCATTTTAAAATCTCCTTTTAAATTTCCTTTTTATTTTTTGTTTTTAATTACCATTTGTTTTCGGTTGTACACCAAATCCTAATGTAATCGTGACCGTCTTCCCTTTAATCGCATGATATGCCGCAACCGAATCTTCGACATTCACACGTTCGGGATCTAAACCCAGTAATGCAGCTTCTGCTGCGTCAATCGGTTCGATCAGTCTTACCGTGACAGTGACGACCACGAGTTCATTGAAGATGTCTCTGACGACTTTGTTCTTGCTGCCATCGATGGTGATTTCCACCAGATGCGCATACGTATCGTCACCTTCAATCAAAACTTGTGTCGCCTCGACAATGAGGTTCATTGTCCGTGCCAACTCCCTGCTGATACTCACCTGGTACTGCAGGACGACTTCTTCGACTTCATCTGTGAAGTAGGCGCGTCCTTCAGGTACGAGCTTGCCTGTAAAGGTTTCATGAAGCTCGACAATTTCCAGGGTTGCATCTTCGCCGCTGAATTCGATTTGGACATTGCCAAGACTTGTCACGTCTTGCCAATAGGCGAACGCTGCGGTGGAAGTGAATCCCAAGGCAATCAACAGCACGACAATGATCACTCCTTGCGCCAATCTCGCACTGCGCAAGCTTCCGCCTCCTTCCTTTATTCAAGCAAAAGAGTCAACATGTCTGCTTTCGACACTGACGTTGACTCTCTGTTTTTTGCAAATAAAAATCCAGATATCAAACGTCAGAATCGACCCGTTATACGGGTTTTCAACGTAATGACAACTGGCTACCATTTCAGGCCCTATAGTTTTGCGTCGCTGGGTTTCCCCAGGTTTGCCTTTAACATTATGAAATGAAATGCGAAGTTCTTGCATCTCGACTCAATTTTATAATATCGATGTTATAATGTCAATACTTTCGCTTGATTTTCATGAATTAACATTCATTCAATACTGAATTTTGCCTTGTTGCGCAAAAAAAACGCCTCATCACAACGATGGGCGTCTCTTATTTGTTTAATCAAGTTGAACAATGCTTTGAGATGGGTCAAATCAGGCTTGCCAGCTTGCGTACCATGCGGATCAATTGGGCCGCATAGCCCATTTCATTGTCATACCAGGCCATGACCTTGACCAGCTGCTTGCCACCGCTGGTGACGATCTGGGTCGTATTGGCATCGTAAAGCGAGCCATATAATGATCCGATGACATCGGCGGAGACAATCGGGTCGCTGACATAGGCCAACGATTCATTGGCGGCGGCCTTGAAGGCGTTATCGATGTCTTCAAGCGTGACTTCTTTGGCGAGTTCGACAGTCAGGTCGATGACCGATCCGGTGATCGTCGGCACACGCAGGGCGGTTCCGTCCAGTTTGCCTTTCAGTTGCGGCAACACCAGACCGATGGCCTTGGCCGCACCAGTGGAACTGGGGATGACGCTGACAGCGGCGGCCCGTCCACGTCTGGACATGATGCCCTTCTTGTGGGGTTGGTCCATGAGTGACTGGTCATTGGTGTAGGCATGGATGGTGGTCATCATGCCACGCACGATGCCAAAATTGTCATCGAGCACCTTGGCGATGGGCGCCAGGCAGTTGGTGGTGCATGAGGCTGCACTCAAAATGTTTTCAGTGCCATCAAGCGTATCGTCATTGACATTATAGACAATCGTCTTGACATTGCCTGAAGCGGGCGCGCTGACAACCACTTTCTTGGCACCGGCTTCCAGATGCCAGCCGGCTTTTTCCTCATTGGTGAAGAATCCGGTGCATTCAAGCACGACATCGACACCAAGCTTGCCCCAGGGAAGTGCTTTGGGGTCTTTTTCACTGAAAATCGGAATCTTCTTGTCTCCGACCACCAGATCCGATCCTTCGAAACTGATGACATCTGTCTTGAAACTACCTTGTGCCGTATCATATTTGAGCAGATACGCCAGTGTTTCGGCATCGGTCAAGTCATTGATGCCGACGACATTGAATGCCTTGTCATCTGCCATCAAGCGATAAGCGAGACGGCCGATCCGGCCAAAACCATTGATTGCGACTTTGATCGCCATATTATTTTCCTCCTTGGAATGTTTTTCATCAAGCATATTTTAACACGTTCGCGACAAAATACAAATACCTTCGATTTTGGTTGGTGGATGTAAACGTTTTTACTTATGGATGGTTTGTCTCTAATGTCAAGGATTCCGCTTTTCTTTCAGGGCGGCATTTGTTATAATGATGTTGGATGCCGAATGTCGCACATCCGCTGAAAGGTGCGTGGCCATGAACCGGAATATCGAAATCGAATTCAAGACCGTGATTCCCAAGGAAAAATATGAGGAACTGCTGACGCTGTTTCAACTTGAGAACAATATATACAAGCAGACCAACCATTATTTTGACACCGATGACTATGCCCTCAACCAAAAACAGATCGTGCTCAGAATTCGACAGAAGGGCGAGCATTTTTTCAAGGTGACGCTCAAAAGCCAAAGTGAGGAAGGGGCCTATGAGAACCACGTTCTTCTGACACCTGAACAGGCCTTGGACATGATTGAAAACGGCTTCCAAACAAAAGATTATTTTGATGACATCGATGTCTTTGTCACCTTCAAGGTCAGTCTCGACAACTACCGTGTCAGCACCCCTTATGAATCAGGCACCTTGTTTCTCGACCGGTGCGAGTATTGCAATGTGGTCGATTATGAAATCGAGTATGAAGTCAACCGTTATCAAGAGGGATGGCGTGTTTTCGAAACTTTTCTGGAAAAACATGACATTACCTTTTTACCGACAAAAAGGAAGAGTGAAAGGGCATTTATATGCAAAAGATAGCGATTTTCCGCTATTTTTTTTTATAAAACCCACTTAACATTGACATTAAGCCATAATATATTTATAATAATACTTGAAAGCAGGAGGTGTCCATGAAAGAACGTAGTCTACTTTATTTCATCACTGCCGTCCTCGTCAGCGTGATTTTTTTGATATCATTACTGATTAGAACCCAGCTCTGGTTCAATGCTTTTGCAAGCAATCAGGCTGATATGCAGGCCATGCCGCAGACGTTGAAGTTGTTGTTGCCTTTGATGTTGATCTGGGTCGGTTGGTATTTCAATAACAGACATTTCCTTTTGGCATCGACCATCCTCATGACCGTCCTGTTCATGTTCCATCTCAATCATGGCATCATCGTGACCGACACCTTGTTCATCCCGATTGATCATGCCCCCGCCATCCGTACCACTTATGTTATCAGTTTCGTCTTGATCTTGGCGTCAGTCGGACTAGGTTACTATTCACATTTCTTGCTTGGGTGCTGCAAGGATCATGAATGCTGTCAGGAATGTGAATGCGAAGAAACGAAAGAAAAATGATCCGGCAAGGATCTTTTTTTTTGCATGAAAAACGGGAACCGGAGTTCCCGTGTTTTTCATGCTGATTGGCGTTTGTTGCTGATTTCTGCGAAATAGCGACGTAGTGCGCTTTGATAGTCACAATTCTCCCCTTGCGGGCAATCCATACACATGATGAGTTCCCTGAGTCGTCTGGGAATGAAAACCCGGATTTCCTCATCATTGTAGCCAACTTGCATTTTTTCACCGTCGATGATGATGGGCCGCTTCAAGACGCTGGGATTGTCGATGATGAACGCCTTGAGCTCGCTGATACGCATGTCTTCGACATCGAGAGACTGTTCCTTGAATACCTTGGAACGGGTGGAAATGATATCCTCGAAGCCGTTTTCCGCGTTTTCCAGCATGCGATCGATGTCTTCTTCGGTGATGCGTTGGTTGAAAAGATTTCGCTCTTCATATGCGATCTTATGATCATCAAGCCACTTTTTCGCTTTCCGACAAGATGAACAGCTGGGTGTTGTATAGATGGTGATCATATTGTCTTCCTCCTTTTGGAGCATAGGTTTCAGCCTATAGCACGCAAGTGTCTTTAGCAGATGATGCCACCTGTCGCTTTATTATATGACGGATTGACTGCAAATACAAGACGAGGCGGGTGATTTATCATGATTTTACATAATTCGGCTCATTTCGAACAATGTTTTCCACGATGTTTGTTATAATGGAAAAGGAATGTCAAAGGAAAGGAATGATATCTGTATGTCAAAATGGGATCTATCCCCCTTCTATCCCGGCTTGGAAGCCTGGGAGGAAGACTTGAAACAATTGCCCGGTCATATTGAGAAGCTCGCTTCGTTTGCCGGCAAGCTTCATGAGTATGACACATTCAAGGCTTATTATGAAGCCCAGGAGGCAGCCGTCAAGCTGATGTATCGGTTGTATGGCTATATCCATCTCAACAGCGACCTCAACCTCAAGGACCAAGACAAGCTTTCGAAAAGCCAGCAGGTCATGTTGATGTTTGCGAACCTCAACCAGAAGACGGCTTATGTCTCGCCTGAGATCATTGCTCTCGGTGAAGAGAAGGTCATGGATTTTGTCAATCGCGACGATTTCTTGAAGACTTATCGCTTTCCGATGGAGAAACTCTTCTTCCAGCAAAAACATGTCTTGGATGGCGTGCAGGAACAATTGCTGGCCAACTTCGCACCGACACGTGGTGTGCCCAGTTCGTTGCATCAATCATTGTCCATCATTGATGCCGTCGATCAGACGGTGACCTTGAGTGATGGCAAGGAAGTGACCGTCACGTTGTCGAACTTCCGTTCGCTCATCCCGACGCTGCCCACGGCTGAAGACCGTCAAAAGGTCTTCGAAGCGGCTTTCAAACGATACAAGGACAACAAGTCGGCGTTCGCCGCCACCTACAACCTGGTATTGCAGCACCAGGCCGCCCAATACAAGTCACGCAAGTATCCATCGGCCTTGGATGCCGCGTTGTTTAAAAACAACATTCCCACAACTGTCTTTCATAACTTGAAAGATGCCGCTTATGAAAACACGGCACCGATCAAACGTTATATCGAACTGCGCAGAAAGCATCTCGGTCTGGACAAGTATCGGACTTATGACCGTTTCCTGATGTTGGCCAAAGATGATACCAAATACAGCTATGAAGAAGCCCGCAGACTGTTCTTTGAAGCCATCAAAAACTTGGATGAGACCTTCGTCAATAATCAAAAAGAGGCGTTGGAAGAAGGCTTTGTCGACGCTTATCCCCAAGATGGCAAACGGACCGGTGCCTATTCATCAGGACTGTATGGTTTCCATCCTTACATCTTGTTGAACCATGACGAGACATTGGATGCGGTCTTCACGCTCGCCCATGAGGCTGGTCATAGTGCGCACACGCTCTATGCCAACAGGCATCAACCGATGGCGACGGCGGATTACACGATCTTCGTGGCTGAAATCGCTTCGACCTTCAACGAACATGTCTTGCTCGACTACCTGATTTCAAAGGCGGAAAGCAAGGCTCAGAAGATCGCATTGATTGAAAAGGCGATTGACGGCATCATGGGAACCTTCTTCCGTCAGACCTTGTTCGCCACGTATGAATTCAAGGCCAATGAACTGGTCGAAAAGGGTGTGCCGATCACCGAATCGACGCTATCGAAGATCATGATCGACTTGTACAAACACTACTATGACATCGACATCACCGAGGAAGGATACAAGCCTTATGTCTGGGCTTACATCCCGCATTTGTTTCACACGCCCTTCTATGTCTATCAATACGCGACGTCTTACAGCGCATCGCTCAAGATTTATGAGAATGTGAAAAACAAGGTTGACGGCGCGATGACACAATACCTTGACCTGCTGAAATCAGGCGGTAGCGACTACCCCGTCAATCAGGCCGCCAAGGCTGGCGCCGACCTGACCGACAAAGAGACTTTCATGGCGGTCATCAACCGTTTCAATCATTTGATCGACCAATTGGAAAAAGCCTTGAATGAATGATGGACAACGCTGTCCGTTTGATGTATAATAAACATGCACGTCGAAGAGGAAGAGTACGTCTGATTGATGCGTCAAGCGAGCCGGGTTGGTGAGAGCCGGCCGCATCACCAGATTGAAATGGGTCCTCGGAGTGTACAGTCAGCCGGCTTTAACGGCATTGAGGGCCGGGATTTCCCGGAACTAAGGTGGCACCGCGTAATCATACGTCCTTAGGTTTTTCTAAGGGCGTTTTCTTATATCAAGGAGGTATGGTCATGAAACGTTTATTGTCGGGTATCAAGCCCACCGGACAACTGACCTTGGGCAATTACATCGGCGCCCTGCGTCAATTTGTCAAACTGCAAGATGAGTTGCCGGATACGGAATTCTTCATTTTTATCGCGGATTTGCATGCGATCACCACACCACAGGACAAGGGCCAGCTGCGCCATAACATCAAAAGCGTGGCGGCGGTTTATATGGCCTGCGGACTAGATCCGGGGCGGGTCAATCTCTTCATCCAGTCGGAAATACCCGAACACGTCATGCTCAGCTATGTCATGGAATCCACCGCCTATATCGGTGAAATGGAACGGATGACGCAATACAAAGACAAAAAAGGACGTCAGACCGAAGGCATCCGGACATCGTTGATGACCTATCCCGCCTTGATGGCGGCCGATATCCTGCTCTATGACGCGGACATCGTGCCGATCGGCGATGACCAGAAACAACATGTCGAACTGACCAGGAATCTGGCGATCCGTTTCAACAACGCCCATGGACAGACGTTTGTCGTGCCCGAACCGTTTTTCCCGAAGACCGGCGCCCGCATCAAATCATTGACCGAGCCCGATAAGAAAATGGATAAGAGTCATGACAATCCCAAGAGTTATATTTTGCTTTTGGATGATCTGAATGCTGTCAAGAACAAGATCAAGAGCGCGGTCACGGATTCCGAAGGCACGATCAGGTATGATGTCAAGCACAAGCCCGGCATCAGCAACCTCCTGACCATCTATGCTTCGCTTGCCGATTTGTCGATCAAGGATTTGGAGAAGCGTTACGCTGAGTCCAGTTATGCCACCTTCAAGGCCGATCTGGCCGAGATCGTGGTCGACACGCTCAGACCGATTCAGGAACGGTATCATGAACTGATCAAGCATCCGCTTTTAGACCAGGTGCTCGATGAGGGGGCCAAACGGGCGAAAGAGATCGCCCGCATCAAGATGTTGAAGGTTTACAAGCGTCTTGGTCTGGGCCGGGTCAAATAAAAACGAGATATCGCATCTCGTTTTTTTTTAGGCGCGTGCCTTGGCGCGTATTTCCTGGACGGGATAGGTGACATCACCATCGACTTGCACATAGGTCGGATCACTCATCGTGATTTTAAAGGTGCTGCCTTTGTGAAAACTGACAAATGGTTTGAGCATGACATGCCAACCGAGATAAATGGTCGGAAAGATGAGAAACAAGAGCCATTTGGGCGCCCGTTTGGCGACCACGAGATAAAGGGCGTCTTCTTCCCGTCTGGCCCTAGGGGCGATTTTCATCCCACCGCCAAAGTAAGCGCCGTGCATGACACTGACGAACCAGACTTTCTTTTCACGCCAGGAACGGTCATCGACCGTGATGTCGGCGGCTAGCGGTTTGAACTTGATAAACGCCTCAATGGCATGACGGAAATAATTGAATTTGTTCTTTTTATGGGTCGAGGTGTTGACCAGATGTCCGACATAGCCGTCCAGACCGATGCCCGCGCCATTGAGGAAATATTGGTCGATGACGCCATACTGGATGACCGGCAAGGGTTGGAGATAGGACTTGATGGGAATGAGCTTGGTTTTCTTTTTGAGACTGCGGGCGAAATCATTGCCGGTGCCGGCCTGGTAAAGGAAAATATCTTGTTTGATATCCACGCCATAGATGTGATTGGCAAGACGGTTCAAGGTGCCGTCGCCACCGACGATGATGAGACGGTCGTCTTTGTCACAGCCACTGACAAAACTGTCGACATCCTCGATGTCGAGCAGGCTGTAGGCTTCCGCCTTTCGGCCCTGCTTGTTGAGTTTGTTGACAATCTTGTTGATGAAGTTCGGATCACTGCCGTTGCGGGACAAGGGGTTGTACAAGACGATGTCCATGGACTGCTCCTTCATGAGATGGTGAGAATGGCATATTTCTTCTTGCCGCGGCGAAGGATCACATAACCGCCCGTATACGCATCATGCTTGTTGACGGTGAAATCAAGTGCTTCGATCTTACAGTCATTGACCATGATCGCGCCACTTTCGATGAACGTGCGTGCCTCACGTTTGGAAACCGCCAGTTTGGTGTCGACCAAAAGGTCGATCAGCGGCCTGGCTTCTTTCAAAACCACATGATCCAAGGTTTTCGTCAAGGTGTTGAACCCGGATGGCGTCAAATGGGAAAATTGACCGGAAAAGAGGGCTTGAGTGACGGCCAGCGCTTCATCGAGCGCATGCTTGCCGTGAACCAGGGTGACCACCTCGGCGGCGAGTTCTTTTTGGGCCAGACGTGCTTCGGGTTGTGTCTTGGTCGCTTCAACCAGTTTTTCGATGACGGGGCGATCTAACAATGTCAAGGTTTTCAAATAGGTCTCGATGTCCGCATCGGCGGCATTGAGGAAATATTGGTAAACTTCATATGGTGTCGTCAATTCGGCATCTAGCCACAACGAGCCTGATTCGCTTTTGCCGAACTTGGATCCGTCCGCCTTGAGCAAAAGCGGAGAGCTCAAGCCGACGGCTTCGTTTTGGTCACCGACCACTTTCCTGATCAGTTCGAGGCCGGTCGTGATGTTGCCCCATTGGTCGGAGCCGCCGAACTGGATCTTGCAGTCATGTTGCTGATACAAATGAAGAAAGTCGATCGCCTGGATGAGCATGTATGAAAATTCGGTATAAGAAATGCCGCTCTCCAGACGTTTGGCGACCGTGTCTTTGGCCAGCATGTAGTTGATGGAAAACTGTTTGCCGTAATCACGTAAAAAGGAAATCATGTCGATGTCCTTGATCCAGTCGTGGTTGTTGACAAAGACGGCTTGTCCGCCGTTGAGGTAACGGCTGAGCTGTCTTTCGATCTTTGCAGCATTTTGCAGCGATGCTTCAAGCGACAACAACTTGCGTTCGCTGGTTTGTTTGGGGTCGCCGATCAAACCGGTCGCGCCACCAATCAGGACAATCGGCGTATGGCCATGCCTGGCTAAAAGCATCATCCGGATAATCTGGACCCAGTGTCCGATGGTGAGTGATTCACCAGTCGGATCGAACCCGCAATAAAATTTGACCTTGTTGTCGTTGAGCAGGCGGCGTGCTTCTTGTTCGTTGCTGACATCCTTGATCATGCCACGCCATATCAAATCATCATACAGTGTCATCGTGTGCGCCTCCGTGTTTGATAAAAACCGTCCTGACAGGACGTCTATGGAAACCGGGGGCGCCTGTGCGCCCCTGGTATGTCGTGTTGACAGATGCCTGGATCAGGCTGTCAAGTGGTGGATTGACGTTTGACAATGTAATGCGGCAGGATGATACGGATGTTGTCCACATCATGTTGGTTCATCAGTTTGGTCAAGAGCCGCATCGAGACGGCACCAATGTCGTAAACCGGGACATCGATTGATGTCAGATTGGGTCTTGACAAAAGGGCGTATTTCGTGTTTTGAAAGCCGGCGACCACCAAATCGGCAGGCACATCTTTGCCATTGTCACGGGCGATGTTCATGAACGAGACCGCGATTGAATCACGGACACCGATGGCGGCATCGATTTTCTTGTCGCTGAAAAAGGTTGAAAAGTGTTGACGGTTGATGTTGGTGTCGCCGCTGGTACGGAAAATCATCGGTTCAAGACCGGCTTCCGCCATGGCACGTGAATAACCAGCTTCTTTCTTATCGTTGACCGAATAACGACGGGCGGTGCTGAGCAGATAGACATCCTTGCGGTTGTCATCAAGAAGGAGCCTGGTGATTTCATAACCGGCTTTTTCATAGTCGATCGATACCATGGGCACCTCATTGTCATCAGAAACGACATTGGCGAAGACGAAGGGGATGCCGTTGGTGTGAAACACACGTTTGATCTCATCGACATGCTTTTCAGAAAGTTCGTCATTGAGATAAAGAACGCCATCGACCTGTTCGGCCACGATGTCTTGCAAGGTATCGGTGACATCCATGTCTTCACGGATGGCAAACAGCTTGATCGAATAATTGTAGTTCTGGGCGATATCGCTGATCCCGCCGAGCATGGCCGCGACCGAAGCACGGGTGACATCGGAAATGACCACACCGACAGTCGTGGTCTTGCGGCTCGCCAGTCCCCTGGCGATGACATTGGGACGATAGCCCAGTTCCTTGATGATTTTAAGAACACGCAACCTGGTTTCTTCTTTGACCTTTTCAGGATTGTTCAAGACGCGTGACACGGTTGCAAGCGATACTTTGGCCGCTCCCGCGACATCATAAATTGTGACGTTGCTCATGGTTTCACCTCGTGATTCTGTTTGGATATACGTCGTTATTATATCATAGCATGGAGGTGCTTTCAAGCATTCATGAAACAATTTTCATTCATTTACACTTCATTTGCAAAAAAATAAAGAGGCATGGCCTCTTTACTTTGGTTATCGTTTTTCCTTGATTCTTGCTGCTTTGGCAGACAGATTGCGGATGTAATGCAGTTTGGCACGTCTGACTTTACCCTTCCGGGCCACTTCAATCCGGTCGATCGACGGGGAATGAACAGGGAAGGTCCGTTCCACACCGATGCCATAAGAAACCTTGCGGACGGTGAATGTTTCAGAAACACCGCCACCTTGGCGTTTGATGACTAATCCTTCATACATCTGGATTCGTTCACGAGCGCCTTCCTTAATCTTGACATACACCTTGACGGTGTCGCCGGCGTTGAAATCGGGGACCTCTTTGAGATACCCTTGTGTGATTGCAGCAATCAGCTCTTGTCCTTTGAGCTTTGACATGTTCGACTCACTCTCTTTCTTCCAATGTTCATGTCAATGACAGCGGACCATTGTGTCTTAAGGTTTTGGGTTGGGGTTGCTTTAGGCAACCGCGCGTCCCATGGACGCTTCTACTTGTCTTTCAGTTGTTGCTTGATGGCTTCAAGCATGGTTTTTGACTCTGGATCAAGCTTGACTTTTTTCAACAAGTCGGGTCGCTTGACCAGGGTTTGCCTGAGTTGTTCTTGTTTTCGCCATGATTCGATCTGTTGATGATGGCCTGATAACAGCACATCGGGCACAGCCATGCCTTTGTAGTGTTCGGGCTTGGTATACTGCGGATATTTGAGTAATCCGTTTTGGAGCGAATCCGCCTGGGCGGATTCTTCATGCAGGACACCCGGGATGAGCCTGGTGATGGCGTCCGCGACGATCATGGCGGGAATCTCGCCACCGGTGAGTACATAATCACCGATTGACAATTCCATGTCGATATAAGCCTGGATGCGTGCATCGACCCCTTCATAGTGGCCACACAACAAGATGATGTGTGTCTTTGTGGCCAGTTCGATCGCCTTGGGTTGGCTAAGCAGCTCTCCCTGGGGCGAAAGCAGGATGACGACGCTGTCCTTGGTCTTGAGTGCGCTGATGACCGCCTCGAAAGGCTGGATCGTCATCAACATGCCCGCACCGCCGCCATAGGGCGTGTCATCAATCTTCTTGTGTTTGTTCGTGGTGTGGTCTCTTAGGTTGTGGATGTTGATCTTCACATATTGCTTTTCCAAAGCTTTCCGAATCATCGAGGTTTCTAGAAAAGGCGTGAAAAAGTCAGGGAAGATCGTGATGATATCGATGATCATAACAATCCCTCGATTGGATGAATGATGATCCTGTCATCCGTGATTTCACCGATGAACGCCTTGACAAAAGGCACGAGGATGCGTTTCCCCTGATGATCGACTTCCATCAAATGACCTTGCGGCACTTCAATCATCGCGGTGACATGACCGATCAGGACATCTTGCTCATCATAGACAGCCTTGCCAATCAGGTCGCGATAATGGTAGTCATCATCTTCTAGCTGATGGCTGATGTCGTCATCGGCATAAAGATCAAGTCCTTTGAATGGCAGCACATCGTTGATGTTGTCGATGCCGGCGAACTTGACAACCAAGCGGTCGCCTTGCGTACGGACCTTTTCAATGACGAGGGTCTGTCTTGTTTCGTCCTTGATCAGATGGACCTTGCGTCCTTTGGCAAAACGGACAAAGTCGCTCAGATTGATGACTTTGATCTCGCCCTTGATGCCGTGTGTCGTGGTGATTGTGCCGATCTTGACCATGGCATCCATGCTTAAAAGGCGTCGATATCAATCTGGACGCGCTTGCCTTCCTTGGATGCTCCGGCGTAGACGATGGTGCGCATCGCGTTTGCAATCCTGCCGCCCTTGCCGATGACACGGCCAAGGTCGGCCTCGTTGACCAACAGCTGTATGATGATGGTGTCACCATCGGTGGACAAAACCTTCACCATGACATCATCAGGGTTCACAACTAATGGCATGATCATGTTTTTAATCAATTTTTCAAAATCAACCGCCATGGTTATTCCCCCTTCTTATTTGTTGAGCACGTTGTACTTTTTAAACAAACTCTTGACGGTATCCGTGGGTTGAGCACCATTCCCTAACCATTTCTGGACTTTGTCAGCGTCGACAGAAACATTGCCAATCAATGGATCGTAGGTCCCGAGGATTTCCAGGAATCGTCCGTCTCTGGGACTTCTGGATTCGCTGGCCACCACACGGTAAAAGGGTCTCTTCTTGGAACCGAAGCGTTGTAAACGTAATTTAACCGCCATATGTCACACTCTCTTTCTTATTTTATCCATGTCTATTATAATGATTTTTTCACAGGTGTCAAGCCTTTTTACTTGACAGTTAAAAATTCAGGCCTTCATCAAAGAGATGGGACGGTCCGAAATACTTGAAACCTTTGACATCTTTCAGTTGTTTTTTCAAGTTCGCTTCCTGTTCGGCATCGCCATAGACGATGGCATAGTGTTGTTTTTTAGACACATAGGCGATATCGACCGGCATTTTGCGGAGTTTGTCAAGCACACGCTTGCCTTGATAAAACACGACGTAAGCCATCCGTTTAGCGTACATGACAGCTTCCTCCTTTGTGGATGATGCCCCATTTGTCAGGGGTCTTGATATGAGGTGAGACGGCACCTGCAAGTGCGTGTAGAAAGGTGTTGATCTCTGTTTCAAATGCCTGTTCAGCAGCCAGATAACGCTTGACCATGTCTTGTTGGTGAAGATGGGTCTTGGCCATGCTCAACCGTTTGACGGTCTCTTTGAAATCAGGATGATGCCGACCACCTTGTGCCATGATCGTTTCATAATCTTGCTTGGCTATTTGAAAGGCCTCCACCAGGTCAGGGTGCTGTTCGGGAATGGCCTGGTTGAGTGTGTTGATGGTGTGATAATGCGGGCTCTTCTTGATTTCTTCCAAGACCTGGTAGGCCTGGATGATGATGTCAGTCATATAGTTCCGCCTCCTTGAACGGGCGATGTTCGCCTGGTGCGAGATCGCCTAAAGCGAGATTGCCGATGCGCAGACGCACCAGACGGACCACCGTATGACCGGTGGCTTCAAACATCCGTTTGACCTGATGGAACTTGCCTTCATCGATGGTGATGATGACCTGGTCGTCACGGTGTTCGATGGCCAGTGCTTTCGCCATGTACGGACGGCCTTTGCCGTCTTTCACCGACACACCTTTCAACAAGGTCTTGTCGTGCTTGAAAGGTTTCTCCAACGTGACTGCGTAGGTCTTGGGCAAATGGCTGTTGGGTGAGGTGATGCGATGGGCGAGCGGACCGTCGGTGGTCAGCACCATCAGGCCTTCGGCATCGAGATCAAGCCGGCCGGCGATCGCGTAATCAAACCGATCGTAGGGCGGATTGACGAGTTCGACCACACAGGGGTGGATGGCATCACGGTTGGCTGAGAGATAGCCAGGGGGTTTATGGATGACAAGATGAACGGGGTCTTCATAAAAGACAGCCACTTCATTCAAAGTGATGTCATCATGCCCGGGTTCGATGTGATAAGCGGGATCAGTGATCCGGTTGCCGTTGACCTTGACGACCTCTGCTTTAAAAAAGGTTTTCATGTCCCGTCTGGATCCATATTTGAGATGACTGAAGAATTTGTCAAGTCGCATCTTTTTCACTCCGTGTGTGATATAATCATGATTGAGGTGTGTCACTATGATTTTAATGAAAAATATTATTCGTGAAGGACACAAGACACTTGAAACCGTGGCGAAACCGGTCCATGTGCCTTTGTCGAAAGCAGACAAGAAAACATTGAAAAGCCTGCTTGAGTTTGTCATCAACTCGCAAGACGAGACGATGGTTGAACGTTATGATCTTCGTCCTGCCGTCGGTTTGGCGGCACCGCAGATCAATGTCTCAAAACGGATGTTTGCCGTGCATGTCCACGATTTGGACGGCACGCTTTATTCCTATGCGTTGGTCAATCCCGTGTTGAAGGAGAAAAGCAAGGATTTGATCTATTTGCCCGGCGGAGAAGGTTGCTTGTCAGTCGATCGTGAGACCGAAGGGTTGACACCCCGTTATCGGGAAGTCGTCTTTGAAGCGTTGGCCTATGATGATGTCAGTGACTTGCTGGTGCCGGTCGCGCTTCATTTGGAAGGTTATGTCGGCATTGTTTTCCAGCATGAGTACGATCATCTCAACGGCATCCTGTTCACCACCAAGCTCTTTCCGGAGCTGCCCCATGCCGAACCTGCTTACAAGGTGGTTGAGCCAGACGAATCTTTACCGGAAAATCACGTTTAAGACCTTGATTTGGTTGTCAAGGATGTCATCATAGGTGACAGTACGGTTTTCTTCTTTGGGGAAGATCTTGCGGGCAAGGTCCTGCATGGTGCCTTCCCTTTTCTTTTTGTCGCTCGAAAAGACACGTTTGAAAAAGGATTGCTTGACGATGACGGGGTTGAAGACCTGGTTGTAAAAATGGTTGTCAACCAAAAACATGCCTTGATATTTGTCTCTGAGCAGTTTCTTGAATATCGCCAAGATGTCCGTCTTGCCATAACCCATCAGGCAAGGGTTGCCGAGCAAGTCGGCATCGATGGCGCGAACCGCGCCGATATGTCCCTTGAGCAAGCGATAAGCCGTGGTCGTTGATTCGTCATTCAGCATGAGATAGACGGGATCGAAGACGATGCTGAGCTGGTTGTTTTTAAACTTTTTCAAGATATAGGCATAGACATTGGTCTTCTGTCCGTCTGAAGGCACCAAGACCAACTTTTTGCCGTGCTTGTGGGCGATATCGAGAAACGGGGTCAAACGTTCGTTGATGTCGGCAAACTCCTTGATGACATCGTTGATGACCGGCAAGCGGTGATACAGGTGGGTGGCCCTGAGACGGTCCGCCATCATGGCCATGTATTTGAACTCATCCAAAGCTTCACGGTGGGCACGGTCGTCATAAAGGTCATAAGTGCGGATTTGCGGATCGATGATTGCGATACGCAACCTGTTTTGTTTCAAGGTCTGAAGCAGTTGTTTTTGCGAAGGCTCGCTCAATTCGATCAACTTTTCACCCTTGTATGATTTGAGACACAAGGCATCAAGGTCGTGCCTGTTTGCCTGTTCGATCTGGTCTTCAAGGGAAAGTTGTCCGTCCTGGTCTAGAAAACCAGTAATGATTGGTTTCATACACACCTCCATTGATGCATCAGTATCCCGCCTGCGACAGCGACGTTGAGACTGTCGACATGTGAAACCGGGATATGGATGATATGGTCTGCCAATGCCATGATGGCTGGCTGGATGCCATGCCCCTCGTTGCCGAGCACGAGCACCAGCGGTCCTTCCAGCGTGGTCAAAGTCTGACCTTTGGTATCGGTGCAGACCATGGCATATCCTTGTTGTTTGAATGATTGGATGGCTTCGTCAAGGAGTCGGCGTTCGACATGGACATCAAAGATGGCGCCTTTCGAAGCACGGATGACCTTCTCATTATAGAGATCTGCAGTTTGTAGACTGAAGATGACATGACGGAAGCCAAAAGCGGCAGCGCTTCTAACAAGCGCACCGACATTGTCGGGATCTTGAACATCATCAAGCATGAGCACTCGTGTGCTGGTCAGAGGCGGATTGGTTTTCCGGCAGACCGCCATGACATCAAACCCTGTTTCGGTCTGGTTGAGACCGTCCATCAGTTCTTGACTGATCAAGGTGCCTTGAATCTCGGCACGGGTGGTCAGGATGTCAACGATGGCTTCTTTTTCTTGTGCTTTTTCAACCAGGTGGGGCCCATAGACCAAAAACAGGCCGTGGGCGTCCCGGTGTTTTTTCAGTTTGAGTTTCTGCCAAAGCTTATATGATTTATTCTGGGTCGAGGTGATCATGGCTTTCTTCCGTTTCTTCCAGTGTCTTCCTGGCTTCTTTGGTGGTCAATCCGAACTGGCAGACATCAAGTTTGGTCCCAGGCGTGATGTCCAATGTCCATATCGCAGCGAGTGCTTGCTCAAGCATCGGCTCATAATCGAACAGTCCTTCATATCGCAAGGCATAAATGTGCATCGGTTTGGTGGCTGGTGACCTCGGTACATAAATGCTGCAACAATCCTCGTAAGGACGTGTTGAAATCGCAAAGGTGTCAATCTGACGCGCCAAATCGATGATATCATGCTTGTCCATGGTCGCCAGCGGACGGATGACCGGAAAACTGGTCACCACTTCGACGGCCTTCATGCTTTGCAAGGTCTGGCTGGCCACCTGACCGATGGATTCGCCATTGATCAGACATAACATCTTACGGGCTTTGATGAAGCGCTCGCCCAAGCGGTACATCATCCGGCGCATGACCGTAATCAAATACGGTTTAGGCATGTACTCGAGCAATGCTTCATGAATCTGGGTGAATGGCACGAGATGAAGGGTGATGCGTTCCTGGGGCATGTAGACGGCCAGTTTTTTGGACAGGTCAATCACTTTTTGCACGGATTCAATCGCCGTCAGCGGGGTGGATTCGAAGTGAAACAGTTCGACATCGACGCCTTGCTTGATGGCGAGATAGGCGGCCACGCTGCTGTCAATGCCACCGCTGAGCATGACAAGTCCTCTGCCGGCGATGCCGGCTGGAAAACCACCCATTCCGGGAATGCTGGTCATATAGATGAGTGCTTCGGTCTTGTGTATTTCGATATAAAGGGTGTGTGCAGGCGTGTTGACATCAACGACCACCCGTCGTCTGGCGGTCGCCAGAATCCTGCCGGAAACGGTTTTTGTGACATCTTGACTGGTCAGTGGAAATTGTTTGTCGATGCGCTTCGTCTCAATTTTAAATGTCAGACCGTCAAATCTGATTTCACGATCCATGACCATGGCGCCGACTTCGACAATATGGTCCACTTCAGGCCTGGCGACATAGACAAGGCTATAGGAGAACACACCGGGCACCTGGGACAGGCGCTCGATGATCAACTGCTCCAAACCCGGTCTGACATCGATGAGCATGCGGTCATGACGGGCATCAATGGCGATGTCAAGGTCTTTGAGTTTGAAATGGACATGCGCGTGGATGCGTTTGATGAACTGGTTGATGTTGCGTCCCTTCAGCATCATGTCACCGAAGCGGACGAGGATTTTTTGATGCATCATATCACCATGTATTATTTTAACACATATGCTATAATATGAGCGGTGATGATGATGAAATTGCACGAAATGCTCCCTATTGCAAAAAGCCTTCTTGACAGTCAACCCAACACCCAGGCGACGCTGGCCAACGCCACCGCCTTCTTGAAAGAAACCCTGTCTGACATCAACTGGGTCGGTTTTTATCTTTATGATGGCAAAGCACTGACCGTCGGCCCCTTTCAAGGCAAGGTCGCCTGTGCTTATATTCCGCTTGGCAAAGGCGTTTGTGGTGAAGCGGCAGCCGCCCGTTCGACAATGGTTGTCGATGATGTCCACTCGCATGACAATCATATCGTCTGTGATGCGGCAAGCCGATCCGAAGCAGTCGTTCCCATCGTGATCAAAAACCGTTTGTACGGGGTGTTGGATGTCGACAGTCCCTCTCTCGCACGCTTTGATCAAGAAACAGTCGCCTTTTTGGAGGCATTCGTCGACTTGTTGACAAAATCGATTGACATTTGATGTCATCAACAGTATAATTAAAAAGTCGGTAAAAAGCAGGCATTCTGCCTTTGAAATCCCGATCCCTACCACATGGCGCCCTGAGTAACCTTTCTGCTTTAAGGTGAAAAGAACACCGGGATCGCTTTCCAAGTCATCATGCGGTTTTTACCACCATACTATAAAGGAGGTAAGAATCATGTCACGTTACACCGGACCCACCTGGAAAATCGCACGTCGTCTCGGCTACTCGATTTCCGAAACAGGCAAGGAACTCAAAAGACGCCCGTTTGCCCCTGGCCAACATGGCCAACGCCGCTCAAAGATTTCTGATTACGGGCAGCAATTGCAGGAAAAGCAAAAGGTTCGTTTCACTTATGGCGTTTCTGAAAAGCAATTCAGAAAGACGTTTAATGAAGCGGGCAAACTCAAGGGTAAACAAGGTGAAAACTTCTTGCGTCTCTTGGAATCAAGGATTGACAATGTCGTCTATCGTCTCGGCTTGGCCAAGACGCGGGCCCAAGCCCGTCAGCTCGTCAACCATGGACACTTCATGGTCGATGGCAAGAAAGTCGACATTCCGTCCTATCGTCTCGTTCCCGGTCAGAAAATCACTGCGCGTGAACGTTCGAAGGGACTCAAGGTCATCGCTGATTCGCTGGAAGGCCAATACGCAACCGTGGACTATGTCACGTATGATGCTGAAACAGGCGTCGGCACATTCGCCCGTTATCCGGAACGCAATGAGTTTTTGCAAGAAATCAACGAACAGTTGATTGTCGAATTCTACAACCGCTGATCATGACAACGAAAAAGGACGGGCTCCGTCCTTTTTTTGTTAAGATGATGAAAAAAGACCCTTGAAAGGGTCTTTTTGTCTTATGTTCGGGTTTTGACAAGTGCAGCCTTGACCAAGGTCAGGAAATGTTCGGCGTCCAATGATGCCCCGCCGACCAACGCGCCATCGATATCACTCATGGCCACGAGATTATCGACATTTTTGACATTGACCGATCCACCGTAAAGGATCCGGATCTGATCGGCGACGTCACGGCCGTACAAGTCCGCCATGACACCACGAATGGCAATAATGGCATCATTGGCTTGTGCGGGAGTCGCTGTCCTGCCGGTGCCAATCGCCCAGATCGGCTCATAGGCGATGACTGTCTTGAGGGCTTCTTCAGCATCCATGTTCTGATAGGCCTTTTTGACCTGTTCTGCCACAAAAGCATCGGTCGTGCCGGCCTCCCTGGTTTCAAGTGATTCGCCCACGCAGATGATTGGCGTGAGGTCGTTGTTAAGCGCGGCAATCACTTTCAAATTGACGAACTCATCTGTTTCATGGTAATGGGTGCGACGTTCGCTATGCCCCAAAACGACGTATTCCACGCCGTAAGATTTGAGCATCGGAGCCGATATTTCGCCCGTATAGGCTCCTTCGTCGGCGAAATGCATGTTTTGCGCACCAATGCGTAGGTTTTCACCTTCGCGTTTCACCAGGTCTCTTAAAAAGATGGCTGGTGCACAAATTACCGACTCGACATCTTCCTTGTCCGGAACCGAAAGGTTGACCGCATAGATAAAGGCGATCGCCTCATCCTTGGTCTTGTACATCTTCCAGTTGCCGGCAATAATCGGTCTACGTTTCATGACAATCAACCCAGAATGGATGAAACGTCCTTGATGGCTTCTTCAGCACGTGCGCCGCGGGCAACGATACGCACGTTTTCACCATGAGGGACGGCCAATGACATCAAGGCCAGAATTGATTTGAGATCGACCACCTTGTCATGATAGTGCAGTTCGATCTCGACCGTGTACTTGGACGCGGTCTGGACCACTTTTGCTGCCAGGCTGGCATGCAGGCCGGTTGTGCTTTTGATGATGATTTCTTTTTCCATGGGGGTTCCTTTCCTCCGTTAAAACATGGGTGGTGTGCTGATCCACAGCACTTTGGCAGATTGGTGACTGTTATTGGCAAGATAGTGTTCCTTGTTTGCCAGGTAATAGAATGTCTCGCCTTTGCGGATGATATAACGATTTTTGTTGAGCACCAAGGTGACTTGTCCTTCAAGGACGTAACCGAACTCTTCACCGGCATGCGGGTCATCGATTTCAGACTGACCCCCGGGATGGAGCTCGATGATAATCGGTTCCATTTCATATTTTAAGGCATTGGGCACGATCCAGCTGATGATATGCTTGAGTGCATCGTTTTCCTTGATATAAAAATCTTCTTTTTTGAACACAACCACTTGTTCTTCTTCTTTGCTGAAGAATTCATGAACGTCCGTGCCCAGCACTTCCAGGATATTGAAGAGGGTCTGCATGGATGGGGAAGTCAGGTTGTTTTCAAGTTGGGAAATGTATCCTTTGGTCAGCTCGAGCCGGTTGGCGAGCTCTTCCTGCGTCAGATTGTTGCCCAGTCTGAGCGCACGAATCTTTTTACCGATATCCATTATTTGTCTTGAACACAGGCGATGCCTGGAAGGACCTTGCCTTCGAGATATTCGAGTGACGCACCGCCACCGGTTGAAATATGAGTGAAGCCGGCAGCAAGGCCGAATTGAATGACGGCAGCGGCTGAATCACCACCACCGATGATGGTCGTTGCCTGATCCTTGATTGTCGTCAAGGCGGTGGCAACAGCCCTCGTTCCTTCGGCGAAGCGGGGGAACTCAAAGACACCGACAGGGCCGTTCCAGACCACGGTCTTGGCCTTGGCGATATAAGACGTGAACAAGGCGATGGTCTTGGGACCGATATCCATGCCCATTTCATCTTGGGGGATGGCATCGGCATCACGGGTGTTCTTCTCGCTATCAGCATCGAAGTCCTTGGCGGTGATGACATCTCTTCCAAGCAGAATTTTGTCTTTGCCTTGTTCAAGCAGTGATTTGGCGAGGTCGACTTTGTCGGCTTCCAGCAAGCTGGTGCCGACTTCATGACCTTGTGCTTTGAAGAACGTGTATGCCATGCCACCACCGATCAAGACATAATCGGCAATCTTGAGCAGATTGTTGATGACATCGATTTTATCAGAAACCTTGGCACCACCAAGAATGGCGATAAAAGGTCTGTCAGGATTTTCCAAGGCGCCACCGATGAAGTTGATTTCTTTCTCGAGCAGGAATCCGGCGACGGTTTCCTTGATGTTGGCGGCAATGCCGACATTCGAAGCATGGGCACGATGAGCCGTACCAAAGGCATCATTGACAAATACATCGCCAAGTGAAGCCCAGTATTGTCCCAGTTCCGGATCATTTTTACTTTCTTTTTTGCCCTCGAGATCTTCAAAGCGGGTATTCTCAAACATGAGGATGTCGCCGTCATTTAACGCGTTGACAGCATCCTCAAGCGCTTTGCCTCGTGTGTCGGGGATGAAGCACACCTCTTGGTTGAGATGTTCGCTCAATCGTTTGGCCACGATACGCAGGCTGTTTTTTGCTTGATCAGAAGCATCCTTGATTCTTCCCAGATGTGAAAAGAGAATGGCACGACCGCCTTGTTCAAGCACGTACCTGATGGTTGGTAATGCTTCGACAATGCGGTTTTCATCACTGATTTCACCGTTTTTCAAAGGGACGTTGAAATCAACTCTGATAAGTACTTTCTTGCCTTTCAATGCAATATCCCTGACTGTTTTTTTTGCCATGTGGGGTTCCTCCTTGGTTCATATGGAAACGTTTTTTAGCCGCTATTATTATAACACTATTTCGAAACGATTGCCATAAGGTTGTCAATGAAAGTGTTTACCTTTGACGGCACGGATGGTGTCGAGAACGTCGATTTGTCGTCTGACCTTGTGAAGCGACATGTCAAGTTCAAGTCTTCGGCCGTTATGAAAAACCAGACAAGCGCCGTGTGTGGTGGGCGTGACTGTCTTGATTGCGGCCGCATTGATCCAGACATTATCGACATCACGGATCCGGCGGGTGGGAAACAATTGCAGGTCTTCTCTTAAATAGAGTGGCACCCGGTAAGCGATGCCAAGTGTTTGTTTCACCGCTTTGGCATAGCCTTCATACGTGAACAAGTGCTCAATGCACCATTGTTTGATCACGCCAAGATTGGATGATTTGACCTGGCATGCGCCTGTATGTTGATATATCACGGCCCCTTGACCGTTGTTTTCAATCGATGTGATCATCTTTTTTCAAGAAAAAAGGCCCGCAGGCCTTTGTTTCATGCTTTTCAGTTTTCTCGGGTGGTTCAATTTTTGGCTGTCGTCTTTTTTGAAGACGGCTGGTAATCATCAGGCAGCAGCAGACGCTGTTCACTGACCGGGTCGAAGAAATGGCATTTATGCATGTCAAAGACGAATTTGAGTTTGTCGCCGATATGGACACCGGCACGGGCATCAACGCTTGCGCAGATGTTACTGTCGTTGATGGTGGTGTAAATGTTGGTCTCAGAACCGAGCAGTTCGGCGACATCAACGGTGATTTCGACAATCGCGCCAGGATAAGTCTTCATCACGTTTGCGTCGTCATGAATATCCTCAGGACGGATGCCGAACACGATTTCCTTGTCAACCATGCGATTGCTTTTGACGATTTCAAACTTGTCTTCAGGCAGTTCGATGACATGTTTGCCGGCGTTGAAATTGCCTTTGGAATCGACTTTTCCGGTGATGAAGTTCATTGGTGGCGTACCAATGAAGCCGGCGACAAACATGTTGTCGGGATAATCATAGATTTCCTTGGGTTCGCCGACCTGCATGATATAACCATCTTTCATGACCACGATGCGGGTGGCCATGGTCATGGCTTCGATCTGGTCATGGGTGACATAGATGGTGGTGGTTTCAATCTTGTTATGGAGCTTGATCAGCTCACCTCTCATCTGAACGCGCAATTTGGCGTCAAGGTTGGAAAGCGGCTCATCCATCAAGAAGACCTTGGCGTTTCTGACAATCGCGCGGCCCAGGGCGACACGTTGTCTCTGACCACCGGAAAGGGCTTTAGGCTTGCGCTTCAAATAAGGGACAAGACCCAAAATCTCGGCAGCTTCCTGAACCTTCTCATTGATGATGTCTTTCGGGACTTTGCGTAACTTGAGACCGAATGCCATGTTGTCGAAGACGCTCATGTGGGGATAAAGCGCATAGGACTGGAAGACCATCGCGATGTTTCGATCTTTCGGTGCTTTGTCGTTGACCAGCTCGTCATCGATGTAGAGTTCACCGGATGTGATTTCCTCCAAACCGGCGATCATTCTGAGCGTCGTGGACTTGCCACAACCGGAAGGACCGACGAAAACAATAAACTCCTTGTCCTTGATCTTCAGGTTGAAATCGAAGACCGCCTGGACACCGTTGGGATAAACCTTGTTGAGATCTTTTAAAAATAAGGTTGCCATGTGTGTATCCTTTCTCTTGATATTGACATGTTAACACCATTATAGCAATCATATGTGGTTAAAAAAAATGTGCAAGATGCACACTTTTTCAATCAAGCAGGTGATAGATGAGAAAAGCGTCGGTGAAACGGCGCGGATCGAACCCTGTGACCTGGTTGAATTTATCAATTCTTTGGATGAGTGTGTTGCGATGCACATACAGTTGTTTGGCGGCGACACTCATGTTTTGATTGGCTTCCAGGTATGCCTTGAGTGTGTCATGCATCATCGCATCTTGGTGATATTTACGCAACATGAACGCCTTGATTTTATCATCAAGACGGTCCAATGCTTCCTTGAGAATGATCTTGTCATCAAGATAAGCGTGTTTGTTAAACTCTATCTGTGCGAGTTGTTTTTTGATGAAGCGGATATGGTTGTCGCGTTGCTGGGTGTTGTCAAACACATGTGACGCGTACATCCTCAAGTCGCTGTATGTGTCGGCGATCATGTTGAGGATGATATCCGACAACGACATGTCGATGGCATGTTCGAAACACATGACCAGCATGTGGGATTGTCGCTCGAATGTACTGATGGAAAGGATCTCTGAAAAAAACGAGATCATCAGGTCTTCTTCACTCTTGATATCCTTTTTGCTTTCAATCAAGATATAACGGTACATGCCATCATTCCTTTGCTGGTTTAATTCTGGTTTAATTATAGCATATATGTTATAATTTGGTTGCTGGTTGGGAGGGTCTTCATGAATCAGGTCAGAAGCAAACAACGTCTTTACATGATCAGTTTGATCGTGGTCATCCTGGGTTTCATCGGGCTATCGATTTTATTGTTGACGACCGCATGGTCGGTCGATCTCAAGATGACCTTGTTTTTGGTTTTGATGATTGCCTTGATGCTGGTGACATTCTGGTTCCGGCCACGCATCTACTACTATAATAAACTGGTCGGCTTTTTGAAATTGAAGCAACATGCCGCCAAGCCTGTACCGACGAAACATGAACTCTTGAGCGAGCAATGGGCGAATTATCTATCCAAGAAAGGGTTTCGTTTCAGTCGCGATTACGGAACTTTCATTTTGATGCACAGGTTGATCAAAGACGAGCGCATTTATACAGCGAGACAGGTCATGCTCGAAATCGTGGTCTTCATGAAGAATCCTGATCTTTCATTCCAAAGTCCGGATATTGTCCAGGCTGTCAATGACCTTGAACATGAATATCGTCAAAACAAAACCAGCTTTCGGCATTATTCGATCATCCAGGTGAAAGCGGGCGAGACATTCGATGAAAACATCCAGGCTGAGGTTGATCAGGTAACGTTTGACAACCATGGCAGACAACACATCCATGTGCTCAATGCCTACTACATCAAAAGCACCGGGGAAGTCTATTTCCTGCATAGCGATATTTATTATCCCACAGCTTACTATCAGTACATTGTCAATCTGTTCAAGTCGTTGATATGAAACAAGCCGGTCACCGGCTTGTTTTTTTTAGGCATCGTATTGTTCGAGCAAGGCCAGAATCCTTTCAAGGGGTTGGGCGATGACCGTCTGGGTTGAAGGATCCACACCGATTTGGATGCCCACCAACTCATGACTGGTGTTGACGAGCATGCCTCCCATGCCGTAGATGTCCGTGGGTACATTGGTGGTAATCAGATCTTGTGTATCATCAGGCAGGGCAAGGATCCGACCCATGCTCATAGCATTGATGACCTGGTTCTGGAATCCGATGAGCAGCACCTGTTCACCGGCAAAAGGCAACTGTAAGGCCATGGTCACGACCGGCAAGGGATTGACCAAGGGGCGGATGATCCGGATGATGCCCATTTGGTCTTCTTCGGCACGCACCCTGACAGATGCCATGTGTTCACGGTTCAAGTAATCATGCACCTTGACCAGGATGTTGGTACCTTCGGTGACTTCAAGCAGGCCGTAAGTGGTCAGGATATGGGCGTGAGCGCCCACGGATGCGAACACCACGCCGGCACCGTAACGTGTCTCGATGATGGTGTTGTTTTCATAGACGGCCACGGTGATTTTGACATTCGAAAGCGAGGTCTCCAAGGTCGCATGATTGATGAAGTCGGCCAGGTTTTGGGTGGAGACGATTTCATCTTCGATCATGCGATCGTAGGCGTGCCGTAAATCACGATACTCCTGACTGACTTCATTGAACTCGCATCCCGCCAGCATGAACAGGCTTGATGCCAATGTCAGAAACAACAACAGTTTTTTCATCATGATGACACCTCGAAACCGTGCTTGGCAAGAAATTCAAGCACTTTTTCAATCGGCACGGCATAACTGGTCATGACGTTCCCGACCCTTGAAGTCCGACTGCCGGCATAAAGAATGCCCGTGAGTTCAAATGCTTCATTGACGACAAGACTGCCGCTGCTGCCACCTTTGACAGGGGCATCCATGGCCATCACGTCAAAGGTGATGTCGACCACTTCAGGCGGTGTGTCAGAAAGTGTGATCCGTTGATACCCTTTGACCTTGCCCATGGTGATGGCATTGATCTGGCTGGCTGGATAACCGATGATGGCGATGCGTTCATCCAAAACGGCATTGTCAGTCGTCATGCTGATCAAACGCAAAGCCGGACGACTTTCATCTTTTTGAAACCGCACCACGGCCAGATCATAAAGATGATCTTGCGCGACGAGCTCGCCACTATAGATGTTACCAAGATAATCGTGGACACGGAAATAGTGGCTGACGCCTTCTTCGACATAAACGACGTGATTGTTCGTCAACGCATAGTAATGGGTCTCGTCAACGGCAAAGATGACACCTGACCCGGTGGCCAGGCCTGTGCTGGCATGCCGGTAGACGGCGACGGCCGATTGGATGATGTCGATGGCGAGATTGTTGAAGAAATCGACTTGTTCTTGATATGTGTCAGCACGGTGCTCAAGATGATTGTCAATCGTTTGGTTCAAACTGGCAAACATCTGATCTTCATGACATGCCGATAAGAACAATGCCAATGCAATGAGATAAAGCATACTGAGCAGTTTTCGCATGAAAGTTCACCTCTCATATGTTATTGTAACATGGTCAAAAAAGATATTCGCCGTCTTGCGAATATCTTTTTTATTTTTAGCCGATGGATCCTTCCATCTCCAGTTTGATCAACTGGTTCAGTTCAATCGCATACTCCATTGGTAGTTCTTTCGCAAACGGCTCAATGAAGCCCATGACAATCATTTCGACGGCCTCTTCTTCAGTCAGACCACGACTCATCAAATAAAACAATTGTTCTTCACTGATTTTGGAAACGGTGGCTTCATGTTCCAGAAAAACATCGCTGTTTCTGACCACATTGGTCGGGATCGTGTCGCTGAAAGACTGGTCATCGAGGATGATGGTGTCACACTCGACATGGGCTTTGGCACCTTTGGCGTTTTTGCCAAAGTCGACCTTGCCACGATAATTGACCGATCCGCCACCGCGGCTGATTGATTTTGAGATGATGGTCGACGTCGTATTGGGGGCGACATGAATCATTTTGGCGCCGGCATCCTGGATTTGGTCCTTGCCGGCAAAGGCGATGGAAATCGTCGTGCCTTTGGCACGTTCACCTAACAAAATGCAAGATGGATACTTCATGTTGACACCGCTGCCGATATTGCCGTCAATCCATTCCATATGGCCGTTTTCATAGACATAGGAACGCTTGGTGACGAGATTGAGAACGTTATTAGACCAGTTTTGAATGGTCGTATAACGACAAGTGGCATCTTTCTTGACAACCACTTCGACGATGGCGGCATGCAAGGAATCACGCGAATAGACAGGTGCGGTGCAACCTTCGACATAATTGACGTAGGCGCCTTCCTCGACAATGATCAAGGTGCGTTCAAACTGGCCCATCTGATCAGAATTGATCCGGAAGTACGATTGAAGCGGTTTAGGCACACGGACGCCTTTGGGCACATAGATGAACGATCCGCCACTCCAGACGGCGCTGTTCAACGCTGCATACTTGTTGTCATGATAAGGGACGATCGAACCAAAATATTGTTTGATCAGGTCCGGATACTCACGTAAAGCCGTATCGGTATCGACATAAACAACACCAAGCTCTTCCAGTTCCTTAAGTGTGTTATGGTAGACGACTTCGCTTTCAAACTGGGTCGATACACCGGCCAGGAACTTACGTTCCGCTTCAGGAATGCCCAGACGTTCGAAGGTTTCTTTGATGGCAACAGGCACTTCATCCCAGCTGACTTCGGTCCTGTCACTTGCCTTGATGAAGTAAGTGAATGCATCGAAATCGATGAATGACAAGTCAGGACCCCATTCGGGGTTTTTCAGTTCGACGAATTTCTGATAGCTTTTCAGACGGAATTCAAGCATCCATGCCGGTTCTTTCTTGTACGCACTGATGGCACGGACGATGTTTTCGTTCAAGCCTTTGCCGGTGGTGTACACCGGCGTCGATTCCGTATGGAATCCGTATTGATATTCGCCAACAATGGCGTCTATTTTCTTTTTGTTTTCATCCATGTTGTGTTTCCTCCTCTTTCAGATGGGTCAGTCCTTGCTCAAGTGCCTTCCAGGCCAAGGTCGCACACTTGATGCGGGCTGGAAACTGGGCGACACCTTGGAAGACGACAGCGTCGCCTTTAAGGACTTCGGGGTTGAACGGATAGCCCTTGATCATTTCATAAAACTCATGGATGATCTTTTCGGCATCCGGAATTGGTTTGGTTTTCAAGGTTTCCGTCATCACGCTTGCACTCGCGCAACAAATCGAACAGCCGGTGCCTTGATGACGGACATCTTTGATGATGCCCTCCTGACACATGAGCTGGACGGTCATTTCATCGCCGCATGACGGATTGTTCAAATGGATGGTCAGATAGGATGCATCACCGACAAGCCCTTTGTTCTTCGGATACTTGTAGTGGTCCATGATGACCTGACGGTACAGCTGTTCAATGTTCATGATGACTCCTAAAATGATTGAAAGAAATCTCTGGTCTTGATGACGCCTTCGACCAACGCATCACAATCCTTGAAATCGTTGTAGATGTGGAAGGAGGCGCGGATGGTGGCGGGTGTGTTGAGAAAACGGGCGACAAGGTGGGCACAATGATGGCCGGAACGGATGCCGATGTGATGTTGGTCAAGCATGGTCGAGGCATCGTGGGGATGGACATCCTTGATGTTGAAAGTAATGATTGAATGGGTGTCTTTGGGGTTATAGATGGTCACATCCTCGACTTGTGAAAGCTTGTCGAGCGTGTAACGGGTGAGTGCGGCGACATGGGCGTCAATCTTGTCCATGCCCAGACGTTCAAGATAACGGATGGCGGCCGCGAAACCGATGACGCCGGCAATGTTGGGCGTGCCGGCTTCGAAACGCATGGGTGAGGGTTTGAAGGTCGCGTCTTCAAGATGGACCTCGTCAATCATCTCACCGCCATACTCAAAGGGTTCGATTTGGCTCAACCGATGCTTTTTACCGTATAGGACGCCGACACCGGTCGGACCGAACATCTTATGTCCGGAAAAGGCCAGAAAATCGACATCAAGCGCTTTGACATCTAGTGTCATGTGTGGCGCGGACTGGGCGGCATCCAAGATGATGACAACGTCTTTCGTCCGGGCGATCTTGACGATGTCTTCAATCGGCGTACGGTAACCCATGACATTGGAGATATGGGTCAAGGCAATAACCTTGGTCTTGTCCGACAAGACTGACTGGAAGGCGGAAGCGGTAATCCTTCCTTCCGGCGTGAGGGGGACGTATACCAGTCTGGCCTTGGTCTTTTTGGCGGTCATCATCCAAGGCAGGAGCGACGAATGATGTTCAAGTTCACTCGTGATGATTTCATCGCCTTCGTTCAAGATATCCCGGAAAGCGGCGGCCACCATGTTTAATGAGGTGGTGGTGCCGCGCGTGAAAACAATCTCGTCTTCGGCGGCATTGATGAAACGGGCGACGGTTGACCGCGCCGCTTCATAAAGCTGTGTCGTCTCAAAGGCGAGATGGTAAGCGCCGCGATGCGCGTTGACACCAAGCACCTTGTGGTAATAATCCACCTGGTCGATGGCGTCCTTGACCTTCAGGGCGGAAGCGGCGGAATCAAGATAGATCAAATTGGCATGATTCTGATAAACCGGGAAATCCTTACGGATTTCATTGACATCGATCATATGCGCGCATTCACGACATTGACAAAGCGTGCTTTCAATGTCTCATCTTCAATTTCGTCCACCACCGGTTTGAGAAAACCGTTGATGACCAAACGCTCTGCTTCATCCTTGGTGAGGCCTCTGCTTCTTAGATAATAGAGGACATCCTCTTCGATCTTGCCGATGGTCGCGCCATGTCCGGCTTTGACATCAAATTCATCAATCAAGAGAATCGGATTGACCGCGACAACCGCCTCATCGGAAGTGATGATGCCTTTCAGGGTTTGAAAAGCATGGGCTTGTTTCATCCCTTTTTCGATTTGTTCGACACCGTTCAAGGTAATCCGACCCTGCTGGTTGGCGATACCGATATTGGTCATTTCACCGTATGTATGCGGCGCTTTGTGAACAATCAGCACATCAATCGTCTGGTTGTTACGACCGCTGGAAACTGTGACCGTACGGATGTTCACATCCGCACCTTCACCGATGAGATCGACATGCATCCTAGCGGTCAGGATGTTACTGATAAAGCCGCCGACCAAATCGATACTGGCGTGTTTTTCCACCGTGAAATGATGATCAAGCGTGCCTGCTTCGCTGTTGATTTCGCTAATGAACAAGTACTTGACATGACTATTTTCCAAAGCGGTCAAATGAACATGGTACATCTTCTCGTCAAGTGATGAATCGGCAATTTCCAGTATGATTTTGATGGTGCTGTGTGCACCAATCACGATGGAAAGAGGTGTTGTGGATGGTCCTTCGACAGTGACTTTCAAAGGTTCTTCGAGATGACTGTTTTTGGGAATATTCAAGGTCCCCTGGTCAAAAGTTAGATTGAAAGGCAGCGGTCCGGTTGCCTGGCCGCTTGCGATGACAATCGCGTTCATGGGGTGTCCGTCTCTTCGACAAAATCAATGCCCAGTTCGTCTTTGACCCATTCGTAACCACCCTGGTCGATTTTTTGAATCAAGTCTTGTCCGCCACTTAACACGATTTGACCATTGATCATGATATGGACGAACGTCGGCTTGATATGATCCAAGATGCGTTGATAATGGGTAATCAAAATGCAGCCGAATTTGTCGTCAATCAGTTCGCTGACATTGGCCCCGACGACTTTTAATGCATCGATATCGAGACCGGAATCGATTTCATCCAAAACGGCGAACTTCGGACGGATGACCTTGAGCTGCAAGATTTCATTGCGTTTCCGTTCACCACCGCTGAAACCCTCATTGAGGTAGCGGTGGGCCAGGTCCGGACTCATCTTGAGTTCTTCAACCACTTTTTCATAACGTAAGGCAAAATCAAAAAGACCGATGTCTTGACCGGATGTGGCCTTGAGCGCCGAACGCATGAAATCACTGTTGGTGACACCCGGCACTTCAGCCGGATACTGCATGGCCAGAAAAAGACCTGCACGGGCACGCTCATCAACTTCCATGTCCAGCAAGTTCTCACCGTCGAGATAAACCTCACCTTTGGTGATTTGATATTTGGGATGGCCCATCAACGCACTTGCCAATGTTGATTTGCCGGTACCGTTGGGTCCCATGATGGCGTGAACCTCACCGGAATTGACGGTCAGGTTGACACCCTTGAGTATTTCGTGATCTTCAATGGCGACATGAAGATTTTTGATTTCCAGTTTTGCCATATGCGCCTCCTTGCATTCAACAAGCATATTATACAATATGCGCAACCATAATGCTATTTATATGCTAATGTGCCAAGGCTTGCAAACATGAAACAAGGGAACGGTTTCATGTAAACATCAAGTCAATTATTGTGAATATTGATTCATATTGGATTATAATGGGCATGTGAATGTGAAACTTTTTCTTTCTTCACATTTAAAAGTTTTTCATTTTCTCCCCCCTTTATACGGCCTGATCCTTGCCTGGGGCGCTGTTTGATCAAGCCATCCCTCAAACAGCCGGCCTGAAAATGATCTTTCTCTCAAAGGAGAGCCTTGCGAGGCTCTTTTTTTGCAAAAAAAAGGGCCATCCGAGGATGACTCTCTTTCTTTTATTTTTGATACAATTTGCGAAGTTCGGCGAATTCTTCTTCCGAAGCGAGCACATAATGATCTTTTTCAAATTCCATAAATGATGGCTGATTGTCAAGGGTGTATTTGTGGTCGCGCATCGGATTATAGTTGAACCGTTTTCTAATCTTCTCATAATCCGGATCTGGTTGGGGAATCGCAGATAGCAACGAACGGGTGTAAGGGTGCAAAGGATGTCTGAATACCATGTCCGAAGGACCTACTTCAACCAGTTTGCCATAATACATGACACCAATCCGGTCGCTGAAGAATTTCACGACCGACAAGTCATGCGCGATGAACAAAATGGTCAGGTTGAGCTTTTCCCTGAGCTGTTTGAGCAGGTTGATGACCTGTGCCTGAATAGACACATCAAGGGCACTGATCGGCTCATCCGCAATCAAGAGTTCGGGATTGATGACCAACGCACGGGCGATGCCGATACGCTGACGCTGTCCGCCGGAGAATTCATGAGGATAGCGGAAAGAGTGTTCAGGAACCAAGCCGACGATGTTAAGGGCGTTAAAAACGCGCTCGTCAATTTCCTTGTTGCTTCTGACACCTGAAATACGCAAACCTTCAGCAATGATCTCACGGACTGTCATGCGGGGGTTGAGCGATGAGATCGGATCTTGGAAAATCATTTGGATCTTCTTCATCGTTTCATAGGTTTCACCCTTGAACTTGTTGTCTTGGATGATCTCACGCATGTGGGCACGTTGTTTGGCGATGTGGGCATCCCGTTCATCTGTGATTTTTTTGATTTTGTCCTCATTGTGAGGATATTTTTGCGGGTTTTCAGCAACATCCTTCTTCAATGCTTCGCTTTGCTTGGTACGGTTGTCATTGGCTTTGGCGACGGTTTCTTTCAGTTTGTTGCTGATGGCCAGGATGCGACCTTTCTCTTCTTGTTTGAGCACAGTGATTTTTTCGGTCGCTTCAGCGATGACGTTTGCACTGCCACCGGATTTCTTTGTTTTTTTGATTTTTTCTTTCAGCGCATCTGTCTGATCTTGCGTATCAGCCTTGATTTTGGCTTTTTCAAGGGCTGCAGAACGTTTGGCTTCCGCAATCTCAGTTTTAAAGGTTTCGATGATTTGACGCGCTTTAAGTTTGTCGGGCTGGCATGCCAAAATATCTCTGGCTGCCTGGCGTTTCACGCTGCGGATATCATCCTTCAGACGTTTGACGCCACCGCCAATCCGTTTGCCTTTGAAAAAGATTTCGCCATCGGTGGCTTCATAGAGTTTGATGATGGAACGGCCGGTTGTTGTCTTACCACAACCGGATTCACCCACAAGACCGAAGACTTCGCCTTCATAAATGTCAAAAGAGACATCATCGACAGCACGGACAATGAGCTTGGTTTTACCGAAGCCTGACTTGAAGTATTGCTTGAGATGCTTGACTTCTAATGCTTTGACTCGATCACTCATTTGTTGGCCGCCTCCTTTGCCTTGACCCGTTGTTTGCTTCGCTCGATCCGTTCGATCAAAGCGTCAGGCATCTTGACCTTGGGTGCATCAGGGTGAAGCAGCCATGTGGCTGCGTAATGGGTGTCAGATACCTTGAACATCGGCGGTTGCTGCTCAAAATCAAGTTCCAGCGCATAAACATTACGGGCTGCAAACGCATCCCCGACGGGTGGAAAATGCATGTCCGGTGGTGTGCCTGGAATGACGAACATTTTCTGCTCGTGCCTTTCAGCTTCCAAATCGGGCATGGCGGATAGAAGAGCCCATGTATATGGGTGTTGGGGATTGTAGAAAATTTCTCTTGATTCCCCTAATTCGACGATCTTGCCCGCATACATGACAGCGACACGATCGGCCATATTGGCGACCACACCGAGATCATGGGTGATGAAAATGACCGACAGGTTGCGTTCTTTCTTGATGCGGTTGATCAGTTCCAGGATTTGGGCCTGGGTGGTGACATCCAACGCCGTGGTCGGTTCGTCACAAATCAAGATTTCCGCATTGTTGGCGAGCGAAATCGCAATCACGATACGTTGCCGCATACCACCTGAAAACTGGAAGGGGTACTGGGTGAACCGTTTTTCCGGTTCGGGGATGCCGACTTCCCGCATCAGTTCAAGCGAACGGGCATAGGCTTCTTCCTTGGGCACACCCATTTTCAAATAGAGTGCTTCTGAAATCTGCTTGCCGACACGCATGATCGGGTTAAGGCTGGACATCGGATCCTGGAAAATCATCGAGATGCGTGAACCACGTAGTTGGTGAAAGTCCTCTTCAGGAATCGACATCAAGTCGATGGCGGGTTGTATGTCATCGATCGCCGCTCCTTCTTGTTCTTTCATTTCTTGGAATTTTTTTAATTTTTTGACAGCCTGGCTGTAGTAATAGATGGAGCCGGCTTCATGGACCGAATTACCTGCCAAGATACCAATGATGGCACGTGATGTCACACTTTTGCCAGAGCCGCTTTCACCGACAATGGCGAGCGTCTCACCACGATAGAGGTCAAAATTGACATCACGGACAGCTTTAAGCAAGCCTTGTTGGGTTCTGAAGGCGATGGTAAGGTTGCGGACTTCTAAAATTTTGTCTCTTTGCTGGGCCATTATTCCTCAACTCCTCTCAATGACGGATTGAACGCATCTCTGAGTCCGTTACCGAAAAGGTTGAACGAAAGCATCAGGAAAGACACGAAAATCGCTGGAAACATGACGAGGAAGCCAAGACTTGCATCCACTCTCAAACGCGATTGTGCATCTGACAGCATGCGACCGACGCTGGCGACATTACCATAATCGATGATGCCGAGATATGAGAATGTTGATTCGGTAAAGATGACCGACGGGATGTAAAGGACAAAGACGGTAATCATCGTACCGACGGCATTGGGCAGGATGTGTCGTGACATGATACGCACATCACTTGCACCCAGCGTCCGGGCTGCTAACACATACTCTCTTCCTTTATAACGATAAAACTCGCGCCTTGTCACGGAAGCAATCCCCAACCATCCGGTCAAGGTGAATGCGACAATGACAACCGGCACACTACTTCCATATCGCAAGATCAGCAAGGTGATCAGGGCGAGGAAAGGAATACCCGCAATGATTTCGCTGATACGCTCGATGGCCAAGTCGACCGCTCCGCCAAAGTAACCCGAGATGGATCCGATGACGACGCCGATCAAAATATTGATCACCGAAACGGTTAACGCGATCAACAAGGAAATCCTTGCGCCAAGCCACAACATGTAGAACCAGTCCCGACCACGTGCATCAGCACCAAACCAATATTCTGGTGTGACGTCATACATCATATCCAGGAAGGTGAAAAAATTCACTGTCACACGATGAGTCTGGCCAGGTTCCAATGTCACAGCATCAGGCCCCAAAAGCAATGCTTCCCAATCCTCTTGCCAACCGATAACCTGACCTGTGACATCAATGATGGGTTGGTTGACGACAATGCCGTCTGTCGTCATCAGGCGTTGAAAAGTCACGATGACTCCAGGGTCTTCGCCCGCGGCTCGGGCATCTTTGATTTTGTCAAGCAAAACAAGTAACTCATCGGTTGATATGCCGGTGGCGTTAAACCGGTATTCAGGCATGCCTAAAATATCACGGTCCCAAAAAGGTGTGCTTAGACGATAGTTGACATAATTGTAAAAGTCGACTGTGACCGTATAAGTCCCGTCAGGTGCGCGTCTCACCGTGTCAAGATCGGTATATAGAATTCGTCCGAAACGTTCGATCACTTCCGGATCCTCTAATGGAATCAGATCGGTTTGTAGATTTGAACGCGTGATGGTACGTTTACCATCAAACGCAGAAATCCAGGAAAGTGCGTTGATCTTGGGTGGCAGTTCACCTTGGCTGACAAGACGTTGTGCCCTGGTGACATGATTGAAAAACAATGTGTCTCCTTTGACAAAAGGTCCGATGACAGACATGAAAATCAAGAAAATCATGATGATGGCGGCAACAACCGAGGCCTTGTTCTTTTTAAAGCGCAACCATGCATCTTTGTAGTAACCAATAGGCTTGGTTTGAAAAGCTTCGTCAAACTGCATGTCGTCACGGTTGGCGAGGACCAGTTTTTCTTTGTTGACGTTGTTTGAATTGTTCATCGTTTGCCAGCCCCCATTCGGATACGCGGATCAATGAAACCATAAGATAGGTCAATGATCAACGTTGCCATCAAGCCAATCGTCGTGTAAAACATCAAGAGGGCCATGATGGTCGGATAATCCGGTTTCATGCCTGCTGATGCTTGAAATGCTGCAAGATATAGTGTGCCAATGCCGCGGATGGCAAAAATTTGTTCCGTGACAATCGCACCACTCAAAATCCCGATCAAGCCGCCAATCAAACCTGGCGCGATGGGAACGAGGGCGTTACGAATGCCGTGGCGTAAAGTCGCCTGTCGGCGATTCAATCCCTTGGTGCGACATAACAGCATGAATTCGGAGGTCAACACCTCGGTCAATTCAGCACGGGTGAGACGGGCCAGACCGGCGACACCACCGATGGTTAACATGATAATGGGTAAGATGTAGCTGGATAAGCCAACCCATATATTTGTATCAAAATCGCTTCCACGCAACACGCGCCATGAGACCCAGTTGAGGTGGAAAGCGAAATAATATTGCAAAAGAACACCGACGATAAAACTGGGGACGGAAATGAAGACCATGACCCCTGTCGAGATGAAATGGTCGGTCATCTTGTTCTTTTTGAGCGCTGCCCAAATCCCCAGACTGATGCCGATGGGTATCGATAAAAAGTAAGGAATGATGTTGATTCTGATGGTGACAACCAATCGCTCAGCGATCATCGTGGTCACCTCACGTGGTTCTCTGAGGGAATAACCAAGGCTGCGGTATTCAAAGATGTTGTTGATCCAGCGACCAAATTGCTCGATGATCGGACCTTGGCCCAACCCGTCTCGCTCCATCAACTGCCGTAATATGCGTGGGTCAATGGTCGGATCACCCTCAGCTGGAATATCGGGCAGGCTTCTCACGAAGGCAAACACCATAAAAATGATGATGAACAACGTGATAAACATGAGACCGATACGTTTAGCGATGTATCTCTTCATAAGGTATGCTCCTGTCTATTACGACACAAACAACCCTAATGGAGAACCCATCAGGGTTGATTTGTGTTCGCCTTGTTGATGCTTAGGTATTCGAAACGAATCGAAATACGCTATGATGCTTAGTTATTTTTTGAGGTACATGTATCTGAGGCCGCCCCATCCCATGCGTGCATGGTATTCTTGGGCTTCAAATACGACGCGTGCACTGTACACGGCCGCACTCACTGATGTGAAGAGCGGAACACCAATCATTTGTCTGAGCAGTTCGGCTTCAAGTGTAGCAGTGATGGCATCGAACTCATCTTCGCGACCTTCATAGAGATCATAGTCAAGGACGTTGTAGTAGACGAAGAAGATCAGTCTGTGATAAGTGTCAGTATAGACATCACCTTCAAATTTGGACAAGAAGGTTTGGAAAGAATCGATGTATGATTCGTCAGCTGCTGTCAGGTCTTCTTCATCCATGGCTAACAAGTCTGCAAGCCATTCTTGAACGGCGAGTTTACCTGCTGGCAGTTCAACTGACAATTCAACATTACCTGTCTCAAAACCGATGTCATTGAAGTGTGTCGAGTTGCTGGAGTAGACTTGGAGCATGCCTGGCGCCCAGAACTGGAGGCCTTGCCATCCCGCAAAGGTGATGTCATGGTTACCAGAGTCCCAAACACCGCCGGCACCTGTCAATTCAGGGCTGGTGACAGCATTGAGTTCCATGTTGAAGGTCGGTCCAAAGATCGCTTCAGTGGTAGCCTTGAGCCAGTTCGCCATAATCCAGTTGGTTTCGGCATTGAAGAAGACGAATTCAAAGTCGACCACTTGGCCTTGTGTGATGTATCCGTCTGCAACTGCCTTGGCATAAGCCTGGTCATATAGCGATTTCGCCATCACAGGGTTGTAACCATAGGTGGCAGGTGAGAACGGTGCGAGCACACCCTGTCCTGCTTGAGAAGCACGATATGAGAACGGGTTTTGCTCACTTGCGAAGTAGATGGGTCCTAGGAAACCATGGGTCGGGAAGCCCGGAGCACGGACGTCTGTGACAAAGGTTTCACGGTCTACTGCAAAGTATAGCGCTTGTCTGAATTCGGCGTATTGGCTGAGAACGTTGTTATCATCCGGATTCGGTCTATCAATACTGAACTCAAATCTGAAGATCAATGTCGCCGGTGAAAGTTTCAGGTATGGGCTGGTTCTATACTGTTCATAGTATTCGCCTCCTACACCTGTGACATCAAGACGGCCTTGGCGGAATTCGTTGACCGCGGTGCTTTGGTCATTGATGACATCATAACGGATGCGCTTGATTCTATAATCTTCGGATGCATAATGATCATCGTTTCTTTCATAGAGGAAGAAACCGCCATCAACCCATTCAATCAAGTTGTAAGGACCGTAGGAGACAAGCGGATTGTCGATGGTGCCGTATGTGGTACGTGTGTCACCTTCAATTTTGCCATCTTCATAGTTCTCAGGATGGACAACACCGGTGATACCACTTGACAGATTGGTCATGACTTGCCATGCACTCTTCTTGCTTGAGAGTCTGATTTCAAAGACATACTCACTGATGACTTCAAAGCCGACATCTTCCCAAGGAATTTCTACGGCATCTTCAAATCTTTCTTCGCCATCGACAGGAATGCCTGCTGAATCAACAATAGCACGATCACCAGCTGCATCCATGTAAGCCGGACGGAAGCCAGTCGCATAAGCGGCTGCCAACCAAAGAACCGGTTCGCCTTCGTCATCTAGGATCGGATCGCCTTCATCATCGACTTTTGGCATGTTGCGGTTAGGAATACGATTGCCTGCGCTATCGAGGAACACGATATGATCACCGTCATCATCGACTACATCAGGAGCAAGCACATTGCCAGCGGCATCGGTCCAGAAGTCATACCAGACATCATCAATGAAAGTACCAAGATACCATGTCGTTCCAAAAAGCTCGATAAAATAGTCTTCATAGAGTCCGCTTTGTGCGTAGAAATATGGTTCGCCTGCTTCAATGCGGGAGTTTGCACGTGTGTACTCGACGTCATTGACATAGTACTTGACGAAGCCCAACTCATCAACATCAGGCACCAGTTGTGTGAAGTATTTTTCAGCATTCACTAACGGAAGATTACCTGTGTCATAAAGATTGGATGCTCTGGCATTCAACAGTAGCGGATCAAGAAGCTGACGCCACGAATACTCAAACGTATGAGCGTCGATAGGTGTGCCATCTTCAAATTCCAGATCTTGTCTAAGCGTAAAACGCCAATGTGTGCCTCTGCCTGTGACATCTTCCGGGAAGTCAACAGCCATGCGCGGGAAATATCCGAACGGCAGGAGTGCTGTGTTGGTGAAATCCCCAACTTCTTCGGCAAGGCCCAACTCGATTGCAAGATCCCAGTCATAGTCACCGATGTAAAGTGAATCGGTCAAGAGACTATACAGGGTGTTTGCGTTGGCTAGCGTCTCACTGTATGGATTCAAATTGACGGTTTCACTGATTGAAGTGAAGTACGTCGCTTCTGTATCCATGACGATTTCATCATCGTCATCAAAGATCGGCGCTTCGCCAATACAGGCACTGACTGTGAATAGAGCCAGTAATACTAACAAAAAACTAAAGAGTTTTTTCATTTCTTCATTCCTTTCTCCTTTTTATAGGTTTGTGATGATTTTACTATAAAGTGGTCGTTTTGTCAATATAAAGCATATATTTTGCGCGTGTGTGCGTTTACATCATTGGTATGGGTCCGCTTATTTATATAATTCGGGGCTTAAAATGTATTTTGGGGCATGATTGGGCGGAAACATGGTATAATTGTTTTAGTTTTTCATGGTGGTTTATTTACGTATTTTTACCACAATTGTCACATGGAGTTGACTTTTCATGCACCGCATCCTAAAAAATGATTTCGTTTTATTCACATTGATCGGACTGATGATCGGTGTTTTGTTTTTCGTTGGCACTTTGTTTTATGGGGCGAACTTCTCTTTGATCGGTTATATCAATGCCGGAACCATGAGCACAGTGTTGCTTTTTGCACTTGGTTGGTTCATGCTGATCTCGAACGAAGGTTCACTCGATATCTTGGTTTACGGAGTGCAGGCTTTTGCAAAGGCCGTCATCGGTAAACGCATGAAGGAATCATACTACGAATACACGACCGGCAAAAGCAAGGTGTCAAAAGGTATTTATTTGGGATTTTGGGCGGCAGCAGCCATCTATTTGATTCCCACGGTTGTGATGTTAATCATTTATTATGGCAACCGTTAGTGATCGGTCAAGGTGAAGTTCTGACTTCATCTTTTTTTAATTGTCCTTCATGTCTCAACACCAGGTTGCTTTCCCATGTGATGGATGATAACATTAACTTGTCCGTGTTTGTTGACGAAGGAGGTGTCCGGCCGTGGTTAAAAGATGGTTGATGATTTTGATGCTTTTTTTACTGTTGACATTGATCGCTTGCACACGACCAGATGATCCTCCGTCGCAACAAATGCCTGTCACACTGACTTTCGTCAGCAACGGTGGCGCTCACGTCACGCCGATCACCGCGTCTCCCGGTGATGCCCTCGAAGCACCGGAAGAACCTTATCGCCCTGGTCATCGTTTTGTCATCTGGCATGATGATGCTCTTTTGACCAGCCCTTTTGTGTTTGACAAGATGCCTGACGAGGACACGATACTATATGCCGAATGGGTGGTTGCCGACATCAGGATCCGCCTTCATTCAGGTTTGTCCTCACGCTTTGACAAGATTGTCGCCGGATCATCACATACTTTTGGATTGACGATGGATGGTCGTGTGCTGGCTTGGGGATTGAACATCCACGGACAATTGGGCGATGGAACAAACATCTATCGTGATCAGGCGGTTGAGACATCTGTCAATGAGGCTCTTCACGTTGATGAAACCGTGGTCAAGATGGCCACCGGAGACATGCACAGCATGGCGCTTACATCAACAGGACGCGTCTTGACATGGGGTGGGAATGTCTCTGGTCAACTCGGTGTTGAAAGCGATCACGACAGGGTTGAACCCCAAGACATCACACCCGCTTTGACCCTGGAATCAGATGAGCATGTGACGGAGATTGCCGCTGGTGGTCACCAAAGTCTGGCACTGACATCAACAGGCAGACTGTGGGTGTGGGGAATCAACCGCTATGACACGCCTGGAATACCAGTGGTCGACCCTGTTTTCATGCCCTATGAACTGACTTCTGTGCTTCCTTTGGAAACGGAGGAATCCTTGGTTTCGATTGCTTCAGGAAAGGGACATGTGCTTGTATTGACATCAAACGGCCGGATCCTTGGCTGGGGTGTGAATCATGTCGGGCAACTCGGTGACGGCACGATGCTGGATCGTTTTGTGGCGATGGAAATCCCCCTTCCCCTTGACTTTGAACAAGATGAACACGTCGTTCATATTGATGCCAAGGTTGATCAAAGTCTGGCATTGACATCAAATCATCGCCTCTTCATCTGGGGCGCGAATCATCATGGGCAGTCCGGCATCGGCACCAGCCATGCTCACATGACACCGGTTGAAACGTCTGCTTCTTTGAATCTGGCACTGGATGAACACATTGATCATGTATTCAGCAGCGGCCAACACGTGATGGTGATGACATCACATCATCGTGTATGGGCCTGGGGCAGGAATGATGCCGGCCAGCTGGGTGACGGCACTTTAATCAACCGGCATGCGGCTGTTGATATCACAGAAAGGCTGCACGCCTTGAATGACCGCCCCCTCATCGGCATGAGTCTGGGCTTGACATCAAGCCATGCCTGGACAACTTCGGGCGATGTGCTTGTCTGGGGCCAGATGACTTTGGAAAGCGGAAAAACACCTGAAAATCAGACCTATGAACAGCCCATGCCGATGGGCATGTCCTGGTTGACAGACAATCAAATGGCAGTAACCGGAATCGCATCAGGATGGGATCATCAATTTGCCTGGACAGATAATCAAAAGCTTTGGGCGTGGGGCAACAACAGTCATGGCCAACTGGGCGAAGGAACGACCCATGCCCGCTTTTCACCCGTGATGGCACCCTTGCTTGACGGTCTTCAAAAAGACGAAACCGTCATCGTGATGACGGGAGGAGGCGCCCATAGTCTGGGTCTGACGTCGACTGGGCGGGTCTTTACCATGGGGGACAATGTCAAAGGCCAGCTTGGTACCGGTTCATGGCAATCATCCATGATCCCGGTGTTCATCACCCCGTCATTCGGACTTGATTTCCATGACCGCATCATTAACATCGCTTCCGGCGGTTGGCATAATCTTGCACTCAGTACCTCAGGAAAGCTTTTTGGTTGGGGTTGGAATGAACATGGCCAGGTCGGTGATGGAACGACTGAGGACCGGTTTATACCGGTTGACATCACCACGCATCTTCCCTTGTTTGAAGATGAAACCATCGTCATGATCAACGCCGGGGCTTATCATAGTTTTGCCATCACCTCGTTCAACAGGGTGTTTGCGTGGGGCGCGAACGGACATGGCCAACTCGGTGACGGTTCAAAACAAGATCGTTTATCACCTGTTGAGATGACGACTTCTTTTTCACTTGAGCAGGGTGAAACCATCGTCACACTTGATGGTGGCGGTTCTCACAGCCTCGCCGTGACTTCTAATGGTCGTCTGATGGCGTTCGGCGCCAATAATTACGGTCAGATGCTGGAACCCAAGGGACACGACCATCCTGTACCTTTGGACCTCACAAACCGGTTGGGTTTGAACGATGATGAGACTGTTGCCCGGACGGCTGCCGGTGGTTACTTCAATGTTGTCCTGACCAGTGAAGGTCGCGTGCTTAGCTGGGGCCGGAACAACCATGGCCAATTGGGAGACGGTTCAAAGACAGACCGCGCCTTTATCTTCGACATCACCACACATCTCGGTCTTGCAGAAATACAATCCGTGGTTGATCTCGTGGCCGGCGCGTGGCATGTATCAGTCTTGACAAATGATGGGATCCCGCTGACTTGGGGTCGTAACCAATTGGGTCAGACCGGCCTGCCGCCGACCATCGGTTGGTTGTCGAATGTGGATGTGACCACGATGACCTTTGCTTTTGGTGCCCCACTGGACCTGCCCCATTTGGAACAATCCGGATTCATCTTTGAAGGTTGGTATGTGGATGCTGCCTTTCAAGTGCCTTTCACTTTAAGGTGGGCGCCTTCATATGATGTGACACTATATGCCAAATGGCGTGTGACCAATGATGATGACACGACCAATGGATGAAAAAAACGGCTGCTCGATTGTGAACAGCCGTTTTTTAACGGTTTGCTTGGTGACTACCTCATGCGTGGGGTGTTATTCCTCGTTTACACCTTTGGCTTGGTTGATGGCGGCAATGATGGCATCATCATCCGTGAAATCGAAGACGAAAATGTCAACCTCGACACCTTCTTCGATGCTCAGGTAAGTATAACCGGTTTCGGGATCACCAATGCGTGTGCTTAACACATTATTTGTGCTGATGATCCAGGTGGTCCCGTTTGGTAGAACGACAAGGCCGATCGAGGATGCACCACCGCTTGAGTTACGGCCGAACACGGTAGCCACGCCGGTTTCCTTGGCGATCGAGGCCATCAGGTTGGCGGCACTGAAAGTCACTGACGAAGTGGCGATGAACCATTCGTAGTCATAAGGTGTGTACTCACTGCCGATATAATAGGTCACGGCTGATCCGTCTGCCGGATTTTGGGAATGGTAGGTGATGGGTTCATCGGTCATGTATCCGAAGAGACGTAAGACAGCGCCGAGGTTTCCTCCAGTATTGTAAGTCAGATCGATGACGACATTCTCAACCGATGCCGGTAGCAGGTCGAGTATCCGCTTGAAATCGCCCGGGGTGTCGACGGTGAAGCCCGTCAAATAGATGATCGCGGTCTTGTTGGCGTCAATCAATCGGTGTTCCATGTGTAGATTTTGATGTGAACCGAACTTGGCTGCAAGCAGGTCCTGTACCTCCCACAAACCTTGGTACCAGTTCTGCACGCTAGGACCGAGCTGGTCGAGTGTGGTGACTTGGATGGAGTATTCGGTTCTGGCATGATATCCTGGGAAGGCGTGTGACGAGTGCAGGTCGTCAATGTCATTGGCAATGGCGAACAAGGTGTTATGCACGGTCGTATTTTGTCCGAACATGATAACGGACAAATAATCCACCAGGAAATGATAATAGGTGTCTACCTCCCTGAAATCCTTGAGACCAAAGAAATGATCAAGCGCAAAGGCCATGAAGTGATAAGTGGCTTCCCGTTTGTCGCGGGCAGGCGAGGTGTTATTGAGTGAACTGGCGCGCAATTGTGCCTGGATCGCGCTGTCGCCACGGCTGAAGGTGTCAAAACCGATCAGGGCGTCGCCGTTGTAATAGATGTCGTAATAAATACGGCCGGCAAACAGCAGGTTGGCGACATGGAAAGGCATCAGATAGACGTCGTCATCCTCATCAATGACCAGATCGATGCGGTAATGATTGAGATCGAAGGTCACGCTTTGTGGTTCAACCGTTTCAACGTCAAGATATACGAGCCCTTCGCCAAAATCAGTTTCGGTTGAAACGATGTAATAGGAGAAAAAGCGGAAACTGCTGACTGTCATCGTATTGGCTGTAAAATCAATGACAGCCCAAAGGTCTTCTTCGACCTCTTCGTCATAGATGTCGGTATAGACAGCCGTATAGGTGATGGTCAGGATGTCATCATCATAATCAAAGACCAGCAGGTCGGATTCAATCGCGCCATCCAGCAACATCAGGAAGGTTTCAACATCGACATACGGGACCGTGCCTTCGTCGACAAAGTATATATCGACAGCAGGATTGTCGTCGACAAACCATTCATCGGACGTGCTGGTGAACGGCAAGGAAATCTTGTCTGTGACAACTGATTCCTCACGGGGTTCAACGGTCACGATGTATTCAAAAGTCGTGGAATAGGACCCGTTGCGGGCGGTCACTGTCATGGTGACGTCGATCGGATCGTCACCAATGGCGGGATTGACGACATGGACGCGGTTGATGATATCAATCACGATGACGTAAGGATTGCCTGAAACCCAGGTGAACGTGGTTCCGTTTTCGCCACTGAGAGGTAAACTCTCGCCCGGTTCCCATGAAAGCGCCGCGATATCCAAGGCGGCATTTTCTTCCTGGCCGGTATCCGGCTCATCCGGTTCATCCGGTTCGACCACCGTCACCGTCATGCTGGCATTGCGGACATTGCCCGCCTCATCACTGACCGTGAAGGTCACGGTATAAACGCCAGGCGTGGTGAAATCGACTTCCGAGTCATCAATTTCAATCGCTGCGGTGACGTCACCGTCGACCCGGTCGTTGGCGGTGACGCCTTCAAGCAAGTCAGGAACGGGGTCACCGATGACATACGTGATGTCCTCGATGCCTGAAAAGACCGGTGGTGTCCGGTCGACGCCCGGTTCAAACCCTTCACAGGCGGTCAACCCCACAACTCCGGCGATGAGAACAAACATTAACAAGATGTGTCGTAAAGTACGGCTCATATCAGTGTTTCCTCCTCAATGGATCCATGTAAACACATGGATGTGTTATCTTCTATTGTACTTGATAATGACATTTTTTAAAAGTCATTTCGCACAAAAAAGACGACCGGAGTCGTCTTCATGTGTGTTATTGCCAGGATTCTGGTGAATAATCCATCGCCAGATAACGTTGATACATCGCCCATCTGCGCTTGGCATCATTCAAGTTGGCATCCAATAACTCAGCGGCGTGATCAGGATTGATCTGGGCCAGCTGGGCATACCTTGCCTCGCTCAGCAGATAGTCGTGGTACTTGTCCCAGACCGGTGTCTTGCAATCGATTTGGAACGGGTTCTTGCTTTCTTCTTCGCGTCTGGGATCGAAACGGAAGGTCGGCCAATAGCCGCATTCGGTCGCCAGTTTGGCTTGCGAGAACGAATTGGTCAAACCGCCCTTGATGCCATGTTCGATACAAGGTGCATAGGCGATGACAATGGACGGACCTTCATAACTTTCCGCTTCCTTGAAGGCGCGGATGACCTGGGCCGGTGAGGCACCATGTGAAATCTGGGCGACATAGACATGGCCATAACTCATGGCAATGGCCGCCAGATCCTTTTTCTTCGTGCCTTTGCCGGCGGCGGTGAATTTGGCGATCGAACCGCGCGAGGCGGCCTTGGAGCTTTGTCCGCCGGTATTGGAATAGACTTCGGTGTCCAGAACCAGGATGTTGACATCCTCGTTGTTGGCGATGACATGGTCGATGCCGCCATAACCGATATCATAGGCCCAACCGTCGCCACCCAGGATCCATTGCGAAATCTTGATGAAGTAATCCTTCATGATCAACAGTTCCTTGGCATAGGGCTTGTCAATCTTCTTGAGTGCATCGATCAAGGGTTGTTTGAGTCGCTTGGTGACAGCCGCGTCCTTGCGGTTGTCGATCCATTCGACAGCCAACGCCTTGAGGTCTTCCGGCATGTCGTCCATATGGTCAGCGAACAAGGTCTGGATGCGGTCACGGGCGGTTTCATACGCCACGTGCATGCCGAAGCCGAACTCGGCATTGTCTTCGAAAAGCGAGTTGGCCCAAGCCGGTCCATAACCTTCACTGTTGGTGGTATAAGGTGTCGATGGGAACGAACCGCTGTAGATTGATGTGCAGCCGGTCGCGTTGGCGAATACCATGTGGTCGCCATAAAGCTGCGTGAGGGTCTTGATGTAGACGGTCTCGCCACAACCCGCACAGGCACCGCTGAATTCAAAGAGCGGTTGGCTGAAACTGAGGCTCTTGGCATTTCCCTTGCCAAGGTCTTTATAGGTCACTTCATTGAAGAAATAATCGGCGGTCTGTTGGGCACCTTTGGCGAGTTCCTCACCAATCGGCACCATGGCCAATGACTTCTCAGGTGTCGGGCAGACCTGGACACAGACGCCACATTCGGTACAGTCGAGGGTTGAAATCTGGATGGTGAACTTGTAAGGGTCCATGCCTTTGCCTTTGGCATCGATGAACTTGGTGCTTTCAGGCGCGTTGGCGACTTCCTGGTCATCAGCCAAAAAGGCCCGGATGACGGCGTGCGGACAAGCAAAGACACACTGGTTGCATTGGATACAATTTTCAGAACGCCATTCCGGAACGAAATTGGCAATGCCACGTTTTTCATAACGGGATGCACTGTTTGTCATGTGTGCATCCTCATAACCGAGGAACGCGCTGACGGGCAATGAATCGCCTTCGATGCGATTGACGATATCGGCGATCTTCTTGACAAAGTCCGGACGATCGCCACGTTCTTCAACGGCGTCTTCAAGCATGGCCCAGGCCGGATCGACCGGCACCAGGACAAGATGCTTGTAGCCGGCGTCAATGGCTTTGATGTTGAGTTCGATGACGGCTTCGCCTTGTCTGCCGTAAGTCTTCTCGGCGTATTCCTTCATATAGGCGTTCGCCTGGTCGGCCGGCAGGAGATGCTCGTTGAGTTTGAAGAAAGCGGATTGCATGATGGTGTTGATCCGACGTCCCAAACCGATCTCATAAGCCAGGTCGGTCGCGTTGATGATGTAGAACTTCGCTTTTTTCTGGGCGAGTTGGCGTTTGACCTTGTTGGGCAGCAGTTTACCGATTTCTTCTTTCGGTGTGGTGGTGTTCAAAAGGAAGGTTCCGCCTTCACGCAAACCTTTGAGCATGTCATATTTGGTCAGATACGTGTCCGTGGAGCAGGACACGAACTGCGGATAGTTGACCAGGTAGGTCGAGCGGATCGGTTTCTTGCTGAAACGGACATGCATGCGGGTGACACCACCGGCTTTCTTGGAGTCATAAGACGAATAGGCCTGTGAATAGAGGTCGGTGTGGTCGCCGATGATTTTCGTGATATTCTTGGTGGCCCCGACCGTGCCGTCGGAACCAAGACCGAAAAACAGCAGTTCGGTGGCATCAAGATCGCTGATGTCGACCGACACATCGACATCGAGCGACGTGAACGTGACGTCATCGTTGATGCCGACGGTGAATTGGTCTTTTTGTTCACCAAACATGTTTTCATAAACAGACAGGATCATTTGCGGTGTGGTGTCCTTGGAGGACAAGCCATAGCGGCCGCCGATGATCTTGGGTTGATGTGGTAGACCATAGTAAACAGCCTTGATGTCGAGGAACAACGGATCGCCGATGCTGCCAGGCTCGATGGTGCGGTCCAAAACAGTGATGCGTTCAACCGTTTTCGGCATGACTTTCAAGAAATGCTTGGTCGAGAACGGACGATAGAGATGGACGGCAATCAAACCGACTTTCTTGCCTTGTTCAAGCAGGTGGTCGACCGTCTGTTGGGCGGTCTCGATGACCGAACCCATGGCAATCACCACATCGGTCGCTTGCTTGTCTCCATAATAATTGAAAGGCGCATAGTGACGGCCTGTCTCTTTGGAAATGGCTTCCATGTAGTCGGCGACCGTGTCGGCGACACCAGGGTAATGGGAAGCCTGCAAGGTGCGGGTTTGGAAATAGACGTCATCGCTTTGGGCGGAACCCCTGGTGACCGGTCTGGCCGGATTGAGGCTCTTTTCACGGAAACGTGTGACGGCGTCACGGTCAAGCAGGCGATCGAACAGGTCGTAATCAATCAGTTCAATGGACTGGACTTCATGAGAAGTTCTGAATCCGTCGAAAAAATGCAGAAAGGGGATGCCGGTCTTGATGGCGGCGAGATGTGCGATGCCAGCCAGATCCATCGTGGATTGCACCGAGTTTGACGCAAGCATCGCCCAGCCGGTCTGACGGGCGGCCATGACGTCTTGGTGGTCACCGAAAATCGACAATGCCTGAGAGGCAATGCTGCGTGCGGCGATATGCATGACGCCGGGCAACAGCTGACCGGAAATCTTGTACATGTTCGGCAGTTTCAAAAGCAAACCTTGTGAGGCGGTGTATGTCGTGGTCAACAGTCCCATCTGCAAGGAGCCGTGGACGGTGCCTGCCGCGCCGGCCTCGCTTTGCATTTCGACGACCTTGACCGGCATGCCAAAGAGGTTTTTCTTACCTTCGGATGCCCACAGGTCGACATATTGTGCCATGGGTGAAGCGGGGGTGATGGGGTAGATGCCGGCCAGTTCGGTAAAGGCATACGAGCAGTATGCGGCGGCTTCGTTCCCATCCATGGAAATGAATTTCTTGGTTGTCATGTGATCATACTTCCTTTCTATTTGTTGTCGCCAAGAACCCTGAGGATATCGGCTGCATTATCAGAAGGTGTCGCCTTTTCAAAGACATGGGTGATGACGCCTGACTCGTCCAACACGAAGGTGGAGCGGTTCATGCCCATGTACTTTTTTCCATAAAGGCGCTTCTCGACCCATACGCCGAACTGGCGCGCCACTTCGGCTTCGGTATCACTCAAGAGCATAAAGGGCAAATCGTATTTCTTGATGAATGCTTGATGGCTTTTTCCGTCATCCTTGCTGATGCCGATGACGACGACATCAAGCGCTTTGAAATCATCATAGGCATCCCTGAAGGCACAAGCCTGGGTGGTGCACCCCGGTGTATCGTCCTTGGGATAAAAATAGATGACGATTTTTTTGCCGGTATAATCCGAGAGTTGATGAATCTTGCCATTGGCATCTTGCAAGGCAAAATCGCGTGGTTTTGTTCCAACGGATAACATATTGACCTCCAAAATCGCATATTTACCTATCATTAACATTATAACGCACTTTGTCAAATATAAAAGCCTTTTTTAAGAAATTTTTAATGTATTAAAATATTTCTAAAAAACCAACAAAAAACACAGTCTCTTGCGACACTGTGTCTATTGCTTTCTGGTGCGGGTGACAGGAGTTGAACCTGCACGCCCGAAGGCGCTAGATCCTAAGTCTAGTGCGTCTGCCAGTTTCGCCACACCCGCGCAAATGACATTATACCTTGATTTGGCGCGGGTGTCAACGAATCATGGGTTCATTTTTGGTTTGCGGATTTTCAAGACGATCACGATACCGATCGAGAGGGCTGCCATACCGCCGATGACCAGGTGTTGCATGTCGATGACGGAAGGCTGTTCTTCAACCACCACGGCAATCCGCGTGGTATGTGTCTGGCCGTCAAGATCATAATTCAGGTAAACATAATACGTCCCGGGTGTGCCGGCATGGTACTGATACTCGTTATAGACGATGCTTAACAACGTGGCTTGATGACCCTGGCTGGACAATTGGTCCCTGAACCAGTCGATCAGGTCTTCTTCCGACATGGCTTCAAAGGCTTCGACCGATAAGATCAACCCATCGATTTCAAAGACCGGTCCGCTATTGTTGACAACGTGGATGACAAAGCGTTTGTCAGTCGAATTGTGTTGTTGGTCGGTCGCCCTGATGGTATAGAAATACATGCCAGGAAGGCGGGTTTGCTGATATTGGTCTTCGATGATGGTGATGGTCACATTGGTGCCGTCGACATCATCATGGATATCAAACAGGATCAGGATGTCATCAAGCGTCAGCGGGTCGTCCTCGGTATAGACGAAGATGGCCGATGGCCCTTCGATCACCGGACCATGTAGATCGACCAATTGAATCGGTATGATTTTTGTTGTGCTATTACCACTTGAATCGACCGCCCGGACTTCGATTTCATAATGACCAATGGTCGCGGCGGATGAATACGTGTCTGCAAGAACTTCAAGATCAAGATATGAGATGTCATCGACATTATCTGACACATCCAGTGTCTGTAAGATTTCATGAAGGGTCAGTCGTTCGCTGAAGGCGATGATGACCGGATTGGGAATGTTGATGACAGGCGGTTGGAGATCATAAACCCTGATTTCAAGTGAAAAGGTCTTGTTGATGTTACCGTAGGAGGCGACAAAAACCATGTTGTAAACACCTGGTTTTTTATCGCTTGGCGTATATTGGTCCACAGTTGTCGACAAGGACAGAACGTTACCCAGCGGGTCTTTTGCCTGGATGAGGGACATGATGTCCTGAGCGCTGAGCAAATGGTCATAATCCATAATCAGCACACCTTCATGCTCAAGTTGCTCTTCAGCATGAAGATAGGGTTCAAAACCGGGAAAATCCTGATACGTCCCTTGATAAAGAATGATGTCATAGCCTTCCGGATCCGCCGGCAAACGCTCGATATGGATCCATTCACCCGAGGCGACAAATTCGACATAGACCCGGTCTCGGGCATAGTCGTCAACCACATTGTAATCTTGGACAACGCCTGCAGAGTCCCTGATTCTGATGACCGCGTAATCGGGATACATGGCATGTTGCCCCAAAAAAGAGTAACCGATGACCAACGTGTACCCGGTCGCGTTTTGCAACGGCAACGGCTGAAGCGTATAAGCCTCGTGGGAGCCATCTGAGCGGATGACAAGATTGCTCAATGGCAAATGGTTGATGCCGACGGGACTGGCCGGCTGATTGGCACTGATGGTCAAAAAAGACGCGCCGCCCAAGATGATGAACAAAAGCATGATCGTGCAAAGTTTTCGCATGGTATTACCTCCTACCTTATGATAGAAGGTCGTCAGATTTTTACTTGCTGAAAAAAAAACGGCAAGCATCGCTTCCGTTTCATGATTGATGGCAGGGCTAGCTGGATTTGAACCAACGATCGAAGGGTCAGAGCCTTCTGCCTTACCGCTTGGCTATAGCCCTAAAGCAAGTGATAAAAAAAGGGTGGCAGGCCCAGCTGGATTTGAACCAACGATGAGGGAGTCAAAGTCCCTTGCCTTACCCCTTGGCTATGGGCCTGCATGATGTTGGGGCGGCCGAAGGGAGTTGAACCCTCCAATGTCGGAGCCACAATCCGATGCGTTAACCGCTTCGCCACGGCCGCCATGTGATAACGCAACTCTTATTATACAATATTTTCATCTTTTGTAAAGTGAAATCCCCACTTTTCAAGGGTTTTGGTTGTCATTTGATTTCTTTTCTTGTATCATGGATGAGAAAGGCGATGATACCATGCTCAAATGGGTTTTACGCATCATTTATGTGATTGTCATTTCTGTGCTTTCCCTGCAAATCTATCATTTTGCTTATTTCTCCAAATTACAAGCTTATTACGAAGAGCATATCGCTGACCGGATGGATGATGACGAAGCTTATCTGATTGGCATGAACACGTTGATGGGGCTCAATTATTTCCGTCAGTCGCCCTTGCTTTATGTGTATGAGCAGGACAGTGGCGATTATCAACTGCGCGTCTCCATCAGGGCGGTCAGCGCCAGTACGGAAACCGAGCATTTCGACGGTTTTGTCGTCTTTGTCAATCATGTGCGCATTTATGAGGATGGTGTGCTGGTCGACAATCCGGTTCTTAGGATCACGGTCGAACTGAGCGAAGCGACTTTGACCGTGGGTGACGAACAGACCAACACAGGCAGTGTCTTCTTCGATCCGGGACAACCTTTCGCTTTTTATAACGTCCCTTTGTTGTTTTTATTTGATTCCGATAATTATCTCAAGGTGCCGGATAGTGATGTGATCGCCGTGTTGAACACACTTGAGATCAGCTATTCGAACGGCGAACGTGAAGACAATGCGTTGGTGTTCAATCCTGTCCCGCTTTTCATCGCCAGCCGTTTCGAGATCAATGAAGCCGTGCTAGGCAATAACAAGGATGCGGATTTCGACCTTGATGTGGATTTGTACCGTTTGCATGGTCTGTTTGCCGACGACATGCCGGATGAGTCCGAAATCATCTTCTACGATCTGGTGACCGACCGCGGTGACCTAAGTCCTTACAATCATCTGGTCTGGCGGACCATGTTGATTTATATCGTCATCGTGCTGACCCTGACTTATCTGCTCTTCTTTCACAAGAACGTGATGGAAACTGTGCGTGCCAAACGCTATCAAAAAGAACCACCCAAACCCAAGTCAAGTCAGACGCTATTCCATGATCATGAAGAAAAAGATGGCAAATGATGCCATCTTTTTTTGTGCGATGATTGTATTTTTGTTTTTGCTTGTGTTATACTTATCATGCGCAGCCAGGGGTATGGTGTCAATGGTAGCACAGCGGTCTCCAAAACCGTCAGTGCGGGTTCGAGTCCTGCTACCCCTGCCATTTTTTTTATCTCTTTGATATGATGTGCTGAATCAACCCTGCTGATCGATGATCAGCTGGTTTTTTTTATGGTGTGTCTTGGTTTTGCCGGGTGATCCTGATGAAACGGATTGCCGCATCAACAGCCGTCTTGATGTCTGCGACAATCGCCTGGGTGTTGCCGAGGGGACGGGTGGTCGCCAAACCTTTTTCAAGGAGCAGTTGGCCGATCTTTGGGAAATCATCGGCATCATAGATAAAGTCTTCATACCAGACCCATTGTCTTTGACCATTGACCATGATGGGTGATCCGATCTTTTCCATCGCTGGGATGCCGGTGATGGCCTCAGCAAGATGAAAGGCGCTGCAGGACGAAAAATCGACACCCAGCAGGAGGATCTTGCCACCACGTTGATAGAGTTTTCCCAAAGGTGACTGCAGGCCGAACATCGGTGTCAGACCGTGATGGCTTGTCAGCTCCGCCGCTTCTTTGCCATAAGCTGCAAACGAGGCTTGCGGGTGGTCGGACCGTTCGGTCTTTTTCATCATCAGAAAGGTTTCCGCGATTTTTCCCATCTTGCGGGGTGGTGTCAGTTCCTTGTCATAGGCGGGCATGGTCCTAATCATGTCTTCGACCCATTCTTTGGGGACCGGTGGATTCGACCAGGCGGCCGGATCTGACCAGTCACTAGAGTGTGCCGGCATGATCAGCGTCCCGTCTTTGACCGTGTCTATAAGGGCTGTGATGATGCTCTGTGCACCGCCGATGACATAGCCGAGGGCGGAAAGCGAACTGTGGACGACCACGCGGTCATCGGTGCGGATGCCTAGATCAAAGAGACACTGTCTGACATCGTCAGCGCTCAAAGGTTGTCTTGTATCATGTATGATTTGTTGTTCTGACATGTTGATCACCCGTTTCATTATAGCATGTCTCGGGCATGATGCTGAGCACAAGTCCTGATGATCGTCAAGAAAAGACACCAGAGAAGTTAATTTGCACAAACGGACAATTGATAAAAAGATTAAGGAGAGTTTGTTTCCGATATTCTGACGAAACTAACTATTTATATTCTTCCTGTAGTCCTTCTTCATTGTAATACTTTAAATATCTTTCGACAATGGAAACCGTTTCAAATTCTGATAGTTTGTCTTGAAGGTAGATGTTTTCAGTATCGAGTGCGCAAAACCACGACTCGATGAGGGTGATATTGTGCGGATATTAGTCCCTGAGGGCGAGTTTCAATAACATCTTGAGGTCTTGACGCTTTTGACAGCATGGTTTAGACAGAAAAAAACCCTTTGTTCACTTTGTCCTTTACAGTGATTAACGATGCTGTCTGCAAACAATTTCGGCACGCTGATAACACGCTCTTGATTAAGTGGACTCATTATGATATACTCAAAACAAACGAAGACTTTGTTTTTAGGGGGGAATGATGAAGAGACTGTATATATTCTACCGATTTCAACCCATATACGGGAACCTTGATTGACTTGCCTGCACTTCAATGGTTTGTTGATAATCAAGTATCCGTTGTAAATGCTAGTTTTGGAATACCTTGGTCAAACAACACATCTGCAATCAATTCACGCATTAATGCATATGACCTGTTTGTCAGAGATAATTTTCTTGTTTTAGTTGTGGCGTCGGGGAATCATGGGCCAAATACTAATGTTATGGGTGCTCCAGCCTTGGCCAACAATGTGATTACTGTAGGTGCCACCACCATTTCGGGTGATGTCCTTGCATGGTATTCGGTTTATGAAGAACCGGTAGCAATACCCAGACTGAAACCCAATTTGGTTGCTGTAGGTAACATGAATATTCCAAATAGTGGATACAATTACGGAACAAGTCTTGCCGCACCACTTGTCACTGGTGCTATAGCTTTGGCAATGCAACATACCCCTGTGCTGAGACTTTTTCCTGAAAAAATCATGTCCATACTTTCAGCCACATCAAATAGTATTCCATTTAACCCGGATTTTGAGACGAACCATCTCAATGACATGTATGGTTCTGGTTTGCTAGACATAGAGAAGTTTATCGAAAACGTCATAGTTAATCATACCGTTCTTCACACATATTCTGGCATTCCCAACACCAATCCAATCCTTTCATATGAAGTTCCTATCAGTGCGTCAGTTCAGTCACCCCTATATTTGTCTGTGGCATTGAACTGGCTGACAGATGTGGTTGCGGGGAATCCCGTTATCAACAACTATGACTTAAAAGTTTATCTTAACGATATCTTGTTAACCAATGGTACAGGAAGTAGCACCTATGGTAATTCCGAACTGGTAAGACTGATCATCGAAAGTAGTGGTACACTGAGATTCGAGGTAAGGATTGTAGGTGACTACTCGGGATTGAGGCCAGACTTGATGGCTTTGACTTGGCATATACATTCATAGGAGTCAATCATATGAAAAAACTCTTGATTCTCGCATGCCTGGTTTTCTTGTTTTCATGTAATCCAAGCTCAGCTGTTCCCATCAAACGCAGCTATTTTGTCACTGGAGCGGCACCTGTCCCGCTCAGCCATTCATACACAAATAAATTAGTGAACTTTGACCAATATGAAGCGGCATTGGACACTGAGTTCAAGATGCCAGCAACATATAGGATATTTGATGAAGCCTTCTTTGATGACAATGATCTTATTGTGGTCATATTGGAAGTGAGCGGCAGTTTGAATCAACAAATGTTCAGTTTGGAAGGTGTTTATGAAAAGGGCGGCACCATTTACGTGAAGATTCGGGTCACATATCCACAAGGGGAATCACCAACAATTATGAGTCGGTATACGTATTTGATCGTTATTGATAAAATGGAAGACATGCCTGTGAGTTTGGATGTTACCCACATCAGATGATTCCTTGATGATGCTTCATTCGTGAACCGGCAGAAATGAAAACCAAGCTGATCTTGTTCACAAGCACCCTTAGACTGGATTTTTTAAGGACATTATCATACATGAAAGCGGTGAAATTGTTTTCACACAACCTCTCAGAAACCAAAAATTGGACATGACATGGACTTCTTCCAGGAAGCATGGAACAGATTGTTTGGAAAACAACTCATACGACCATGTATCAAATCATGATTTTATGAAGTTCAAATGCCCCAAGTTAAAACAATAAAAAGGTGCACATTCACTGATTGCAATCCAATCACGATGAAGTGCTCCTTTTTTGATTGTTTACACGCCACTTTGGTGGCGCAGGCCAGCATTCATTATTTTAACGTTTTTGTAGTTGATTCTATAATCTGCCTTGCATGTTTCTTCGATTGAATCAATAACAAAATCCAATCAAATGGTTTTGCATGTTTTCTGGTTTCGCGTTTTGATGATTTCCATTGATGCATGCCTTGAGATTCGTGATAACAAAATGAATTGGGCGGTAGTTGCCATGTTCCATATCCGTTGGTTCAACATCATGTTTATTTCCTGTTTCAAATAACTCATCATAGCCTCAATAAGCATTTGTTCCTATGATGAATCCTTTTCTAATGAAAGTTTTAACAAAGGAGTGGGTTTTTGCAGCATCAAGATTATTGGCGCCTGTTGTTTTGACAAACATTGGACACTTTTTGAATGTGCCATTTTTATCATATCCAGATACCCGTCAATGGTGTTTCCGATTTATCGTTTGCCGAGATGGGTCTCCAAAAAACGGATGGTTTCATTCGGGCCGCAGGCGCGCAGGATGTCATCATCTTTGATTAACACCGGCAACGATTGGACCGCGTGTTGTCTGGCAAGCGTCTGAAAACGATCAGATTGTGCCTGCTGGTCGATGATGTCGATCTCAGGCGCGTATTTATCCCTGAGTGCGAGTTTTAAAAACATTTTCAGACTTTGGCACTGCGGACAGTTCGGTTTGGTCAGCATGATCACCCTAGTCACGTCCGTCACCACCGCTCTTGGTGGAATCAAAAAAGAAATCCTGGTCCTTGAGCGCTTCGGAGCGCATTTTTTGATAGCCATTGCCCTTCATCGAGAAATAATCCATCGTCTTGGTTTCGGTATTGAGTCCGTTCAATACGACCGGATTGACTTCTTCGTTAGGATAAACTGGTTCGAACCCAAGATTCATCAAGGCCTTGTTTGCGTTGTAGCGGACAAAGATCTTGACATCATGGGCCAGTTCGACCGGATCATAGATGGTTTCGACCAGTTCGGCCTGTTCGCGGTAGAGTGTATGCAGAAGATTGAACATCCAGCCTTTGAGTTCTTCTTGTTTCGGCGTGTCGAAACCTTCAAAGATTTCCTGGGCGAGACGACCGACATACAAGCCGTGGATGCTTTCATCACGCAAGATCAGGTTGATGATTTCACCGGCTTGCATCAGTTTGCCCTGGCCATAGAAATAGAGCGGATAATAGAACCCGCTGTAAAACAGCCAGGTTTCCAAAAAGACGCTGGCCGTCATGGCCTTCCACTGGGCTTCCTTGAAATCTTCTTCTGAGAAATGGTCGTGTCCGGGTTCGTATTGACGCAAGTAATTGTAGCGGTCGAGCACCTCGTAGGTGCCGACAATCAACGACATGATGTGTTGCAGGTTTTTATTTTGTTCACCCCAGGCGAACAGTTCGTTGATGTCGTTGGTGGTCATATACGTCATGAAGATGTTGGAATAGCTTTTGGCATGAACGGCATTTTCCATGGCGGCCATGAAATTAAGGACGGCTTTTCGTTGATGCTGTTTGTCATCAAGCGAACGGGAAACGACAGGCATGCCGATATCACCCTGATAAGTATCTAAAAAAGTCAGGACGAGCAGGTTGCGGGCATAGGCGAGCTTAATGTCGTCTGACAACATGTTCCAGACATTGAGATCGCCTTGCAGGCTGATGTCTTCAGGACGCCAGAACTGGCTGAGATTTTGCTCATAAAAGAACTGGGTGTAAGGATCTTCCATCGTGTTCCAGTTGGCACCGTCGAAATCGGTCGGTGATTCAAAATGAGGTTTGCGCGGTGTTGTGCTTTTCTTGGTTTGCTTTGCCATGTCTTTCCTCCTATACGGCACACGCTTCGCACTCATCGATTTTCAGTTTCTGAGTGCGCGTGTAATAGAGTGTCTTGATGCCTTTGTGATGGGCGTAAAGGTAGTATTTTTGCAAGTCTCTGGTCGTGATGTCAGAAGTGATGCCGAGTTCGAACGAAATACCTTGATCGACGTGTTTCTGGGCCGTGGCGATGACATCGATCACCTTGAAATTATCGATTTTGTAGGCCGATTCGTACATGAAGGCCGAAGTGGCGAGCGCGGGCATCGGGAAATAGGTTTTTGAATTGCCGTAGGTTCGCTCTTCGACTTGTTGCTTGATTGGCGTCAAGGACGGGGTCGCGCTCATCACGTAGGCGATGCTGCCGTTGGGGGCGACCGCCAGACGGTGGGAGTTGTATAGCCCGTGCTTCATGACGTTTTCTTTGAGTGTCTGCCAGTCTTCATCGGAAGGGATGTCAATGTCTGCAAAAATCTCTTTGACTTTGTCGGTCTTGGGATGGATGGCCCCGCGTCCTTCGAAATACGACCCGTCTGCGTAAGCGGAATCTTCGAAGCGGTGGAAGACCTGTCCGGTCGCCTTGGCTTTTTCCATCGCGTGGACAAGGCTGTAATAGTTGACTGTGTTGAAGAAAACGTCGATCAGGTCGATGTTTTCCTCGCTGCCATAGGCGATGAACTGTTCGGCCAGGAAACCATGATGGCCCATGATGCCGAAGCCGACGCTGCGGTTGAGCCGATTGGCCTTGGCAACCGCCGGCACATAAGTGATATCCGTGTTGTTGGAAACCGAGTTCATGACATCCATCGCGGCGAACACCGTTTCTTTGATGGTGTTGTGTTTGATCATGTTGCCCATGTGTCCCGAAGCGAGGTTGCAGGAGACATCCATGCCGATGTCATCTTCATCATGCTTGTCGTAGTCGGCATAATGGGAGGTGATGGTCGGTTGCAGGATCTCCGTGCAAAGGTTGGAAAACTTGACCGGGTCCTTGAGCGGATTGACCGCGTTGACATTGTCAGAAAACATGATGTAAGGATAGCCGCTCTCACCTTGCAAGGTCGCGATCATGTCAAGGAGCTTGCGGGGGTTGGTCTTCTTCTTGCGGACTTGTGGATTGTCGACCAGTTTGTCATACCAATGGTCCATGTCGACGACAATGTCGACGAAATCTTTGCCATATGCTTGATAAACGGTGTGCGGGTAGAACACGTACATGTCCTTGTTGTCACGGGCGAGCTCGATCATCTTGTCAGGAATGACCAC
>RECG01000007.1 GCA_007692425.1 Acholeplasmataceae bacterium | reverse complement strand
GCATGGTCAAGATTTCCAAACGCGTGGTCTACAAGATGCGTCAGGACCTGTTTGAGAAACTCAATCGTGTGCCGGTGTCCTACTTCGACAACAATCAGACCGGAGACATCATCAGCAAGATGAGTTATGACATCGATACCATCAATACATCGTTGGCCACCGATGTCATCAGCATCACCACGAGCCTGATCACCGTCATCATCTCCTTTGTCATGATGATCATCATGTCACCGGTGTTGGTGCTGGTCTTTCTGGTGACGCTACCAATGTCGATTATCCTGACACGGGTCCTTTCCCGCATTGTCAAACGCAAATACCGTCTCCGTAACCAGAAACTCGGTGAGTTGAACGGGTTTGCCGAGGAAATGATCACCGGGCAACGCACCATCCAGTCTTATGTCCAAGAAGAGAGCGTCCTAGAAAAATTTGACGTCATCAACAAAGAAGCCTCCGAAGCCGCTTATGAAGCCGGTTATTACGCCACGACCGTCGGACCGTCTGTCAACTTTATCAGCAACCTTTCGGTCGCCTTGGTCGGTGTGTTCGGCGGGATTCTCTATTTTCTAGGCAACATCACACTTGGCAACCTGACCAGTTTCACATTGTATTCCCGTCGCTTTTCCGGTCCCATCAACCAAATGTCATCCATCATGGCGGAAATCCAAAGCGCTTTGGCGGCCGCCGAACGTGTCTTCGGCGTGCTTGACCAGCCCGATGAACCCGCCGATGAACCCGATGCCAAGGTGCTCGGTGACATCAAGGGCAAAGTCACCTTCCATGATGTCTCCTTCGGATACCTGCCCGGCCAGGTCGTCTTAGACGATGTCAGTTTCACCGCGCCGCCCGGCAGGGTGGTGGCCATTGTCGGTCCGACCGGTGCCGGCAAGACGACACTTGTCAACCTCTTGATGCGTTTTTATGATGCCGACCGTGGTCGGATCACCATCGATGATGTCAAAATCAAGTCCTTGACGCGCCAATCCTGGCGAAAAGCCTTTTCCATGGTTTTACAAGACACTTGGATTTTCCATGGCACCGTGTTTGAAAACATCGCCTATGGCAATGGCAATGTCAGCCGCCTTGAAGTTGAAGAAGCCGCTAAAAAAGCCAGGATTCATTCGTTTATCACCCATTTGCCTGATGGTTACGACACCTTGTTGACTGATGAAGGGCTCAATATCTCCAAGGGACAGAAGCAATTGCTGGTCATCGCCCGTGCCATGCTTTCAAAAACAAGAATGCTTATTCTCGATGAGGCGACATCCAATGTCGACACCCATACCGAGGTGCAAATCCAGAAAGCGATGCTGGCTTTGATGGAGAATAAGACATCGTTTGTCATCGCCCATCGTTTGTCGACCATCCAGAACGCAAATCTGATTCTCGTGATCAAGGACGGCAACATTGTCGAGCAGGGCGATCATGCGTCACTCATGGCACAAAAAGGCTTCTATCATGAACTTTATGAGAGCCAATTCGCATAATCATAGTTTTTTTAGTTGTAATTTGGCCGACATGTGTGTATAATGATGATAGGCAATAAATTGCCAAGAATTGATAAAGGAGCATTACAATGAAAGGCGTAGTAAAATGGTTTGACTCTGACAAGGGATATGGATTTATCTCTTCAGAAGAAGGTAAGGACATCTTCGTTCACTTCAGTGCGATTCAAATTGAAGGGTACAAGACATTACAAGAAGGAGACCAAGTAGAATTTGACGTTAAAGACGGAGACCGCGGAGCACAAGCGGCCAACGTCATTAAGGTATAAAATTTTAAACGGTACGGGGACCCATCAGGGTCCCTCTTCTATTTTCAGGGCAGTTTTTCACCCATATCATATGACGCATGACCATCAACGTCATCTGCCATTCACTTATCAACCAAGGGACATGACACTTTTAAAAAAGTGTTTTTGACATCCGTGCTTGTCTGCACGGTTTGTTCCATGATATAATATGTTAAAAGACAGGAGCGTGGTCAAGATGGAGAAAGATCTGTTGGAAGTAGAGCGCAGGCATCTGAGTAACATCCTGCAGGAATGCGATCCGGAACAAGCGTTGGAAGCCGATAAGGATTTTGCTTATCAGTATACGTTTGATGCCGTCCAGATGGAAGGTAAGAACAGCGTGCCTTTCGAGGATGTGAAAAGATTGATTCGTACGCGCACCCTGCCCGACTACTGCGAACGCGATCAGAAAGAAATCCTCAATCATCACAAAGCTTTTGATTTTGTGACCCAAGAAGCCAAGGCGGACAAGCTTTTGGATGAAGAAAAAGTCAAAGACATCCACGAATTGCTCGTGGAAGGCATTTTTCAAGGCGGTATCTACCGCCATGTCAACATCCACATTCAAGGCGGCACCCATCAACCTCCTGACTACATCAAGGTGTATGACCGCATGAACAAGTTCTTTCAAGCCTTGCCCGAATACGAAGGACATCCAATCGAAAAAGCAGTTTATACGCACGCCAGCATCGCCAAGATCCATCCCTTTCTGGATGGCAACGGCCGTCTGACACGTTTGATCATGAACTACTTGTTGATCCAGGCCGGCTACCTGCCCATTTCCATTCCTGTGGCGTTGCGTTCGACATATTTCAAACATTTGGAGACATTCAAAGTCGAGAAAGACATCCAACCATTGGTTGCACTCATCAAAGATTTGCTGCTGAAACGTTATGAAGAGGTGTTGAAAAGACTGGAAGTGAGTGCCTAGCACTCGCTTTTCTTAAGGTTGTCGGGACCCATGTTTTATGATACAATGAACTCAGGTGATGATATGGCTTTAAGGATTGGTGACATCAACCGTTTGAAGGTGAATCGAAAGACTGATATCGGTTATCTGCTCGACAGCAGTGAAGGCGACGTTTTTTTGCATCAGCACGAAAGCAATCATGCGGATCTCAAACCTGGTGATATGGTCGAGGCATTCCTTTATTACGACCATAAAGGACGGTTGGCTGCGACGCTCAACACACCTTTGATCACCATGGGACGACCGACCTTTTTGGAAGTGGTCGATGTCAATGAAAAACTGGGTGTCTTCATGAATATCGGCATTACCAAAGGACTGCTGTTGTCCAAAGACGACCTGCCCCAAAACCCGGTCTTGTGGCCACGTCCCGGTGACAAGGTCTATTGTTATCTCAAACTCAAAGGTCGCCTGGTCGCCAAACCGGCCGACAAGGAAGACGTGACCTTGGTTCCGGACCGACCGCTTGAGCTCAAGGAAACGGTCCGTGCAAACGTCCAGAAAATCGGTCGTGAAGGCATGAACCTGCTGACCTGTGATGGCCATTTCATCTTTGTCCATCATACGATGTACAAAGAACCTTATCGCCTGGGACAGGCACTTGAAGTCAAATTGACTTACCGCTCTGAAAAAGGGTATACGGGTTCATTGATCGAACAAAAAGAAAATGCCCGTATCCAAGATGCCGAAACCATTCTTGCCTACCTCATCAAGAAAAAAGAAATGCCGCTTGACAGCAACAGCACGCCCGAAGCCATCGATACCCTCTTCAAGATGAGCAAGAAAGCATTCAAACGTGCACTTGGCAAACTATACAAGGAACGTAAAATTGAGTTTGTCGACGGGAAGACCTTGCTGGTCAACCCGCTCAAGCAGTCCGAATGAAAAGGAAGCCATTATGAACAACACACAAAAAAGAGTGGAAAGCATCACCGCCCGTGATGTCGATTTCGCACAATGGTATACAGACCTTTGCCTCAAGGCGGAACTGATGGATTACAGTGAGGTCAAAGGCTTCATCATCTATCGTCCCTACGGTTACGCCATCTGGGAAAACATCATGTTTTATCTTGACCGCGAATTCAAACTGACCGGTCATGAAAATGTCTATATGCCACTCGTCATCCCCGAATCCTTGTTCCAAAAGGAAAAGGATCATGTCGAAGGCTTCGCACCCGAGACCGCAATGATCACGACAACAGGCATCGAAGAACTGACAGAGCGCCTGATTATTCGTCCGACTTCCGAAGTCCTGTTCGGTACGCATTATGCCAAAGTGGTCAATTCCTACCGCGATCTGCCCAAACTTTATAACCAGTGGTGCAGCGTGGTCCGTTGGGAGAAGACGACAAGGCCTTTTCTCAGAGGCAAGGAGTTTCTCTGGCAGGAAGGCCACACCGTGCATGCTGATGAAGCAGAAGCCCGTGCCGAAACATTGGGCATTTTGGAGATTTATCGCCGGTTGGGTGAAGAACTGTTGGCCATTCCATTTGTCACCGGCCGTAAAACCGAACGTGAGAAATTCGCCGGTGCGATCGAGACTTACAGCATCGAAGCCCTCATGCCTGACGGCCAGGCGTTGCAGTCTGGCACCACGCATTACTTCGGACAAGGATTTGCCAAGGCTTTCGACATCAAATTCCAGGATGAAAACAATCAACTTCAGCATGTCCACCAGACTTCCTGGGGTGTTTCAACCCGTCTGATCGGGGCTGTCATCATGGTCCACGGCGATGACGAAGGATTGATCATGCCACCTTACGTGGCACCGGTCCAGGTGGTCATCATTCCCATCCAAGGTCAGCGCGACAATGTCAAAAAGGCAGCTGTCGATCTACGTGACAAACTGCGTGGACAAGGCGTGCGCGTGACCCTTGACGACACCAACAAGACACCGGGCTGGAAATTCAGCGAATATGAGATGAAGGGCGTGCCGGTCCGCATCGAACTCGGTCCGCGTGATTTGGAAAAGGGCGAAGTCGTGCTCTTCACCCGTCATGACCGTATGAAAAGATCTGTGGCTTTGGACGACGTGGCAAGCATGCTGCCTGACCTGTTCAAAACCATTCATCAAGACATATATCAAAAAGCACTTGATCACGTCCGTTCAAACACCTATGAAGCGACCGACTATGACACCTTCAAAGCGTTGATCAAGAAGGGCGGCTATGTCGCCGTCAGCATCAGCGGTGAAGAAGCAGAAATCAAGATCAAGGAAGACACGTCGGCGACCGCCCGTGTCATCCCCTTTGATCAGACATTGATCACCAAAACATGTCCGGTCACAGGTAAACCCGCCACCCAGACAGTCTGGTTTGCCAGGGCTTATTAAAAGCATGTCAATCGTGTCAGAAAAAGGCGATACGCATCCTTGTATCGCCTTCTTTATTTTTATGACAATCAATATGATTGTAGTATTTTAAACATGATGATTGAAACGTATTGACAAAGGCATGCAAACATGTATAATGATGCTATCTATCAACATTCGAAAGGAAAAATTCATGAAAAAATTCAGTTTGACAATGATGTTTGTTTTTGTCTTCCTGTTGGTTGCCTGCAGCGGGACACACACGGTCTCAATCACGTATGTGACCAATGGTGGCAATATGATTTCGCAGACTCAGGTCAATTCGGATTCTCCGCAATGGAACCCCACCATCCCGCAACGCCAGGGGTATCAGTTCGTCAATTGGTACATTGATGAGACGCTGACGGAACTCTACACCCCTTTAGCATTGACCACGAATAAACAGCTCACCCTTTATGCCAAGTGGTTGGCGAACGAACAAGACACCCATGTCATTGTGACCTTTATCACGGTGGGAGGCACCTATATCCCAAACCAGATGATTGAGAAAAACGGTCTTGCCGTCCGACCGGATGACCCTGTCTTGACCAACTTTGTGTTTGTTCGCTGGGTCTATTATGACATGGAAGAAGCCATGGACCTGCCCTTTGACTTCAGTCAGCCTGTCAGCGAATCGATCCACCTCTATGCCGAGTACGATCCCGCATGAAAAAAAGGCGATGCCTCAGTCAGGCTTCGCCTTTTTGCTGTGTTTGACCTTTTTTTCTGGGACAGGATCATATTTGGGCTTGAACAAGGGATTGCAAGTCAAAATTCGTTTGGCCGTCAAAAAAGACGCCTTGAAGACATTAAAGCGTTCATAACATGTTTTGGCATAAGCCGAGCAAGTCGGCGCATGCCGGCAACGATGACGGCTATGGGGTGAAATCTTTCGTTGATACCAGGTAATCAGGCGGATGGCCAGTTTTCGCATATGCTCACCACTCACATTATACCATGTGTCTCGGAGCGTCCCTGACATTTCAACTTTTGAACATGCTTTCAGTTTCATCAGTACTGATTATATGCTATAATATTTCTATAGAAGTGCAAGAGATCACAGGAGGTCAAGCATGAAGGAATACCAAACCAAGCAGATTCGTAATATCGCCATCCTGGGACATCAGGGTTCCGGTAAGACGACGCTGTCTGAAGCGCTGCTTTTTGCAGCCAAAAACATCGAAAAAAAGGGGGAAGTGGAACGCAAGAATACGGTTTCTGACTATTTGGTCGAAGAACAGAACAAACTCTCGAGCTTGTCGATGAGCATGATTCCGGTCGAATGGCAGGATCACAAACTCAATTTCCTCGACGTGCCGGGCAGTGACGAGTTTGTCGGTGACCTCAACCAGGCACTCGGCGTCGTCAAAGGCGCGATTGTGCTGATTGATGCCAGCAAAGGTGTTGAAGTCGGCACCGAACGGGTCTGGCAGGAAATCAAAAGCCGTCACATCCCAACCATGGTCTTCGTCAACAAGATGGACAAGGAAAACGTCCGTTTTGAAAAAGTACTGGAAGACATCCGTGAAAAACTAGGTAAAAAAGCCGTGCCGTTTTGCTGGCCAATCGGCCATGAGGAAAACTTCGAGGGATTTGTCAACGTCATCGACATGAAAGCCCGTATACACGATGGGACCGATTGTCATGATGCCGAGATCTGGGAAGAAAAGAAACCCAAGGTCGATGAACTCAGGGAAAACATCATGGAAAGCGTGGCCGAAACATCAGAAGAATTGCTGGAACTTTACTTTTCCGGTGAAACCATCAGTGAAGCACAGATCAAGGCAGCCTTGAAAAAAGGCATCACGAGCGGAGACATCACACCCGTGCTCGTCGGCAGTGCCACCAAGACAATCGGTGTCAAAACACTCATGAACATGTTGATTGACTATGTGGTGGCACCGGACGAACTCAAACCCTTGTTCGGCAAGAATCCCAAGACTGATGCCGACATCACCCGTCAAACACTTGATAGTGAGCCTTTCTCAGCCTATGTCTTCAAGACTGTTGTCGATCCATTCATGGGTGCCATCAGTTTTGTCAAAATCAACTCAGGTGTCTTGAAAGCCGGTCAGGAAGTTACGTTAACCAACAAAGATGAAAACAAGAAGGTTTCCAATCTCTTCATGCTGAGAGGCAAGACACAATTGCCAATGGACACCTTCCATGCGGGCGACATTGCCGCAGTGGCTAAAATCGACGGTCTCGAGACCGGTGACACGCTTGCCGATCCGAAAAACCCGATTGTCTATGAACCGGTTATCTTGCCTACTCCGGTCATCTATATCGCCGTTCATCCCAAAAACAAAAACGATGAAGACAAGATTTCGTCAGCCTTGCAACGTCTCAACCTGGAAGATCCAACCTTTGAGATCCGACGCAACAAAGAAACAGCCCAGCTGTTGCTCGGCGGTCAGGGCATGACGCATCTTGGTTATATCATCGAACGCATGAAGACGATGTTCAAGGTCGATGTCGACATCGATGACCAGAAAATCGTTTACCGTGAAACCATCAAGAAAAGCGTCCAGGCCGAAGGCAAACACAAGAAACAGTCCGGCGGGGCCGGACAGTTCGGTCATGTCTGGATCAAGTTCGAACCAGGCAAGGAGATTTTCGAATTCGCCGAAAATGTCTTTGGCGGCGCAGTCCCTAAAAACTATTTTCCAGCGGTTGAAAAAGGCTTGATTGAGACATTTGAAAGCGGACCATTGGCCGGTTTCCCCGTCATCAATGTCAAAGCGACGCTTTATGACGGTTCCTATCATGCCGTCGACTCGAACGAAATCAGTTTCAAACTGGCTGCCGCCTTGGCCTTCAAAGAAGCGATCAAAACCGCTTCACCCACCATCCTCGAACCGATTGTCAAGGTCGAGGTGACCGTCAAAGACCAGTTTGTCGGTGACGTCATGGGTGACATGAACAAACGACGCGGGCGCGTGCTCGGCATGAACCAGACCGATGGTTTCCAAGTCGTGGTCGCCGAAGTGCCCGAAGCGGAAATTGTCAAGTATGCCATCGACCTTAAGGCGATGACACAAGGCAGCGGGTCCTTCACCCGCCAATTCCTGCGTTACGAGGAAGTGCCGAACCAATTGATCGACAAGATTGTCGAAGCCTACAAGAAATAAGCAAAAACGGACAAGCCTTCCTAGTATGAGACAGGAGGGCTTGTCATGCTTTGTGAGGTATGTAGCAAAAGCGTCAAGACGAGACGCACCATCCAACGCTATTTCAAGGTTGAGACCCATCACATATGTGAGCGATGCTACCGGAAACATCCGATCATCCCCAGCCACCGTACGATTCCGATCGAGGAAGGAGTGATGCAACTCACGGTTCTGGTCCGGCATCGGCGACGCACATCGCCTTTGGCCCATATGTCGTTTCTCAAACCTTACATCATCCACCACGTCCGCCATGTTCATGACCATCTCCTCTTGTATTTCGATGAGATGGATGAAGCCATCATGGCGATGCTGGATCTGCTCAAACTCGGACATCTTCATGTGATTGCATTATATGAAAACAGAGTAGAAAAAAAGGAGAAAAACCATGAAATTTGAAGTGCTGGGTAAAAACGGTTTTGTGCCCACCGATGCCATCAGGGCATACGCCGAAAAACGTTTGATGAAAGTTGTTTCCTTTTTCGGACCGGAAGTCATCTCGGAAATCAGGGTGGTCTGCAAAGTCTATAAGGACCATCACAAGATCGAAGTGACCATCCCCGCCAAGAGCACGGTGCTTCGTGCCGAAGTCACCGACCCGGACATGTACACCGCCATCGACAAGGCCAACGACAAGTTGGTGGCCCAAATCAGGAAACACAAGGACAAGTTGAAGAAAAATCTTGAAAAAGAAGGCATCAAGCAAGCCTACAGCCAAGCCTTCGATGCTGAACAGCTTGAAAAAGAAGTGCTTGCCACACAACTTGTCAAAAACAAGAAGGTCGAGTTGAAACCGATGACTTCCGAGGAGGCGATTGCCGCCATGGAACTCTCCGGTCATGACTTCTATGTCTACCTCGATCACCAGACAGGGCGCACCCATGTGGTGTATCGCCGTGATGACGGCGATTACGCCGTGATCGAGACTCAAACCATCTGATGTTAGACCACACAACGGCATTGCCGTAAGCGATAAAGAAAAAACCGCATCTACAGATGCGGTTTTGTTTGTCCTTGGCCTGATCAGGCTTCCTTGAAGAGGGCTTCAACCTTGTCCCAGTTGATGACGTTGAAGAAAGCTGAGACATAATCGGGACGACGGTTCTGGTAGTTGAGATAATAAGCATGTTCCCACACGTCGAGACCCAAAATCGGTTTGCCTTCTGACAACGGAGTGTCCTGATTGGGTGTCGAAAGCACTTTGAGTTCATTTTCCGGTGTCACGATCAACCAGGCCCAACCACTGCCGAAACGGGTTTTGGCAGCATTGCCGAACGCTTCTTTGAAGGCATCAAACGAGCCGAAAGACTTGTTGATGGCGTCAGCCAGCTCACCTTTGGGAAGTGCACCATTGTTGACCTTGAGCAAAGACCAGAAGAACGTGTGGTTGAAATGACCGCCACCATTGTTTTGTACGGCGGTACGAATGTCGGCGGGGACCAATGAAAGGTCGGCCAGCAATTCTTCAAGCGGTGTGGTCAGTTCGGGATGTTTGTCCAGGGCGGCGTTTAAGTTGGTGACGTAAGCCTGATGATGCTTCGAGTAATGGATTTCCATCGTTCTGGCATCGATAAACGGTTCCAATGCGTCATACGCATAAGACAATTTAGGTAATTCGTATGTCATGTTGATTCCTCCTTTGTTACACCTTTATCTTAACCAATCCAGTGCATTTTTTCAATTGTTTTGCCTTGTTTCCCATTATTTTATTAGAAAAAATCCATTTAAATACGCTTGTTTTCCAACCAGTCATTCAGCAATGTTTCATCGATATCGATGAAGATGGTCTTGTGTTGGCGATAGGTGACATGATAACCGGGACGACCCGCGATTTTTTTGACATGTCTCACTTCCGTATAATCCACGGGAATAGACGATGAATGGCGCAGTTTCGAGAAGTAGGCCGCCAACATCGCGGCCATTCTGATGATGGCTTCACTTAGCGCAGCAGCCTGGACAACGACATGGCTGCCGGGCGCATCCTTGACATGAAACCAGACATCATGACGCTGGGCGAGCGTTTGTGTGACATAAGTGTTTTGGATGTTATTTCGTCCGACCAGGAAGGTGGCACCATGGTGTTCGATCTTCAGAATGTCCGGTTTGGCCGGTTGTTTGCGGCCCTGGGTTCTGCGTTTGGGGTTGTAGCCATATGTCATCAGGTCTTTTTCCAAGTCTGCCAGACCGGTTTCGCCTGATAACGCCAGATAAGTCTTTTGATGCTCGAACCATTCAAGCAGCCAGGCGGTTTCCTTCATCATCTTTTCAAGACGGGTCAAGCCACGCTTGGCCTTCCGGTATCGCCGGTAAAGTTCCTGGGCGTTTTCATTTAGCGTCTTGGTCGGATCGAGGCTCAGTGTTTCACCTGCGAGGGCAATTGAAGAAGTCCGTGTCTGCACATCCAGGCCACTACTGTAAATCGCATCGGCCTTGTCTTTGTCCTTCAGCATCTCAAGCGCTTTTTCATGTTCATCTTCAAGCACGACCTGTTTGCGTGACAACTTATCAAGTTGCTTGTTGATGAAATGCTCATGTGAAACGGTTGATGAAGGTTTGTGCGTTTTCCGGTCATCGAGCAAGGCGCTCAGGCTTGGATAAGTCTTGATGGGATCGTCACCAAAGACATTGAAACAATAAAACCGCTCTGATTTCAGCGACTTGACAGGCAAGACGTCGATCTCCTCGAGTTTGCATCGCTGTTGAAACAGATACCTGGCCAAGACAGGGGAGACGCCCATATAACGTCTGACCAGGACATCAGGCTCAAGCACATCATCATAATCGAGCGCTGTAAAAGGTTGTTTGTCAGTCGGAAAAAAAGCGAATGCTGCTTGTGGCAACAACTGTCTGCCGGATTCGAAGAACATTTTTTTGAAGCAATCAACAATGTTGCCGTCTTGGACCAGCAGCAAATTGGAATGGCGGCCCATCGCTTCAAAGACCAATGTTTTCGCCAACGGTCCCATGATGTAATCATGACGGATGAAATGAAACAGCATGACACGGTCGGTCTGATGTTGTCCGATCCGGTCCAGAATCGCCCCTTCTAAATGTTTTTTCAACGTCAAAAGCAGTTGTGAAGTGGTGCCATCACCTTTGTTTTGTCCTGTCAGCCAGGCACCAAAACGATTGGCTTCAAGTTCGATGATGAGCGAATGGCGTTGACCCCGATGATGAAATTGGAAAAGAAAAGACGTTTCCGAAGCGTGGCTGACTTTGTCCAGCCTTGCCTTGGAAAGCGACTGATCGAGTTCGTTGACGAGATGACTGATGAAAAAACCGTCCAATGACATTGCAGTCTCCCTTTTCCATGTTCGCTAAAGGCGAAAAAGTCTCTGTAAGCGTGGTTATTTGGCAAAATATGGCGTTTTCTATTTACACAATTCATTTTATCATATATAATATAAGTTAACACAAATTGTGAAAAAGGAGGCGCCTATGAAACTGAACCAACGTGGTTTACTGGTTGTCATCTCAGGCCCCTCCGGTGTCGGAAAAGGCACCGTCAGACGCGCCCTTTTCAACATGCCGAATCACGATTTGGTTTATTCGGTCTCGATGACAACAAGACCTGTCAGGGAAGGTGAGATTGAAGGCGTCGATTATTATTTTGTCGACAAGGAAACATTTTTAAGACGCATTCAGGAAAACAAGTTTCTGGAATGGGCCGAATTTGTCGGTCATTATTACGGCACACCGCGCGACAAGGTCGATGAGCAACTGGACCTGGGCAAGGAAGTCGTTTTGGAAATTGAAGTCGAAGGGGCCCTGCAAGTCCGCAAGCAAATGAAAGAAGCCGTCTTCATCTTCCTGGTCCCACCGGGCAAACTAGCCTTGTACGACCGCTTGAAGAACAGGGGCACCGAATCGATGAACATGATCAACAAGCGGATGCGAAAAGCCGAAGGTGAATTCCTGCTGGCCCACAAATATGATTACATCGTGGTCAACGACGAAGTCAATAACGCCGCTGATCGCATCATGGCCATCATCAGGGCCGAACATGCCCGCACCGAGCGGACTATCCATAACTATATCAAGATGATAGGAGAATAAACATGAGCAAAAACAAAGATGGCATGCGCTATCCGTCGATTGACAAACTGTTGTTGAAAATCGATTCCAAGTATAAACTCGTCTTTGCCGCCAGCAAAGTGGCCAAAATCATTGAAACCGAGCAATTGAAGGTCGATGGCGCGCAATGCGTCAAAAGCGTTGGCATCGCATTGGAAGAAATACTCAATGACAAGGTCGACATCGAGTTCGAATCATAAAAAAAGCTTCGCAGCTTTTTTTTTATGGCATCGGCAAACCACCGAGATCAGGCCACTCGAATTGTTCGACTTCCCTGAACAAGGCAAGCATTGCCGGATCAGGCAGGTCGGGTTCGGCGTCATGCAAATGATAGATCAGATTGATAGACAGGGTGAGTGACATCGACAATGTATCTGCCAATGACACCTCCATGAAGGTCACATCGACCTCTTCCAAATGAAGGGCGAACGTCAGCGTGTCGGCAACCATGCGGACCAACACCAAGCGGTTGTCTTTAACAAACACCTCGATGATCAACGCTTGATCAAGATCAGTGATGTCGTCATCAATCATGTCAGCAAGGTCATCATCCAGTCCGATCAGGTCGGCCAAGGTCATCTCGACATCAAGTCGATAGCCGTGAACCACATCATACACCGTGATGTAATCAACAAGAAGGATCATATTGTCGACCACGAGATCGAAAAGAATCGTCGTTATCAAACCCATTGGATCGACAGGCAACCAGTCAAGATCAGGCTCATCCTCATGAAAGACAACCTGTTTGTCGGTCAGACCGACATTGAACATGTTGAGAAAGATGCCCAGGTTATAGTAAAAGTAACTGCCATCGAAATCGACGAACAATGACGTGATCAAGACGATGTTGGTCGGAACCCCGGTATCGAGGAAAAACCCGGTCGAATCATTGGCGACCACGGCACCTTTCGAGTAAAAATAAAATTCAGGTTCAAGGCGCTGGTCGACATAATGATCAAGGTCGATATCAAGTTCAAAGGAGGCATCCTCCAAGACAACCCATTCCGATTCACCTTCCGGCAAATAAGTGGCATTGACAACAAGGTCAATCAGCATATGCGTCCTTAAATGACGCATGCCATGTTCGGCAAGCGTCAGATTGCCGACCACATCGGTGATGGTGTCGACATCCCACTCGAGCACGGTACCCCTCAAAGTCAGCCAATCGACATCTTCAGCCGGCGCATCTACCGGCGTGCACGCCCACAAAAAGAACGTCATGATGATCATAAGCAAGCTTGATACCAATAATCTCATGATATGAACCTCTCCCTATTTATAACGCCATTATATCATACAATCACGAAGTCGTATCAACCCGTTGGGAAAAAGCTGGTCCCGACTGTCAAGATGCATGGGTTTATGATACAATAGAAACGGTGATGAAGCTTGACTTTGAAAGATAAAATCGCACAAATGCCCATCGAACCCGGCTGTTATCTCATGCGCGGCGCCGATCAAGAAGTCATCTATGTCGGCAAGGCCAAACAATTACGCAACCGTGTCCGGTCCTATTTCACAGGTGCACACAATGAGAAGACCACCCGTCTTGTATCCGAGATACGAGACTTTTCGTATGTCGTCACCAACAGTGAACAAGAATCATTGATTCTCGAACTCAACCTGATCAAACAACACACCCCCAAATACAACATCCGTCTCGTTGATGACAAGACCTATCCGTTTATCGAACTGACTGAAGAGACCCATCCCAGACTGCAGGTTGTCAGACAAAAAGATGTCAAAGGACGCATTTTCGGTCCTTATCCCAATGTTTATGGCGCCAGGGAGACCGCCCGTCTGCTCAATCGTCTTTATCCATTGCGCAAGTGTGATATCCTCCCTAAGAAAGCTTGTCTGTATTATCACATGGGGCAATGTCTGGCCCCTTGTATTCATAAGGTGGAAAGCTATGAACCGCATCTGACGCAGATCATCCGTTTCTTGAAAGGCGACACGCGTGACGTCTTGACCAAATTACAACAAGAGATGGACGAGGCAAGCCGCGATATGGCTTTTGAAAAAGCGGCTGAATTCCGCGACATGATCCAACATATCGAAACCACGACTGAAAAGCAAATCATCAATCTTAATGATTTCAAAGACCGTGACGCTGTCAGTTATGCTGCCAGCACAGATGATGTCGCCATCCAGATTCTGATGATGCGGCAAGGCCGGATTGTCGACCACCATCAAGTTGTCTTTGCCTATGTCGATGAACCGCTTGAGGCGGTCATGAGTTACCTGACCCAGTTTTATGAAGATTATCAACCCGATGAGTGGCTATTTGACGATGTGTTTGATGCCAAAGGTCTGTCGTTGGCTTTCGGCAAACAAGCACTGATTCCCAAAAAAGGCGACAAGAAACGCCTGGTCGAACTGGCACGCAAGAACGCCCGTCATGACCTGGAACATCATTCGATGCTTTATCGTCATCAGGAAGAACAGCAGATGAAAGCATTGGAGACATTATCCGAATGGGTGGGCAGACCGGTTTCCACCATCGAGGTCTTCGACAATGCCCAACTGTTTGGCACCGCGCCGATATCAGCTTTGATCGTGTATGGCAAACAAGGTTTTGATAAGAAGCAATACCGTAAATACCATTTGAAAACGACCACGAATGATGACCTTCAAGCCATGCGCGAAGTCACCTACCGGCGCTACCAGCGTCTGCTGGTCGAAGGACAGAAGCAGCCCGACCTGATTTTGGTCGATGGCGGTCTCAATCAACTGGCGGCAGCCAGGGAGACGCTTGATGCCCTGGGGCTTGACATTCCTGTCGCCGGTCTGCAAAAAAACCAAAGACATCAGCTCGAAGCGCTGGTCATCGGTCGTGAGACCAAGCCTTTGGTCAAGCACAGCCAGGTTTACAAATTACTGGGCAGACTATCTGAGGAAGTGCATCGTTTTGCCATTGACTTTCATCGAAAAACACGTTCAAAACAAACCGTGCGCTCACCTCTCGATGACATTCCAGGCATTGGAGAAGCACGCAAGAAAGCCATTTTAAACCGTTTCAAAAGTCTTGATGAACTGAAAAACGCCACCACTGAAGAATTGGCTGAACTCGGTATTCCAGCCAATGTCATCACCAATATCAAAGAGGTTATTTCATGAGAAAACTGATCTGGGACGTCGATCATCGACGTAAAATCTTTTATCTGATTGTGCACGGTCGTAAGAACGGTTATCATTTGACCAATCGTCTGGCCAAGACCTTCATGCCATTTCTACGGCCAGGGATCCTGGTCGATTTTATCGTCTCGGACCAACAAAAGATCATCGGTAACCAGCGTGTCCAACAGGTTGCCTATTTCCAGCAAATCGTCTCATTGGATCCATTTTACATCCACTACGACCTTGCGGTTCTGCGTGCCGGCATGCGTGAAGTCCTCAACCGGCACACACACTATCTGTTCATTGATTTTGAAATGACGATGCCCGGCTACAATCCGGCCAATTTCCGTTCTGAAATCATCCAGGCCGGCTATGTGCTCGCCGAAGCAGGCGGGCCGGTCCGTCTGGCCGAGGGCTTCTATGTGCTGCCCAAACATGACCGGAGCCTGACCAAGCGGACCCGGCGCTTTCTCAAAATCGATGAGGAAACGTTTTTCAAGGAAGCCCTTCCTTACGAAGTGTTTTATCGAAAACTGAAAGATGTTCTCAAAACGTATCGACCCAAGTTGGTTGTCTGGGGGAAAAACGACCTGAGCGCCCTCAATGACTCGTATCTTTTGCATGAAAAGAAGCCATTGACGCATGACAAGGACTTCATCGATTTGTTGAAGTTGCACAAGGATTACTTCAATCTCAGGGATGATCTCGGCCTGTTCAAGGCCTATCAAACCTATTATCAGGTCGAATATGACCAGACCCATGACGCCAAGGAAGATGCCATGGTCACCAAATATGTTTTTGATGCCTTTGTCGGGGACATGCCCCCACAAAAAAACGAGTCCGAGTGACTCGTTTTTTAATCGTCATGTGCCGGGGTTCATGTCCACGACAATTGGAATGACCAACGGTCGCCTTAACGTCATTTCATAGATTTTTTGGTTCAAACGCTCGGTGACAGCCTGTTTCAAAGCAGGTTCACTCGGCATTTTTTTAGCCAACTCCTGGATGGCGACCTGCTTGGCCTCATTGGCCAGTTCAAGCGTGATTTCTTCATTGCTTTTCATGTAAATGAAGCCACGTGAAATGATCGTCGGGTCGTTGACCAACCGTTTTTCACCGGAATGGATGGTGAGAATGATCGAGAAGAGACCTTCTTCACTCAGTAACTTGCGTTCCTTGAGCACGGTGCTGCCAATATCGCCGATGCCGGTGCCGTCGATGTAGATTTCACCTGAATGCACCTTGCCGGCCAGACGGATGGTCTCACTGGTCAAGGCAGCGACGTCACCATTGTCCATCACCAGGATGTGATCGGGATCGACGCCGCATTCGATGGCCAGGTCGCGATGGTGTTTGAGCATGCGGTGTTCGCCATGCATGGGAATGAACATCTTCGGTTTGACAAGACTCAAGATCATCTTGAGATCGTTTTGTGCACCATGACCGGATGTATGGGTGTCAGCCAACGGACCGTGGGTGATGACATTGACATCCAGACGGAAAAGGCGGTTGATGGTGCGGTTGATGCCTTCCTGGTTGCCGGGAATTGGTGATGATGAAAAGACGACGGTATCACCTGGTATCGCCTTGATCTGGCGATGCGAGCCATTGGCGATCCGACTGAGCGCCGCTAGGGGCTCACCTTGTGATCCGGTGACCAGGATGGTCAGTTCATGGGGTTTGTGGCGATTGACCTTGTCGGCCTCGATGATGGTGTCCCTGGGCGCTTTGATATAGCCGGTTTGCTGGCCGGCTTCAATCGCCCTTTCCATGCTGCGGCCGAAAACAACGACTTTCCGGCCATTGATGAAGGACGCTTCGATGATTTGTTGAATCCGATACATGTTGGAAGCAAAGGTCGCGATCAGGATGCGTCCTTCGATCCGGGAGAAGAGCTCATTGATCGATTTGCCGATTTTGCTTTCAGAAGGTGTCAACTCGTCTCTTTCAGCATTGGTCGAATCAGACAACAGGCATAGCAGGCCTTCTTTGCCGATGGCGGCAAGTTTGTCATACTCGGCCGGCGGTCCCACCGGTGTGAAGTCGATTTTGAAATCGCCGGTATGGAAAAGAATGCCTTGTGGCGTTCTTAACACGATACCGAACATGTCAGGAATGGAATGGTTGAGCCGGATGAATGAAATCTCGACACCACCAAACGTATAATTGTAATAACTTTTGTATTCTTCGATTTGCGGAGGCTTGATGTCCGGATGCTCGACCAACTTGTATTCAATCAGGTCGACTGCGACACCAGCGGCGTAAATCTTGGGAATCTTGACCTTCTTCAAAAGGTAGGGAATCCCGCCAATATGGTCTTCGTGTCCATGCGTGATGAAAAGACCGGCGATACGCGCTTCATTGTCAACCAGATATTGATAATCGGGAATCACATAATCGATTCCTAAAAGTTGTTCATCGGGAAACAGGATACCGGCATCGATGATGAAAAGCTTGTCCTCGATTTCATAGACATACATGTTTTTGCCGACTTCGCCCAGTCCACCCAAGGCAAAAATGCCGAGCTCACCGGTTTGCAAAAGCGGATTTTTCATCGCAAATCCTCCAGAAACGTTTGTGCTTATTTCTATTGTATAACAAAATGTTTCAAAATGGTAGTGTTATACTGCATATGATATAATGATGAATGAGGTCCATCATGAAAACAATCATCTTTTTTGATGTCGACAACACCATCTACAGCAATCAAGACAATGTCATTCCACCCCAGACCAAGCGTCTCTTGACGGAACTGGCTGCCAAACCCGATGTTTTTTTAGGATTGGCCACAGGCAGGGGCACCGGTAAACTGCATATCATCAGCGATGTGCTCCATTTGTTTACTTACCGTGTCCTGGTTAATGGGGCGGTCGTATTCAAGGATGATCAACTGGTTTTCGAACAACCCATTGCACAAGCGGATATCGAGCAGATTTTGACCCTGACCCAAGACAAAGGCTTCAACATCGGCATGGTCGGTCTGGATGAGGAGGCTGTCAACTATTGGGATGAACGCGTCAGCTACGGCATGGAACTGTTGCGAGGCGTCTCACCCGTGGTCGATCCGCAATTTCATCACAAAAACAAGGTCTATCAGATCTGGCTGTTCACCGAGGATGAAGACGAAATCAATGCGGTCACAAGCAGGTTGCCTCGGTTCAAGGCCTATCCTTGGCACAAGGCCGGCGTTGATTTTCTTGATGGCGACATGAACAAGGCTTTTGGCATCCGGCAGGCACTCGCCGATGAGCAGGATTACCGGTTGATTTGCATCGGGGATGGCGCCAATGACATCCAGATGATCGAAATGGCCGACATCGGTATTGCCATGAGCAACAGCCGTTTTGCCGAACTTAAAGAAAAAGCCGATCATCTCGCACCGCATGTACGTGATGACCGGCTCTATGATTTCTTTAAACAACTTCGCCTGCTATAGCCCGGATCCTCTCCTGGACATCCTTGATGATCTCCTTTGGCACATAAGGTGAGATGTCCGCATGATGCAGGACCAGCTCCTTGATGGCTGAAGAAGACACGAAGTGATTGCGTGAAGACGGGAACAGGATCATCGTCTCGATGTTCCGGTCCAGATTGCGGTTAAACTGGTAAAGCGCATATTCGTTTTCGTAATCCTGGATGTTTCGCAAACCACGGATCATCAAATCGATGCCATGCTGCCTGGCGTAACGGACCACGAGATCCGATGTCGATGTGATGACGATGTTGTCAAGGTCACCGGTCACGCGCCTGACCATGTCCATTCGTTCCTCATTGCTGAAAGTCGGTTGCTTGCGCGGATTGTCGGCCACGACGACATGGAGTTCCTCAACCAGTCTGGCGGCACGCTTGATGACATCCAGATGACCGATGGTCAATGGATCGAACGTGCCTGGATATACAGCTCTTCTCATCGTTAACATCCCTCTCTTCACCTCATAGTATATCATAAAAAAACAAAACCTTTCAAAGGAGATTGATCATGCAGGTTTATCGTAAGAGTATCTTGATCCAGCTAATCTTGTTCATCGCATTTCTCATCATGGGTGCCAACCTGATTGTCTCGTTCTATCTGGTCGGACAATGGCCATGGCTCCATTTCGTCTTGTTGTTTTTGTTGGTGGCTTTTGCCATCATCGGTTTCATCATATATCGCAAAGGTGATGAGCGGACAGTCGTCATCACCAAACGCGAAATCAGCCTGATCCGCTATTTGCTGTATGGCTATTTCGGCATCTATATTTTGAATATCATTCTCGAAGGTGCGATTGCATTTGGCAGCGAGGCATGGTTTCACATCGCTTCCGGTGTCTTGTGCATGCTGGTCGCCTTGACCGGCGTGGTCATCCAAAGCCGCATCCTTCGATTGAAATAAACCCATATTGAAAGGAGTATTCACCATGAAAGTCTTGAATCAAACGTATGTCATGTCAAACGGCGTCACCATTCCTCAAATCGGTTTTGGCACCTGGCAGGTCAAATCCGGAGAAGAAGCCTACCATTCGGTTTTGCTCGCCTTGAAAAACGGTTATCGTCACATCGATACCGCACACGCTTATCAAAACGAGCGCAGTGTCGGTGAGGCCGTCCGTGCTTCAGGCATTCCCCGTGATGAGATTTTCGTCACCAGCAAACTGCCTTCTCATGTCAAGGATTATCAAGGCACGCTGGACCATTTTGAAGAAACCATGGCCAATCTTGGATTGGCTGTGCTTGATCTTTATCTCATTCACGCCCCCTGGCCTTGGCACGAGATCGGCAAGGATTGTAAAGACGGCAACGTTGAAGCCTGGAAAGCGATGGTCCAACTCTATCATGACAAGCGCATCCGTGCGATCGGTGTGTCTAATTTCGCACCGGCCGATATCGACTATATCGTCAAACATACCGGCTTTGTTCCACATGCCAACCAGATCGCCTTCTTCATCGGCATTGACCAGAAAGAGACCCTCGATTACTGCAAGACACACAACATCTTGGTCGAAGCCTATTCGCCGCTGGCCATCGGCTTTGCCCTCAAGAACGGTGAGATCCAGAAAATGGCCGACAAGTATGGTGTGACCGCTGCGCAAATCTGTATCCGTTACTGCATCGAGAAAGAGACATTGCCTCTTCCCAAGACCACCAAGGAACACCGCATGATCGAAAACGCTTCAGTTGACTTCACCATCAGCAAGGAAGACATGAAGGTGCTTGAAGCCATCAAGGGTGATCCCAGACGCTGGGATTGACACATGACCAGAAAAAAATCCAACCGCGTTGGATTTTTTTATTGGCAATCCTGACAATATCCGTAAATGGTCATATCATGGTGACTGATATCGAAATGATGATCAGCGGCAATCTCGGACTCGATGTCCGAAATATGACAATCGATCTCAATCATCTTATGACAGCTCAGGCAAATCATGTAATGGTGATGCTCCTTGCGTCTCAGATAATAATAGGAGGCATTCTTCAAACTGCTTTTGGAGATCAGCCCCTCTTCGAAAAAGGTGTCCAATGTCCGATAAACCGTGGAAAGGTCCAAGGATTCACCTGCCAGTTCCTGATGAATCATCTCCGCGCTTTTGGGACGTTCGCTTGCTTCCAAAAGATTGAGAATCCGTCGCCGTTGCCGCGTCATGCGCATGATTATGCCCTCCTTAAAAGTGACTTGATACCGAGCGAAAGCATCATCAGTATAGCATAGATGACAACAATTGTCGAGCCTGCTGGAATTTCCAGCGGATGGGCGATGAAAATCCCCAAAATGACGATGATGACCGAGGTGCATAAACCGAAGATGAGCGTCATCCGGAAACTCTTGGTCCACTGGCTGGCAATCACGGAAGGGAAGATGACCAAGGCGGAAATCAACAAGATGCCGATGGTCCGTACGCCGACCACGATGAAGAAGGCCGTCAGTCCGGCCAACGTGTAGCTGAGCAGGTTGACCTTGACCTTGGCGAAACGGGCATAGTCGGCGTCATAGGTAATCAGGAACAGTGGTCTGTAAAAGAAAGTGATGAAGAGGGCGATGATGCCCAAAATCAAAAGCGATAATGTGATTTCCAACGGACTGGCGGTGAATATGTTGCCCACCAGCATGCTTTCGATCGAGATGTTGAAACCACGGCTGCTTTTCACAAGAATCAAGCCGATGGCGAACGAGACCGCCGAGACCAGGCCGATGGCGGCGTCATTATTGATTTTTTTGGCTTGTGACAAGTATTTGATCAACAGCGAAGCAATCATCACAAACGGGATGGCGATGACAATCGCCTCATCGGCCAGCAAGATACCCAAAATCAAACCGGTAAAGCTGACATGCGCCAGGCCATCAGCAATCATTGCTTGCTGGTTCAAGACGAGATAAGGGCTCAGGAAAGCGGCCGCCAACCCAAGGGCAACCCCGATCAACAAGGCGTTTTGAATGAAACCATATTGCAAGAAATCAAACATGTCGATGCCCCCTGTGCTCGAACGCATGGAAGTCGTGGTAGGTGCCGAAAAACTTGACCTGTTGGTCGACATACATGGTCAGGCAGTCTTCTTTGACAGCGTCCGTCAAATCGTGGGTGACATGAATAATGGTTGTTTGCTTGTGTTGTTGCAGGTCATAAAGCAGGTCGTAAAACTTTTCCCGGAAAGAAGGATCCAAAGCCGAGGTCGGCTCATCGAGAATCAACAATTCGGGCTCGCTGATCAAGGCCCGGATCAAATAGACGCGTTGTTGTTGTCCACCGGAAAGGTATTGCATGCTTTCATTGAAAAGCTGCGGAATTTCCATGCGCTCAAGCCATCCCCTGATTAGCTTGCAATCAGCTTTCGAAGGTATCAGTTTCTGCTTGCTGAAACCACTGTAGATCACTTCCCGGACGGTCATCGGCACACTCGGTTTGACGTTGAGTTTTTGCGGCAGGTATCCCATCGTGACCGGTTCGACCGCAATGTTGCCTGCCGTCGGTTGCAAAAAGCCGACCAAGAGTTTAAGCAAGGTGGTCTTGCCGCTTCCGTTAGGGCCGACAATATGCAAAAAGTCACCCTTCTGCAACGAGAAGGAGACATGACTTAATGCGGTGAATTTGCCAAACGAGACAGAGACATCACGATAATGGATCACTTACATCGATTCCTCACTTAAAGCGATGATCAGATAGGCAAGATTTCTTGCCAGCAGATCGGCATAAGAAACGCCTGTTTCAAAATCCTCGCGGGTGACATTGTGATAACCATGCAATTCGAGCAGTTCCAAGGCATAACCGTCCTTCGCCAGCTCATTGACAATTGCCAAGGCCGCCTTGGGTTCGACCAATTCCTCGATGAAGAGATGACGGACACCAGCGGTACGGACCGCTTCAGTGAACTGGATGAGCTGCGCGCTGGTCAGATCGGCATCGGGAACAAAGTCTTCAAACAACGACACGATGTTGAGGTGATAACGCTCTGCGAAAGCCCCCATGGCATTATGACCGGCAAAGAAGATGGTCGACCCTTCACGCTCATGATCAAGCAGGAAGTCTTCCAAAGCCTCATGTAAATCTTCGATTTCATGAACATAGGCATGAGCATTGGCTTCATAGAAATAGGCGTTATCAGGATCGATGGCGATGACGCTGGCCAAGATGGCTTCAATCAGTTGGATGGCAGTCGTGGGATCCGTCCAGTAATGGAAATCGTCATCGTGATCGTGGTCATGATGATCACCGTTCAACGTCACTTGGCTGCCTGATTGTGTATGATCGTGGTCATCATGATGGTCATCGTGATGATGGTCGTGGTCACGCAAGACATATTGTGTTGACAAATCGAGGACAACTGTATCAGGTCCGCCGATGTTGGTCAGATTGTTTAACCATGGTTCAATCTCAAGACTGGTGAAAATGAACAACTTGGCATTCTGGATGGCCGCCATGTCACGACTGGTGGCTTCATAACTGTGGATGTCGACACCTGGAGGTGTCAACAGGCTGACTGTCATCTTGTCACCAACGATCTGTCTGGCAAAATCGTATTGCGGAAACATCGTGGTGACGATATCCGCAGACTTGTCATCCCGACAGGCGCTGAGGGACAGACCGGCAAGCAGAACCAATAATATGAGTAAAAACTTTTTCATGAAAAATAATCTCCTTTTGCGAATGATTTGCATATAAAGTATACCATAAACCGTGAAACTTGCAAATGAATTGCAAATCAATCGATAAAATCAACGAAAAAACCATCCAAAAAAATTGAATTTAAACGCGAAGGGTGTTATAATATAGTGCAGAATGTGAGTGGGATGATGACTTCCACTCATTTTATTGAGGTCGACATGCAACTGGAAAACATCAAAACAAAACTGAATCACATGTTGGAAAAGGATGAACTGTTTGTCCACAGCATCAAAACCAAGAAGGCTTTCGGACAAGATGTCCTGGAAATCTTGATTGACGGTGAACGTCGTCTGGGCACCGAACTGCTGGAACGCATCCATGCCGACATCCTGGCATCATTCTCCGATGAAGAAATCAATCCCAAATTCGGCATTGAACTGTCATCGGTCGGTATTGAACGCCCGCTTGATTCGATTGAATCATTACACAAGGCGGTCGGCCGCTACATTTATTTCGAGTCATCAAGCTATCAAGGCAATGGTACCTTGTTGGCCTTTGATGGTGACATCATGCAAGTTGAAATCAACGATAAGGGACGGATCCGCAAGATCAATGTCCCACAGGCGGATGCCCGCAAGCGTCGCATCGCCGTCAAGTTTTAGGAGGAAATCATGATTAGCAAAGAATTTTTCAAAAATGTCGATGATGTCGCCGAAGAGTGGGAACTCAGCCGCGAACAGGTGCTTGAAGCATTCAGTCAAGGCATGATCGCCGGTTGTAAAAAGGCACACGACGTGCGCAGTTGCCGGGTTGAAATCAAAGAAGAAAAAAACGAAATTCTGGTCTACACCCAGCATCTCGTGGTTGAAGCCTATAGCATCGACGTGGACAAAACCTACACACAAATGTTGCTTGAAGATGCCAAAAAGATCAATAGCCGCGTCAAGGTCGGTACCGTACTTGAACAAAAAATCGATCCCAAGGATTTTGGTTTGTTCGCTGTCCGTGATTTCAAAAGCCGCCTTCATGAAACACTGACCACCATGAAAAAGGAAAATCTCTACCAGCATTTCAAGGCTTATGAAAACGAAATGCTGAACGCCCGTGTCATTGATGTTGCAGATGACCATTATCGTCTGGACATCGGTAAAGATCTGACCACTTTGCTTCCCAAGAAAGAAGCCCTCCCCAAGGATAACTTCCATGTCGGAGACCATATCAGGGTCTATGTCTCTGATGTTGAGTTGAAAACCAAATGGCCCAAGGTCTTTGTCAGCCGGACACATCCAAGTCTCATCATCCGTCTCTTGGAAAACCTGATTCCGGAAATCAAGGATGGCACCATCGAAGTCATGGGCATCAGCCGTGATGCCGGTGACCGTTCCAAGATTGGTGTCAAATCCAATGAACCAAAAGTTGATCCGATCGGCGCATGTGTCGGCGAGGGCGGATCACGCATCCGTGAAATTGTCAAAGCGCTCAGTGATGAGAAGATCGATTTGTTTCGCTGGAGCGACAACGAACGCGAATTGATCGCCAATGCCCTTCAACCTGCCCAAGTCATTGCGGTCACGCAACTCAATCCCAAAGAGAAAACCGCCATGGCCATCGTTCCTGATGACCAATTGTCACTGGCCATCGGCAAGCTCGGCCAAAACGTCAAACTTGCGGTTCAGGCATGTGGTTGGAGCATTGACATCAAATCTGAGACCATGGCTGAAAACGAAGGCATTCTCTATTGACAGGTCTTGTCAGAAAGGTTTGGGTGGATCCCTCATGTCCAAAGTAAAAAAAACACCACTCCGCACATGTGTGGTGACCAAAGAAGTCCTGCCCAAAAGAGAACTTGTCCGTATTGCCGCCACCAAAGCAGGCACGGTCACGGTTGATCCGATCGGCAAGGCGCCAGGTCGTGGCGCTTATGTCAAATTGGATAAAGCGGTCATTTTACAAGCCAAAAAAACCAAAGCGCTTGACCGCAAACTCGAGACCACTGTCCCCGATGATGTCTACGAGACGCTTCTCTTGATGGTCCATGACCAATAATATCGGATTGGCCGCCCGTGCCCGCAAACTTGTCATCGGCACGGCGTCGACCCTGCTCGCCCTGAGAAAAGGCCGCTTGTCTTTGATATTGCTGGCAAGCGATGCTTCGGGACCGACCAAAAAAAATATTCATGACAAGGCAAGACATTATCAGGTCGACGTGTTGGAGCACTATTCAGCAGGCGAACTGTCTCATGCCACAGGCAGGCATGACATCAAGGTGATCGGTGTGACCGATCAAGGGTTTGCCAACCTCTTGATGCAGCCGAAAAGGAAGTGATTGCATGCCTACATACCAAAGAAAAAAGCATTATCGAAAACCTAAATCCGGCGCTCAACGCCAATCTGGCTCACAACGTCGTTCAAACGTGCCTCGCCGGGAAACCAAGAAACAAGGTGAACGTATTTTTATCTATAAGCCTGACATGAACGTCGCCCAGGTGGCGGAAGCGTTCGGTCTGACCAATGCCGGCATGATCAAGAAACTGATGCAGCTCGGTCTGATGACAAGCATCAACCAGATTATCGACCGCGACACCATCGAGGTCATCGCCCTTGAAGAGGGATATGAGGTCCAGGATGAGGTCATTACGGATGTCACCCGTTATGATGAGATGGAAATCGAGGATGATCCGACCGATTTGGTCAAACGGCCCCCAATCGTCACCGTCATGGGTCATGTCGACCATGGCAAGACCACCTTGCTTGATACCATCCGTCAATCACGAGTCGTCGAAGGCGAAGCAGGTGGCATCACCCAGCACATCGGTGCCTACCAGGTCATCAGGAATGATCAGCCCATCACGTTCATTGACACCCCCGGACATGCCGCCTTTACAGAAATGCGTGCCCGTGGCGCCAAAGTGACCGATATTTGCATCTTGGTCGTGGCTGCCGATGATGGCGTCATGCCACAAACATTGGAAGCACTTGACCATGCCAAGGCTGCCAAAGTGCCGATCATTGTCGCCATCAACAAGATTGACAAAGTCGGTTCAAACCCTGAACGTGTCATGACCGAATTGTCAGAAAAAGAACTGATTCCGGAAGCATGGGGTGGCAAGACACCCTTTGTGCCGATCTCGGCACTGAAAAACCAGGGCATCGAAGAACTGCTTGATGTCATCCAGCTGCTTGCCGACATTGATGAATTCAAAGCCAACCCCAACCGTTTGGCCAAAGGGACCGTCATTGAGGCAAGCCTCGATAAAGGTCGTGGCCCGGTTGCCACGCTGATCGTCGAGACCGGCACACTCAAAACCGGTGATTTCATCGTCATCGGCAACACCTATGGCAAGGTCCGCACCATGAACGACGACCTCAAGAAACGTTATACCGAAGCCAAACCCTCGCAACCGGTCGAAGTCACCGGACTCAATGAAGTGCCCCAGGCCGGTGATGTTTTCATGGCGTTTGAAGATGAGAAAGTCACCCGTCAGATCGCCCTTGAACGCCAAAGCAGGCAGCGCGAAGGTGAAAACAAAAGTGTCAAGAAAGCATCACTCGACCGCATGTTTGGTGACATGGAAAGTTCAGAAAAGGAACTGAACATCATCATCAAAGGCGACGTGCAAGGATCGATTGAAGCACTGCGGGGCATGCTGGAGAAAATTGACATCGCCGGATTCCATGTCAACGTGGTCCGCTCCAGTGTCGGCGCCATTACTGAAAATGACGTGACCCTGGCCAGCGCATCGTCAGCCATCATCATCGGTTTCAACGTCCGTCCGACCTCAGCCGTCAAACAATTCGCTGATACCGAAGGTGTCGAAATCCGTTTATACAACATCATTTACCGCGTCTCCGAAGACATCGAAGCCGCCCTCAAGGGCATGCTCGAACCGACCTTCGAAGAAATCGTCACCGGTCAAGCCGAAGTGCGCGATCTGTTCAAGGTTTCCAAAATCGGTACGATTGCCGGTTGTTATGTCACCGACGGTGTCGTCAAGCGTGATGCGCTGGTGCGTGTCTTGCGTGAAGGGGTTGTCGTTTACGAAGGCAAACTGGCTTCGCTCAAACGTTTCAAAGATGATGCCAAGGAAGTCAAATCAGGATTTGAGTGCGGACTTTCAATCGCCAATTACAATGACATCAAGATCGGCGACATCATCGAAGCATCACAAATGAAAGAAGTGGAGGTTGATTGACATGTCAATCACAGTCGATCGTCTGGCAAGTCTCATTCAACGTGAACTTGCATCGATCGTCAACCAAGAGGTCAAGGACAAAAGTTTCGGTTACATCAATCTGACTGAAGTCAAAGTCTCCAAAGACCAGACGTTTGCAACCATTTATTACACCATCCTGAGTGACGATCCGAGCGTGCTCGAGCGCGCCAAGAAAAGCATTGATGACAGCAAGGCCACCATCCGTATGGAACTGGCCAAGAAAATCAAGAACATCCGACGCATTCCAGAACTGATCTTCAAGTTTGATGAAGCGCTCGCGTATGGGAATCACATCGACAAGATTCTCAAGACATTAAAGTAACTTCGGTTACTTTTTTTCTTATCGTGGTGGTATAATAAAGGTAGGTGAAGCCATGTACGCACGTGTCGTTGTTGACATCAAACATCAACATGTCAATACCTGTTTTGATTATCAGATTCCACCGCGTTTCGCGGGTTTTTTAGAACGCGGCATGCGTGTCATCGTCCCCTTTGGCGAACAACGAAGACTTGGTTTTGTCATCGAAACCATGTCGGAAAGCCAGGCTGCCACCCGTGAGATCGAGGATGTCCTTGATGTCGTCCCGACCCTCAACGAGGAAAGTTTCATCATGGTCGATGCCTTGCGCGCCACAAGACCGACCTTGCATAGCAGTGCCATCGAGACGGTCCTACCTCAGGAACTGCTGGTCAAATATGCCAAGGAAGTCCGTCTGGTCAAGCCGGAGGAAGCAGATGACGACTTATTGCCTTTTTTCAACCGGAATCAACGTTGGCGACTGAAAAAAAGCGACCAGGTCCATGCCGGACGCATCAAACGCCTGGCCGACAAAGGCGTTGTCACCATCGAGACGGTCATCAAAGAAAAAGCGACCCGCAAGGTCGAAACCACTTATCGATTCAATACACAGCACCGTTATGCCAGGATTGACCGCTATTTACATGTCGTGGATTTATTCGAACCTGACGCGATCATCAGCCGGAAAGCGTTGCTGGAAAACGGCATCTCGCCAAGTACGATCAACACGCTCGTCAAGCATGATGTCCTGATGCCATCCGAGCACGATGTCTTTCGTGAACCCGTTCATGTCTTTGACAAGACGGATAAACAAGTCACGCTCAATGACGAACAACAACAAGCGGTCCGTGCCGTCTTGTCTAAAACAAACCATCAGACACATCTCTTATATGGCGTGACCGGTTCAGGCAAGACCGAAGTCTATCTTGATCTCATCGAAGCGGTCATCAAACAAGGCCGGCAAGTCTTGATCATGGTGCCTGAAATCGCCCAGATCGCGCCCATGGCGCAACGTCTCAAAGCCCGTTTTACCAAAGTGGCCATCTTTCACAGCGGCTTGTCAACCGGTGAACGCACCGACCAATACCGCATGATTGTCAACCAGCATGCCAATATCGTCCTTGGTACCAGAAGTGCCGTGTTTCTGCCACTGTCATCGCTGGGTCTTGTCATCATCGATGAAGAACACGATGACGCCTATGTCCAACGTGGCGGCGTCTGGTACGATGCAAGGGTCATCGCGGACATCCGGGCCCGTTATCATGACGTTCCGCTCTTGAGAGGCAGTGCCACGCCAAGCATTGAAAGCATGCATCAGGCCAGACAAGGGACTGATCATCTGTTGGTTTTGCGCCATCGTCCTTCAGGACTGTCTTTACCGGCCATCATCCTGGTCGACATGAAAGCAGAACTGGAAGCCGGACACACTTCGATCTTCTCGCGATTGCTGATTGACAAAATCAAGGACAGGCTGGCCCGCAAGGAACAGACCATCCTGCTTTATAACCGGAAAGGTTACGCCCCTTATCTGCTTTGTCGTCAATGCGGTCACGTGCCGACTTGTCCATCCTGTGACATCGCGCTGACCTACTATCACGACAAAGCACATTTGAAATGCACATATTGTGGTCACGAACAACCTGATGTACAAGCATGCACATCCTGCGAAAGCCAGGCTGTCAAACCAGTCGGTATCGGCATCGAGTATGTCGAAAAAGCCTTGAATCAACTGCTACCAGAAGCCAGAATCATGCGTATGGACAAGGACATGACGACGACCAAAGGCGCACATGAACGTCTCTGGCAGGCTTTCAAAAGCGAGCATGCCGATATCCTGATCGGCACCCAGATGGTGGCCAAAGGACTCGACTTTCCCAAAGTGACCTTGTCGGTGGTCCTGATGGCGGACATGTCTTTCAGGGTGCCGTCCTACCGCGCTGATGAAGATGCTTATGTGTTGTTTGCACAAATGACCGGTCGATCCGGCCGGTTCTTTCCCGGCGAAGCCGTCATCCAAGGCTATGAGCTCGATCATCATGCCATCCGCCATGTCATCGAAGGTTATGATGCCTTTTATGCGGATACCATTGTCAAACGAAGGCAGGCTGGCTATCCACCATTTGTCAACATCGCCCATATCCTGTTTGAAGGCGAAGGTTATCTGAAAACCTATCAACATGCCTATCAACTGAAGAAGATGCTTGCCATCGAGGGCCATGACGTGCTCGGTCCCGCACCCGCCATTTTACCTAAACTTCGTGACCGATACCGCTTTTTGGTCACCCTCAAATATGACACCATCGACAAACAGGCACTGTTTGATATCCTGGAGACGCTTGATGATCAACACGTCCGCGTCCGCTATCATCCCGATCTTGATCTTGTGTAGGTGATAAAAATGAACATCGTTTTCATGGGCACACCGCCCTTCGCTGCTGAAATCCTGCATCATTTGCTGACCCACGACCATCAGGTCAGCCTTGTGGTGACACAGCCTGACAAGCCGGTCGGCCGCAAACAGACCTTGATGCCGTCAGCTGTCAAGACGCTGGCCCTGCAAAAGGGATTGCCGCTCTTTCAGCCTGCCAGTCTTAAAAAAAATCATGAGCCTGTCCTGGCCGTCAAACCCGATCTGATTGTGACGGCGGCGTATGGACAGATGTTGCCCGATACCTTGATCGACCCCATCACGGCCATCAACGTCCATGGGTCCTTGTTGCCGGCATATCGGGGTGGAGCGCCCATCCAGCATGCGCTTTTCGACGGTCTTGAGGAAACCGGCATCACCATCATGCACATGGCGTCCCGCATGGACAGCGGTGATATCATCAGGCAAGCCCGTGTCCCGATTCTGCCTGACGATGATGTGGCATCGCTGTCGCATCGTTTAAGCGTGGTCGGGGCGCGTCTTTTACATGTCGTGATTCATGATCTGGCCCAAGGCATCGACATTCGGAAACCACAAAATGAAGCGGATGCGACCTACGCCTATACAATCAAACCAGACGATGAACGACTTGATTTTGAACAACCGACACAAGTGTTGATCAACCGCTTGCGCGGCCTTTCGCCCGAGCCGGGCGGGTTCGCCTTCATCCGCGGACAACGGATCAAGATATACGGACTTGAAAAACATGATATAATAGAGCACGACGCAGCGCCAGGCACGGTGATTGACATCCGCAAACAACTGTTGGTCAAGACCAGGGATGGCGTTGTCGCCATCACCCGGCTGCAGATTCCGGGCCGGCGCATCATGGATACGCACGATTTTCTCAATGGTCAGACCTTGTTTCGAACAGGCGACATGCTGACCAAGGAAGGAGCATGAACATGAGCACCAGCAATGAAACAAAGCGCCTGGTCTACACCCGCCAGGAAATGTTTGACTTTAATAAGAAGACACTTGAAAAACGCGGTATCAGCATTGAAGCGATCGGCGAGATCACCTTTACACAACAAAGTCGTTACATGCAAAACGTCTCACGTGAACTTTGTATCGAATCCGTCGAAAAAATCTTGTCGTTGCGTGATGTCTTCCATCATGTCCAATTAGCGGCTGAAATTGACCGGTTGGCTGAAGAAAAGTTATTGAAAGGTCCTATTCAGGACATCATTTATGAAGACCTCGGCCTTTTTGGCATTGATGAAACCATGGGTCTTGATGTCGCGGGTCTTTACGGCACGATCGGCATGACCAATTTCGGCGATATCGACGTCAACAAGCACGGCATTGTTAAAAAACTAAATGATGCCGGCAAGGAAGCAGGCATCTGCCACACGTTCATGGACGACATCGTCGGTGCCATTGCCGCCGCCGCCTCGACACGGGTCGCCCAGGTATTGAGCGAGTCGGACGCTCTCGAGGATTTCGGGGGTCGGCGCATGACGCTCTTTGATTTGAACAACCGCTGAGAAAGGATGTTTTGATGGAAGCCAAAAAACGCCGTCTTTTGAACCTTAACCAGCTCGGCAAGGGCTTTTTCGCCCGTTTTTTCGGCTTTGAACAGGGTGTTGACATCACCGATGACGTCGCCGTCCTCTATCGACGCAATGTCGTCATCAAGAACATCATCTTTATCTCCAACATCATCTACACCATCCTTTTGTTCATCCTTTCTGTCAGCAGCGAGGGACAGGTCACGGACTGGGTCATCACCATCATTGCCTTCCCCCTGACCTATGTCATCAACCGGTTGTTGCGCAAACTGATCAACATGGATCCGCAAGACAAGACCAAGCAGATGGTCGCGATGTATGTCGCCGGTTTCTATATCTTTTTCTCATCAGTGTTGATTTATGCCCGTCTTTACCGCATCCCGCATTTCGAGACCGGCGCCTATATCTTGATGTATTACGCCGTCGTTGTCATCTCGCTCTATCAAGAACGCAAACTGCTGTCAAGCAGTTTTCAAGGTCTTCTGGCGCTGTTGACGGCCATTCATCTCATTTGGACCTACAGTCTGCAAGGCCTGGTGGCCGGTTTGTCCTTTACGGAATTCCTGCCGGTCTTCATCCGAAGTCCTGAATTCTCGGATATTTTGCTCAGGACCTTGCTTTTCATCCTTTTTTACTTTGTTGTCTACGCCATCGTCTCGATGGGACAGTACATGCAGGAGGAACGGAAAAAAGAACTGATCAAAAGACGTCAGGTCCAAGGTGATTTCACCCACATTGTCGGTGACCTGTTTTCGGTCGTTTTTTCGACATCATATGCCTTGATGGATAAGAAACACGCCTATCAGGTTCAACAAATGAGCATGAAACTGGCACACTTTTATGGGTTGTCGCAAACCAGGATCGACGAGATGAACGGTTATGCGATGATTCATCTGAGATACCAGGAAATCAAGAACATGATCAATGAGATGAATACCTTCGATGAGCAAAACTACGATGTCCTCAAAGAGAAGACCGAACTGGGCTCGAAAATCGCCAAACGCATGCAACTGGCCCAGAAATGCGAAGACATCGCCCGGGCCCAAATGGAGGATACCGCCAACGAGAAATTTTTAAAAGACATGCTGGTGATCCAGTCGGAGATCGAGTCGCAAATCATCTTGCTGGCAGATCTCTACATCACGATGCGCGTCGCCACGCCTTACAAACGGCCATTGGCGCACAGCACCGTCCTGAAACTGTTCCAAAATGAGTTGGGCAACTATTTCGACTACAATCTTAAAGAGCGTTTTTTGAAGTTCCATGACGAGTTTTTAGAGATGTACGATAATTTCTAAAGACGTGCGCTTGACATGACTTGGAAAATGCGTTATCATGAATGAGATTTAACAATTACATACGATCTTATTCAGAGCTGCGGAGGCCAGTGACCGACGAAGCAGCAGCAACCTATTGGATTAGGTGCTTGTCACGAGGGGCGATCGGCCCATCAATAAGGAAAACGATGAAACGCGCTTTCCTGAAAAGCGCTCTTTTTTTCAAACAGGAGGATAAAGACATGATCAAATTATTCAGCAGTGAATCGGTGACCGAGGGACATCCGGACAAAGTCGCAGACCGCATTTCGGATGCCATCCTGGATGCCTGCCTGGCCCAAGACCCTAAAGCACGTGTCGCGGTCGAGACCGCCGTCACCACGAACTATGCCTTGCTTTTCGGTGAAGTGTCGACGACAGCAGACATTGATTACGAGCAGATTGCCAGAGCCGCCATCAAAGACATCGGTTATACCGATGAAGCTCTCGGTTATGCGTACGACACAGTTGACATCGCGCTCAAGATCAAGCCCCAGTCACCCGATATCGCCATCGGTGTCGACAAAAGCCCGACCAAGCATGACATCGGTGCCGGGGACCAGGGCATGATGTTCGGTTATGCCATCAACGAGACTGAAACATTCATGCCATTGCCGATTCATCTCGCCCATCGTTTGGCGGAAAGATTGGCCCATGTCCGCAAACAGGGCATTGTCAAAGGACTTCGTCCCGATGGCAAGACCCAGGTGACAGTCGCATATGATGACGCCGACAGACCGGCGTACATCCATACGGTGGTGCTCTCGACCCAGCATGATCCGGACATCACCCAGGATGATTTGCAACAACTGATGCACACACATGTGCTGTCTCCGGTTCTCAAAGATTATGAGACGAGCCAGACCGTGTATCAGATCAATCCGACCGGACGTTTCGTGATTGGCGGACCCAATGGCGATGCCGGTATCACCGGTCGTAAGATCATCGTGGACACCTATGGCGGTCATGCCCGTCACGGCGGGGGTGCCTTTTCTGGGAAGGATGCGACCAAGGTTGACCGCAGCGCGGCCTACATGGCCCGTTATCTGGCCAAGAACATTGTGGCTTCAGGCATTGCCGACCGCTGTGAAATCCAGATTGCCTATGCCATCGGCATCGCCCTTCCGGTCAGTTTCAACATTAACACCTTTGGAACGGCAAAAGTACCGCTTGAACGCATTTATGAAACCGTTGACAAACATTTCGACTTACGTCCCCAGGGCATCATCCGCACCTTGGAGCTGAACCGGCCCATTTTCGCTAAAACAGCCGCCTATGGCCATTTCGGCCGTGACGATGACGATTTTTCCTGGGAACGACTGGATAAGATTGAATTATTCAAGCAATTACGATAAAATGAATCTAAGCGTGAAAACGAGGTGATGATGTGAACGACAAGATGCTTGCCATTGAAGACAATCGAAAGAGACTTCATGGCACGTACAAGAAAGAATTGACATCCGGTGTGTTATTCCTGGCCGGCGGCATCCTTGTGTTGCTTGCCTATCTGGCGACTGAATTCAACTGGGTGCTGGTCATCGCCATCGTGCTCGGTGTGGTCGCACTGGTCATGTTCGGCCGGGCACAGGTCCATGTCAAGACCTTCAAACAGTTGATCAAAGGTGAATTCATTCAACTGGTCCTTCGTGACATGTTTGACAATGTGGTGTATGCCCACCATGGCTCGATTCCGATGCAAACCATCGTGCAGACCGGCATGGTCAAACGACCGGACCGCTACCGTGGTGAAGATTACATCTCAGGTCGTTACAAGGAGGTTGATTTCGAAGTCGCTGATGTCGAAATGAAAGAAAGGGTCGAAAGGCGGGATTCGAAAGGCAACCGCACCGTCACCTATCAGACGTACTTCAAAGGACGCTGGTATATCTACAAGTTCGAACGCGCCTTTGAAGGCACCTTGAAACTCTCACAAGGCCGTGGCTTCCACATGCAAACGCGCGGACTCGAGAAAATCGACACTGAAAGCATCGTCTTCAACAAGAAGTTCGCCATCTTCGCATCCAGCAAGGAGTATGCCTTTTACCACCTGACGCCGCGCATTATCGAGAAATTCGGCGAACTTGAAGCCATGCACCGTGGTCAAATCATGTTTTATTTTCATGACAACGAACTTCACGTCGGTGTCAACGACCGCAAGGACTATCTCGAACTGCCTTTGAACAAGGCGGTCAACGACCAGTCGCTCAAAGATTTCCAAGCGGATATCGATCTCATTCCCGCCATCATCAACGAGATGCGGTTGGATAGTAGAAAATTCAAGAAAGAAGAAAGGATCTGAACATATGGATGATTTGTATATTGTACTGGCCGTCATCGGCGTGCTGCTTGTCATATTCCTGATCTGGTTCATCACGACGGTCAACGCATTTCGTCGGATGCTGGTCAAGATTGATGAGTCAGAATCAAGCATTGATGTCGCGTTGACCAAGCGTTTTGATTTGCTGACCAAGATGTTCCAGGCTGCCAAGGGCTATATGAAACATGAGGCGGAAACGCTGACCAAAGTTGTCGCCATGCGTCAGCCGGCCCATGCCGCACCTATCACGGAAAAACAAGAGTTTGCCAATGAAATCACCCGCGGACTGCAAGCCATCAATGTCGTGGTCGAGCAATACCCCGACCTCAAGGCTTCACAAAATGTCATGCGTCTGCAGGACGCCACCTTCGAGGTCGAAGAGAACCTTCAGGCTTCCAGACGCGTCTACAACTCCAACGTGTCTTATTACAACCAGAAGGTCGTGGTCTTTCCGAGCAACATCATCGCCAAGTGGAAACAATTCAACAAACGTGAATTTTTCGAAGCGGAAGCGGTCAAACGCCAGGATGTCCAATTTGATTTTTAATAGAACGCCCCAGGGCGTTTTATTTTTGCAAAAAGAATCATCTCAACAGGATGATGACGCAATTGTGTTAAATATGGGGAAAGGGGGAATCTGCTTGTCAAAACGGCCCTGATATAGTATCATATTAGAGAACGTAAAGGATGTGTATCTATGCTTAGAAAATGGTTTGACCCGAGCAAGCGGGAACTGAAGGAAGCGCGTCGGATCGCTGACCTTGTTTTTGCCTTGAATGATGAAATGGTGGCCCTTTCCGATGCGGAATTGCGCGCCAGGACCGATGACTTCAAAGTACGTTATGAAAGTGGTGAAACACTGGAAAGTCTTCAGGTCGAGGCGTATGCCGTCGTCCGTGAAGCATCCAAACGGGTGACCGGACTGATTCCTTATCATGTCCAGGTCCAAGGTGCCGTCGCCATCTTCCACGGCAACATCGCTGAAATGAAAACCGGTGAAGGGAAAACCCTGACCGCCGTCATGCCTGCCTATCTGATGGCCCTCAACGGCGAAGGTGTTCATATCGTCACCGTCAACGAATACCTGGCCAAGCGCGAAGCGCATGGCGAAATCGGCGATTTGTTCCGGTTTTTGGGATTGACCGTCGGTTTGAATAGCCGTGAAATGTCCCGCGAGGAAAAGCGGGAAGCCTATGACTGCGACATCCTTTACTCGACCAACAGTGAACTAGGGTTTGATTACTTGCGCGACCACATGGTGCTGTATGCCAAGGACATGGTGGCCCAACGCGGACTTAATTTCGCCATCATCGATGAAGTCGACTCGATTTTGATCGATGAAGCACGCACACCGCTCATCATTTCCGGTGGTGCCAAACAAAATCAGAACCTCTATCAATCAGCCGACCGCTTCGCGAAATCGTTGCGGGACGAAGATTTTGAAATTGACATCGAATCGAAATCCATTTCCTTGTCACCTGACGGCATCAAGCGTGCCGAGCAGGTATTCCAACTTGATAACCTTTATGACCTGCGTCATGTGACGCTGGTCCATCACATCAATAATGCCTTGCGTGCCAACTACATCATGTTCCGCGACAAGGAATATGTCGTCGATGGGGGCGAAGTACTCATCGTCGACCAGTTTACCGGTCGCATTCTGCGCGGACGCCAGTTCAGCGAGGGCCTGCACCAGGCACTCGAAGCGAAAGAACGCGTGCCGATCAAAAAAGAAACCGTCACCGTGGCGACCATCACTTATCAGAATTTTTTCAGGATGTATAAGAAGCTTTCAGGCATGACCGGTACGGCGAAGACCGAAGAAGAGGAATTCCGCGACATTTACAACATGGACGTGATCGAGATTCCCACCAACGCGCCCGTCGTCCGCGCTGATGAACCGGATTACATCTACGCCAACCTCAAAGACAAATTCAACGCCTTGGTTGACGAAATCGAGGAACGTTATCAGCGCGGTCAGCCGATCCTGATCGGCACCATCGCGGTCGAAACGTCAGAAGACGTCTCACGCATGCTCAAGTCACGCCGCATCCCCCATGAAGTCCTCAATGCCAAAAACCATGAACGTGAAGCCGACATCATCGCCAAAGCCGGTCTGCAGGGATCGGTGACCATCGCCACCAACATGGCCGGTCGTGGGACCGACATCAAACTCGGACCTGGCGTGGTTGAACTTGGCGGTCTGGCCGTCATCGGCAGCGAACGTCACGAATCAAGACGTATCGACAACCAGCTCAGAGGACGCAGTGGTCGTCAAGGCGACCCCGGTTACTCACGTTTCTACCTGTCTGCGGAAGATGAACTCATGCAACGTTTCGGTGGTGAGTCCTTCAAACGCCGGATTGAGTTCCTGGAACGCATGAACACCACAGGCGAAGCCCTGTCTTCCAAAATGTTTTCCCGTTTTGTCACCAGTGCACAAAAGCGGATTGAAGGCAACAACTACGACATCCGTAAAAACGTGCTCAAATATGACGATGTCCTGCGCAAACAACGTGAAATCATCTACAAGGAACGCCGCGATGTGCTTGTCCTTGATTCCATTGAAGAACAAGTGCGCAACACCGTCAGGCAAAGTCTTGGCAACCTTCTGGACCAACACATCAAACCGGTTGGCAAAAACGAGTTTGATATTGATGATGATGCCATCATCGCCCAGTTCAACGGCAACATCTTCCAACCTGAGACATTGGCCAAGGAAACACTTGAGACCATGGACGAGGTGGAAATCAAACAGTACATCCTTAATCTTGCGGAAGAAGACATCAACCGTAAAAAAGAACTTGTGCCACCGGAAATCTACCATGAATTTCTCAAAGTGGTCATGTTGCGTGTCATCGATACCTACTGGATGCGACATATCGATACGATGAGCGAACTCAGGCAAGGGGTCACCTTGCAGTCCTACGGCCAGCAAAATCCGTTGCTGATCTATCAACAGGAAGGGTTGCGTCTGTTCACCGACATGGTCAACAACATTGCCAATGATGTCACCCGCTATACCTTGCGTGCCCAAATCGCCTACAACGTCGAACGTGAAGCAGTTGTCAAAAACACCTCGACCAATCAAGGCCGGAGTGACGCGCGTCCCCGCAGACCCAAGGTGCGTGCCAACCGCAGCCAGCGCAATCTGCCTTGGCGTTAAGGAGAAGACATCATGGAACGCTATGAAGTCAACAAAACGCTGGCCCAGTTCAAGGAAACACTGGATGCGCTTGAAAACGCGCTTCAGCCCGCTGAACTTGAAGCCACCTATCAAACCTTGAATGAAACGATGCAGGATCCGGCCTTCTGGCAACGGACCGCAGAAGCCAAAAAGGTCACCAAGGAAGCGAACAGCATCAAAGCCAAGCTGGACGCTTTTGACCGTTTGAAAAAGCAATATGACGGCTTGGTCGAATGGTTTGAGATCAGTGAGGAACAGAGCGAGGAATGGGATATTTTGGAAGCGGACATCCATCACCTCAAAATCGATCTCAAGGCGTTTGAACTGGAAACCCTGCTCAACGGACCTTATGACAACAATAACGCCATTCTCGAACTTCACCCCGGTGCCGGCGGCACCGAGTCACAAGACTGGGCGGACATGTTGCACCGGATGTATGTGCGCTATGCCCAGAAGAAGCAATACAAGGTCGACATTCTTGACTACCAGTCCGGTGATGAAGCCGGCATCAAAAGTGTGACCATGCTGATCAAGGGACCTTATGCCTATGGCTATCTCAAGGCTGAACGGGGCGTCCACCGATTGGTGCGCATTTCACCCTTCGACTCGAATGCCCGTCGCCATACGTCATTCGCCTCACTCGATGTCATTCCTGAGATTGATGACGATGTCAATATCGAAATCAAGGACGAAGACTTGAAAATCGATGTGTATCGCAGCAGCGGTGCAGGTGGACAATCGGTCAACACGACCGATTCGGCCGTCCGCATCACCCATTTGCCGACCAACATCGTGGTGACCTGCCAAAACGAACGAAGCCAGATCAAAAACCGTGAAACGGCACTGGGCATTCTCAAGGCGAAACTGGTTCAGGAAGAACTGAAAAAACAAGAAGAAGCTTTACGACACATCAAAGGTGAACAAAAAGACATCGCCTGGGGATCGCAGATCCGTTCATACGTCTTCCATCCATACCAGATGGTCAAAGACCACCGGACCAACCATGAAGTCGGCCAGGTCGACCAGGTCATGGATGGCGATCTCGATGGTTTCATCAATGCTTACTTGAAAACAGGGGAGTCCGATTAATTCCGTCTGTCCATCATCACTGATCATGTCACATCCGACCATGCCGGTTCCATCAGGCCATTAAATCTTGACGAGGAGGCATCATCATGGCAAGCAGAAAGCTAGGTATCATTTTCCTGGCTGCAGTCATCTTATCGTTTTTGACAGGCTACCACGCGTCACGCTTGTTGCCTTTTTTGCCGATCGCTGGTGGCGGCGACATGTTCGAATATATTACTGAGAGTTTCCAAAACTATTACTATTACGAGATTGACGATGATGCCATCAATGCCGCCTTCATCGCCCACATGGAGGCGACCATCAGGGCATATGCCGAAGCGAACAATGACCCTTACACCAGGCTTGTGGCCACCCCTTTGTCTGCGGTCCCCGGTGATGATGAACGGTTTGTCGGCATCGGCATCAGTTTTTTCATGGAAGGCGCTTACCTGCGGGTGCTTGACGTCTATCGTGGCAGCGCCGCAGACGGCAAGCTTTATCCCAATGACTTGATTACCGGCCTGGTCGTCGATGGCGTGGATCTTGAGTTTGTCACCTTGCCGGACCAGACGTCCATCTTAGAAACCCTCAGAGGCGAAGTCGACACGGTCAAAATCCTGATTGTTTATGATCCGGATGGCATCAGGCACAATGTCGAGGTCGTCTACAGTGAAATCCTGACACCCACCGCTTTCGCGGTCGATCTCATGGAAGAAGATATCGCCTATTTACGGATCACCCGGTTCAGCGAATGGATCGAAGATATCACACCTGGCACCAGCAAGGTTTTTGCCGACCGGCTTTTGGAACTTGAGACAACCATGTTGCTTGACCATCCTGAAAACAAGACCTTGATTCTTGATTTACGCGACAACCCGGGTGGTGCGCTTTCCGCGTTGCACAACCAGGGACAAAGCGGTTTGTTGCCGGGCATCGTACAACGCTTGCTCGTGCGCGACATCGAGAACAGTGTCTTCTCGATGATTCCCCGGTCAGGCAAAACCATCCTTTTCAACGGTGGCTTGAACCAACCCAAACCTTATCATATCGTCGTCCTGGTGAACGAACAGACCGCTTCCGCGGCGGAAGTATTGGCCGCAGGCTTGCACTTCAACGGCGGATATGCCTTGTATGGCACGCCGACCTTCGGCAAGGATGTTTATCAAAACACCATCCGTCTGCGCGACATCAGAGGCATCCGTTATTCGTTGGTCTATACCGAGGGACGCTGGTTTTACAATGACGGCATGAGCGTCGAAGACACACCGCTTCCGGTCAACCTGATTGAGCAAGTCGGCCTCCATACGATTGACATGCCTGTCTACATGGGTTTGACAGTCCATGACGAAGTCAGGCCGGGACTGGGACTTTATCAACAGTTTTTCAACATCTATTACGGTCTTGACGGCGAAGACATGCTCAGGACCGATCATTATTTCGATGACGCGACCCTCGCCATCATCAGTCAGTTTCAACTCGAAGAAGGTCTGCCGCTGACCGGTCATCTCGACCGGGACACCGCCATCAGGGTCCATGACATCTATATGGAGACCGTTCATGACTGGCAGCAAGACCGTCAGTTGATGACATTGATCGACCTGATTAAAAACAACGCGTCATGAAAACCATCACCGCCATTGAAAAGGGGCGGCAGCGTGACAAACTGACAGTTGACGGGATGGTCATCCCGGTCGAAAAAGTCCTGGTCGCGCGACACCGCCTGCAAACCGGCATGACCTTAGACAAGGCCGCATGGCAAGCACTCATGTCAGAAAACGAGAAACTGTATTATGACCGTCTGGCGATTGTCAAGCTTAAACGGATGCACACCACGCGTGAACTCGCCACATACTTGTCAGCCCAAGGAGCGCCCCCGGCGTTGGTCAAGACCCTGATCAAACATTATCAGGATAAACGTTATCTGGATGATGATGCCTATGTCAAGGCTTACATCGCCGCCCGCAGCATGCGTGAAGGACCACGCATGATCAAGGCGAAACTATCTGAAAAAGGCATTGATGAAGCTTTGATTGACAGACACATGCGAAGTTATGATGAAACGGCAATCTTAAGGGCCATCGCCAAAAAACGGATCCAGTCCGCCAAAGGCAAAACGAAAAGACAACTGATCCTCAGCACGAAATCGTATTTATTAGGAAAAGGGTTCACCCTTGAAACCGTTGAAAAGGCCGTTCAACACGCGCTCGTCCATTATCAGGATGACGAGCAGGACTTGCTTGTCAAGGCCTATCATAAATTGATGGCACGTTATGGTGAAAAAATGGACCCCGACAAACTGGGTCCATTCATCAAAGCAAAATTGCATGCCAAAGGGTTTCGTTATGAAGCGATCAAAAGACTCCTTGACTAAGGTGTCTTTTTTTGTCGTCTGAACGACTTGAACGCTTTGCCATAACGATGGTTCAAGACGTGAATCAGACCATCGACCTGGTGATTGGAAACACCGGCGAAGGACGTCAATGTTTTCAAAGGCAGATTGGAAAGCAGTTCACGGATCATTTTGCTTTCGACTTCCCGCTTGCTTGAATCGATCCGCTTGCGCATCTCATGCTTGATCTTCCTGATGATGAGTTTACCGATCAAGGTCTTATTCACATCCATGAGCGTCGACATGCGCGTATAAGGCCTTCGCTTTTCCGGTCTTGGCACCCTTTTGCCATACAACCGTTCAAAATCTTCATCAGTCGGTGCAAATCCTTGTTTGATGTCCAGATAGGAAACCGGACCAGGTTTGGGTGCATGCGTCCCTGACATTTGAATGGGGGATGCAAACACGATGTCGTCAGCCGAACGGCCGATCTGGATGTCATATTGTCCGTCTTCGATTTCGAAACATGAGGTCTCTACGTCATAATAGGCGAACGCATCTTGTCCGAGGACGAATGACACGGTCTGACGTTCACCTGGTTCAAGGTGAATTTTCCGCCAGGCCTTGAGCGCCTTGGCAGGCTGGTAGGCGACCGGGTCGGTCTTGGCAACATAGAGTTGTACGACTTCCTTGCCCGCCCGCTCTCCGTCGTTGCTGACAACGAGCGTGACCTTGACGTTCTTGTCCTGACGGAAGACCTTCAGGTCATGATAACCAAACTGGGTATAGGACAGGCCATGCCCGAAAGGAAAGAGCGGCCTGACCTCGGCGGTGCAGAAGTAACGGTAACCGACATAAAGTCCTTCCTGGTAGACGACTTGTCTCGGGTGCCCCGGAAAAAAAGCATGGGAAGGGACATCTTCGACCGCTTTAGGAAAGGTTTCAGCCAGTTTGCCGGAAGGATTGACATGGCCGAACAGGACATCAAGCAACGCACCTGCCTGGGCTTGGCCACCCAGATAACATTCCAGCACACCCTTGACCTTCTCAAGCCAGGGCATGGCGACCGGCGCACCATTCGAAAGCACCACCACGACTTGTTGATGGACCGCAGTCAACCGTTCGATCAACAGGTCATGACCGGGGGATAAGGACAAGGTGTCACGGTCGAAACCTTCAGCTTCGGTCACATCCGTCAAACCGGCCAGGACAATGACGACATCGGCTTGTCGGGCGGTCTCGACCGCTTCTGTCATCAACCGCTCGTCAGCCTTTGTCTGGTTGACATCATAACCCCTGGCGAAGATGACATCAAGATCTGGATATTCGGTCTTGACCAAATCAGACAGAGTGTCCAAATGAGTTGGATTGATTTGTGAACTGCCACTACCTTGATAACGTGGCGCTTTGGCGAAATCACCGATGATGGCAATCTTTCGGTTGGTGTCAAGCGGCAGGATATGATCCTCGTTTTTCAACAAGACAAAGGTGTCAGCGGCCGCCTTGCGTGCAAACGCGTGATGGGCATCACGATCATAAGCAGGATGATCAACCTTCGCCCCGGCCTGACCAATCAAACCAAGCAACCTGTCAACTGCCTGGTCAAGCACCTGTTCGTCCAAGCGTCCGGCGCGGATGGCGTCTGCCACGGCCTGGTCATTGATGCCTTTGCTCGACGGCATTTCCAAATCAAGTGTCGCCTTCAGGCCTGATACACGGTCATTGATCGCACCCCAGTCCGTGACCACGACACCATCATATCCCCAGTCCTTGCGCAAGATGTCATCAAGCATATAAGGATTTTCTGACATGTATGCGCCATTGACACGATTATACGAACACATGATTGTCCAGGGACGGGCCTGCTTGACGACCATCTCGAACCCTTTGAGATAAAGTTCACGCAAGGTCCGTTCATCAACGATGGTGTCGATCACCATCCGTTTGGTTTCCTGATTGTTCGCAGCATAATGTTTCAGTGACGTGCCGACGCCTTCATTTTGCATTGCGTTGACAAACGCGGATGCAAGCTGTCCGGTCAAAAACGGATCTTCGCTGAAATACTCGAAATTGCGTCCGTTATAAGGATGTCTTTTGATGTTGATGCCGGGTCCGAGCACGATATCCACGCCTTCAGCCTTGGCTTCTGCGGCGATATGACGTGCGACATCAGCCACCAAGGTCTCATCCCAGCTGCTTGCCAGATTGACGGCCGGCGGAAAACAAGTGGCAGGCACGCTTTCGTGAATACCGACTTCGACGGTGTTTTCTGCGTGTTTACGCAAGCCATGCGGACCATCGGTCATCAACAACCGTCTGATGCCGAGACGTTCAACCGCTTTTGTATGCCAGACATCATGACCTGAAAGGAGTGAAACCTTTTCTTCGAGTGTCATGTTTTTAATGATTGATGCGTGTTTCATGGTGGAACCTCCTGGGTTGTAACATGTTTCATTACTACCAATTTACTTGAAACATGCCGATTTGACAATGTCAAAATGTTTAAATAGCGCACATTTTAACAAAAAAATACAGAAAATGCAAAAAAGTACTTTACCTGTCGTAGTAGTTGTGTTATACTGGAATTACTACGATAGATGGAGTAGGAGGGATAGCATGATCAGCAGCGATGTCATCAGGGGTTACAACGATATCATCATCCTGGCAATCCTGGCCGAAGACGCTTCATACGGCTATGAGATTTCCAAGACGATCCGGTTACGTTCTCACGATCAATACATCATCAAGGAGACAACCTTGTATTCGGCTTTCAACAGGCTCGAGAAAAATGGCTACATCCGTCCTTTTCAAAAAGAAGCAGGCGATGAATCGAGGCGGACTTATTATGAAATCACGCCAGCAGGACAGGTTTATCTAGACGAAAAGAAAACAGAATGGGTGACGACTCAGCAAGTCATCAACACATTCATCAAATAGGAGGAACGTTTCATGAACACCATTCAGACTTTTTTGGAAAACATGTTTGCAGGTCTGCCCAAGACAGCGGAAATCTTGAAGGCCAAAGAGGATCTTCATCAGATGATGATGGAGAAGTACGAGGATTACAAAAAAGAAGGCAAAAGCGAAAATGAAGCTGTCGGGTTGGTCATTTCCGAGTTTGGCAACATCGATGAGCTTCTGGTCGAACTGGGCATCCAGGTCGAAAAAGAAGCCGTTGTACAAATCGATGACCAGCAGGCCGATGCCTTCATCGCCTCAAGACGAACACACAGTTGGCGCATCGCACTCGGTGTCCTGCTTTGTATCGCCGGTCCCGCCTTTCTCATCAGCTCAAGTCATCTGACACAATGGCTCGGCATCAATGTGCACCAAGACCTTCTGGGCGGCATCCTGTTGTTCGCCATGGTCATTCCCGCTGTCGGCATCTTCATCGGTTCCGGCATGGAACTATCCCAGGCCGGACGTTTCCGGGAAGCGGCATTTGAGTTGACCAGCCAGGCCAGACATCAGATGGAACTTGCGGCTGAAAGTTATCAAAAAACCTATCAGCGTGGCATCCTGCTCTGTGTGATGATCATTTTGATGTCGATGCTCTTTTTCATCACAAGCGGCTTCATCGGCAACGCGCAGACACCGTTTGTCTCATTAGGGCTGCTCGTGGTCGGTGCCGGTGTCTTCCGTCTCGTATGGAGCGGCTTGATCATGTCTGGATATAGCCAGTTGCTCAAGCGCGGCAGTCACACGCCAGCCATGCAGAAAGCCAACCGCTTGACCGATATCGTGGCGAGCATCGTCTTTCCTTTGACCGCAGTGGTTTATCTTTTGGTCAGCTTCCTCACCATGCGTTGGGACATCACCTGGATCATGTGGCCGGTGGTGGGCATCTGTTTTGGCATCTTTGCCGGTGCGATCGAAGAAATCCACAAACATAAGAAGTGAACAAAAAAGCCTGCCATGGTACAATCAAGGTAGGCTTTTTTTGAGGTGATCACATGAAACTTTGGAAAAACGGCACGTTCCATACGATGACACATCCCGGCAAGACCGTCACGCAAATCATGACCGACCAAGGCAGGATCATCGCCATTGGTGAGGATGCCAGCCGGCACCAGCCTGAACAAGTGGTTGATCTTCAAGGTCTGCATGTTTATCCCGGCTTTGTCGATGCCCACATGCATTTGTTGGGTTATGGTCAGAAACTGTCGCGACTGAACTTGGAAAACCATAAGGATCGTGCTGTCGTGTTGGATCAATTGACACATGCGTTTGCAGGCGAACCTTTATTTGCCGAAGGTTATTTCGATGTCGGGCTGACCAAGCATGACCTTGACCGGATCAGTCCGGAAGTCCCCATCATGCTTCGTCATAATGATTATCACAGCCTGACCGTGAACACGGATGTCCTTGCCAGGATCGGCCTGACATCATCTTCCGGCGTACTGACCGAAGACGATGCCCAAAGGGCGATGGATGCATTCCCAAAACATACCCGTGAGCAACTTGGTAAACTGCTTGAAAAGGCCATTTCCTCTTTATATACCTATGGTATCACCGGCGCCCATAGTGACGATTTGTACTATTTCAACGGCTTTCACGAGACCGTGGCGGTCTTTGAACATGTGCTTGAAAACATGCCGTTCCGGGCTCACCTGCTCATGCATCATCTCGTGCTTGACGACTATCTCAAATCTGGTCGTGCTTTCCTTGATCAGCATGACTTTTTGCAACTCGGTGCGATCAAACTGTTTTATGACGGCACCATCTCTTCAAGAACGGCATTGATGCATCACCCATATAAAAGCGTCAAGACACAAGGAATCAGAATGTTCAACGATGATGATCTTGAGGCATTGCTCATCAAGATCCGCGACCATGGATTGACGGCGGCGGTTCATGTGATTGGTGATTTGGGATTGCGTGAACTGACCGGTTGGCTTGCCAAACATCCGCCAAGACAAGGATTGCATGACCGGATCATCCATGCCTCGTTCGCTGATGTCGAAACGGTGAAACAACTGGCCGGATGTCCCGTCGTGCTTGACATCCAACCGCAGTTCATGTCTAGCGACCTGCCATGGGCTTTTGATTATCTTGGTGAACCACCGGCACTCATCTATCCGTGGCGGACTTATCTTGATGCCGGGCTCATCCTGGCTGGAAGCAGTGACGCCCCGGTTGAAATCCCCAATCCGCTTTTGGGCATCCATGCCGCCACCGAACGTCTGTCGTCACACGATGGCCAATGTTATGGTGAGCATGAGAAGATGACCCGCTTCGAAGCCATTCGTGCGTATACCACCCATGCCAACATCCCGACTTACAAATCAGACAGGGGTCTGATCGATGTCGGTCATATTGCTGATTTCACGCTGTTTGATTTTGATCTCGAGACCGCGTTGCCGGAGAGACTGCTTCATGCAAAATGCATGATGACCATCGTTGATGAAACCGTGGTTCACCAACGCTGAATTGTCGTAAATTATGGGTTGACAGGTTGTTTTTTGACAAGTTGAGCAAGAAGTCTATATAATGATGCTGTGACTCGTTACAGCATTTTTTTATTTGGAGGTGACATGATGCTCAGACTGAAAAACATATCGAAATCTTATGATTTAGGCACCCGCGTCGTCGATGCACTCAAAGGTATCAACCTGGCGTTTCGTGAACAAGAGTTCGTCGCCATCCTCGGTCAATCCGGATCAGGTAAAACCACCTTGCTCAACGTCATCGGCGGTCTTGACCGTTATAGCGACGGTGATCTTGAAATCGACCGTGTTTCAACCAAACGATATAAAGACGCAGATTGGGATACTTACCGTAACCATCGCGTCGGTTTTGTCTTTCAAAATTACAATTTGATTGCCCATATCTCGGTGTTGCAAAATGTCGAGCTAGCCCTGACGATTTCCGGCGTCGGACCGAAAGAACGCCGTAACCGTGCCACCAAGGTGCTTGAACAGGTCGGTCTTGCCGACCAACTTGATAAGAAGCCGAACCAGCTTTCAGGCGGTCAGATGCAACGGGTGGCCATCGCCCGTGCACTTGTCAACGACCCCAACATCATCCTGGCTGATGAACCGACGGGTGCGCTTGATTCGAAAACCAGCATCCAGATCATGGATATACTCAAAAGTATTTCTAAAGACAAACTGATCATTCTCGTCACTCACAATCCATTATTGGCTGAAACCTATAGCGACAGAATCATCAAACTGCTCGATGGCGAAGTGATCGCCGACAGCAAACCACATGCCAGTCAAGATGAACTCAGCATGAAAGAAAAGCGCAAGCAGACAGCGATGTCTTTTTCCACTGCCCTCAAACTCAGTTTCAACAACCTGTTCACCAAAAAAATCCGGACCATCATCACTGCAGTCGCCGGAAGCATCGGCATCATCGGTGTCGCGTTGGTCTTATCCTTGTCCAACGGGTTCGGTCGCTATGTCAACAATGTCCAAACCGATCTTCTAGCAAGCCTTCCCATCACGATTGATCGCACCACCACCGTGTTGCCGACCAATGTGCTCAACTTCGGTCAGACCAGAATGCCAGACCGTGAAGGATTGTTTCCCGAAACGGATTTTGTCACGCCGTTGGTTCCCACAAGCAACATCAATGTGTATACGCATGCCAACATCATGACACAGGATTATATCGATTACATCCAGGCGCTCGATTCCAACCTCTATGATGACATCACCATGACTTACAGCGTCTCTCCTGTTTTTCTACGCATGCGTCCCGATGAAACCGTCCATCACATCAGCAATTCCGCTTTCAGAATCAACGAACTGGCAGCGGACAATCCAGAATATTTGTTGACCCAATATGACATTTTGGCGGGCGAGTTTCCCGAACCTGACAGTTTTGATGCCGTCATTGTCGTCAATTCGCGGAACCAGTTGCTTGATTCAATGCTCAACGCGCTTGGTTTTCCCGGACAAAACATCGAAGTGCCTTTTGAGGATTTGCTGGGTATGACGTTCAAACTTGTCAACAATGACATCTATTACGTTAAAAACGAAGACACGGGACTTTATCAACCCCGTTTGTCGGCTTATCATGACGAAGCAGCGATTGAAGTTCGCGTTGTCGGCATCCTGCGTGTCAAGGAGGATGCCGCATCCAGCATCTTGTCCATGGGCATCGGCTACACATCTTTGTTGACCAGATATGTCCTTGATACCGCTCGTGATTCGCAGGTTGTCCAGGCACAACTTGAAGCCTTCACGACAGGAGAAGACACCGGGACTTATGTCAATGTCATCAACGGCAACCCGATTACAAGAGCCGAAACACTGTCTCGTCTGACGTCGTTGGGTGCACCCCAGTTTCCCAACCGCATCACCATCTATCCCAAGAGTTTCGAGGCAAAAGATGCGATTACCACGTATTTACGGGACTATAATGACAGGTTCGACCAGGAACTCGAGCGTCATCTGTTCATCATTCATACCGATGTCTCCGAGACCGTGACCGGCGTCCTTGGCCAGATGATCCGCACCATCACGATCATTTTGGTCGCTTTCGCTGCGATTTCACTCTTTGTCTCATCGCTCATGATTGGCATCATCACCTATGTTTCTGTCATTGAAAGAACCAAGGAAATCGGCGTCTTGCGCAGCATCGGGGCCCGCAAAATCGACATCACAAGAGTCTTCAATGCTGAAACCATGATCATCGGGTTTACGGCTGGCACGTTCGGGGTATTGGCGACTTATGCGATGAACCCGTTGATCAACATCGTGCTCCATGGCATTACCGGTGCCCGCGGCATCGCCTCTTTGAATGTCCTTCCTGCCTTCTTGCTTATCATGGTCAGCGTTGCATTAACCTTGATTGCCGGCCTTATTCCTGCTACAATAGCCTCAAAGAAAGATCCTGTTGTCGCCTTGCGAACGGAGTGACCATGAAGCTTGAATTCTGGCTGGACTATCTGAGTCCGCTGTCATATCAGACCCATAAATTGATGGAAATCGTCATCGAGCAAAATCCCGGATTTGAACTCGAGGTTCTTTATCGTAGTTACGAGATGATGCCTGGTTTCAGATTCGATGAATCCTGCACCCTTTATGATGTGGTCGCCAAACATCATGTGTTGACCGCTGATGAAACGGTTGACTTGCTGAAAGGTGTCGAAGATGTGGCGCATGTGCGTCCGGTATCGGTCATCGATGCGCACCGTCTGTCGCATCTTGCCAAACAATACAACCTGGCCTACGCCTTCAACCGCCAACTATTCAAAGCCTATTATGAAGAACAGAAAGACATCAGCAACCATCATGTGCTGATCGACATCGCCACCGTCGTCGGCATCGACCCGGCTTGTGCCGAATGGGTGCTTGCCAGCGACCAGTTCCGCGATGCCGTTTCGCTCAACCGTGAAAATGCCATCATCAAAGGCATTCACCAGATTCCCCATCTGAGACTCGACGGCAAAATCCGTTTGAACGGTCTACAAAGTGTCGAAACGCTCATCAGTGCGATCAATCGTGCCAGAATCCAAATCAAGGATGATGAACACTGCAAGGATGAACACTGCGCCAGAAAGAAGACTCATTGAGTCTTTTTTTCTTGCATATGATGGTATTTTTAACAAAAATATGGTATAGTATTCAAGGTTTGAAAAAGAAGTGAGGAAGAACAGTGAATCTATTATTTGACGCATTACCCATTCGCGACGAGACCAAGCAGGCGATCGAAGCCCTCGGACTGGTCGAAACCACCGCCATCCAGCATGAAGCCATTCCGGTCATGCTTGCAGGCAAAGACCTGATCGGCCAGGCTCAGACCGGCACCGGCAAGACGTTTGCCTTCGCCATTCCGATTTTGGAAAAGATCGATCCCGCCTGCGAAGATGTCCAGGCGTTGGTCATCTGTCCCACCAGGGAACTGACACTCCAAGTCTACAAGGAGTTTTTAAAGCTTGTCAAATTCAACCGCGCCATCCGTGTGACATCGGTTTATGGCGGCGAATCCTACACCAAGCAATTCAAGGCGTTGGCCGCCCATCCCCAGATCGTGGTCGCCACCCCCGGACGTGCCATCGACCATCTTGAACGCAAAACGATTGATTTCAGCCAATTGCGTGTCCTGGTCTTGGATGAAGCTGATGAAATGCTTAAAATGGGGTTTCAGGAAGACCTCGAGCGCATGTTGCGCGACACGCCTTCCAGCCGTCAGACCGCCTTGTTTTCCGCGACCATTCCGCCCTTTATCAAAAAAGTGGCCGAACGTTATCAACGTCAACCGGTCATCATCAAAATCGACACGCCGACCATGACCGTTTCCTTGACCGAACAGTATTATGTCATGGTCAGGAAAGCGGATCGTGACCAGCTCTTGTTGCGTCTGCTCGATTATTATGCACCACCTTCGGCCATCATTTTCGCCAACACCAAGAAGGATGTCGACGACTTGTCCGCTTTCTTGCAAAAACACAACCGCGAGGCGGAAGCTTTGCACGGTGATCTCAAACAAAGCCAGCGTGATCAGGTCATGAACCGGTTCAGAAGTAAAAAAATGAACTATTTGATCGCCACTGATGTCGCGGCCCGTGGTCTGGACATCAAGGATGTCGACATGGTCATCAATTATGAAATGCCTTTCGAAGACGAAGTCTATGTCCACCGCATCGGCCGGACCGGCAGAGCCGGCAAATCCGGGGTCTCCATCTCATTGGTCTATCCCAGTCTGCGTACCAAGCTGAACATGATCGAACGCTTCATCAAGACACGCATGGTTGAACTGTCGATTCCCGATGAAACCGCCATCAATGCCCGCATGCGGGACCGCGCCTATGAAAGCATCAAGCGCATGATTGAAAACCAGACCGCTGACGTGTCAGACATCATCACCAAACTCCGTCAGGATGGCTTTTCCGACGAGGCGGTCATGACCGGCTTGTTGAATGCGACCATCAAGGTCTCCACCGACTATGAGCCAATCGGTCCGCCCATCCGCAAACCCGCCTTGAAAACAGAACGGAGCGACACGTCGAATCGTCGAAAACCGGCCACTCATTATCGTCTGGCCACCATCAACTTAGGCAAAAGCGATGGTTTCAGACCGGTGACCCTCTTGGATTATTTCAAGAAACATGCCGATCTCTATCCACGCAACATCGGCGATATCGAGATGGAGAAAAGCATGACCCGTTTTCAAATCCATCCGGCTGCTGTCAAACGTCTTGAAAGCTTGCAGTCACGCCTCGTCAACGGTCGTCAAATCAAGATACAAATCCTGAAAACCAAATCGTGAAAAAACATATAAAATATGTCTAAATCATGGTACAATGTACTTGATATTCATATTTTTTATTTTTGAAAAAAAATAAAGGAGGCGCGCATGGCACATCTCTTTGAGACCATTCACAGCAGTTTCTTCAGTGTGCTGGCATCGCCCAACCGGAAAACGTATGTTGATTGCATCTTCATTATCTATCATGCGATCGACACCATCGAAGACGCTTTTCAAGGGGATAGGGAATACATCATTCAAAGACTGACCGATTACTTCGACGACCAGCCAGGCACCGAGCTTGTCGATGACGATGAAGATCAGGTCGAACCGGCACGCACCAGCCGTCAAAAAGCCTTGCATGTCATCAACGTGCTCAAGAAGAACGGTTGGCTGGGTGAAGAAGAACTCGGCGACTATAAGACATCGCTTAATCTTTTCGATTACACCATCCAGATCATCGATGTGCTGGAAAGTGTCGCCAATTTCACCCAAAACGAGTATACCGGCGAAATTTTCGCGGTTTACTCGCTTTTGTCGTCGTTTTCACTCGATGAAGGCATCGGTGTCTTGGAGCAGGCCTATCAAAAGACCCATGACATCATCCGTAAACTCAAAGCACTCAAGGCCAACATCTACCGTTATTATTATGACATTACCCGTAAACAATCGAAACACGACCTGCAGAAACTGTTGGAAAAACTGCTGATTGAATACAAGCAGAATTTTTTTGATTCGGCCTATTACAACCTCAAGACAACCGACAGTCTGCCCCGCTACAAGCGTGTCATCCTTGAATCGATTTCAACCATCCAAAACAACGAGCCGACCATGGAAAGGCTGGCTGAAAGCGTCCTTAAACTCAAGCGGATGGAAGACTATAACGAAGCCTTTCATTACGTTGAAGACAGGCTCCGTTTCATCGCCGACAGTTTTACCGCTCTCGAGCACCTGGTCTTGGCGATTGACCGCAAAAACGAACAGTACATCAGTGCCGCAGCGGCCAAGATTTTGTTTTTCACGAATCGTTCCGATGACATTGAAGGCATCTTCAACCGGCTCTTTAAAATCGTTCTCAGCCAAAAAAACATGGATTACGCGTCATTCTTCAATCTCTTCAATGCCCGTAATCTTGATACCCAATCACTTTATAACCAACGACGCGCCCGCATTGAGACGGTGCCTGAGGAACTTGTCTATGACGATGATTTCATCAGCGACACCTTGAAACAGGAAAAGGTCAGGGCGCTTTTGAAAAACAGCATCTACACCAAGAAAGAAATCGACCAGTATGTCCGTCTGCTGCTGAGGGACCGCAACCATATTGAAGCGGCCGAGATTCCCTTGGAGACGCAAGAAGACTACATCAAGCTCATTTTGATTTTCCTTTACTCGAAGTCTATCGGCATGCACTATGATGTTGAATTGACAGGCCGCGAGTGCAACAATAATTTCATCACCTTTCAAAACTTTCTGATCAAAGGAGTCGTCGCATGAACAAGACGCAGGCCGCCAATCAATTTCATGAAGCCTATCTTTCGCTCAAGGAAGGCGAAAAGACTCAATTTTCACGCATCACGAACAAGCTCTTCCAAGTGAATTTTCTGACCAAACGCAAGCCTGGTGATGTCAATGACTACCGTTTCATCCTGGCATACAAGGAAGTGTTTGAACCTTTTTTCGCCCTCACCGACTTTGTCTTGAATGTCCGACGTGAGGACGAAGTGGTCTATATCCAGAATGAAAGCATGTTCAATCACATGCGTCTGCGCAAGACCGAAAGCGTCATGCTTTTGGTCATCCGGATCCTTTATCAACGCAAAAAAGATCTCATCACCTTGGACGAGGATGTCGAAATCTACCTGCATGAGATCCACGCTGAACTGATGCGTATCGGCTACCTTGACAACAAACGTATCACCAAGGACCGGCTCAAACCGGCACTGGTTTTTTTACGGAACTACAACATCATTGATTACATCGACCGCGGGCTGCATGATGATGCCCGCATCAAGATCTATCCGACGATCCTCTATGTCACCAATCTGGACAGCATCAAGGAAGTGGTCCAGAAACTGGAGGGTTACATGGAAGGAGGCAGTGACGACGATGAAGAAACTGACGAAGATTAAGCTGGTCAACTGGCATCTGTTCACCAACCAGACGATCGATATCAAGGACAACGCCCTCATCTCCGGTGAAAACGGGTCCGGCAAGTCGACCTTGCTTGATGCCATGCAGTATTTGCTGGTCGGCGGCCGGAGCGGGGCCAAATTCAATGTCGCCGCCACCGATGATGCCAAGCGGACGCTCGAAGGTTATGTCAGGGGCCGCATCGGTGCGGAAAACAAGGAATACATCCGCAACAACGACGTGATTACGCATCTGGCGCTAGAGTTTTTTGATGAGCAAAGCAAACAGTTCAACATCATCGGTTGCATCCTCGACCTGCCCAAGAACGGCTCTCTCAAGGAACGTTTCTATATTTTGGAGAACACGTCCATCCACGACGGGTTGTTCCTTGAGAAGAAATATCCGCGTGATTACAAGAGTATGAAACAATATCTCAAATCAATCGACATCGAGTTCGTGCCTTTTGAAACGCAAAAGAAATACCGTGACGCCCTCGCCCGCTTTTTCGGCATGGATGCTTCCAAGTATGCGAAAATCCTGCCGAAAGCACTGGCTTTCCGTTCAATCGACCTGCAGGCTTTTGTGTTTGAATTCCTGCTTGATGACGATCCCATCGACATCCAGTCACTTAAAAACAACGTCGCCCAGCTGAAGAAAGTCGAAACCCAGATCAAACGCGACAAGGAAAAACTCGACAAGCTCGACGGTATCGTCCAAACCGGTGAAGCGATCACCATGAACCAGGACCAGCATGTCATCAATGTCCTGATTGACCAGCTCAACTGGGTTGAAAAGCGGGAAAGTTTCATCAAGGACCATGAAGCCAAACTGGTCACGATCGACCAAAGGCTTGAGTATTTGCGTGAATCAAAAGCACAAGTCGACGGCCGGCTCGAGGCCAGCGAACAGGCGATTTTCGCCCTTGAGCGCGCCAAGAGCGACAACGATTTGTCCAGGACGCTGTCCGGTTATCAGGAAGCACTGGTCAAGAAAGGCGGCGAATACGAACAACAAAAGGAGATCACCGCCCAGGTCAGACAAGCCCTTGACAAGGAGTTTGCCACCCTCAAGGAACTCAACCAGTTGTTGCCGGTGGCATCTTTTAAAGGTTTCATCGATTATTATCAAACCCAGCAGGAGCAGCTCAACGTCAGTGAACTGACGGTCCATCTCGGCCATGTCGCCACGGATGTCGCGGCCTATTTGCAGGCTTATCATACCGAACGTGACAAGGTCGAAAGTGAAAAACGTAATCTGTCGGAAAACATCCGTCACAACACGCAACGCCTGAACCAGCTCAAACGTCAGGTCAAGACCTATCCTGTCCATGTTGAAAAATTGATCCAGGCCCTCAACGACGGTTTGTCTGAACATTACCAGAAAGACATCCGTGTCCGTCCGCTCTGTGAATTGATCGAAGTCGCGGACGAGCATTGGCGCAACGCCCTGGAAGGTTATTTGAACACCCAGCGTTTCGACATCATCGTCGACCCCAGTTATTTCAACGACGCCCTTGACATCTATGAAAAAGTCAAGTTCCAGGAACGTATCTACGGCGTCGGTCTGGTCAACACGACCAAACTGTCAGCGTATGCCCAGGTGGCACCCGGCACCTTGGCGGAAAAAATCGAAAGCGACCACACCCATGCCCGTCACTATGTGAACATGTTGTTGAACACGACCTATTGTGTCGACAATGTCCATGACTTGAAAAACTTCAACCGGGCCGTCACACCGACGTGCATGACGTATAACAATTACACGGCCCGCCAAATCAATCCGCGCGCCTATGAGACGCCTTATATCGGCAAGGAGGCGACCGCTCTTCAAATCGAGATGGACATCAAAGCGCTCAAACTGCTGGAAAACAGGATGGATCAACTGCATGACCTGACCGACAAGCAAGAGCGCATCACCAGATTGCTGAATCAGGACAAGAGCGGACAGATCGTCCATCAGAACCAGATCCGTTTTCTGGAACTGGTCAGGCAGACGAGACGTGAATACACGCAGATTGAAGAACAGATCAACGCGCTTGAAAAAGACCAGAGTCTTGAAAAACTGGAAAGCAAGATCGAAACCGAGCGCAACAACCGCAAGACCATGCGCGGTGAAGCCGAAACGATTGTCGGCGAAATCGCGACCCAGCGGGAGGAGCGCCAACGCGTGCTTGATGCCATCGAGGATATCAAGGACAAAAACGAGGCCTTCCTGCAAAACCAGAAACAGCTTGCCCAGAAACATCCGGAAAAACTGAGCATGGCGGGCACCCAGTATTATGCCCTGAAGACAAAATTCAAGCAGGATTTTGAAGCGATCGCCAAATTCCTGGCCGATTCGAACGTCCGTCTCAACAACCAGATCATCAAAGATCAGTCGGATGTCATCAACATGATGAAACTCTACAACCAGACCTATCATTTCGGGGCCTCACCCGAATTTGACCAGTTGGTCGCCTACGAAACCGAAGCAAATCAAATCCGCAACAACAACCTCGTCCGCTACGAGCAGGAGGCCACCGAACTCAGACGCAATTCCGAAATCAGTTTCAAGGAAGAGTTTGTCAACAAGCTCAGGGCGTCGATTGAAAACGCCCAGCAGCAAATCGCCGAACTCAACATCGCCCTCAAAGACAAGACGTTCGGTACCGACTCCTACCAACTGCTCTGCAAAGCCAGCGACCAGCCTGAATACCATCAGTACTATGACATCATCATGGGCTACGACGCGATTGGCAAGCACACCTTGTTCACCGATGGACTGAGCAAGCGGAAAGAAGCCATCCTGATGGAGCTGTTTGAGAAAATCGCTTCCAACGACCCCGAATACGATTTGCTGACCTACAAATTCCTCGATTATCGCAACTACATGTCCTATGACATCGAGGTCACCAACCTGAATGGCAACAAATCGTATTTCTCCAAAGTCTCCAAGGAAAAGAGCGGCGGGGAGACCCAGGTGCCGTTCTATATCGTCATCGCCGCGTCCTTCCAGCAGCTTCTGACCAAGAACAAGCGGGTCGACTCCGGCTGTATCGTGCTCTTCGACGAAGCCTTCAACAACATGGACGAATCGCGTATCGACGCGATGATGAAGTTCTACAACTCATTGTCGATCCAGCTGTTGATCGCGGTCCCGCCCCAACGTGTCACCAACATCATCAATTTCGTCAACACCAGCCTGGTCGTCGTCAAGGACAACGACTATGCGATTGTCGAAGCCTTCAAGGACGAACGTGTCTTGCGGGCTTGATGACTTGAAAACAAATGATCAAAACATGCCACCCGGAAAGGATGATTCACATGAAACCGATCGACTTGAAACGGATTGACACATTCAATCAGAACTATGGACAAAAACCGGTCCAAAAGGCATTGTCAAGGGTGCTCGTCAAAAACGAACTCGCCACCCTGTTCGACAAGCAGGAGCAGAAACAACACACCCGTTTCCGCTTCTCGCATGCGATCAAGACCTTGCCTGTGACCCATCAGAAGGCAAGCGGCCGTTGCTGGATTTTCGCCGCCCTCAACGTCATGCGTCTGAAAGTCGCCAACACCTACGACCTCGCCAACTTCGAACTCTCGCAAAATCATACCGCTTTTTATGATAAGTTTGAAAAGATCAACTATTTCATCGAGGCGATGGACGACTTTCTTGATGCCGACCAGGATGACCGCACCTTGCAGCATCTGCTCAAGACCGGCATCCAGGATGGTGGCCAGTGGGACATGTTTGTCAACGTCGTCAAGAAATACGGCGTCGTTCCCAAAGATGCGATGCCGGAGACGGCCAGCAGCGGCGGGACCCGCTTCATGAACCAGATCATCAATGTCAAGCTGCGTCAGTATGCCGCCGGTGCCAGAACGCTTTTTCAACAAGGCAAAGCCAATGACATCCCGGCCCTCAAAGACAAGACGTTGGAAGAACTCTATACCTTCCTGGTGACCAATTTCGGCATGCCGCCCGAGACCTTTGACTTCGAATACGTCGATAAGAACGACAAATATGCCATCGACAAGCACCTGACACCGCTTCAGTTTTACCAAAAACATGTCGGTGACGTGCTCGATGATTATGTCAGCGTCATCAACGCGCCGACCACGGACAAGCCTTTCATGAAAACCTACACCGTCGCTTATCTGGGCAATGTCGTGGGCGGACGTCCCGTGAAATATCTCAATCTCGAGATGCCCGAACTCAAAGACCTTGTCCTCAAGCAGTTGAAAGACAACGAGGTCGTCTGGTTCGGTTCCGATGTCGGTCGCTACGGCGACCGCAAGGAAGGCGTCTGGGATGATGAATCCTTCGACTATGAAGGCATGATGGAGATGAGCCTGGCCATGACCAAGGCCGAAGAACTCGATTACGCCCAAAGTGCGATGAACCATGCGATGGTCATCACCGCTGTCAACCTTGATGGCGACAAACCAAACCGCTGGAAGATCGAGAACTCATGGGGCGACACCCACGGCAACAAGGGCTATTACCTGGCGTCTGACTCCTGGTTCGACCGTTATGTCTACCAAGCGGTCGTTCACCGCAAACACTTGTCGAAAAACCAGATTGACGCCTGGGATCTCGAACCCGTCGTGCTCAAACCATGGGACCCGATGGGATCGCTGGCGAAATGAAAAAAGAAAGAGCGTTTGCTCTTTTTTTTCGTGCTCGAATTTGATATAATGAAGTGGCCTGACAAAGGCGGGACGTAGCTTAGCTTGGTAGAGCGCTTGGATGGGGTCCAAGAGGTCGCAAGTTCAAATCTTGTCGTCCCGACCATGACCAACCAGAGGCGGATCGGATGCACCTTCACCGATAAGCCTTTTTTTGTTGTCCAAACGATAAGAAACCGCATGAAGAATTGAAAGATCAACGTTGTCAAGAACAGAACCAAGTATGAGAAAAAAGAGACCAACCGGTCCCTTTTGCTTATTCGCTCGTCAGTGAGATATAATCAGAGGTCAGCGTGATGTTCAGGTTACCGTTACGGACCCGTAATTCATCGATGAACTCTTTTTGGTTGATTTTGCCTTTCAGTTTGACAAGATAAGTCAGTTCAAAGAGCGTGCCGAAATCGGTCGTCTTGACGCGCTGGAGTTGATAACTGTGCACGTATTTGGTGAAAATATCATCGAAGACATCGGCGTAATTCAAGTCCTCGGGAATGATGATCCGAAGCTTCGCGTGATTCGTCCGGTCGGTATCGACATGAAGGAGATGCAACAAGATCAGAATGGCGCTGATGAAGAGCGTGATGACAAGCGCGTATCCGAGATAACCAAGCGCGGCCGCCAGGCCGATGCCGACACCGCACAGGATGTAGGCAATATCGCGTGAATCGGCGATCGCGGTACGGAAACGCACCAAAGCGAACACACCAGCCAGACTGAATGCCCTGGCCAGGTTGTTTTGCACGAGTATGATGATGACGGCAATCACCACCGGTAACATGATCAAGGTCGTGCTGAAATGGTGGTCATAGACGCTTCTGCGGTGGGTGAGTACGAACACCTTGCTCAAGACAAACCCGAGGATCGTGGCGGCAAACAGGATCAAAAGAATGTTTTCAAGCGTGAGGATATTCATGTCAAGCGTCATAAAGCATGTGGTCATCTGCGGCACCTCCGGAAAGATAATGTTGATAGGCTTTGCCATATTTGGAGAAGGGTTGGCTGAACAAGTCGAGTTCAGACAGTCTCCTGACCAGCCATAACGGGAAATTCTGGCCCGATTTGATTTCCATGATCGACAAATCGGTATCAGCCAGCACGGCGTGGAATTGTCGACTGTCTTCGTCATCAAGTGATCGGATGTCACCGATGAAATCAATCATGTTGTCAAAGGTCACCCTGAGCGCTTCGTTTGGTGAATGTAGGGCGAGCCGGTTGTATTTGATCAACACACTGGGCCTGGCTTTGTGGATGTTGACGAAATAGTCGATTTCCTTGAATACCTGAGACGCGTTATAGGTCGATAAGACAGGCGAAGATCCTTCATTGATGTAATGCCGTGCCTCTTTGTATGAGAGTGCCAGCCGGCGCTTGTTGATGCGTCCGGCATGCTTCTTTTTGATTTCCAGGTAGACGATATCCTCGTCTTGTGTCGGTTTTTGATAGCAGCGCAGACGTAGTTTTTCTTTGTAGATGGGTTTGTTGATTGAAGAACGGATGACACTGAAATCATTGGTATCGTAATAGAGGTTGTAAATGGTATAGGGCTGCCCCTCTGATGAATAAGAATCAAAAGTCAAGTGCGCTTTTAAAAAAGCCACCAGTTCGGCCTGCTGCTTGCTGTTGATCAAGTATTTGCGTTCATAACGATTAAAGATTGTATTCATTCCATATCCTTGATTGATCATGGTGTGTGATACAGATTTCGAAACCACTTCATATTATATCATGAAACACATAGAAACACTTGTCCAATCCACAAAACCGGCCAAGACAGGACTGATGACGCCAAGTATGTCAATTTGATTCGATTAGGTTAGACATTTGCTTTTTCTCATGGTAAAATAAATGTCGGCGTGATTCGCACCCGTAGCTCAGTTGGAATAGAGCGCAACCCTCCGAAGGTTGAGGTCGCATGTTCGATCCATGTCGGGTGCGCCATACGGAGGAATACTCAAGTGGCTGAAGAGGCGGGCTTGGAAAGCTCGTAGGCTGTCAAAGGCGCAGGGGTTCAAATCCCCTTTCCTCCGCCATATAACAAGCATAGGTTTGATACAATACGTATCAGGCCTTTTTTTGCTTTAATAAGGGCTTTTTCTCGCTTTGCCGAGTTATTTTTGATATGAAAAGTTGCTGAAATTTGGAAAATAATTATGTAAGTGAATATGTGTTTACACGATTTAATTGATTTT
>RECG01000024.1 GCA_007692425.1 Acholeplasmataceae bacterium | reverse complement strand
AATCTCGTTGACAAATCCGGTCAAATTTGTTAGAATGAATTGGAGTTTTAGGAGGATGAATTATGATTTGGGTCGATTACATTGCCGTCGTTGCAGGTATCGTGTTGATTACAGCTGTATTAATGCAGACATCACAAGACAATATCCAAGATGCTTTCAGCGGTGAAAAGTCTGAATTGTTCAAGAACAGAAAAGCACGCGGATTCGATTTGTTTTTGATGCGTTCGACAGTCGTGGCGTCTGTGGTTTTGATCGCCGCTGTCATTTTGTCGAACAATTTACCGCGTTAAACAAAGAACCGACACGAAAAAGCGTTTTGGATGAAACGCTTTTTTTTCATGATTAGAAAAGCAGTGACAAATCACAAAATGAATCTCTGATTCAAGATGTTGACCGGACCTTTTCACACGATTTTCGATCATGACCATTTCGGTCAAAAATCACATTTTGCCCGCTAAAGCAATGGTCCTGTTTGTCCTTTGATGGCTCTGGGTTCAATTTCTTTGAAACGTTTTGACAAATGCATTGAAATCATATATAATGATTAAGGCTATCCAGTCTTAGCGTGGAAGGAGGGCAGACCATGCCGAAAACAGTCGTTCGTGATAAAGAGTCAATTGAAGAAGCATTAAGACGCTTTAAACGTGACGTTTCCAAATCGGGAACCCTCGCAGAAGCACGCAAGCGTGAGTTTTATGTGAAACCTAGCGTTGACAGGAAAAACCGTCAACGTCAAGCACGTTCCAAAAAACGATAAATGCCTTCGAAAACGCACCTTGCGGGGTGCGTTTTTATACATCTCTTTGAAAAATGACATTTGAAGCATCTATCAATATTGGCTGTTGTGGTATAATAAAACCACAAACAAGGAGCGGATTTAATGAAATTAAATCAACATATTCATCATGCGGAAGCGATCGCCAGACTGGTTGGCGTTCAAGATCGGAACCTACTTGTCTTCAAGCAGTATCTGGGTGTCCAGGTTTCCATTTTCGGTTCGGAAATCAACACAGATGCCCAAGAGGAGATGCGTCCGCTCTTGGAGGCTATTTTTTCCATCTTGATCGAACTGGCCGAACATCAGGTCCAATTATCGGAACGCGACATCATGTACATCATCAAACTGGCCGAAAAGAACCAGCTTGAAGGCGTTTTTGATTTATACAAGAACCGCAAGAAAATTTTGATCAACGACCAGGGTCGTGCCATTTATCCCAAGACTTTCAATCAGCGGGATTACGTCAATGCGATCAACCATTATGACCTTGTTTTCGGGGTCGGTCCGGCCGGGACGGGTAAAACGTATCTGGCGGTGGCGATGGCAGTGGCGGCACTTAAAAACAATCGTGCCAAAAAACTGATTCTGACAAGACCGGTGGTCGAAGCCGGCGAAAGTCTTGGCTTTCTCCCTGGCGACCTTAAAGAAAAAGTCGATCCTTATCTGGTCCCGCTTTATGATGCCCTTTATGAAATGCTTGGCACCCAGACGACCAACGCCTTGATGGAAAAGGGACTCATTGAAATCGCTCCTCTCGCCTACATGCGCGGTCGCACGCTTGAAAATGCCTTTGTCATCCTTGATGAAGCCCAAAACACGACACAAGGGCAAATGAAAATGTTCTTGACCCGTCTGGGTTTTGCTTCCAAAATGGTCATCACCGGCGATCCCTCGCAAAGTGATCTGGCCAAAGGCACGCCACAAGGCTTGCATCAAGCGCTGTCCATCCTTAAAAAAATGGAAGACATCAAAATCATCACCTTTGACAAACTTGATGTCATCCGCCATCCGCTGGTTCAGCGCATTCTGGAAAGGTATGAGCACGATGCGGATTAACATCCATGATCAAACGGATCGCCGCATGCAGGATGTCAAGACCATGCTGCATGCCCTCTTCACCACCATCGATGACAAGAAATCGATGGAAATCATCCTAGTCGATCTCAAGACCATGCAGCAGATCAACAAACAGTACCGCGGCCAGGACAAACCGACTGATGTACTCAGTTTTAACAATGACGCCCCCCGCAGCCGTTCGCTGGGCGATGTCTTCATCGCCGTCGAACAAGCGGAAAGGCAGGCTGCGACGCATGGTCACAGCCTTGAACGTGAAATCGGTTTTCTGGCCGTTCACGGTTATTTGCATCTTAAAGGTCATAGCCATGATACCGTGGCTGACGAACAACAGATGATTGAAACCCAGGAACGCTTGTTGAAACAAGCCGGCCTGGAAAGGAAATGAACCCATGAAAAACATTGAACAGGCACTTTTGGCCCGGAGCCGGGCCTACACACCTTATTCAAAGTTCAAAGTCGGCGCCGCCATCCTGCTCAAGGATGGACGGTACATCCTTGGCGCCAATATCGAAAACGCCTCTTTCGGTTTGTCGAATTGCGCCGAACGTAGTGCGCTTTATGCCCTTTACAGCCAAGGTATTCCAAAAGAGGACATTGTCTCCATCACCGTGATCGCGGATGACGAAGGGCCGGTGTCGCCATGCGGCGCTTGTCGTCAGGTCATGCATGAACTCATGCCCAAGGATGCCAAAGTGATTTTGGCCAACACCAAAGGTGACATCATGGAGACCACGACCGATCAACTGCTTCCCTATGCTTTCATGTTCGATGAGGTTGCTGATGAGTGAACATTACCGCTCCGGCTTTGTCGCCATCGTCGGTCGCCCCAATGTCGGTAAATCAACCTTGCTCAATGCCCTCATGGGCGAAAAGATTTCCATCATCAGCCCCAAACCGCAGACCACCCGTCACCGCATTCTGGGCATCAGGTCAGAAGCCGATCACCAACTGATCTTCGTCGATACGCCTGGCATGCACAAAGGCAAGGACCTTCTCAATATCACGATTGACAAAATCGCCGTATCGACGCTTAGAGATGTTGATATTGTCTTGTTTGTCACCGACCGTAGCCGCGGCAAAGCGGAAGAACACGTCATCGAGTATTTCAAAAGACTGGATGTTCCGGTCTTTTTGGTCATCAATAAAATTGACATGCTGAAAAATCGTCAAGCCATCGATGAGATCATCTTATCGTATATGGGGCTTTACGATTTTGAAGCGATCCTGCCGGTTTCAGCCCAAGACCAGACCCATCTTGATCATTTGCTTGAAGCAGTCAGGCCCCATCTGCCCGAAGGTCCGATGCTGTATCCGGAAACCATGAAAAGCGACCAAAGTGACACCCGTCGGATGGCGGAGCTGATTCGTGAGAAAATCCTCCATCACACCGAACAAGAAGTGCCACATGCGGTGGCGGTCGTCATTGAAAGTCTGGAAGAGAATCAAGCGTTGAAAACACTTGATGTCACAGCCTTGATTATCGTTGAACGACCGACACAAAAACAAATTCTGATTGGCAAGAACGGTGAGAAGATGAAACGCATCGGAACCGAGGCACGCAAAGACATCAACGCCTTGCTGGATACCAAAATCCATTTGAGTCTATGGGTCAAGGTCAAAAAAGATTGGCGCAATCGTCCCAGTGACCTGCGGTCGTTCGGTTATGGTGGAGATGCCTGATGGAAGGGCTCATTTATAAGACGCAGCCTTATCAGGAACACGCCCGCCTGCTATTTGTCTACACCCCTGTCGGCAAGAAAACGTTGTTGGCACAAGGCGCGCAAAAACTGAATCATCCGCATCGCATTTTAGCCCAATATCTGACCCATATCGCGTTCAAGGACAGACCAAAATCTTTCTTGACGCTGATGGAGCCGAAACTTAAAAATGAGTTTGCCAATCTCAAAAGCGATTATGCAAGCACGAAAAGCGCAGCGCTCATCTTGGAGGCGATTGACAAACTGATCATCGAAGACCAGCCACACGACATGATCTTTTCAGAAGCGCTCCAAGCCATCTCGGCACCCCATATCGGCCCAGCCGGACTGAGTTTTGTTCTCAAACTTTTCAAGCCCCTCGGTTACGCGCTTGATCTTCAACCTGACGGCCGCACCGTCATCGGTGTCAATATCGAAAAAGGCGGTCTCGTCTACAAAGGCGAATCTGCTGTCATTGATCTGGACATCAAAGGTGCCGTCGAACTGCTCAAACTGATGATGTCGCCTTATGAGATGTTGATACCGCTTGATCAGCCCCAAACCGATCAAATCAAGACATTTGTCTTGAAATACTGCCAGTTTCATTTACAAACAACGTTAAAAACACTACAATAGACATGAAGGGAATGTGGTTTTCATGGTGACACTCGACCAATTGGTGCAATATGCCAAAACAACCGGTTATATCTTTCAAGGAAGCGAACTATATGGCGGCCTTGCCAACACCTGGGACTATGGTCCGCTGGGGAGTCTTTTAAAGCAAAACATAAAAAACGCCTGGCTTCAGAAGTTCCAGCGTGAAACACCCTACAATGTCTTGTTGGACAGTTCCATTTTAATGAACAGCGAAGTCTGGCAGGCCAGCGGCCATGTCAGTGGTTTTAACGATCCTTTGACGGAATGCCGCAAATGCCATCAACGTTTCCGTGCTGATTCATTGATCCATGAACACAATCCCGAAGTGTCAGCTGAAGGATGGCATAACGAGCAGATGTCCGCCTACCTTCTGGATCATCATGTGTCATGCCCGAACTGCGAGGCCACCGATTGGATGCCGATCCGTTCGTTCAACATGATGTTTCAGACTTATCAGGGCGTCGTGTTGGAACAGGCCAATCAGATTTATTTGCGTCCTGAGACCGCCCAAGGTATTTTCATCCAGTTCAAAAGCATTCAACGCACCACCAGGAAAAGAATTCCTTTTGGTGTCTGTCAGATCGGCAAGGCTTTCCGCAACGAGATCACACCAGGCAATTTCGTCTTCCGCACCCGTGAATTCGAACAGATGGAACTTGAATTTTTTGTCAAACCGGGTACCGAACTTGAATGGTTTGATTATTGGAAGCAGTTTTGCATGGATTGGCTGATCGACCTCGGTTTGAAAACCGACTATCTCGAGTTTGATGACCATAAGCCTGAAGCACTCTCCCATTATTCAAACGCGACGACCGACATCAGGTTCCGCTTTCCGTGGGGGTTCGATGAACTGTGGGGCATTGCCTCACGCACCGATTTTGATCTCAAGGCGCATCAAACCCATTCGGGTGAGAACATGAGTTATCTCGATCCTGACACGAACGAACGTTACTTGCCTTATGTGATCGAACCGTCTGTGGGTGTCGAACGTCTGGTCCTGGCGTTTCTGGCCAACGGACTCGATGAAGAAACCTTGGAAACCGGTGACACCCGTCAAGTCATGCGTATTCATCCGGCTTTGGCACCTTACAAGGTGGCCGTGTTGCCTTTGGTCAAAAAAGAGCATGCCGAGAAAGCCAAGCATGTGTACAAACATGTGTCCCGGCACGTCGATGCCGTCTATGACGACACCCAGAACATCGGCAAGCGTTATCGAAGGCAAGATGCCATCGGCACCTATCTTTGCGTGACCATCGACCATCAGACGATGGACGATGACACCGTCACCGTCAGAAATCGTGACACGATGGCCCAGATCCGTTTGCCGATTGATGCCTTGCGTGACCACATCGAGCAGATATCAGCCTTTTAATGATTCTTCAGGAGGGAGCCCATGATCGACACCAAGCTGCTTGAAACCATCAATGAGAAAACCGATATCGTTGACTTGGTCAGTCAGTTTGTCGATTTGGCCAAGCGCGGCAAGAATTACATGGGATTATGCCCTTTTCACAAAGAGAAGACACCCAGTTTTTCAGTGTCTCCTGAAAAGAACATCGCCAAATGCATGGCTTGTGGCGAAGGTGGCACCCCCATCAACTTTTATCGCAAGATCAAAAACATCCCGTTTGAAGAAGCGGCTTATGCCTTGGCTGAAAAAGCCGGCATCGAGATTAAAACAACCAAAACCAAAAAAGATCCACATGAACATCACTACAAACTGATGAACGAGGTTGCCTCGTTTTATCAGTTCAACCTGAAGAACAGTACGACCGGACAAACCGCACTCCAATATTTGCGCAACCGTCAAATGACCGATGACCTGGTCGATCATTTCAGGCTGGGTTATGCCCCTGTCCACGGTGATGCGCTTTATCAATTGTTGAAAGACAAGGGTTATGCCGTCAGCGACATGATTTCGCTCGGTGTCGTCAAGCAAGATGACAAGGGTCGGTATTATGACTTGTTTTCCGACCGGATCATCTTTCCCATCACCAATCCGCGCGGCCATGTCGTCGGTTTGAGCGGACGGACACTTGATCCCAAGGACCAGGTCAAATACATCAATTCACCGGAAACACCCATTTTTCGAAAAGGGTTCCTGCTCTATCACTACCATGAAGCACTCGGTGATATCAGAAGAAACCGCAACGTCATTTTATGTGAAGGGTTTTTTGATGTCATCAGCTCATACGCGGCCGGCGTCAAAAATGCTGTTGCCACGATGGGCACGGCCCTGACACGTGAGCAGGCCCGTTTGATCCAGCAGGCCACATCATCCATCATTGTCGCTTTTGACGGCGACACAGCCGGTCTTAAAGCCGCTGACCAGGCCATTCCCGTTCTCGTGCAAAACGGTTTGAAGACGGAAGTGCTCAAAATCCCCGAAAAAATGGATCCCGATGATTTCATCAGATCATATGGTTCTGAAGCTTATGAAGCGCTCTTTGGTGAATACACACAAGATGCTTATGCCTTCCGCTATGATCTATACAGGAGCGGGAAAAACCTGAAGAACGCCAATGACATCGAGACGTTCAAGAAACAGGTCACCGGCATGTTGCGTGGCGCCGATGTCGCCATCCAGTCGTTTTACAAAAACAAACTGGCCAAGTTGTTGAACATCGATGCAGAAGCCATCAAGATTGCCTCACCACCCGCCCGGATGTCCGAACCGGTCATCCCCAGGAAAAGCGAACCGGCCCGGATCTTGAACCGCTACGAAAGGGCCGAACGCGATCTCATCTTCGCCATGATGCGTTCCAAACCGATCGCCCGTCACGTCAAATCCAAATTGAAGGCAACCGATTTTGCCGATCCTTTAATCGCCGAACTGCGTATCCGCATTGAAAGTTATTACGAGCATGTCGATATATTTGATCTGGGTCAGTTCCTGGAACGCTTGAACAAAGAACAGCGCGACCTTATGACCAATGTCTTGTTGAAAGATCCGTTGAGTCAATTTCAATTTGAAGACCAACCCGCCGATATTGATCATTATATCAAACTGGTCAAGCTGGCCAACGACCATCGCCGTCTCCATTATCTGAATCAAAAGATTGCGGATGGCGACGGTGATCAACTCGACAAATTCGTTATCGAGCGTGACCAGATCAGGCAACGCTTGAAGGCGTCAAACGCTCAGTACCAATAAGGAGGAAACATGCATGGATTTTGATAAAATCATCGCCCAATTGATTAAAAAAGCAGGCAAAGACAAATTTTTGACTGTTGATGATGTCGCCCCGATTGCCGAACCGGGCAGTGAAATGTATTTTGAAATCGAACGTTCACTCTTGAACGAAGACATTGACATCCTGACGATGGAAGATTTTGCCGAGGAAGAAGAGGAAGAAAGCGAAGATGAAGGTGAAGAAGAGGAAGAAGCCGATTTTGATTTTGACGAAGTTGAACCGGATGACCTTTCATTGAGCGGACTCGAAGTTGAAGAAGAAGAACTGATCAATATCGAGACCATCGCTTCGACCATCAAAATCGATGATCCGGTCCGGATGTATCTTAAAGAAATCGGTCAGATTCCCTTGCTCAATCAAGATGATGAACGCAAATATGCCGTTCAAGTGGCCGAAGGGCGCATCGCCAAAGAACAACTCGATGAGCTTTCCAACGGCACACTTGATCTTTCGAAAGAGGATCAAGCGTCACTTCAATCGACCTTGATACGTGCCCAACAGTCGAAAAACAAATTGGTTGAAGCCAATTATCGTTTGGTGGTGTCAATCGCCAAACGCTATGTCGGACGTGGCTTGCTCTTTTTAGACCTGATTCAGGAAGGCAACATGGGCCTGATGCGTGCAGTCGACAAATTTGACCACGAAAAAGGGTTCAAATTTTCCACGTACGCAACCTGGTGGATCCGCCAGGCCATCACCCGTGCTGTTGCCGACCAGGCCCGCACCATCCGCATTCCGGTCCACATGGTCGAAACCATCAACAAGATGATCCGCATCCAACGTCAACTGATCCAGGACCTCGGCCGTGAGCCATCGATTGATGAAATCGCCTTGAAGATGGGCATTACGCCTGAAAAGGTCCAGAACATCCAACGCATTGCCAAAGAACCGATTTCACTTGAAGCCCATGTCGGCGAAGAGGAAGACTCTTCACTGGGCGACTTCATCAGCGATCCCAACGCTTTGACACCGCATGAGTTCATGTTGCAGGAAATGGTCAAGCAGACACTTGACGAGGTGCTGGAAACCTTGACAGACCGCGAAGAGAAGGTTTTGCGGCTGCGCTATGGTCTCTTTGACGGCAAGAATCACACCTTGGAAGAAGTCGGTCGCGAGTTTGGCGTCACCCGGGAACGCATCCGTCAAATTGAAGCGAAAGCACTCAGAAAACTACGTAGTCCGTCAAGGCAAAACAAACTGCGCGAATTTTATTATGGCAAAAAGTGACCGGATCGGCCTGTTGGCCGATCTGACACAAGGCCATCACACGGCCTTGGATATCGGTACCGACCACGGCCTGGTTCTCAAAACAGCCTTGGACCTTGGTCATATCGAAAAAGGCATCGCCAGCGATATTGGCCGACTGCCGCTTTCGCGCGCTCGAAAAAACTTGAAAGGCTATCCAGTCGATTTCGTGCTTTCGGACGGCTTTTCCAACATTACACAAGCATATGACCTGGTCATCATCGCCGGCATGGGCGCTTTTTTGATTGCGACAATCCTCAAAGACGCGCCTGATGGTGCGATTACTTATCTTTTACAACCGAACGACAAGCCAGAAGCTTTGCGTCGGGACCTGTGCAGACTGGGATTTTTAATTGAAGACGAGTTTGTCGTCAAAGATCGGTATTATCACGTCATCATCAAGGCCAAACGTGGTCTGATCTCGTATTCGGAAGACGATCTTTTGCTTGGCCCTGTCCTTCGATTCAAACTTGAAGCCAAACCTTATTATCGTCAAAAGAAACAACAGCTGGAAACGATTCTGTCGAAAGTCGATGACGCCCGACGCAGCACGCTATTGACCATGATTGCGTCTTATGAGAAGGGATTGGCAGATGCAAAAGACTAAACGGTTCGTATTGCTTTACTTTATTTCAAAATTGGGCTAAAATAAACCTTGTCCACACTTATCAAACCATCATAGGAGGCCAAATTTTGAACGATTATCAGTTATTGCAAAAACTCGATCGCGCGTTGCACATGTTACGACGCAGCGGCATTTATAAACGGACCGGCACGACGCTGAGTGATGCAGACATCATGGTGCTGTTTTGTGTCGGCTTTTGTGACAAGGGCGACACAATCAAGTTATCCGACATTGCCAAGATCCTGCGCGTCACCTTGCCGGCGGTCACCCACAAGGTCAACGATCTTGTGACAAAAGGCTATATCATCAAAGAACCTTCTAAAAAAGACTTGCGTGTGACTCATATCCGTTTGACCACTCAAGGGCGCGACTTCGTGGAAATGACCCATCAGACATATTATACGCCACTTCAAAAGTTGGTCCGGCATCTTGGCGAACAGGACACCAGGACCTTCATCAGATTACTCGACAAAATCAGTCAAATGGGAAAGGTTAGCTGATAATCTTTCTTTTTTCGTAGAAATGGAGCCTTGACCTCATGAGACGACTGTTTAAATTCTTAAAACCTTATCGCATCGGCATCATCGTGGTCTTCATCCTGGTCGGCCTGCGTGCCTTTTTGGACTTGCTCCTGCCGTTGATTTTAGGCATGCTTGTCAGCCAGGGCATCGGCTTGACCGCTGAAGCGATCAATCCCGATATCCCTCGCATCTGGGAACTGGCTTTCGTGATGCTCGGTGTCACGGTCTTTTCCATTGTCATCACGATTTTCAGCGGGCTTTTGGAATCGAGGATTTCAGCGGGCTTCGCATTGGACCTCAGACGCGCCGTCTATCGCAAAATCGAACAGTTTTCGATGCGCGAGATGGATCATTTCACGACGTCGTCACTCATTACACGCTCAACCAATGACATCCAACAACTACAAAACTATGTCAACGTCCTGCTTCGCATGATTATCCTTCAGCCTGTCTTGGCGGTTGGGGCGATTGCCTTTTCCATCGCGCAACAACCCACGTTGTCCATGCTGCTGATCGCCTCTGTGCTGAGCCTTTTGATCATGCTGGTGATTGTGTTCTCACTGACCTTGCCAAAGTTCCAGCTGATTCAGAAACTGATCGACCGTTTGAACCTGGTCACCCGCGAGAACATGTCCGGGCTGAGGGTTGTCCGCGCCTTCAACACGCAAGCGTTTCAAGCCGCACGCATCGACAAGGCAAGCAAAGAGACCATGACACTCAATATTTTTGTCAACCGCGTGTTTTCCATCATGTGGCCGATCATGGCCCTGATCATGGGATTCACCAGCCTGGCCATCGTTTATTTCGGATCACGCTATTTCATCGGTATCGACGGCTTTGATCCCGGTTCGATGATCGCGCTCATGCAGTATGCCATGCGCGCCATCATGGCCTTCATGTTCCTGACCATGATTTTTGTGATGATTCCCAGAGCCGCCATTTCAGCCAGACGTATCGCCGAAGTGTTGGCGATGGATGTTGAAATCACCAATCCCGAACATCCGTTGACTTACGACGAAACACCCAAGGGAGAAGTCGTCTTTGACGATGTCTGTTTCCAGTATCCGGACGCGAGTGTACCGGTATTAGACAAGATCAGCTTCACCGCGCCGGCCGGGAAGACCACCGCCTTCATCGGTTCGACCGGATCCGGTAAATCGACATTGATCAACCTGATCCCCCGTTTTTACGAACGGACTTGCGGCACCATCAAGATTGATGGCATCGACATCAAGGACCTGCTGCTTGAAGACTTGTTCAAGCTGCTTGGCTATGTCCCGCAACGGGGTGTGCTGTTCAGTGGCACGGTCAAGGAAAACATTTTGTTCGGCAATGAAGATTTTGACGAAGAAGTCATGGAAGCATCCGCGAAAATCGCCCAAGCCGATACCTTCATCAGAGACTTTGAACATGGTTATGAACGTTTGATCGCGCAAGGCGGCGTCAATGTCTCGGGCGGTCAGAAACAACGCCTGTCGATTGCCAGGGCGATTGCCAAACAGCCTGTCATCTATATCTTTGATGACTCGTTTTCAGCACTGGATTACAGTACCGATCAAAAATTGCGCAAATTATTGGCTGAAAAGGTCCAAGCGACCAAACTGATTGTCGCACAACGGATCGCCACCATCCGTCATGCCGACCAGATCATCGTGCTCGACCAGGGCCGGATTGTCGGCATGGGCAGACATGAAGACTTGCTGAAGACGTGTGCCGTCTATCAGGAAATCGCCCAATCACAGCTGTCAAAGGAGGAACTCGAAGCATGAGTCAGCAAAAGCAGACAGAGCGTCGTAGAACCTCCAGCAGCCCCGTCATGCGTGGGCCCCGTGGCATGAACTATCTTGAGAAACCACAAGACTTCAAAGGCACGATGATCAAACTGCTTCGTTACCTCAAACCTTATGCCGGCCGCATTTTCTTTGCCGGGTTCATGGCGGTCATCGCATCGTTGATGACAGTGCTCGGACCTTGGTTGCTTGGTTTGATCACTTCCGAAGTGGCGGATGCTTATACCGGTGGCAGAGCGCTCGGCATGATCGATGTCATCTTCGGCATCTCCTTGTCAATAGGCGAGCTCGCGCTGTTCATCGCAGGTATTTACATCATGTCCGCAGGTTTTAATTACTTGCAGGCTTTCATGTTGATCGGCATGACCCAGAATTTGACGTATTCGATGCGTAAGGAACTTTCCAGCAAAATCAACACATTACCACTCAAGTATTTTGATGACCAGTCTTTTGGTGATATCTTAGGCCGCGTCACCAATGACGTGGAAACCATCAACGGCACCTTGACCCAAAGTTTGTCGGAAATTTTTCGGGCATTCACCCTTCTGACCGGCATATTCGTCATCATGTTCCTGTTGAGCTGGCCTTTGGCGTTGATTGTCGTCGTGACGACAATCATGAGCTTGTTGGTTGCCCGCAAGTTTGTTCAACTCTCGCAAGGTTATTTCCGTCAACAAGCCAAATCATATGGTGAGATGACCGGCCATATCGAAGAAACCTACAGCGGCCACGTCGTCGTCAAGGTGTTCAATCATCAGGAAAAGTCATATCAAAATTTCGAACGGATCAACCAGGATCTCTTTCAAAGTTCGGTCAAATCCCAGTTTATTTCCGGTATCATGTTTCCGATGCAGTTTTTCATCGGCAACCTCGCCTATATCATGATTGCCGTGGCCGGTGCCTTCTTGGTCCTGTCAACCAATCCGTTGATTGCCATCAAGATTGGTGTCATCCAGGCATTCATCCAGTATACGCGCCAGATCAACCAGCCGATCCAGGCCATTGGCGGCATCGCCAATGTCCTGCAGTCGACAGCTGCCGCCTCCGAACGTATTTTCGGACTGCTCGAACAACCGGAAGAAAGCCCCGAGCGCGAGGATCTCAAATCGCTCGAAAAAGTCAAGGGACATGTAGTCTTCAAGGATGTCTATTTCGGTTATACGCCGGATGTGGATGTCATCAAGGGCTTCAATGCCGAGATCAAACCCGGTCAGAAAGTCGCGATTGTCGGTCCGACCGGTGCCGGCAAGACCACGATTGTCAACCTTCTGATGCGTTTCTATGAAATCAAATCCGGATCCATCACCATTGATGGCACCGACATCAGGGACATGTCACGGTCCGATGTCAGACGCCTGTTCGGCATGGTCCTTCAGGATACCTGGCTGTTCGAAGGCACGGTGTATGAAAACATCGCCTATGGATCTGATGACAAGACCAGGGATGATGTGATTGCGGCATCGAAACTCGCCCAGACACATCACTTTATCGAGTCACTTTCCAGCGGATATGAGTTCATGCTGGCCGAAGAAGGCGAAAACATCAGTCAGGGACAACGCCAGCTCTTGACCATCAGTCGTGCCATGCTGGCCGACCGGCCGATGCTTATATTAGATGAAGCGACTTCCAATGTCGACACCCGTACCGAAGTCCAGATCCAACGTGCGATGGAGACATTGATGAAAAACCGCACCAGTTTCGTCATTGCCCACCGGTTGTCGACCATCCGTCACGCGGACATGATTTTCGTCATGAACGACGGCAATATCATCGAACAGGGCAAGCACGAGCAATTACTCGCCAAAGGTGGCTTTTACGCTGATCTTTACCACAGCCAGTTTGAAACTGAATGACCTTTACATTCGGCCTTGATTGGGTTATAATAATCATGGCCGAATGACCGGTTGCAATAGCTCAGTTGGATAGAGCAACGGCCTTCTAAGCCGTCGGTCGGGGGTTCGAATCCCTCTTGCAACGCCAGTTTATCAATAAAACCCCTTGACGGGGTTTTTACTTTTCAACATCAAGTTGATAATGTTTGATCAGATAATGGGCGATGCCATCCTCGTCGTTTGAGAAGGGCGTGATGTCCTTGGCGACCGCCTTGACCTCCGGATCGGCATTGAGCATGGCCACACCGAGGTGTGCATCCCTGATCATCTCGATGTCATTAAGGCCGTCACCAAAGGCAATCAATCGTTCTTTAGGAATGTCGTAATAGTCCAACAAATATTTTAAGGCGGACGATTTCGACACATGTTTCAGATAGATTTCATAGACGGTATGTTTTCTATCGCCACCCCATTTCCGGTAAGACAACGTGTGTGCGAACTCTGATGCGATGTATTGCTCAAAGGACTCTGAATGCGTGCTGAAAACCAAAAAAATCATGCCCGTCGGTTCAACCGCGAACGCACTCAAAGGACCATGGATGACACGACCGCTGTTCATGCCGCTGAAGATGGCCTCCAGCCGGGCATCGTATTGGTAGGCATAGACGACATCTTCGACACTGAAAAAGGCCGATGACAACCATGCCTTGGTGTTGATGAACAGACGGTGCATGACATCAACGGGAATATACGTTTTTTGTCTCGGGAACCCAGGATCGGAAGGGTTTTGGATCGAACCGCCGTTGTCGGTGACAAGTGCGGTGGTCAAATCCAACTGACGATACTTGGCGATGGCACCGCTGAAAGGGCGGCCCGTCGCCAACACAACCACATGTCCCAAGTTGCGCAGATAAGTCAATACCTGCTGGTTTTTTTTCGAAATTTCGCTGCGATGATCCAGCAATGAGCCATCGAGGTCGCAAGCAATCAAATCGCGCATGTCGGTTTCACCTCTTTTTTATTATCCCATAATCACCGGATAAATCAAGTCAAACAGATGAAACCATCCATAATCTTGACAAAAACGATGCGTGCATATGTTGATGGTTTAATGATATAATAGTCTAGTAGGGGAGGCATTTGATGCATACCATGTTTTCGCTCGGCCAAATCAATTTTGATTTTTGGACGCTTGTCAGCTTCCTGCTCGGCATCAGTGTCGGCTTTTTGGTGCTCTTTTTGATTTATCTTTATGCCGTGTTGAAAAGCTTGAATAAAAATTTAAAATTGCGTCAAACCGATGAACAAGACATCGATGAAGAGGAAATCAAGTGGCTGATTGCCGATGCACAACTCCAGTTCAAAGATAAAAAACGTCGTGATGAGATTGGCTATCCCAGACATCTGACCAATCTGACACGTGAACTGTCGGTTGACATCGCCAAGAAGTTTTATCCCAAATCAAAATACCCTTATCTCGAACTGACCATCGATGAGACCCTTCATCTCAACCATTACATCACCAACCGCATCGATCAATTGTTTTCCAGCCGCATCCTGAAACTGTTTCGGGGTTGGACGCTTAGCAAAATCGTCGAAATGAACGATGTCAAGTCATCTATCGACAACAGCGCCATCATGAAGACAGCCAGAAAATACAATGTCGGCGAAGTGGCCAAATCAACCGTGGCGGTCATCAATGCCGTCAATCCGGTCTATTGGATCCGCAAGGGCATCATCGAGAAGTCGGTCAATGCCGCCCTGGTTAAAATCGGCCTGGCCATCATCGCCATCACGGGTGAAGAAACGTATAAGATTTACAGTAAGAAAGTGTTTGATGTAGAAAAGGTGATTGACACCGGTGTCGATAAGATTTACGAAGAACTCGCCGAGGAACTCAAAGAAGCAGGTGATCAAAAATGAGAAAAAACAAAGACCATCAAGAGATGACCATTGAACAAGAACCCTTTGTCATTTTCCAGTTTGTCAAACTCGAGGGCATCAGGGGCAAGCACGTCTACAAGTCCTCACGTTTCATCTCACCCATCTTCGGTCGTCACGTCAAAGACATCGTGACCGTGCCTTTCACCGTCAAAGACACGGGTGACACCACCCGTCGTTTTGACGCGTTCAGGACCAAGAAAAAGATGAGTGAAGAAGAGGCCAAGGCCAAATACGGCAACAAGTATTACGAGTTCACCAATATCGTCAGCAACAAGACGCGAACCGACATGTTCGGTGGCCAGACGTATGAGGACGAACCAGCAGAACCGGTCAAGCAACCAGTTGAACGCAAGATCATCCGTCCCATCTCGAAAAAGGCGATTCCATCCAAGGAACCCAGGGAAGACATGCCTTTCAAGGTTGAACCGGAACCGAAACAAGTGGCACATGTGGCGCCTGTCATGGAAGAAAAGCCAACGGTTCCATCCGAACCGGTAGTTGAGACATACAGACGCACACCGGTTGAACCGTCCGCACCTGTCGTCAGTACCAGTTTCGGTGATTTATTGGATGAAGATGATGACATGTCCACGCCGGTTCCGACCACACAACCTGAACCCACTTTCCATGTCAAACCGGACTCAGGCTATAAACTGCCCAGTGTCAAACTGTTCAGCAAGAAAGAACGGGACACGAACGAACAGCCGCAATGGCTTTTGGACCAGATTGATGTCATCAACCGGACCTTGGAGCAGTTTGGCATCGAAGGACAGGTCAGCGGCAGTAAAAAAGGCCCGACCGTCACCCGTTATGAAATCGCCCTGGAACCGGGCGTCAATGTCAAGCGTGTCTTGAATATCCATGACAACCTGATGATGAACCTGTCCGCCAAGGCCCTTCGCATCGAAGCGCCGATTCCGGGCAAGCCTTATGTCGGATTGGAAGTGCCCAATGTCAAAACCGAGATTGTCGCGTTCGGCAATGTCGTCGACACCCGTGAATTTTTGGAAGATGTCGACCATCCGCTCAAGGTTGCGCTCGGTGTCGACATCGATGGTGAAAACATTTATGTCGACATCCAATCGATGCCGCACGGCTTGATTGCGGGTGCCACCAACAGTGGTAAATCCGTATGTGTCAACACTTTTTTGATCAGTCTCTTGTTAAAAAACACACCAGAAGACCTCCGCTTGATCATGATTGATCCCAAGATGGTTGAATTGGCACCTTATAACGACTTGCCTCATCTGGTCACACCGGTCATCACTGATGCCAAAGTCGCCGCTTCGGCGCTTTCCTGGGCTGTCGGCGAAATGGAAAAACGTTATCAGACGTTTGCCAGCAGCCGTAGCCGTGACATCAGATCATACAATGACAGCGTCAAGCGCGGTCTGATCGACCAGGACAAGATGCCCTACATCGTCATTGTCATTGATGAGCTGGCCGACCTGATGATGGTCGCCGCCCATGATGTCGAAGATGCGATCCAGCGACTGACCCAGAAGGCCAGGGCGGCCGGCATCCATCTTTTGGTCGCGACCCAGCGTCCGACGACCGATGTTGTCAAAGGGACAATCAAGTCGAACATCCCGGTCCGCATTGCCTTCAAGGTCTCATCGTTTGTCGATTCGACCACGATTCTGGACGGTGCCGGTGCTGAAAACCTTTTAGGAAAAGGCGATATGCTGCTCAGGCGCACCGACCGTGCGCACCGCCTGCAAGGCGCGTTTATCCCCGATGACGAAATTTATGCTGTCACCGACTATATCCGCAGCATGCAGGCACCCAGTTACATCTTCGGCCATGATGAGTTAAAACAACAGGTCAAGATGCGCGAGGCGGCTTCTGATGACTTGTTCGAGGATGTGGCGTATTTTGTCGTGCAAAACGGCAACGCCTCCATCAACAACATTCAGAAAGAATTTGAAATCGGCTTCAACCGGGCTCAAAAACTCGTTGAAATGCTGGAAGAATACCAGATTGTCACCGCTGGTCAGGGCACCAAGGCCCGCGAAGTGCTGGTCAACATCACCGAACTGAAACACATCCTGGGCCACGATCAGTGACCCTGTCACCAAGAAGTGAGGCAACATGACATTGAACAAGGCCTATCGGGTGTTCGCCTTGACGATCATCCTGATGGCGATCACCATCATCTTTTATGCGTATGACGTCTCCCGGCTGTTCCTACCTTGGGGCATGGCCGGTTTTGTTGTTGCGGTGCTGGTGTCGTTGACATCAGCGGTGTTGATCATTTATGACACCAAGCGACCGAAGAACCTTTCCGTCAAACGTTTCAAGATCCATTATGAGTTTTTGGATTGGCTTTCTTTTTTAAGTCTCTCCATGATGTCCATTTTTATTTTATTCACCTTCATCATCCTGCCTTCGGATGTCTCACAAAGTTCGATGCATCCGACTTTGGAAAACGGCGACCGGATTCTTATTTATCATTTTGCCTACAAGCCGACACGTGACGATGTGGTGGTCATCCGGATCACCCAAGCCGATTATGAGTTAGTCCCACCGATGTCCTTTATGGATCCGAAAACCGGTGAGATGCGCGCCGAGATCTATTTTGTCAAGCGGATCATGGCCATGCCAGGCGACCTGGTCGAGTTTGTCAACTATCATGAAGTGACGGAACGTTACCAGGTCAGGATCAACGGCATGATCACGAAAACACCTTTTGATGCCATCTACACCGTTTCAGAAGACCAGAAAGCCAATCTCGAACAAGCCCTTGACAACGGCATTGTGAAGGTCGGGCAAGTCTTGACTTTTGGCGACAACGCTGCTTCATCATTGGATAGCCGCGGCTTTGGTCCGGTACGTGAAGGCGACATCGTCGGCAAGGTCATTTTACGTCTATGGCCGCTCGGAGGTGTCCGATGAACCAAGTCAAACAAATTCAATGGTTTCCCGGACACATGTTCAAATCCTTGCGGGAAATCCGTGAGAAACTTGGATTGATGGACATGGTCTGCATCTTGCTTGATGCCAGGCTGCCCTTGTCGAGCATGAATCCGGAAATCCGTAAAGTGACGAAAAACAAGCCGGTCTTGATCCTGCTCAACAAGATGGACCTGGCGGATGAACAGATGACGCATCATTGGCTCAGACATTATCAGGAAGAAGGCTACGCCGTCTTGGCGCTTGATGCCCAATCGGGAAAAAACGTCAGCAAGATCAAGACGGCCGCCAAAAACCTGCTGGCTGGACAGTTGGCCCGTGAAAAGGCCAAAGGTCTCAAAGAAAGACCGCTCCGCACCATGATCCTCGGCATTCCCAATGTCGGCAAATCGACTTTGATCAACCGTCTCGCCCGCACCAAGGCAACCCGCACTGCGAACACACCCGGTGTCACCCGGGCGCAACAGTGGATCAAGCTTGGTGATGATTTTGAACTCCTTGACACGCCCGGTGTCCTTTGGCCCAAATTCGATGACCCCAAGGTGGGATACCATCTGGCCATCACCGGCGCCATCAAGGACAAGGTGCTGCCTGAATATGATGTGGCGCATTATGCCATCAGTTTCTTGAAAACAGCATACCCGGGCAGGTTGGTCACCCGTTACGGGCTCGATACCGAAACCTTGGACCCTCCCGTATTGATCCATGCCATCGGCAAGACCCGTGGTGCGTTGACCAAGGGTGGCGACATTGATGAAGAACGCGTCTATCAGATCTTGTTGACCGATATCCGTAACAAACAGTTGGGAGGGTTGACTTTTGACCGTCCCTGACCTGTATCGTTTTGAACATGAACTTTATGCAAAAGGCATTGACCTGATTGCCGGTGTCGATGAGGCGGGACGAGGGCCGTTGGCCGGACCGGTGGTGGCGGCCGCCGTCATTTTAAAAAAAGGTGCCCGGCTCAAGCATGTGCGTGATTCCAAGCAGTTGTCTGAGAAACAAAGGCAACTGGCATTGACAGAAATCAAGCATCATGCGCTAGCCATCGGCATCGCCCTCTCCTCCGTCGAGGAGATTGACACCATCAATATTTACAGGGCCAGCCGTCAGGCCATGATCAGTGCGATTGATCAACTTGGCATCCGTCCCGAGCATGTCTTGATTGATGCCATGCCGCTACATCTCGATATGCCTCATCAAAGCATCATCAAGGGCGATGCCCAGTCCATCAGTATTGCCGCTGCGTCCATCATCGCCAAAACGACCCGTGACGCCTACATGAAAGAAATGGACCGTCTATTTCCGGCATACGGCTTCGCCCAAAACAAAGGCTATCCGACAGAAGCACACCTGCAAGCCTTGCGGACACACGGGATCACGCCAATCCATCGTCAATCATTCAAGCCCGTCAAAGCACTGATGACAAAAGCATCATCATAATCATGACAAGGCACAGCACATGTGCTTTTTCTTTGCCTGTCTTTCTCGATGACAAGCAATTATCGTGAAAATCCCATAATATAAGACGAAAAAAAACCTATATATTTCTATTAAATATATAAGGAAAGGGATTGATGACTTATCACTTGACAAACCAAAAATAGCCACTATAATGGATGTGAAAATGGAGTGAGGGCCATGCGCAACAAAGTGATCATCGTCGAATCGCCATCTAAATCCAAGACCATCGGCAGCTACGTCGGAAACGATGTGCTCGTTTTGTCGTCGGTAGGACACATCCGTGATCTGGCGACGACTGGCGTGGACGGACTCGGTCTTGATATTGAAAATCGCTTCACTCCGAACTATACGATCATTCCAGGCAAAGCCAATGTCGTCAAGGAACTCATCAACAAGAGCAAGAACCGTGACGTCTTGATCGCCACCGACTCCGACCGCGAAGGCGAAGCGATCGGTTGGCATCTGGCCCAGGTCCTGAAACTCGACCCCGACTCACCCAATCGCATCGTTTTCAGGGAAATCACCAAATCCGCCATCCTGGATGCGCTTAACCACCCCAGGCCAATCGACCAAAATCTGGTCAATTCGCAAGAAGCACGCCGCATCCTTGACCGTATCATCGGCTTCAAACTTTCAAAATTATTGCAAATCAAAATCAAATCCAAGTCGGCCGGCCGGGTCCAAAGTGTCGCCCTCAAACTGATTGTCGACCTGGAAAAGAAAATCGAGGCGTTCGTCCCGGAAACCTATTATGAGGTCGAAGCGGATTTTGGCGAATGCA
>RECG01000006.1 GCA_007692425.1 Acholeplasmataceae bacterium | reverse complement strand
TTGATGACCAAGTCGAGGATCGTATAGAGGTAAGCAGAGTCGAGGATGACGTCGATATCGGCTTCACTCAGGCTGGTGACAGTGTCAACGCCCAGGTCGAAGTCTTCAAGATCGTCGATACCCAAGACCTTCAGTCCGGCAAACAGGTTGTAAAGCTCCAGTTTGACCATCCGGTCGGTTTGTGTGAAGTAATAAGCGTTGGCCGGCAACCAGAAGTCTACCGGATCGAACAGGGCGCCTTCGCCCGAAATCAGTTCGATCACGCCGTCTGAGAGGAGAATCATTGAAAGCTTGGCTTGCAGGTAGAGTGAATCAAGGAAGATTTCAAAATCGTCCATGAGCGGATCGAGATCGTTACGGCCGATCATATCCATGATGGTCGTGATATCAATCGAATCCTCATCCGGCAGGCCGGTGATGCCGAGCAGTTTCACAGAAATCATCAGTTTGCGTAATTCAACGCGTGTGATGTATCCCGCTTCGATGCCGGTCGTGCCCTTCGCATCTTCAGGTGCGGAAAGGTCGACTTCGACATCTTCACCGAAGGCATTGCTCAAGAAGCCACCAAAGGCGTCGCTGGTTGTTTCATCTTCAAAGACACGTGCCAGGAGCAGGTAGATGTAATCGGATGCAAGCACGGTGGTGAAGTCATCGTTTGGATCGTTGTAATCCACAAGGTCGGTGATTGTGTCGATGCCGAATTCGGCACCACCCGCCAACGCTTGAAGGTCAAGCAGATCAAGTGCCACGATGATGTTTCTGAATTCTTGTTTGGTCACGCGTCCGACTTCGATTGCATCAAGGCTTGGTCCGCCCAGCATGATGGCTGGCGGTGTCAAGTCAACATAGACGATATCGCGGTCAAGCGCATCAGCCAGAATACCGGCGACAAACTCACCAAGACCTTCAAACTTCAGGACCTTGTCGAGCAGGATGTAGATGATGCCGGAGTCAAGCAGACGATCCAGATCGTCCTTGCCGTCGTCAATGTTGCGACCGACAAGGCCGGTGAATGTATTCAGGTTAAGGCTGTCCAGAGCCGCCTGGGTGGTTAAGCCGAGGCTGTCAAGGGCGATGAGCAGGTTCTCGAATTCTTCGACCTTGATCAGGTTGCCGTCCATGAGGATCGGATCGAACTCAAGGAACGATTCGGGAATCACGGCCAGGCTCTGCATGTCATTGACCATGGCGATGCCGAAAGCACGGATGTTTTCATCGGTCAAGACGTTTGAAATCAGGCTGTAAAGGATATAAGATTCGAACAGTCTGCTGAAGTCGCCTGATTCAACCAGGTTGTAGAAGGTGCCGACATAGATGGTCTGTCTGAGGTTCGGCAAGGATGCGGCTTCGATCAGTTTCACGATTTCTGTTCTGGTCAACATGTTGTTCTCATCGAGCGCGCGTGAATCATAATAAAGGATGTCTGGTGTGAGCACCAGTCCTTCAAAGAAAGCAATGTCTTCGAACAGGCCGTTGGCGAATTCAATCGCGACATCTGCCAGTCCGAGTGTGCTATATTCGAAGTTCAGCACCTTGTCAAGAATGACCAGGAGCATGTTCGATTCAAGCATGAAGTCGATGTTGCGCATGCCATCGGTGCCGGTATCAAGCAAGAGATCAGCGGCATTGTTGATAATTTCTGGTCCTGTTCCCAGTGAGACCGTCAGCCAGTTGATGCGGGTGGCGGCAACGACAAAGCGCTTGACTTCGATCGGCTTGATCAAAAGTTCATCAAGTTCTTCATCATAGACGAACAAGTCATATTGTTCAAGGGTGAAGTCGAAGTCTTCCGCGTCGAAGTCATGTTCGATGCCCAACTGTTGGCGGAGCACTGTGGAAGCGCCCTCGGCCAATGCCGCAAGCACGTTCTCATCAGTGAAGACGCGGCTCAGGGAGACATGGATCCACTTCGAGACGAAGAGTTTTTCGATAAAGGTCGTGTTGTTCGCCTTGCTGTAGATGTAATCAATGTTGCCAAAGTTGTTGAAATCATCGAAGCTGCCCAGATTGAGTTCATTGAAGGCGATGAGAATCGCCTTGACTTCGCTGGTCTTCAATCTGCCATCTTCTTCAAGGGCGGCCATCGGCACATTCAGCAATTCAGGATTGATGGTGACATCGAGGCCTTGGGCTCTGAGTTGTTCGCTTAACAGATCAGCGGCGATTTCCTTCACGCCTTCATCCAGGATCAAGCGATCGACATAGGTCATCAGGAAGTCGGAGGCCAGGATGAAATCAATCCGTTGCCGGGTGATGCCGGCAATGGTGGTCATGCCTTCAAGGTTTCTCAAGTATTCAGGTGTAAAGGCGGTGCCGGTGGTGATGGCGGCATAGGCTGCCACGAGCGCATCAAAGATATGCTCGACCGCGACCATGCCTTCTTCATCCAGCAGCTTCTCACTGAGGACAAGGAGATCAGATTCGATTTCAATGCCAAAGTCAGCAGCCAGCAGGTTGATGTATTGTGCACCAACATCCGGAATGATATCCAGCAGGAGGACCGTGCTGATCACATGATGGACCAGCGGTGCTTCAAGCAACGGCATGACTTTGGATGCGGTGGTGACGAAATGGAGTTGTTCGGCGATCAGGTCAAGGTTCGTCAAACTGAGAATTTCCGGAATGGTGACCACACCTGTGCCTTGAACGGCCAGGATCAGCTCACGCATCGCCGGCTCATCAAAGAGGGCGAATGTCAAACCGAGATCTTCGCGCGTCAGGGCGCGGACCGTCAGACGGTTGTCCAGGCTTTGGACCAGGTCTTCAAGGTTGTCATTGACCAGGTCGACCAGGAAGTTCTGAAGGCCGGTGCTTTCCACCGCTTCACGCAGGATGTGCGTGATAATATCGGAATTGTACACATGGGAAAGACGGTCGCCCGGAACCAGGGTGAACGGCTCATCGAGCAATTCATACAGGATGCCAAGGCGGATGACGCCTTCGGTGATGTCATTGGTGTTGACCGCCGCCAATGCGACAAGCAGTTCATAGAAATGATCATACGCAAGTCTGCCGTCGGCATCATCGAACGCATCGAATGTGACTTCGAAAGCGGCCAAGTTGATGCCGGCGAATTCTTCGGCAAGATCGACGATGATGTCAGAGAGCACGTCTTGCTTCAGCATCGCATCGACAAGATAACGGACAAGTTTGGAGTGAGCGACATTCTCGAGGCCGTTGAGTCCTTCCTCTTGCGATTCGATCAGGATGAACAGCGCGTCAAGTCCGATGCTGTCGAAATCATTGATTGATTGGATGCCCAGTTGTTCGAGCGTGACAAAGATGCGTCTGAGATCCATGTAATCGAAATTGCCTTCGGCATCGACGATGAGGGCGGGAACCGCCAGGAACGCATCAAGATCGAACGTATAATCGCTGATCAGGGCGAAGCTGTCGATCACCTGCTCGAGCTGATCCTTCGCCAAGTCAAGGATGCCTGGTTCGCTGAGCGCGTTGGTGAGGATGCTGAGGACGATGTTCGAAGCGAACAGGTCGATGAAGTCTTCAACACCGTTGTTGTTGGCATCGACGCCGACGAAGTCGAAGACGATGTCAGCGGTGAACGGTTGGTCAAGCTTCAACAGGTCGACGATGGTCAGAATGGCGGTGATTTCAGAGGCCTTGAGCACGCCGTCGGCTCCGCTGATGCCCCTCAGGGCAAGGGCGTTGCCGCCAAGCTCGATGTCAAGACCAAACTCAGGCAAGAACCTGTTCAACACCGCAGTGTAGTAATCCTTGAGACCGAGTTCGTCGGTTTCAAGGTTCAACAGTTTGTCAAAGATGGCAAGCAGCATGTTCGATTCAAGCATGAAGTCGATGTTGCGGATGCCGTCGTTGCCGCTGGCGAGCAGCATGTCAACGATGTCGGCCACGACGCTGAGGTCGGAGGCATAGGTCTGGTTCAGCCAGTCGATGCGCGTTAAAGCCAGCAGGAAATGCTTGACTTCGATCGGCTTGATCAAAAGTTCATCGGTTTCGGCATCATGATAGAACAGGCCATACTTGGCTTGTGTGAAGTCAAGGTCGCCGCCCGACAGTTCGGGATCGACACCGGTGTACAGTTCCAGGTAGGCCGAAGCCTGTCCGGCCAGTTCATTCAGGATGTTCTCGTCGGTGAAGACCTTGCTCAGGCTGACATGGACCCACTTGGACACAAGCAGCTTTTCGACAAAGGTCGTGTTGTAGATCTTGTCATACACATAGCCCAGGTCGGTGAAGTTTTCAAATTCATCGAAGCTTCCAAGGTTGAGCTCGTTGAAAGCGGCCAGCAAGGCATGAACTTCAGAGCGTTTGATCCGCCCGTTCTCATCAAGCGCGATGGCGGGCACGTTCAGGGCATCAGGTTGCAGGACCACGGCGAGACCCAAGGCTTCAAGCTGGTCGTTGGCATAATCGGCGGCAAGCTCCTTGAAGCGGATGTCAAGCAGGATACGATCGACATAGGTCATCAGGATTTCAGAATCCAGGATGTGGTCGAGCTGTGTCTGGTTCTTGCCGATGAACAGCAGGTTGTCCTCAAGCTTGCGCAAGGTTGCCGGTGTGAACTGGGTGTCAAGCGAGACGATGACATAACCGACCACGAGCAGGTCAACGATGTCCATCATGTCAAGATAGCCGTCGGCACCCACAAGCGCCGGGTCGATCACCAGCAGGTCCGCATCGATCTCGATGCCGAAATCAGCGGCCAGCAGGTTGACATATTGGGCGGTGATATCCGTCCACAAATCATTGAGCAGCACGGTGCTGATGATATGTTTGACCAATGGTGCGTTCAAGACATCATACAGTTTCACGGGGCTGTTGACAAGGTTGAGCTGGTCTGCAATCTTGTGGACCGTATCCAGTTCAAGCGCTTCGCTCAGGGTCTGGATGCCGGTGTTACGCAGGGCGACCAGCAATGCACGTGTGGCGGGTTGGTCAAAATGGTCGTAAGTCAAACCGAGTTCGGCTGCGGTCAGCGGGCGCACGGAAATGTCAGGCGACAACTGGGCAACGACATCGGCAAGGATGTCATTGAGCATGTCGACACCGAAGTTTTGAATTTCCGGGTTCTCAATGACTTCACTTAAGATATGGACAAGGATGTCCGAATTATAAAGATGGGACAGGCGGTCGCCAGATGTGAAACTGAATGGTTCGTCAAGCAAGGCAAGGACGATGTAGAGCGAATCTACCTGGTCCAGGACCGCTTTAACGTCGATGGCGGCGAGCGCCAGCAAGAATTCATATAGATGATCGACGGAGACCACGCCGTTCTCATCATCGAATTGTGTGCCAAAGACGAGATTGAGGGTTGTCAGGTCGATATCAAGCGTATCAGTACCGAATTCGAGACCCCAGTCAATCAGGCCTTCCTGCTTGAAGGCGGCGTCGAAGAGCGCACGGATAATCTTGGTCTGTGCGATGTAGAGCAGTCCGTTATCACCATTGACCTGGCCTTCAGCCAGGATTTGCAGGGCATAAAGCGGAATCGCGTTCAATTCATCGAAGAAGGTGGCCATGGTTTGGGTCGGTGTCGTGGATGTCATGTATTCGGTGACGCCAAGCAATTCGAGCACCGTGATAATCCGGCGCAGATCCATATAGTCGAAGTTGCCTTCCGCGTCGATGATTTGTTGCGGGATGCGCACCAGCGGATGCAGGTCGAGTTCGAGACCTTCAAACATGGCGTCTGACGCCAACAGGTCATCAAGCATCTCCTCGATCAGGCCGGCGGCCAGATCAAGCAGGTCTTCCTCGAACAGGACGTTGGTCAACAAGCTGAGCAACAACTTGGAGGCGAACAGGTCTTCATAGTCTTCGACACCGTTGCCGTTGGCATCACGTCCGATGAACATGAACAGTTTCTCGACAGCAAAGCCGTCGGCGATATCAAGCAGTTCAAGCGCATCAAAGATGGCAATCAGATCAGATGCCTTCAAGACACCGTTCTCATCGCTTACGCCACGCATGGTCAGGATGTTGTCGGAAAGCACGACATCCTCAAGCAGTTCGATACCGAGTTGCGGCAGGTAGGTGTTGAGCAGTTCGGTGTAGAACAATCTCAGGCCGATCGGGTCGGTTTCCATGTTCAACAGCTTGTCGAGCACGGCGACCAACATCTTGGACTCGAGCATGAAGTCGATGTTGCGGACATTGTCTGTGCCTTCAGCCATGATAAGATCAAGGATATCGGTCACGGCATTCAGGTCATCACTGATCTCGAGATCGAGCCAGTTGATTCTGGTGCCGGCAAGCAGGAATTGCTTGATTTCGGAAACATGGAGAAGCATCTCTTCTGTTTCGGCATCATGATAGAACAATCCGTACTTGGCTTCTGTAAAGTCAAGGTCTTCATAGGTGATGGTATGGTCGATACCTGTATAAAGTTTGATGTAAGCGGTGGCGATATCAGCAATCTCTCCCAGGGCAGCCAGATCGGTGAAGAACTTGCTGACGCTGACATGGACCCAAAGCGATGAGAACAGTTTCTCGATCACCAAGGTGCTGTCGATCACGTCGTAGACATAATCGATATCCATGAAGTTGCCAAAATCGTCAAAGCTGTCAAGGTTGAGTTCGTTGAACGCACCCAGTAACGCATACACTTCGGAACGTTTGAGCTGGTTGTTTTCAAAGGCGGCCGGTGGAACATTGAAACGGTCGGCATTGATGGTCAACTCAAGACCCAATGATTCGAGTTGCGCGGTGAGCAGATCAGCGGCGAGTTCCTTCATGCCCTGGTCGGTGAGGATGCGATAGATATAGTTATGCAGGATTGTCGAATCCAGGATGTGGTCAATCCGTGGCTGAAGCACACCGACGAAGCGCAGGTTGTCTTCCAGTTTGCGCAAGGTCTCCGGTGTGAATTCGGTATCAACGGTCAGGACAACATAAGCCACGACGATCAATTCAAGGATGTGTGTCATGTTGAGATAGCCGTCTGCACCGACAAGCGCTGGATCGATGACAAGCAGTTCAGCATCAATTTCAATATCGAAGTCGGCACCCATCAAATTGACATACTGGGCCGCGACGTCGCTCCAAAGATCGTTGAGTAACACGGTGCTGATGACATGTTTGACCAGTGGTGCGTTCAGCAGATTGAGCAGGATGGAACGATTGTTCTCAAGGTTCAGTTGTTCGACAATCTTGGGAATCGTATCCAGTTCGAGTGCTTCACCCAGGCTACGGATACCGGTATTGCGGATGGCAACTAGCAACGCGCGGGTGGCAGGTTCGTCGATCAAGGCATAAGAGATGCCTAGTTCCTCGGCCGTGAGCGCCCTGACGGTAAGATCAGGAGACAGGCCGGCGATGATATCCTCCAAGATGCCGTTCAGCATGTCGACCGCAAAGTTCTGAAGCGCTTCATATTCGATTGCCGTGGAAATCAGATGGACAAGAATCGCGGAATTATAAAGATGGAGCAGCGCATCGCCAGGCACGTGCGTGAAAGGTTCGTCAAGCAGGGCGAGTACGATGGCAAGCGTATCCTCTTCGGCCAGAATCGCGTTGATGTCAACAGTGGCAAGCGCCAGCAGCAGTTCATAGAAATGATCCGCGGACAATGCGCCCGTCTCATCATCGAATTGTGTGCCGAATGTCAGATCCATACCGTTCAGATCGATGCCAAGGTTGGCACTGGCAAGGCCAAGGCCCCATTCGATGGCACCGTCTTGCTTTAAGGCGGCATCAAAGATGAGACGAATGGTCTTCGTGTCGGCAAGGAAACGCAGTCCGTTGACGCCATCTTCTTCGATTTCAACCAGGACATACAACGCATCAAGCGGAATATTCAATAGATCATCGAGGATGTTGTCGAAGCCGCCGACACCCAGACGATTCAGGGTGACCAGCACGCCACGAACATCCATGTAATCGAAGTTGCCATCTTCATCGACAATCTTCGAAGGAATCAACAGGATCGGTTCGAGGTCGATGACAAGTCCGTTGAACAGCGCGTCTGAAGCCAGGAATTCATCAATGATCGGTTCGGCAAAGCCACGCAGGATGTCAATCACGGCGGGTTCGCCCAAGACATTGGTGATCAAGCTTAGCAGAATAGTCGACTGGAACAGTTCCTCATAGTCCTCAATGTCATTCTCGTTGTCATCGGTATCAATGAAGCCAAGCGCGGTATCAAGCGTGATATTGTCAAAGTCCACCTTGAGTCCGACCAGTTGGACGGTCTTGAGGATGGCGACAAGCTCGGAAGCTTTTAGAACGCCTTGTTCATCTGAGATGCCACGCATGGCAAGCAGGTTGTCGGTGAATTCGACACCATCAAGAAAGTCAATGCCGAAATCAGGCAACATGTTGTTGATGACCGAAACATAGTATTCTTGCAACCCGTAGTCATTGGTTTCAAGGTTGATGGCCTTGTCAATGACAGCCATGATGATCTTCGAGTTCAGGATGTAGTCGATGTGAGTCACATCAAATCGATCCTCTGTCATGAAGTAATCCACCAAGGCAAATACGAGATCAAGCGTGGTTTCCTGTTCACCGATCGGAATGGCCAACCAGTCAACACGGGTTGCCGACAACAGCAATTGCTTGATGTCGGCCACATTGATCAACCAACCAAAGTGTGTGTTGAATTCGAACAGATTATATTTCGGCTGGTTCAGATTGAAGAGTTCGGGATCGAACGCATGCGGGACACCAGTGAGTTCCTCAAGGACCGACGAGACTAGTTCGGCCAGGATTTCATGGGTCTCCGGATTGGTCAACGAATAGCTGAGGCTGCGATGGATGCGTTCGGATGCAAACAACTGTTCGACGACACCGGTTGTGGCAATCACTTGATGGATATATGCGATGTCCTCAAAGTTGTCCAGGTCATAAAGGGTGGTCAGGCCGAGCGTGTTGACGGTCTTGATCAGGTTCTTGATCTCGAACACGTCGAACAGCCCGTCATCTCCACGGATGCTGGCGATGTATTCAAGGATGGGCATGACATCAAGCAGATCGCCAAAATCCATGTCTTGGAGCATTTCGATATCAGCCAAGGCGGCATCAAGTTGTTCCTCGATCATGCCGGCGACAAATTCCATCACACCGATATCGGTGATGACGAACGTCATGATTTCACGCAACATGCGTGCATCAAATACGGTATTGAGTTTCGCATCATCAAAAGTGGCAAGATAGGCAAACACATGCATATCTGGCGCTTCAATCACATCACGTGTGATCTGAAGGGCATGGATGGCAATCAACAGGTCGGCCAGATCTTGTGTGGTCAGACCATTGCTTCTTTCAAAGGCGAAGAAATCACTGCTGACGGTCAGACCTTCGACGCCGGCATTGACCGTTTCACGGACAAATGCCTGGACGTCAGGGCTGAGCAGCGCGTCGCTGATGATGCCACGTAGCAGATCGGCACCGACCAACGTGTTGATGGCGGTGATACTGACTTCGTTGTATGCTTCAAGGAATAACAGCATGTCTTCGTTATCCGTCAAATCGGCGACGGTCGCGAATCCAAGCGTGTCATTCAGTTCATGCAGGAAGTTGGCAACCGCTTGGATGGTTTCTCCAAGAACGCCTGCAAGCAACATGTTGTCTTCAATGACCAGGTCAGGCGTGGCCAGGACAAATCCTTCGACAAGCTCGATTTCAAGTCCGTCGATGACAGCCGGCACGCTGCTTCTGAAAATCATGGATGCATCAAAACCACCAAAGGCTGCGTCGACTTCGGCCATGTCGGCAAACTGGGTCACAAGACCAAGTTGGACCGCACCGATGTCTTCTGTCAGCGCATTGATGCCATTTAATGAGAGTGTCAGATAAGGCGAGTCGACAAAGTAGGCGGCAAGATCAAAGACCGCTTCAAGCAAAGCGTTGATCTCAGCAACCCACAATTCGCTTTCCGGATCGGCATCCGCCAAGACATCCGGCAGGAACAGGAATTGTCCAATGCCTTCTTCATCTTCGCTCATGGTTTGGAGCAGATAAGCGATGTTGGCAAGAATAAGATCGGAATGTTTGTCTGCTTCCGTGCTCATCAGATAGGCTCTGAATTCAAGGTCGGCAAACAAAGGTGCAAGGTCAATGTCTTCATAGTCCGGCGTCACGACCAACGCGTCATTGACGTACAAGGCAACGTGATAAGCCAGTCCGAGAACGGTGGAGAGATCGGCACCAAGGTCGACGGTTGTCGGCACATAGAGCATGTCGATTTCCATCTCGTCCTTGATGAACTGTAATTCGGAGGCCCCCATGCGTGCAAGGACTTGCAGGCTGAGCACCGCATCATGCAGTTGATCAAATTCTGCTTCATCAATCGCACCGAAACGGCCGATAAATTCAACCAGTTCCTGCGTCTCGAAATCACCGACGCCTATCAATTCTGACAGCGTGGTGAAGGCATAAAGGGATTCGACGATATCAAGGATGTTGTTGAACTCCAAGGCCATGTCAATGGCGAGTTCGTCATTTTCAATCAATATCGTTTCGATAAAGTCATAGAATCTGTCATCTTCGTCAACCACAAGACCGAGGACCTGTGTGATGGCCAGATCAAGTGAACGGGTGACAATCTGGCTGTCTTCAAAGATGTATCCGACAATGGTGCGCAATGCCGCCATGTGGTCAACCAATACATCGTCGGCAAAGGCGAGTTGCGCCTCTGTGTCCTGATCCATCACTTCCACGAGTTCGGAGAATGTTGTAAAGGTGTAGAGCGTTTCGACAATGTCAAGAATGGTGTTGAATTCCGCCACGATGTCGATCGCGAGCGCATCATCTTCGACCAGGACGATTTCAAGAAGATCAAATAGTTCATCTTCCTCATCGATCACCAGTCTCAAGACTTGTCCCATGGCCAAATCAAGTGAACGGCTGACAATCTGGCTGTCTTCGAAAATCTGTCCGATGATCGTGCGCAAGGCAGCCATGTGGTCGGTCATGAGATCATCGACAAAGGCGAGTTGCGCCTCTGTGTCTTCATCCATGACGCTCAACAATTCAGACAGGGTTGTAAAGGTGTAAAGCGTTTCGACAATATCAAGGATGGTGTTGAATTCCGCCACCAGATCAATGGCGAGTTCATCATCTTCGATCAAAACCGTCATCAGAAGGTCATATAAATCGTCTTCTTCATCAAAGACCATGGCCAGCACCCGGGCGGTGGCAAGGTTGACGGCTCGGCTGACAATCTGGCTATCTTCGAACACTTGTGAAATGATCACACGTAATGCTGGCATGTGATCAGTCAGCAGGTCATCGATGAATGCCAGTTGGTCTTCTGTATCCATTTCCATCATGTCAATCAATTCGGAAACGGTGGTGAAAGTATATAAGGTTTCTACAATATCAAGAATGGTGTTGACTTCCTGACCCAGGCTGATAATGAGTTCATCATCTTCCATCAGGATGGTCAGTAACAGGTCGCGCAGTTCCTCATCATCTTCAAATGCAAGGTCGATGACGGCCGGAGCGGCGACTTCAAACGTCTTGTTGATGATTTGGCTGTCTTCGAAAATCTTATGGACGATCACACGCAGTGTCGGCATGTGATCGACGGCCAGTTCATCAATCAAGGCATAAAGGTCGGCATCGTCTTCAAAGAGAACGCCCAAGCCAAGCTTGACGATTTCTTTGTAGATGTCACCGATATTGGTGAACTCTTGATCCCATTCAACGTCTTCAAACGCTTCGATCAAGTCTTCAGCAAACGTATATTCAGCATCTTCACCAAACGTGTTGTAAATGGCGATATCGACACCAAGCGGTATCAATTCCATGACCAATTGAATTTCAATCAATTCATCAATCAAAGCGCCCAACCATTCAGCAAAACCTTCAGTAAGCAATGCTTCGGGATTATCCTCGAGATCGAAAAGGACGGAAAGGTCGACATCATAGGTGTCATCAAAGAAGAATGCAATCAGGTTGGCAATGTCAGCCAAGACGCCTTCGTCACCGACAAAGTACTCGACATCGGAAAGAATGAAGTCCAGACGATCCTGTAAATAGGCTTCTGCTTCTTCCGGTGTCATCCAGCTTAACATCTCATGAAGATCTTCAAGTGTGGTCGCATAATCAACAGCGATGTTGACCAGCGTCAATGTCTTCAGTTGTCCGAGGGCACGGAAGATATCTGCCAATGCCTCACCTTCAGCCTGTGTCAACTCTGCCAATAATTCGGGATTATCGGCATACATCATCAACTCGGAAACCGAAGCAAATTCCAAGACGGCTTCGATGACGTCATAGAGCCGGGAGAACTCCTCGCTCCAGACGATGTCGCCAAAAGCCTCGAGCGCAGCGGCGCTGGCAGGCCTGTCGTAAAGGTTGATGCCGTCCATTTGTTCGGGCAGGACATTCTCTACCACGTACTTGACAGCGATGGGAATCACCCAGGCGATCAAATTGGAACGGCCCAGATAATCAAAAATTTGTTCAAAGTCATCAAGATTATCCGCTGAAATGGATTCGACATCAAAGTCGCTACTCAGGTAGCCACCTTCGATGAGTACGGATACAATGCCGAAGACGGCCTCGAACTCCTCACCGAAATTAATGCTTGCGGTCGGGAGGTCGGGCGTGACAATCCGGGTGGTGAATACCATGTCGAAAAGCAAGCGGTCGATATTGGTCGCGCGTGCAAGTGAGCCGAGCGGACCACGGTTGAGTTGATTGAAATAGTCAATCAGCTCTTGGAACTCTCCGGGAATGGCTTCATCGTTTTGCAGTTCAGCGATGCTTAACTGCATTTCGTTGTTTTCATTGGCAAGTGGTTCACTGCCTTCTGACAAGCCAGCGGTGAAACTGGCCAGTACCAAAAGCGGCAAAAGCAAAACAAAAGCAACAATAAAACCTCTTACCGCACCAAAAGCGCCACCCAATAGCCGGCTTTGGGCATTGAGTTGGAGTCTCTTTCTGGTTTTGGCAGGTCTCGGGCTTGTCTGTTGCTCGATGTCTCTGCTGATTCTTTCATTTTGCCGTTTCAACAACTCTTTCAGGACGACACGCTTCCAAACTGTTCTAAAGACTGCGAAGGTAAGTACCCACTTCAGTAGCGGATAGATCAGGAAGAAAGCGAGCAGTCTCAAGACCAAATCGATCATAGCGAATACAAAGCCGCTTAAGTTCGGGTCTAAAAACAGCTGCTCGAGATCAGCCGGCACACCATTTCCCGTCGCGTTTTGCACAAGATTGAGCAAACCCTCCGGTGAAATGAACCAACGGATCGTGATGAGTGAAACGAGCCATAGGGTGAAAATGGTCATCAGGATACTGACAACAGTATAGTATCCGGATTTACTCGTACCTCTCTTGAAGCCGATCAAAAAGTGAATTAATACGAAAAAACCTACGATACCCCATTGAATCAATAGCAATGATGGCATAAATAGTACCACCTTTCTTTTAGTCTTACACCATTTATTTCTATTTTACCTCATTTGCCTATATTTTAACAAATAAAAGTTGCGACTTCAATAAAATATAAACATAGTTATATTTTTTGCGCACTATTTACATGATTGTGGCCGTTTAATTTTTGGAAGGGTTTTCGCATTATCGCAAATATGTGTATGTTTTTCACGGTAAAATGGCGTAAAATCCTATTTGCCCTATATCTTTTTCTTATCATAAACGGCTAAAAATTAGCCGTTATCGATATTTTCGATGTTTGCGATTTGATAGGTTTTCCTGCCTTGATATTGCTTTGCCTTGATGGTGTAGATCCTGACATCGGATGTAAGCGGTGACGGCTGCTTTTGGTACAGGTCGGCAAACACCGCGGCTTCGATTTCACGGTGTCCGTCATCGAGGGTGACAAAGGCCATCGTTTCCCCTGTCTTGGTTGTGATTTCGCGGCTTGCTTTCATGTAAGCCAAAACCACGACCACGTGTTTTTGGTCGAGGTCGGCAAGCGCGTCAAGACGTTTATTTTTTTTGACATCCTGATACATGAAGACCGGATGATAACGTAGGTTGAACCCGAGTGCGGCACGTTCGAAGCCGGCTTTTTCCGCAAATGTGTAGTCGTCATGATCCTGGATGTTGAAATCTGTGATGTACTGTTCATATCCGGCAGTTTCGATTTCGGTGTGCATAGCCAATGTTTTCCGGTTCTTACCGAAACCATCGAGTGCACCACCATGTATCAACATTTCGATGTTGCGTTCGTTGAGTTCTTTCTTGAGTCTGAGTTTGAAGTCGTGATAACTGGAAAAAGGTTGTGCGTCACGCACATCGATGATTTTTTGTACCGTCGTCCGACCCAGGGTCTTGATGGCCAGCAAAGGCAGGATGATCTTGCCGTCTTCATATTGATAACCCAGACCGCTGGTGCGAATGTCCGGTGGCAGGATGTCAATCCCTTCTTTACGTATTTCGTCCAGATAGGATAGTGTCAGGCCTTCATTGCCGATGATGCTGGTCAGCAGCGTGCTCATGAAGGCCGCAAAATGATTGGCTTTGAGATAGGCCATCTGATAGGCGACCAGGGCGTAGGCTACGCTGTGGCTGCGGTTGAAGCCATAATCGGCGAACTTGACGATGTAATCGTAAATGTCAGCGGCCAGCGTGTTCTCGTGTCCTTGTTTTTGGCACTTGGCGATGAAACGCTGCCTTTCTTCTTCCAGGATCTGTTTGTCTTTTTTGGAGATGCCGCGTCTGAGCAGGTCGGCTTCAGCCAGGGAGTAGCCTGCGAATTCGTTGGCGATGCGCATGATCTGTTCCTGATAGACAATGATGCCATAGGTCGGTTTCAAGATCGGCTCCAGAAGGGGATGCACATATTTGAATGGCTTGCCGGCACGACGGGCGATGTAGGTGTCGATGTTGTTCATCGGGCCCGGTCTGTACAAGGCCAGGATGGCCACCAGATCCTCAAAGTTGTCGGGCTTGAGTTTGCGCAGGACGTTGCGCATACCATGTGATTCAAGTTGAAACACGCCGGATGTCCGGGCTTCTGATAACAGCTGATAGGTCTTGGCATCCTTCAAATCAATGTCCGGTAGATGCAGGGGCGTGCCTGCGTTTTTCAAGTGTTGGCGGACATCGTCGATGACTGTGAGGTTGCGGATGCCGAGAAAGTCGATTTTGAGCAGCCCCATGTCTTCCAGTTCTTTGGCTTCAAACTGACTTTGATAAAAGGTAAAAGACCCTGCTTGAAGGGGGAGATGACGTGTCAGGTCCTGTTTGGAAAGAATCATGCCGGCCGGATGGGTGCCGGTATGTCTTGGCAACCCTTCGATGGCTTTGGCAACGCGCAGAAGACGCATCAATTCATGATCGGTGTCATCGAAATCACCGCTGTTCGCACGGGCGATGATGCCTGCGACCCGGGCCGGATCGATACGCATGACGCGGGCGATGTCACGGATGGATGAACGAAGCGCGAACGTGCCGAATGTCACGATCGATACCATATGGGACTCACCATATCGTGTCTTGACATAGTCGATGACTTCGTCACGCCTGTTGTCAGGGAAATCGAGATCGATGTCGGGCAGGCTCATCCGTTCGGGATTGAGAAACCGTTCAAACAACAAGTCATAAGCGATTGGATCGACATCGGTGATGCCGAGACACCAGGCCACCAACGAACCGGCTGCCGAACCCCGGCCGGGGCCGACCAGGATGGCGTTGTTTTTGGCATATTTAACAAAGTCGTAGACAATCAAGAAATAATCGTTGTAACCCATCTTGTCAATGATTGTGAGTTCGTAGGTGAGTCGTTTCTGATAACTTTTCACATCGGAAACAGGATGTTGTCGCAGTCGTTTCTTTAAGCCGATACCGGCCAGGGATGACAGGTAGGCTTGCGTGCTGACACCTTGCTCAAGCGGATAGGCAGGCATCTCGAAACGGGGGGGCTGCCAATCGAAACGAATGGTCTTGGCAATGGCTGCCGCATGTTCGAAAACGACCGGATACTCTGAAAACAAAGACTGCAAAGCGGTCTTGTCCAGAAAATGATAGTCGGCGTCTTCCGGGATGGTATTCTTTTCATCAGCAATCCTAATCAGCGCTTCATAAACCTCTTTTTGTTCCGGCACCAGATAAGATGTCTGATGCAAAGGCACGACTTTGACCGCCAATGACTCCGCCAGTGCCATTAATGCAGGCGCCACCTTCATCTCAAGGACCATGGTGTCGAGGGAAAGCCCGAGATGAAAGGACGACAGCAGGTCCGAAAACCGGCGGACATAAGTTCCCGCGTTGTCAATATCATCATTCAAGATGGCCTCGATGATGACGTTGTCAGGGGCCGAAGTGATCCAAACCAATCCTTGTTGGCGTGAGTCAAGGTCGTCAAGCATCACCTCGCCATTGTCCAATTTGAGCCGGATCAGGTCGAGCAGGTTCTCATAGCCTTTCCGGTTTTGGACATATACCAGGAACGTGCTTGGCACATCATCGCACATGACGGTCATTCTCAAACCGATGACGGGTTTGATGCCGGCGTGGTTGGCGCTGCGGAAAAAAGCCGGCAACGCATGCAGGTTTTCATCGGACAGCGCAACAAAATCATAGCCGGCGGACTTGGCTTTTTCAACCAGTGTCTCAACCGGGATGACGTTGTTGAGCATGCTATATGCACTTTGTAAATAAAACATGCCGAACAAAGCGATCACCTATTTCCATTATAGCAAATGCACGCCTTGATTTCGATAAAAAAATGCCTTCGTGAGAAAGCATTTTTCAACATTCAAAAAGATGCGAAACGTTGTCCGAAGGCCTTGCACGCTTCCTCTTCTTCACCACTCGGTGTCGAATTGATCGTCAGGCTTGATTCAAACAAGACGGCGCCTGTTTTTTTGGTGCGCGCCTCCCACAGTTCCATCCATTCGCCTTCGCCCCAGCCATAAGAGCCGAACAAGGCGACTTTTTTACCTTCAAGATGGTTTTCAACAGCGCTGAAAAAAGGTTCAAATTCATCTTCTTCAAGCACTTCAAGACCCATTGAGGGACACCCAAAGGCGATTTTGTCAAACGCTTGGACTTCGTTGGCCTCCACATCATCCACACTACGCAAATCAGCACTCAAACCAGCGGCTTCGACGCCTGCTTTGATATGCTCGGCCATGATTTCCGTGTTGCCTGTACCACTCCAATACACGATCAGTACATCTGCCATATGTTTGTTCTCCTTGTCTTCACTTGGTTACATTGCAATTATAAGTCAAGCCCTTGCTTTTGTCAAAAGATATCGCCCTTGCCTGTCTTGCGTTTGATGGCATAGGCAGCCATTCCGCCCAACATGGAGACAATGCCCATCGGTAAATATGCGGTCAATGCCAAATCGCCGGTTCGGGCCAAGATGATGATCTTGCGTTCATGGATGGTGATGTTGCCGCGCACATCGGTGACGACGTAGGTCACGATTTTTTCGCCGGGAAGTGTCGTGTCGAGGATCCGGGGAAACCAGCTGATGTGATGAATCCCGACATTGTCCGTCACCTGGACGCCTTCAAGGAAATCGATCGGGTCGCCCGCATTGACAAACAACGTGGTGCTGGTGATGACGGGTGGTTCAATGTCATCAAGATAGAGTTCGAACGTGGCAATGGTCGTGTTGCCAGCGCTGTCTGTGACTTCGAACGCCAAGTGATAAACACCTGGTTTCGACCAATCGATGTCGCCATGGACCAAGACATCGGCATGCGTCAGGTCATCATGATTGTCATGGATGTCTGCCAGATTATCCATGACATCATAATCGCTTTGGCCGACACGCAAATAGATCCGTTCCTGACGAAGGACGATGACCGGCGGCTCAATGTCAATGACATAAACCTCGGTTTCAAACCATGTGGTGTTGCCACTTTGATCGGTTGCGCGGATCCGCAACGGATAGACGCCGGCAACATGAAAGATGACCGCATCAACATCCATGACAATGTCCATTTCTTCAATCTCATCACCGTGGTCCGTGATGAGAAAAAACGACAGCAGGCAACGGCTGGCAAAATCCGTGATGATGACCGGTTCGACCTGGATGATGTGTGGCGGGGTGGTGTCGACGACATGAACCGCGATGTCAAGCCTTGTCGTGTTCTTGGCTTCATCAGTCGCTTCAACACGCCACCCATAGACACCGATCAAGTCCAGGCGGATGTCGTGGGTCGTGGTGATGACAAGGCGGTCTCGAGGGGTGTGGTTGTCTGTGATATCGACGTACTGCCACAAATCCGGAAGGGTGCCACCCACTTCGATAACAGGTGTTTCCAAAAGTGTGATCCGGGGCGGTTCGAGATCGGCCACACGGATATCGGCCACCACCAAGGTGACATTGCCCGACCCATCTGTCAAGGTGTAGTAGACCTTGTACGTGCCGATGGTTTCAACATCGATGTCATGGCTGATGATGACATCATCGATGCCAAGCGGATCGACATCATCACCCGCCTCGAGAATCAACGATCTGAGCAATGCCTCATCGATGGGGACGTGCACGGGCAGCACGGGGAGGTGCGAGCGTAGGCGGATGAACGGTTTGACGATGTCAATGATGGTCAACGTCGTCTGGACCGTCGTGGTGTTGCCGCTTTGATCACGCACATGAATGATAAGCGGATAAGTCCCGACCAACTGATAATCGACAAGACTGTCGTCGACCTCGATGATCAGGACGTGATCGTAGTTGTCCTTGATGGTGAAAAAGACATGGGGATCGAAGACGTCGCCATAGGGCAGGAGCACCGCTTTTTTTTGAATGACGTCAGGAGCGAGATGGTCATAGACTTCGACTTGTCCCGTCGCGGTGCTGATGTTGCCGGAACTGTCTTTGACCTGGTAATGGACCTCATAGGTGCCAATCCGGTTCAACACGACCTGATGACTCGTCACGGTCACGTGAAGGTCTTCGGTCTTGTCATAGTTGTCGCTGTAAACGAAACCTTCCAACAAATCAGGCATGCGTGAACCTAACGGAATCCTGAAAACCGGAACGGCATGAATAACAGGCGGTTCGACATCCCGCACCCTGAAGACGATGGTTTTGGTGAAAGTCAGGCTGTAAGCGGGGAATTCAACACGATATGTGATGTCATAATCACGCACGATCCCGGTGTTGATCGATGAGATGAACGTCCTGTCAACACCACGCATGTAGGCGGTTTCGGCATCGTGGACGCGTTCACCGTTCATGTACAAATGCGCTTCAGGAAGCATGACATAATTGTAAATGTCATCATATAGGTCGACATCGATGACATCGTTGATCCAGACGACATGAAATTGTGCCAATGTCAACAACTGGCTTACCCATAACCAAAAAAACATGTGGATCACCTCTACCTGATGATAGCGGTCCACATGTTTTTTTACTTGAATCAACGTATCTGGTCTTCGAGTTCTTTTTCTTTTTCCTTGAAAAACTGGTTGCGATAAAGTTCGAAGTATTCGCCCCGCTTGGCAAGCAATTGTTCATGGTTGCCCATCTCGGTGATCTTGCCCATGTCAAGCATCACGATCAAGTCTGCATTGACTATCGTGGACAGCCGGTGTGCGACAATGATGCTGGTTCTGCCTTTCAACAAGGTGTTGGTGGCTTCCTGAATGACTTGTTCGGATTCAGAATCGATGGAGCTGGTGGCTTCATCCAAGATGAGAATGCGGGGGTCGGCCAGAACGGCACGGGCAAATGAAATCAGTTGTTTCTGTCCGACCGACAAACGGTTTCCACCTTCACCGACATGGGTGTGATAGCCTTCTTCAAGATCTTTGACAAAGGTATCGACACCGACCGTCCGGGCAGCTTCGATCACCTCTTCATCACTGGCATCGAGCCGGCCATAACGAATGTTCTCCATCACGTTCGTACTGAACAGATGGGGTGTCTGAAGGACATAACCGAGCCGTTTGTGCAACCAGTTGATGCTGCGCTCCCGATAATCCTTGCCATCAATCAAAATCTGTCCTGCACGTGGTTCGTAGAAACGGGAAAGCAGGTTGACCAATGTCGTTTTGCCTGAACCGGTATGACCGACCAAGGCAACGCTTTGGCCCTTTTCGATGGCCAGATTGAAATGATCAAGGATGATTTCATCTTCCTTGTAGAAAAAGGTGATGTCTTTAAACTCGACCTTCCCTTCGAGCCGTTCCCAGTTCTCAGTCTTGTTGTCAAACAAGGTACCATAGACTGCTTCCACTTCAGGCGTGTCGACCAAATCTGATTTGGTCTCGATCAGACCGACGGTCCGTTCAGCTGAAGCCTGGGCGTTTTGAAAATCCGACAAGATGCGTGAGATGGCCATGACAGGTTCGAAAAAATTCACGGTGTAGGCGATGAACATCTGCAAGGTTCCGATCGTGATGACCAATTGCAAGACTTCGATGCTGCCGCGATACATGGTGGTGGCGACCGCGACAAACGCGAGGATCATGATGATGGAGGAAAACATGGCGGATGACACCACCGCCCGGATGCTGGCGCGCTTCATGATCCGTGCGGTGTCCGCGAACTCCATGAAATTGCCTTCTTCGATGCTAAGACTCTTGGTGGTTTTGGCGCCTAAGAATGATTCGCTGTATTGTGCGGTCAATTGTGAATTGTGTTTTCTGGCCACCCGGTGATGTTTCAAAATAATCCGTCTGAAGACGTAGGCGATGACCAACATGAACGGCAGGATGATGGTGACAATCAATGCCAGCTGTGCGTTCGTGACGAAAAGAATCACTAAAATCAAAACCATCGAAAGGCCGGCCCAGACGAAATCGACCAGGCCCCACGAGATGATCAGGGACAAGCGCCTTGCATCAGAAGTCATGCGTGCCATGACCCAGCCTTGCGGCGTCTTGTCAAAATAGGAATAAGACAAGCGTTGCAGGTTTTGAAACGCCTGCCTTCTCAGTTCATAACTGGTTTCAGCCTCGATGATGCCGGCCTCATGAATGAATCCCCAGACCAACAAGCCGAACACCAGGGCCAACAAGAGGTTGGCGGCGACAAAATAGGGGAAATTTTGGTAGTTGCCGTCAACGAAAAAGTTGTCGATGGCATAACGGTTGAAAAGCGGAATGGCCACGTCAGCCAGCGCTAAAAGACCGGAGTAGGTCGCCAGCAGGATGATGTGTTTCTTCGATTTGAAAATAATGCCTAGAATTTTCTTCCAGGTGCTGAATCGCACCTTGTATTGCACATCCTGGTCGTCACTATGCATGGTGCTCACCTGCCTTGAGCATCGCCTGGAACTCTTGTTCAAGCTTGCCTTGAATACTCCATAATTTCTGATACAATCCTGGCTGCTTGGACAAGACCGCGTGGGTGCCGATGGCCGCGATGCTGCCATTTTCAATGACGATGATCTGGTCGGCTTCCTTCGCGGTGGTGATGCGATGGGTGATGATGATGGTGGTCTGTTTGCTTTCCTTGTCGGCAAGCGCGTTTCTGATCATCATGTCGGTCTTGGTGTCGACCGCGCTTAATGCATCATCAAAAATCAAGATGGGCTTGTCCGCCACCAACACACGGGCGATGGCGACACGTTGTTTCTGGCCACCGGACAACGTGGTCCCTTTTTCGCCGACAATCGTTTCATAACCTTGTTTGAAGGTTTTGATATCTTTTTCCAATGCGGCAATCACGGCAGCACGACGGACACGTTCCTGATCCGCATCCTTCTGCGCGATGGCAATGTTTTCATAAACGGTTTTCGAATATAGGAACGGATCTTGCAACACGACACCAATCTGCTGTCTGATGTGTTTCTTCTTGATATCCTTGAGTGGTATGCCGTCAATCAGGATATCACCATCCTGATAGTCATACATCCTGAGTAGCAGGTTGATGATGGTCGATTTGCCACTACCGGTACGACCGATGATGGCTACCGTCTGCCCGGCATCGATGCTGAAATTGACACTTGTCAACAAATGTTGGTCGGTGTCACTAAATTTGAATGAGACGTTTTTGAACTCGATTTTTCCTTTGATGTCCGGCGTCTGGCTGCCATCATGTTCATATTCGCCGACCTTGTCAAGAATCTCGTTGATGCGGTCCGAAGCCACCAACGCCTTGCCAAAATCATTGATGATGCGGCCAAGACCGCGAATCGGCCAGATCAACATGCCGACCAACATGAGGGAGGCCACCACGGCAGCGGCATCCATCTCGCCTTGTTGGACAAAGTGAACACCGATCACGATGATGACCAGATATTGCGCGATGCCGACAAAATCCATCACGCCCCAGTAAATGGCGACGATTTTGTTGGCCCTGATGAGTTCCTTGGTGTACACCTTGTTTTTGCCTTCCATCTTCTCGATTTCATACTGTTCATTGGCAAAGGCGCGGACCACGCGGGCACCGGATAGATTTTCCTGGATGACTGTCATCATGTCCGATTCCATCTCTTCGATGGCTTTGAAGATTTTATCAATCTTGACAAAATAAATGGTCGAAGAAATAGCCACAAGCGGCACAATCGCCAAACTGACCCAGACCATGATCGGATTGATCAAATAGAGTTGATAGGCGCCGAAAACGAGGGTTGCCATCAAAAAAACGATGTCCAGCATGCGCCCTGTCAAAAAATTGGACGTGGTTTCAATATCAGATGTCACACGTTGGATCAAGTCACCCGAATCCGCCTTGTTATGAAACTCATAGGGCAGGTCCTGGATGTGGCGATACAACCTGATACGTAATTTTTCGCCCAGTCTTTCATGCAGGAAACCTCGCAAGGACATTTCGAAAAAGCGCAAGGTAAAGCGGAAAAGTTGTAGTATCAGCAAGCCCATGGCGATGCGGATCACGACATTGAGCACGCTCGTGCCGCGGGCGAGATAATCCATGACAAAAGACGGCAGGTTGACGGGATTGACAATCACCGTCGCATCCCCGATGCCGGGCTGTTCTAAAAGATGTCTGATCAGGTATTGCGTGAACAAGGGTACATTCGTGTATGTCCACTGGTGGAAAGCGGTCAGAAACGCCGCGACCAGAAAGAGCACGAAGAAGCCCCTGGCCAAGCCAAGCAAGCGACGCAATCGCATGGCATTTCCTCCTTAACGCATGGTAACCTTATTAAGTATATCTCAAGGTTGTCAAATAGTCAATGTGAAAATGCCTTGCTTACGCTAAAAAAAGAAAGGCTTGCGCCTTTCATGGAGTGAATGATTCATTCGGGGGACGCTTTTGCAAGTGACGGATCACCGGCAATAACTTGCTGGTGACCTGGACCGCCTCCTTGTAATAATGGTACCTTGAAAACAGTTTTTGGGTATCGACCATCAGGTGATGTAAAAGCAGATAATCGTCGGTGATGTGTCTGACGCCAAGGATGTCGCTTCGCAAATAACTCAGCATTTCTTCTTTTTCGCACAAATATTTGTAGTGTAGATGACGCATCAAAAGATAGAGCGAAGGCGTCGGCTTGTAAGATGGCTGGTCGGCTTTGAGCAATCGTTGCATGCGGGCCTGGTCACCGAGTTGATCGACGGCCAACAAATAGATTTTATACCCTTCAAGCGGTAATGCCTTATTGGCTTCCGAGAGTTCAATGACCGCTTCATAACGATGTTGGTGAAACAAGGCGTGCAGATGGATCAACGCGGCTTGTTGTTGATCAATCTGCTGCATGACAGCCAGTTTGTCAAGGATGTGCGCCAACGGTTGATAGGCGGTTTCAAACTTGAGATGGTCTGCTTCAATCTCATAGACCAGATGATAATATTGCAGTTCCAATGACAGTCTGATGTAAGGCCTGTATGATGTCATGATTTCTGACAGGCGATGCATGGCAAACGCGTTTTTGAGTTTACCACGCATGACCAGTAATTTCATCTTGTGCAACATGAGTGCCTTTTCCGGAATCAACAACAACAGCTCATAGGCGTCTTGATAACGTTCCACCTTGTAAAGTATGTCATGCAGACAGTATAGGAACAAACCGACTTCATCATCGTGCAGGCGGGGCAGGTACAACCTGACATCATGATACGAACGGAATGCGAGATCGCTTCTGCCTTGACAGGTGTGATGGACCATGCGGATGAGTTGGGCCTGGACATCGTGTCGTTGACCGTAGCCTGCAAGCGTGTCTTCCGGTCGTGTTTGTCTGACCATGTGGTCGACCAGCATGAGTTTGTGTCCATGATACTGTTCGATGCTGGTATCTTCGACTTCTTTGAGATCAAAGCGATCAATCAACCGATCGACAAACTTTTCACCGACCTCGATCAGATTGTTTTCAAGCTTACTCAGGTAAGAGACGCTGCAAATCCCCTCCGCGCCTTCCTCGAGCGTCATGTTCATTTGTCTGCGTTTGAACTTGATGGCGGACCCGAGCGGCTTTGACTCATAAAGTCGTTGTTGCCTCCTTTGCTTGAGTTGTTTTTTCAGTTGTAATAAATTGATGTTCATGTCAAACCTCCATTTTTTGTGCACATTATATCTCTAACCCCTATTTGAAATCAAAAATTTTTTGAAAAAAGAGATTTGAAACCGTGGTTTCAAGCCTCCTTGGGAGTTTTCATGGGATATGTGCAGATGTCATGGAGCGGACATGTGGAACAGCGTGGCTGCCTTGCCAGACAGTGATAGCGCCCAAAGAAAATCAATTGGTGGTGCACCTTCTGCCAATGCTGTTCAGGGATGTGTCGCATCAGTTTTTTTTCGATGGTCAGGACATGATCCCCTGGTTTTGCGAATCCCAGTCTGACTGATACACGCGCCACATGGGTATCGACCGCCAGGGCGGGGATGCCAAAAGCATTGCTCAAAACGACATTGGCGGTTTTTCGTCCGACGCCGGGTAGCGCTTCAAGCGCTTGCCGGTCCGATGGGACCATGCCTTGATGTTGTGTGTTCAAGACGTGGGCGAGCGTAATGATGTTTTTGGCTTTGTTGTGATAAAGGCCGATGGTTCTGATGATGTTTTCGACATCATGGATGTCGGCTTTTGCCAGTTTTTGCGGTGTCGGATATCTCTTAAACAAGGCGGGTGTCACTTGATTGACGCTGACATCGGTTGCCTGGGCGCTTAACACCACGGCAATCAACAGTTCAAAGTGGTTGCGGTGAACGAGTTCGACTTTCGCATCAGGAAACATGGCATCGAGTGTATCAAGAATGCGTGTGGTGTGTGTCATTTGATTTTTTTGTACAAGTCGTCCAACACGTGTTCAATTTCTTCAGGGATTTCAACCGGTTCAGGGATGATCTGGGTCAGTGTCCGTTCCACATGCTTGATGCTGACGCGTCCTTCAGCCTGCTTGATGGCTTTGATGATGGCCTCGTGCGGATATGTGTTTTCATCATACCAACGCCTGATGTTTTCCAATTCATAAGGCATCAGCAAGCGTCCGAGCCCTTGTTCAAACAAACGGATGGTTTCCTGGACATGCCCCTCGTGGATCACTTTGTTCTTTTCGATTTCATCTTGACGGTAACACGCTTCGATTTTCTTGAATGTCGGATCCAAATCAAACACTTCGCGTGCTTTCTGGTCCTTGGTTTTTTCCAAGCCGATGATGACGAAACCCTTTTCAATCAAGGCATCGACGTAGGTGCCGATGTCGTTTTGATGGTATTCCACCCGCCTGGCGATGGCGGCGAGGGAAAATGTCTTTCTTTTCTTGTATATGGAAAACAAGGCCAGCAAGACAGACATCTCGGGCATGGTGAGATGAAGTCGTTTGTATTCCTTGATCAGGATGCGCTCGATGGCAAGATCATATTCTTCAAAAAGTCTCTTTAGAATCATAATGCCCCTTCTTCAAAGCGTCTTTGGCGGCATGTTGTTCCGCTTCTTTTTTGGTTTTGCCCTTACCGGTGCCAAGCACGATGGTTTTATCCAATTTGACAACAATTTCGAACCGTTTGTCGTGCGAAGGCCCGGTTTCATGAATCAAATGATAACTGATGTTTCGTTTGTCGCCACTGTGAATCAACTCCTGCAGTGATGACTTGTAATCCTTGATACGCAAAGCCTGGTCGAGGTATGGCACCACGATCCGGTGAAACAAATCATAAACATGTTGAAAACCGAGATCGATGTAAACCGCACCGAGCAAGGCCTCGAAAGCATCGGCGATCATGGCGTCATTGGGCCCTTTGGCCTCTTCACCCTTGCCGAGTCTGATGTATGATTTCAAATTGATTTTTTCCGCATAGGCCACCAACGCTTCCTCCGAGACGGCTTTCGCCTTCTTTTTGGACATGGTGCCTTCATCGGTCAAAGCTTCCTTATAAAGATAATCGGTCATCAGCAAACCCAGGACCGCGTCACCCAGAAATTCAAGTTGTTCGTTTTTTTCGGTCTGTTGTTCATAGGCGTATGACGCGTGGGTCAATGCTGTTTGATAGAGCGATTCATCTTGATAAGGAAGCTTGAGCTTTTTCAGTAAAGCCTTCATGCTTTTTTCGCTTCCTTTTTATCCAATGTCTCATTGACCAACCGGATGACATCGACTTCCACCATTTCCTTGGCTTGACGGATGGCGTTATAAAAACCATAAGCCTGGGTCGCCCCTTGGGCTTTGATGACAATGCCGTTGAAGCCCATCAACAAGGCGCCACCGATTTCCGAAGGATCCAGCGATTGCTTGAAACGTTTGAGGGCGCGTTTCATGAAGAGGGCGCCGATCATGGCGGAAAGCGATGATTTGATTTCCCGTTTCAAGATGGCACCGATACCTTTGGCGGTGCCTTCGATGGTCTTCATGACAATGTTGGCGGTGAATCCATCGCTTAAAAGAACATCGGCTTCGGATGTCAAGACTTCCTTGGGTTCGATATTGCCGTAAAAATGGATGTCTTTGCTGGCTTTGAGCAAGGCATAGGTTTCTTTATCGAATTCACGTCCTTTGCCTTCTTCGGTGCCGATATTGATCAACGCGACTTTCGGTGCTTTGTAATGAAGCACCTTTTCCGCGACAATCGAGGCGTAAATGGCAAAATCGAGCAAATGCTCAGGCTTGAAATCAACATTGGCGCCGCTATCCAAAAGGATGCGTCCCCTGCCGTCGAACGAGGGAATGACAGGGGCGATTGCCACCCGGTGCATGGCTGCCATCCGCCGGATGATGAAATGGCCACCGACGACCAAGGCTTGAGTCGGCCCGGCACTGACGACCGCTTCAGCCTTGCCTTCTTTGACATGTTGCATGGCCAAAAACATCGACGCTTCCTTGTTCGTCCGGTACTGTTTGATCGGATCCTTTTCACCCATCTCGAGATAAGACGTGGTATGGACGACCTGCAGTCGTGGATGTTGTTTCAAGTAAGGGGCCATCCTGGTTTCATCACCAAAGATGGTGATTTCAATGTTTTCAAACTTTTCGAGGGCCATCAAGGTACCCTTGACAATCGGCTCCGGGGCGTGGTCGCCACCCATGCCGTCTACTGCGATGCGGATCATGTCATCCCTTCTTTCGTCATGTTTGATTATATCACATTCTGATGATTGACTTCATGTGTCGATGCAAATACCGGTAGTCCGGATTTTTTTTGAAAGCTGGTTGTGCCAGCAAATCACGTACGTTTTTTTGTGCTTCCATCAAAACAGGCTGGTCTGAGATCAAATCCAGAAAACGAAAACGAAAATGACCGCTTTGTTCAAGACCAAGGAAATCACCCGGTCCACGGGCCATGAGATCGTATTCGCTCAAGACGAAACCGTCATTGGTTTTCACCAACAGTTCAAGACGTTCGACATCTTCTTGTGTGGCGATGAGAAAACAACGGCTTGGCAAGTGGCTTCTGCCGACCCTGCCTCTTAATTGATGGAGTTGTGACAAACCGAAATGTTCAGCGCCATAAATGGCGATCAACGTCGCGGTCGGCACATCGATGCCGACTTCGATCATGGTGGTGGCCAAAAGGATGCTGCCTGGCGTGTCGACGAAGGCTTTCATCCGTGTTTCTTTCTCATCCTCTTTCAACTGACCATGGAGTACGAACAAAGGCGCGTCAAAACGGTCTTTGATGTCTTGGTAGACCGTGTCGATGTTATCACCACGTTCCAGTGATGTGATGGCCGGCACGACTAGATAGACGTGTTGTTTTTGCACAAGTGTTTCCTGGATGGCTTGATACAACGGCTCGATCTGGTTCCTGGTGAGATAGTGGGTCTTGATGGGTTGTCGGTTTTTGGGTTTCTCATGGATGATGCTGACATTCGATTCACCGAAGGCAATCATCGCCAACGTTCTTGGAATCGGTGTGGCGGTCAGATAAATGACATCTTTGGCCCAGGCTTTTTTCACCAGTTCGTCTCTTGTGTTGACACCAAATTTGTGCTGTTCATCAATGATGACCAGCCCCAAACGATTGAAGACGACATCTTGTTCGATCATGGCATGCGTGCCGATGACCAGATCATATTGTTGTTGTCGGATATGTGTTTTGACCAGCGGCTTGTCTTTCGTCTTGCGTGTCAGAAGCGCTGTCCTTAACAACGGAAATTGCGCGTGAAAGAAACGGGCATGTTGGATGGCGAGCAATTCGGTCGGTGCCATGAAGGCGACCTGTTCGCCGGCAGTCACGCAAGCCAGGGCACCGAGTGCCGCCACCATGGTTTTGCCTGACCCGACATCACCTTGGATCAATCTGAATCCGGCCTGCCCGTTTTTGAAATCGCGAAACAGGTCATTGACTGCTTGTTTTTGGTCATCTGTCAGTTCATAGGGAAGGCCTGTGATGATTTGTTTCACCACGGCAAGATCATAAGGTTTGGGCGGACGCGCAGGTTGCGCGGCCAGACCCGTCTGCAGTTTGAGTTGCAGATAAAAAGCTTCTTCATATTTGAAACGCCGGCGTGCCTGTCTGATGTCATCGAAGCGTTCCGGCAGATGAATCATGACGAAAGCACGTGTCCTGTCCGGCATCTGATAGGCTTTCAAAAATTCGACCGGGATGGTTTCATGAATGGTCACTTGTTGTTCATCGAGAATGGTCTTGACGATCTTTGAGACTGTCTGGTCATATACACCCTCGATACCATACACCGGTTTGATGGCCGGAACTTTGCCGGCCATTTTGATGGTGGCAGCGACCAACTGTTTCCGATAGAGATGATAAACCCCCTTGATGATGATGTCATCACCGGGCTTGAGTTGTTTGACAAGATAGGCGCGGTTGAAGATGACGACATCAACCGTCTTGCCCATCACTTCTGCTTGAAATTGTTGTCGTTCCACCCGTCTGAGTCGTTGATTTTCAAGCGGGGTTTTGACAGTCGCCAACACCGTGATCGTGGTATTGTCCTGAGCCCGCTCGAGTGACGTGATGGTGAAATCCTCATACCCTTTTGGCACATGTAAAAGCAGGTCGTATGTCGACCAGATGCCGGCACGCCGGAAATATCGGATCAGCTTGTCGCCGACCCCTTTGATCGTTTCAAGCCGGATTTCCATGAGTCTTTCCTTTTGTTTTTTCACGCTGACACCATGTCGGTCAGTTTGGCTGTCTTGCTGGTTGGATGGTATGGTCAACCGTGGTAAGCCTTATCCATCAAATACATGTCGGCCAGGACAATGGCCACAACATTTTCCAAGACGATACCGATCCGTCTGACAATCGCGACATCATGTCGCCCACCGACAACCAGCGGCTTGACAGCCTTGGTTTCATCGTCGTAGGTGTCTTGCGGTTTGCTGATGCTTGAAGGGGGTTTGACAAAGACGCGGATGATCAAATCGTTGCCGTTTGAAAGACCGCCGGTCACGCCACCAGAATGATTGGTTTTTGTTTTGCCATAGCCATTAACCATGACATCGTTGAATTCGCTTCCCATCATGTTGACACCGGCAAAACCGGTACCGAACTCAACACCTTTGACAGCGGGTACCGAAAAAAGCATTTTTGCCAGTTCGGCATCCAGTTTTTGAAAGAAGGGTTCGCCTAAACCAACAGGTAAACCACTGACTTTGAGTTCGACAATCCCACCCACGGAATCGCCCTGTTCTGCGATTTCACGTAAGTAAGTGTCAAGCTTTGACATGTCGGTCAAGGTGCCAATCCGGGTGATGGCGTGGGTGATTTGACAAGGGGTGAACATTTTCGCGAACGACCCAGCCGCGACCAATGCGGCCGTGAGTCTTCCGGAGAAGCGACCCCCACCCCGATAGTCTTGAAACCCTTGATACTTGATCCCTGCCACGAAGTCGGCGTGACCGGGTCTGGGTTGTTGTCTCAAATGCTCATAATCTTTCGATCGGATATTCTTGTTTTCAATCATGAGGTGAATCGGCGAACCGGTTGAACGTCCGTTGAATACACCTGCGGTGATGACAAACGCGTCATCTTCATGACGGGTTGTCGTGCCGGTCGCACCCGGTTTGCGTTGGGCCAGATCAGCGTGGATGGTCTCTTCATCAATGACGATGCCGGGTGGCATGCCATCGATGATGACACCGATTGAAGGTTGGTGGGATTCACCATAAAGGGTGACTTTGAACAATGTCCCGTAGCTATTCATGCTTGATCACATCCTTGATGGCTTGCAGGTTTTTAGCATTCGCCTGCAAGTCTTTCTGATACCAGATCGACGCACTTCTAAGCGCTTGGATAATGAGCATCATCTCACCGTTGAAACCGAGTTTCGCATCCTTCATCATTTGTGTGACGGATGGTTGATAAAGCAAGTCGATCACCGTCTTTTTTTGAACACACGAAGGATGTAACAGTGATTGCCCTTCCGTCTCATGACTGCCTATCGGTGTGGCATTGACAAAAAGATCGATGACCGTCCAATCAAACTCTTCATAGGTGACGACTTCCTTGAAAAGGGGTTCGACCTGACTGTCGGGACGCACCACGACGATGGGTTTGGCACCCAGATCTTTGAGGGCGACATAAACGGCCATCGCCGCACCGCCGTTGCCGAGAATGGCCACTTTCTTTCTTCTGACTTTGATTTTATGGTATTTGACCAAACCGATGAAACCATGGTAATCCGTGTTGTCACCAATCACCGTTTCCTGATCAAGGTAGATGGTGTTGACCGCACCGATCCTGGAAGCCTGCTTGGTCAGACGATGCACGAAAGGGATGATCGTTTGTTTGTAAGGCATGGTGACATTATAGCCGTGATACATCTCGCGGAACAGATATTCAATCAGTTCCGGAAGCATCACCTCGTCGACATCCAAAAGATCATAAGCGATATCTTTTCCTGCCAGGCTGGCAATGGTTTGATGAATGACGGGTGATTGGCTTTGGCCGATGTGGCGGCCAATCAATCCATAGCGTGTTTTCATCGTTGCACCTCTTTGGACATATCGACAAGCATATTGAACCATTTTTCAAAGTAAGGCCACAAACTTTCATCGGCAAAGGCTTCTTGACGCATCTGCATCATGCGGGCCTCCCTTGCGGAATCTTCGATTGGCAAACCAGCGATCCGTTTAAGCGCACCGATGTTTTTGGCAACATGCATGCGTTGTTTGAACAACGTCATCAATGCATCATCAATCTGATCGATTTCCTTGCGCATGGTTTCAAGTTTCATGACACACACCTCCCAATGTTTGAAAGATGTCGAAAAAGTCTGGAAAGGACTTGCTGACGACACCTGCGTTCTCAATCGTGACGGGGCCATCTGCGTGCTGGGATGCGATGGCAATCGCCATGGCGATCCGATGATCGCCGAAACTATCAAAGGACTGGTTGCCGCGCAGGCGCGTCACGCCCTCAATGACAGCCTCATCTTCAAGCACCTTGATGTTGACACCGAACGACGTCAATGTGCGGCGCATGGCTTCCATACGGTCTGATTCCTTGATGCGCAACCGCTTGATGTGCTTGAATACCGTCTTGCCTTCGCTCAAGGCCGCCAGGACCATCAGTATGGGTCCGAGATCCGGCACATCGGCAAGATCGATGGTGATGCCTTTGGTTTGGCTGGGCTTGACCAGATAGGTGGCTTCTTTCGTCTGGTAAGTGATGTCCGCCCCCATCTTGCGCAAGATGTCAACAATGGCGGCGTCACCCTGTTTGGTCAAAGGATTCAAAGCCGACAACTCAATGGTCTGACCGACCGTGCCGGCCACGAAGAAAAAGGCCGCTTGTGAGAAATCACCTTCCACCGTCAGGCTTTGGGGTTGGTAGGATTGTCCACCCTTGATATAGATGAACGGATCGACCTTGAGAATGTGGATGCCGAAACGTTTGAGCACATCCATGGTCAGATCGACATACCCCTTGGATTGTAACGGTGATGTCAATTCGATCACCGAATCTTTTTTTAACAACGGACATGCAAACATAAGACCGGTGACAAACTGGGAACTGATATCACCGGGCACGGGAAAATAGCCCGCTTTCAAAGGACCCTGCACCGTCAAAGGCAACCAGGCATCAGCCGGTCTTGAAAACGTCATTCCTTGTTTGTTGAAGAGGGTTTCATAGACATCGAGCGGCCTTTGATCCAAACGACCCCGGCCGGTGAAGGTGACGGTTCGGGGTTGGAGCATCGAAACCGGAATCATGAAACGCAATGTCGATCCGGACTCCATGACATCAATCGTGTCTTGTCTCAAGATAAAATCGCCACCGTTGATCAAGGTGTCTTCAAAACGGACTCCCAATGCTGAAAGGGCGTTCTTGGTGGCCTTGAGATCATCGGAGACCAGGACGTTGCGGATGTCACTTTGTCCTTGTGCCAAACCGGCTGCCAGCACATAACGGTGTGACAATGATTTGGAGGATATGATCCGGACCTTGCCGCCAAGCGGTCGTGGTTCGATGCGGATGTTCATGACAAGTCCTCCTTTTGCAAGACTTTGACAAGGGCTTTGCCCGGTTGTTCAACAAGGACAAAACGCAAGCCGGTCGTCATCTGTTTTTTATCATGGACGAGGGCATCGAGATAATTACGGCGGTCGAGCAAAGGCTCTTGGACCAATTGACGATCAACCAGTAATGTTTTGACTTCGTCATATAATGCTTGGGAAGATACGCCCAGGCGGATGCCGATTTCAAGTGCCATCAACATGCCGTGGCTGATGGCTTCACCATGTTTGTAGGTGCGATAACCGTGTTGTTGTTCGATGGCATGACCAAAAGTATGTCCGAAATTGAGTAACAACCGTTCGTGATGATCATAGGGATCGGCCAACACCAGTTTGCGTTTGACATGGATGGCGCGGATGATGTCCTCCTGATCGACGGTTGATTTGATTAATAAATCTTGATAAAGTCTGGCGTCGCCAATCAGGCCGGCTTTGATCATTTCCGCCAGACCGTTGGCATATTCCCTTGGTTCGAGTGTCTTGAGAAAGGCCGGATCAATCAACACCATGCCGGGCTGATGAAACGCGCCGATCAGGTTTTTCCCCTCCGGCAGGTCGATGCCGACCTTGCCGCCGATACTGCTGTCGACCTGTGCCAGCAAGGTGGTCGGAATGTGGACATAAGCCATGCCGCGATACAGGGTGGCTGCCACATAACCGGCCAGGTCTCCGACCACACCGCCACCAAAAGCAATGATCAGATGATCACGTTTGATGCCTTGTGAAAGGAGTTTGCTGATGACCTGTTGATAAACATCAAGCGATTTCGAAACCTCGCCGGGTTCAATCTCGACAACTTGTACGACATGATCAGGCAATGCTGATTCAATCGTTTGCAGGTAAAGGTTTGAAACATGTCGATCCGTGATGATAAAGACATGTCTGCCGTGATAAACATCCGTCAGCTGCTGACTGAGTTGGCGGATGGCTCCCTCTTTGATGAATATGTTGTATGACGGCATGTCAATCTTGGTCAAACGTCTGCCTCTTTTCCCTGGCTTCACGCAAATAACGCATCAATGATGCCTTGTCTTCCTGACGGATCCATTGCCTGACTTGATCGATTTCATGACGAAACATGTCTATGGCCTCAAGCAAGGCATCCTTGTTTTCTAAAAACAGTTCGCTCCACATCGTTTCATTGATCTTGGCGATACGGGTCAGGTCACGAAATGAATCACCGGTGGCCTGACGGGTGAGTTCATGATGATCAGCCTGGATCAACGCAACAGCCATGACATGTGTCAACTGGCTGGTAAAGGCGATCAATTGATCGTGAACGTGGGCGTCCACTACTGTTATTTTACCAAATTTCAAGTCCTTGAGCATGTTCAAAATCACAGTTTCATCCTGTGGGCCCGTGTGCGTACCTGTGATGATGAGTGCATTCGCATGGTGAAACATCGTGGCATCGCGGGCTGAGAAGCCCTTTTTCTCTCTGCCTGCCATCGGGTGATGGGATGTGTATGAGACGCCATCGGGAAGCAACGCTTCGATGGCCTTCATCATGTGCTGTTTCACGCCGCTGAGATCGGTCAAGATCTGACCCGGTTTCAACAAACATGCATGATCTTGCATGAAACGGATGTTATCTTTTGGATACAATGCCAGGATGACGACATCGGCCTCGCTGATGTCGTCTAATGTTTGATTGTTGATCAAACCTGATTGTCTTGCCGCTGCCATGGTCTTGTCGTCTTGGTCAAAACCATTCACACGATATCCTTTTGCTTTCAGTCCTTCGGCATAGGACGCACCCATCAATCCAAGACCGACAATAAAGACATTCATAGGTGTCGTTTTCCCAACACTTGTGAAATCTTGTCGATTTCGGTCATCATGGTTTTGAACTTGTTGATCTTAAGTGACTGGGCGCCGTCACTCAAGGCGTGTTCGGGATCATGATGGACTTCGACCATTAAACCGTGCGCACCGACGGCAAGCGAGGCCAATGATAGTTTTTCAACCATGTTCCATCGTCCGGCCGCGTGCGAAGGATCGATGATGATGGGCAGATGCGACAATTCTTTGACCGCCAACACCGCACTGATATCGAGCGTGTTGCGGGTGTAGCGTTCATAGGTTCTGATCCCGCGTTCACACAAGATGACCTGCTCATTACCGCCCGCCATGATATATTCGGCCGACATCAACCATTCTTCAATGGTGGCTGACATGCCCCGTTTCAACATGACCGGCTTCTTGGCTTTGCCCAACGCTTTAAGCAAGTGGAAATTTTGCATGTTTCGTGTCCCGACCTGGATGATGTCGACATAGGTTTCAAAAAGCGGTAACAAATCCGCACTTGGGATTTCACTGATGACGAACAACCCGGTCTGGTCACCGACTTTCCGCATCAGTTTCAACCCTTCTTCTTCCAAGCCTTGAAACGAATAAGGCGACGTGCGTGGCTTGTAAGCCCCGCCTCTGAGAATATGCGCGCCTGCTTTTTTGACGTTTTCCGCGATTTTCATCAGCTGTTTTTCCGATTCAACCGAACAAGGACCGGCCATGACGATGAATTGATCCCCGCCAATCTGGACACCCTTGCCAAGGTTGATGATCGTGTCCCCTCGTTTGAAACTGCGGCTTGCCTTTTTGAAGGGTGTCGACACCCGCGTGATTTCACCCACGCCTTGAAAGGCATACAAATCATGCGGATCAATCGATGACGTGTCGCCGATGACGCCAAACACCATGATGTGTTCACTGCTGACGTCTTTAATTTCGAAATGGCGGCTTTCGAGATAGGCAACAATCTTTTCGTATTCTTTTTTTGTGGCTTGTTCTTTCATTTTAATAATCATATGATTTGTCTCCTTTTAATAAAAAAATCCCTGAGGAACCCCAAGGATGATCGTGTCATGTGTTGGCTGTTCCTTCTACTTGCTCAAAAAGGAATGCCCGGGCAGTCCTTTGTCAATCATAAGTATAAGCGTAAACAGCGCGTTGAACCAATGACATGGTGATCACCTTTCTTGTTTGTAGACAGTGTATCACAGGTTGTTTGAAAATACAAGAAAGCCAACCACAAATATGACATTGCCACCAACCGATGGTCTTGACAACATCAAACAAATTGATCAGGCCCTGAAACGATCATGTGGAGATGATGAACTCATGCCTTGTCTGATCGTGTCAAATACCAGGCTTTGGACAATGCCTCAAGCCCTTGTTCGAGCGCTTTTGTCGAGAGACCTGAATAGCCGATGACCAAAGTGGCATGGTCAGATCCGACTTTTTCTGACCTGTGTCGATAGCGGCTCATGCCTGTCACCTGGACACCTTCTTCAGCTGCGCGATCAACCAAGGTCCGTTCATCAAAACCTCTTAGATCTTTGATTGTGAAATGTAACCCTGCGTCTGCACCCATGATACGGATCTCACCGGCATCAACGGCTGGCTGAAAGGCGGATATGATCAGGTCCAGCTTGAATTTGTAGGCTTTTCTCATGCGGCTGATATGTCTTTCGAAATAACTGCCTTTCATGAACTTGTATAAAATGTATTGTTCGAAGTTGGGCACGCTGCAGCTATGATAAACGGAAACCTCGCGATACCGTGGCATCAGATGGGCGGGCAACACCAGATAACTGATTCTGAACGAAGGCGCCAGACTTTTGGTGAATGTGTTCATATAGATGACCTTGTCTTGCTCGTCAAGACCAAGCAAAGCCGGAATCGGTTTGCCTTGAAACCGGAATTCGGAATCATAGTCATCTTCAATGATATGACGTTGCGGTTCGAGATATGACCAGTTCAGCAGTTCGTTTCTTCTTTTGATCGGCATGACGATGCCCGATGGGAACTGGTGTGAGGGCGTGATGTGGACCACATCGGCATTCGCCTGCATGAGTGCATCGAGACGAAGTCCTGATTCATCAAGCGGAATCAAGGTCAATTTGACATCATTGCCTTTGAGCAAGTCATGAATTTTCGGATAGCCTGGATCTTCCATTGCATAATGTGAACGCCTACCGATGATTTGAACGATCATGGCGAGCAATGATTCAGATCCGGATCCGATGATGATGCGTGCGGGATCGGCATCGATGCCGCGATAGCGGGCGAGGTGTCGCGCGATTTCTTCCCTTAACAACGGCAATCCTTGCGGATGGGTCACATTCAACATTTCGTGGTGGTTTTCAGACAATACCTCGCGTGCGAGTTTCGCCCATGTCTGATTTGGAAAAAGATCGGTGTCCACCACATTGGTTTTGAAAGCCAATGTGGGAGCCGGTGCGGAAACACGCGCTTCGTGATGGGTTTTCAGACGTCTGACGGGTTTGATCTCAGGTGCGATGTATGGTTCGACAAAATAACCTTTCTTTTCAATTGCATACACATAGCCTTCGACAATCAACTGCTGATAAGCTTGCTCGACAGTCAAGGTGCTGACTTTCAAGTGTGCTGCCAGACGGCGTTTTGACGGCAGTTTTTCATGCGCTTCGACACGTCCTTCGATGATTGCTTGTCTGACATGATCATAGAGTTGCATGTATAACGGCTTTTTGGCATGTTCATCTAAATATATCGTCAGCATGTTTATCCTCATCTGGTATGGTCATATTTTATATATCTGACTATTTAACCATACCAGTTTCTATTTTATAATAGAAGTGACATAAATACAAGTGGAGGTTTTTTTCATGATGGACAACAAACGTTATCAACTGAACAAAGAATTGGCACAAATGCTGAAAGGCGGCGTCATCATGGACGTGACAGACGTCGAACAGGCCAAAATCGCCGAACAGGCCGGTGCCTGCGCCGTTATGGCGCTTGAACGCATACCGGCCGATATCCGTGCCGCCGGCGGCGTCTCTCGCATGAGTGATCCCACCATGATCCAGGAAATCCAACAAGCGGTCTCCATACCGGTCATGGCCAAGGTCCGTATCGGCCATTTCATGGAAGCTCGTATTTTGGAAGCGATTGACATCGATTATATTGATGAAAGCGAAGTGCTTTCACCCGCTGACGATGTGTATCACATCGACAAGACCCGCTTTGCCGTGCCTTTCGTCTGTGGCGCCAAGGATCTGGGCGAAGCCCTCAGACGCATCAGCGAAGGGGCCGCCATGATCCGTACCAAAGGCGAACCGGGAACCGGTGATGTCATTCAAGCCGTCCGGCACATGCGTGGCATCCAACGTGAGATCAAACGCATCCAATCGATGCGTGAAGATGAGCTTTATGTCCTTCAAAAAGAATGGATGGTCTCCATCGACCTGATCCGTTACGTGCACGAACATGGCAAACTGCCGGTCGTTAATTTCGCTGCCGGCGGCATCGCCACACCAGCGGATGCGGCCTTGATGATGCAGCTGGGTGCTGAGGGCGTGTTTGTCGGTTCAGGCATCTTCAAGTCAGGCAACCCGCAAAAACGGGCCGACGCCATTGTCAAGGCGGTCACGAATTACAATGATCCGAAAGTGCTGGCCGAAGTATCCAAGAATCTCGGTGAAGCGATGGTCGGCATCAATGAGGATGAGATTGATCTCATCATGTCCGAGCGGGGCAAGTAATGATCCGTATCGGCATCCTGGCGCTTCAGGGGGCATTCGTCGAACATGCCGCCATCTTGAAACAATTGGGCGCAGACACCTTTGAAATTCGACAAAGAAAGGATGCGGATCAAGAGATGGATGGTCTGGTGTTGCCTGGTGGCGAATCGACCACCATGGGCAAACTGTTGAAAGACCTTGATCTCCATGAGCCGCTCAAACAGAAAATTGAACAGGGGTTGCCCGTTCTGGGCACATGTGCCGGTTTGATTTTACTCGCCAAAGACATCGAAGGACGCGAAGATGGCCATTTCAAAACCATGGATGTCACGGTCAGACGCAATGCTTACGGCCGACAACTCGGCAGCTTTGTCACAACCGCCCCTTTTCAAGGAAACCCTTTGGAAATGGTGTTCATCCGTGCACCTTATATCGCTTCCTATGGCGACGAAGTCGATGTGCTTGCAACCGTAGATGATCGTGTGGTCGCCGCCCGGCAAGGACAGATGATCGGCACGGCCTTTCATCCGGAGTTGTCAGCGGATCCCACTGTCCATGCTTTATTCTTATCAATCATCAAAAAAGAGGATGCGTCTGATTGACGCATCCTCTTTTGCCAGGTTTTGCTTATAATCTGATATAACCCAGACCGATGGCTTTCGGTCCTGTATGGGCGCCGACCACCGGTGTCAGGTGAGCCACGACAACCTCTCGTTTCGGATAGATTTTCTGGATTTCCGATTTGAACCAGGCAGCCGCCTCTTCGTTGTGGGCATGTGCGATATACGATAACACCTTCTTGTCTTTGGTGTCATCGAAATACTTCTCAAGCACGCGTTGCTGTGCCTTGGGCGTGGTTCTGATCTTTTCGAGTGTGACCACCTTGCCATCATCACCCAGCATCAACAACGGCTTGAGTTTCAACATGGTGCCAAGTGTGCCTTGCAGTTTGGACAAACGTCCATTCTTGACCAGATAAAGCAAGGTGTCAACGGCAAAGTAGACCATGTCGTTGTCACGAATCGTTTCCAAAGCCTCAAGCACCTTGTCCATCGGTTTGCCTTCTGAGAGCAGACGATGCGCTTCCAGAACCATATAGGCCTGTGCGAACGCCAGTGTCTTGGAATCGAAAACCGTGACCTTCAAAGTGACCTCGTCTGTCTGCGCCGTGCGTCGGACAGCTTCATACAACCCGCTGAGTGCGGATGAGATGGTGATGACAAGTGCCTCCTCATAACCTTCTTCTTCTAATTCCTTGAAGATTTCGATCATGCGTCCGACCGAGACGTAAGAGGTCTTCGGCACATTGTCGGGATGTTTGGCAATCCGGTTGTAAAAGGTCTTGGCATCCATGTCGACGAAATCATCATAGGCCTTGTCATCATCCTCGAAATGGATGACCGAACGCAAAATCCGGATATCCTTGGGATAATCCAAATAATCAAGCCCTGAATTGCTGCATGCGAGCACAGCCGTTTTTTTCGCCATCGTGATCACTCCTTTATTTCATTATATCAATCAATTGACGAAAATCGTCAATATTATCATAGGCTGTCAGCCTGTCGGGATGTTGATGGCCTTTGGTGTAAAGGACGACCCGGCAGCCCAAGGCTTCGGCGACTTCGGCATCATGGAGCGTGTCACCGACGAGGATGATGGCGCTTGGATCGATCTTTTGATTAGTGATGAACTGTCGGGCCACATCGATTTTACTGGCAGCATGGACATTGCTTGTGCCGAGCACATGGGCAAAGTGGTGACCGATGCCATAATGTTCGAGTTGTTCAAGAAGATTATTTTGTTCAGAGGCCGAAAGCAGGACGTTTTGGATGCCTTGACGGGCAAAATGATCAATGACGGTCAAGACATGGTCGTGAAGTTTCAAATGCAGGCTTTGGGGCTGATAGCGTTCGATGAATCGTTGTGCCAGCACGTCAAAGCTGGTTTTGCTGAAATCATAGACTTTGGCATAATACGCTTCGACAGGGAAATCAAAAATCATGAGATATTCGTCATAACTGACTGTTGGCTGTCCTTCTTCCGCCAACATGTCCACCAAGATGTCATGACAAAGACGGGCATCATCCAGGATGGTGCCGTTGAAATCCCAGAATATGTGGGTCATGTCATCACCTCACTTATGATAAGGGTGTTGTCTCATGATCGAGACCCCTCGATAGATCTGCTCGATCAAGATCAGTCTCATCAATTGATGAGGAAAGGTAAGGTTGGAAAAAGAAATCAGTTTGCTTGCTCTTTTTTTGACGGCCTCGGAAAGTCCATGGGACCCACCGATGATCCAAACGAGGTCACCTTGATGATAAGAAAAAGCATCATCCAGCAGTCTGGCAAACCCCTCACTGTCCAATGAAGTGCCTTCAATGGCAAGCGCGATGATCAAATCATCTGATTTGAGTTTGCTTATAATCCGTTCGCCTTCCTTGTCAAGCCCTCGTACATCGGGTTCATCCTTGATGTCGATCCAGGTCAGTTTGAACGGCAATTGTTTTTGATAATGCTCGATGCCGGTTTTGAGATGAGGTTGTGACAGTTTTCCGACACAAATGATTTTCATCATAATGTGATCACCGGCAATCCGTCCTGCGTGGTGTAGTAAACCTCGACCTTGGTCGGGTCATCGAACATTCTGACGATGGCTTCCTCGATATCGAGTGCGGTGTTGCAGTCTTCGGAGATATGGGTGACGATCCATACGCTTTTGCGTTTGCCGACCAACCGATTGACCAACCAGGCGGCATCCTCGTTGGAAAGATGACCTCGTTCACCGAGAATCCGTTTTTTCAAAGGGAATGGTCTTGGCGAATGCATCAGTTTGACCGGGTCGTGATTGGCTTCCACAAGATAGAGGTCGGCATCACTTAACAATGCATGATAACTTTGATCAACATATCCGGTGTCAGTCAGATGAACCACTTTTTTGCCATTTTCTTCAAAAATGAAGGCCACAGGTTCGGCGGCATCATGTGAGACGGCAAAAGGTGTCACGACAAAACCGTTCCAGCGAACCGGCACTTCGTTTTGAATAAAGTGAACCCTGGGCGGGAAGAGCGGTATCAAGTCAGCGGGTAGTGCATGATAAGTTCCCTTGGTCAAAAACACTTCTTCGATAAAACCTTGTTTGAGCAATCCTTTAAGACCGGCGATGTGATCGCCGTGCTCGTGTGTAAGAAAAAGAGTTTTAACCTGGGTCAACTCCTCTTTGTGTTGTTGCATTCTTTGTTTGATTTTCGGGAAACTGATACCGGCGTCAATCATCAAGCGGATATCACCCGAGCGAATGACGGTGGCGTTTCCTTTGGAGCCACTGGCCAGGATATGGATGTCCATGCAATCACCTTTGTATATTTTACCATATAAATGTGTGAGATTATCAAATAAAATGAAAGTGGTTGCAATACCCTGGTAAACATGCTATATTAATAATGCTTGTATGAAATACAAAGAAGGAGTGTACACATCATGAACCGATTCAAAACACTAAGAAAGCTTGCCATTTTCATGCTCGTAGTGGCAAGTGTTCTGACGTTGGCCGCATGCAATCGCGGCGACGACACACCCTATGGTGATTTGTCCGACAACGTCTATCTGACACTCGGTGACATCACCATCACCGAAAAAGCATTATACAATCAATTACGTTTGCAGGGTGCAACCATCCTGGCTACCATGATTGATGAAAAACTGTTTGCCGACGAGCTTGTGATTGTCAGGAATTTACTTGCCGATGGTGACGAGGATGCCAACGAGTATTTTGATGACACCGTCAACAACGCGATCCACGGCACGTCAAACAAAGACAATCTGGAAAGGCTTTTCGAGCAGAACCCTGAACGTTTTTATAGAAACATCGAACAATATGCGGATTCGTTGTATCTACTTGACAATGCGTTGGTCATCACTGATATTATTGCCGCCTTGGTCGACCTTGTCAACACGCAAGACACACCTTACAGTGGCTATGCCTCCATTCCGGCCATCGTCACCCGTTATGAACTTCGTGTCGCACAACGTTATTTCGCCCAGCAAAAACTGGCCGAGGAAGTGCTTGATGAAGAAAGCACCGTATTCATCAGCGATGAGAACGTGCTTGCCTATTATCGAAACAACCGTCAAGGCCGTTATGATGTCGAAACGCTTGTCATCCGTTTCATCAATTTGAATGAAGCGAATGCGGCGCTATACAAGGCCAGCATCAAGGCTGATGCCCGTGGTTTGTGGTATCAAGTGCCCGATATCCGCATTCCGGTGGGTGAACCTGGATACATCGATCTCAATGACACCATTTCATATGGTCACGTCAAAACCATTCTTGAAAACCTGAACCTTTTGGGTAAACTTGGCGCTGATTATGAAGACAGAAGCACCATCAGCGTACTTGATTACGAAAATTATTACAAAGCCTACGTCATCAGCACCAACCGTGAAACCGGTTTGCGTGACGTGTCCATGACCAATGAGGAAGTCTTGGAGGCGTTTGTCAGGATTTACAACTTCCTGAATCCGGCCTCGGAAATTGAAATCGCTTTGGACGGCACCATTGTCGGTGTCGGCGGTGCTGATTTCAACACTTCTTACACATATGATGAACTGACCAAGCTGAATGCCTCGCTGCGCAATCACATATACAACACCCTTGCTGCAGCAGACAGCATCGATCCCGATGATCCGGCTGAGGGAAGACCCTTTTCATCCCGCGTCCAGACGTTTGGTAACTCTCGTTATCTTGTTTTCAAGTTGAGTGACGACAGTGATTCTGAGGAAGGCATCTTGATTGAAGATCCTGAAGATCCCGACAAGGAAATCTTTGCCGATACCGAAGATGCAGACGCCATCCGGCAAGAAATGTATGATAAGATTTTTGAAAGCCGTTTGACCAACGCTTATATCACCACTGCGGTTCAAACGCTCTACGAGGACCTGACAGTCAACATTTATGACCCCATTGTACGCGCTTTCTACGAACAATATTACGGTTACGAAGGGACGACAAGGAACCGTGCCGGTGACGTGATTGCTGATTTTGCTGATTATGAAATCACGGTCCGTGAACTGTATGACCGTCTTGAAGCATCTTATGGCATCAACTTGGCGCTTGACCAGTTGTCCAACCTTTGGTTGTTAAACAGCGAAGACTATTCAATCAGTGAAACCGACCGAGATAACTACGAGGAACAGTTCAAGGATATCATCCGTCAGTTCTCTGCCGACCAGTTCGCGACCGCCGGTTACCCGGCCAGCATGGGTCGCGACAACTTCCTGCTCCTTGCTTTTGGTGTCACCACCAACGCGGAAGCCGTGAACCAGCTCTATATTTACCCCGAACTCAGACAACAATACTTGCAAGACATGAATGCCCATTATGACGGCGATGATTACAGTATTTATGAAAAACTTGCGGACCTGGCTGCCAAACAACACGCATTCTTCGAGTCAATCAATGTCAGTCATTTGCTAATCTACGTCGATGAAAATGGCGATGGTTCGCCCGATAATCCGGCCGAATATCTTGACAAATTGAGTCCGGAAGGACGCGATCAGGTCTTGGATGGCCTGGTCAACCTGGTTGAATTGCTTTACCAGCGTGTCGGCAACTACAAAGGCCAATCAGAAGGCCTGCGTGCATTGGCTGACGAATTCAATGCAACCGGACGTATCTTCCGTGGTGAAAACAAGATTCCGCCTTATGATTACACCTTGGAGCAAATTTGGGCTGAATATCGTCAATTGGGCTTCCACCTCAGATTTGAAAGCATTCAGAGCGCCGTTACGAACACCTCGAACTTCATCACCGGTGCAGGCGTGCTTGACAAAGTCTTCTACAACCGCGCCATGGACATCCATGCCAGACTCGCCGACATGGTTGATGATGAATCGAAGTTCCCGTATCTCGACCTCTACAGTGACGTGATTACCCGTGATGCGCTTGATGAAGTCCAGTCGTCCTTCGGTTGGCATCTGATCCTTGCCACTTCTGTCCGCGAACCGGTCAGTGCCATTTTCAAGGAATCAAGCGATGAAGATGGACGCTATATCTCGGATGATGACGAGCGCAATGCTTACAACGAAGATTCAGAAACGCTCACAGCCGGGCAGATCGAGTTCTATCTCGTTGAGAAGGAATCACCTGAAGGCGTGGTCCTACCCTCTGCCGTCCAGACTGCTGTCACTGCTTATTTGAATCCGATACTCAACCGTTATAACAATACCCACATGCAGCGTGAGTTGATCTTCAAGATGTTGGAAGATGTGGAATTTGCTTCTGCTGACGATGCCTTGCGTTTCCAAACCATCCGTGACATCAATCGTCGCCAATTCTTTGAATACATGCTTTCAACCCTTGAGGTTGGTGGTGAGGTCGTCGGTGTATTTGATGCCAATTATTTTAATCTTTACGGTAATTGGTTTAACATCCTTGAAGCCACTGAAAGACCTTGATTTGATATGATGAATCAAAAAGCGCTCTGAATCCAGAGCGCTTTTTTTTGATGTTGTCGGCTATTTTTTCGGTTTGTAAAACTTCATTTTATCCAAGACGGAAATCATGCTTGTGAAAGCGCCCTCGGCGGTTGTTTCCAAGGCTTCACCCAAGACGGTCAGTTTGGAATCAATCGTATCCAGATACCATAACAGGAGGGCTTCACCGGTCTGGGGACGTTTGGGCGATCCAAAGTGATACAAGCCGTGATGCGCGACAATCATGTGCTTGAGCATCAACACTTCCTCAGTGTCCTTGTATCCGAGTTGATCAGCGACACGGTCGATTTCTGATGTCTGCATGACAAGATGGCCGATCAATTGTCCTTCTGTCGTGTATTCGCCGTCGACGCCGCTGATTTCATCGATTTTCGACATGTCATGGAGAATCGTTCCCGCCACCAGGAGGTCGCGGTCCAAATAGGGATAGATCACCACAAAAGGATCGATCAATTTAAGCATGGTCATGGTGTGATAACTGAGCCCGCCCACATAGGCGTGATGGAACTTCGTGGCGGCGGGATGGATGTAAAAAGCTTGTTCATGTGAACGATAGATGGTGGTCGTGATGGCTTTGAGAACAGGGTTGCTGATGTCGTTCATAAATGTTTCAATCGTTTTCTTGATGTCCATCATCGGCATGGGCGCATAGACATAAAACTGCTCAAAAACCTTGGCAAGTTCTTCATTTTTAAGGACATCTTCAGCCGGTTTGATGCCTGTGCACTTCAGAATGAGTTCATCCTCGATTTTGATAACGGCCAGGGCTTCGAACTGGTATGCCTTACCCATGGCAATGAGGGGTAATTGATCGAAATCAAGTTTTAGATTGACGTGTTCGCCTTCCGTGGTCAGCACCGTCGTATTGCAGAAATGAATGCCGTGATTGATGCTTTCCACCTTGGCAATCATGGTATACGTTTGATTTTCTTGAAGTTCCATGGACAACTCTCCTTATGTTTTGATGCGCTCAAGGACAAACTGTTCAAGCGCTTCTTTTTTGTTTTCAAGCCTGCCATTAAGGATGGCAAGCACCATTTCTTTTTGAATCTCTTTGAGCCAGGCACCTGCTTTTTTACCGGTCAGGCGCATGAGGTCATGCGCCCTGAGCTTGAGATCAAGTTCGCTCTGGATGGGCAGGTTTTGGAAATCAGACTCGATTTGGGTCCGCTGGTTCCGGGCACGTTTGAGCATGACATTGACCTTGTTGGCCAGGAGACACAAATCGACGCCGTATGTATACAACGCTTCGGCGTCGAACGACTCATACTGGTTGGCCAGCTGGCTGGCCATTTGATAGCGGTGACGATGCTTGTTGGAAAAAGGCCAGGCGTCAGGGATGCTGCCATGCAACGTGAAACAAATGGTGAAAAAGGGATCGACAAAAGGCACTTCCTGCATGCCATCGATGTAGATCATGCCTTTTTCGAGACCGGGCAGTACGGTATGGACCTTGGTGGTGACCATGGCGTGGATGGCCCGTTTGGCATACGTGCTCTTCAGCAGTTTGATGATTTCGGTCATGATCCGTTCCATGGCGATTTTCTCAAGCAAGTGACGTTGAGCTTCAATCGCCGACAAGGTGTCCTGGTCGATGTCGAAACCGAGCTTGGCTTGAAAATAGAAGGCCCGCATGATCCGCAAGGCATCTTCGTTGAAACGATCTAACGGATCACCGATTGTACGGATGATCTTATCCCTGATGTCTTGACGACCTTCGACCAGGTCGATGATCTCTTCGCGTTCATCCATGAGAAGACCGTTGATCCGGAAATCACGTCTTTTGACATCCTCTTCGACCAAGTCCGAGTAGGTGACACTTTCGGGGTGTCTGGTGTCCACATAGGTGCCGTCAATCCGGTAGGTCGTCACTTCATACGTGTCATCGCTCATCATGACCGTGACCGTGCCATATTTGACGCCGGTCGGTTTGGTCTTGAATAATTTGGCCACCTGGTATGGTTTGGCATTGGTGGTGATGTCGACATCGGTCAAAGGCAATTTCAAAAGGTGGTCGCGGACCGCGCCACCGACAATGTATGCTTCATATCCATGTCGCTTGAGTTCCAACAAAACTCTTTTCGCACCTCGTAATGCGCTCATGTAATCACCAATTTTCATTATACCAAGTTTCGCTGGATTTGAGTAGTACAAGCCTTGAAAAGATATGGTTTGTCCAAATCATGCTATACTGGAACAGGGTGATCGGATGCGCTATCTCAAACACATGGAAAGCCATGAACTGGTCGTCAACAAGTCCAGATTCATCGCGCTTTTGTATCCTTTGGCACACATTGAAGATCGTGACCGTTGTCTGCAAGACGCCAGACAACGCTATCCTGGGGCCAATCATTATGTGACGGCCTCCATATGGGGTGAAAACGGTGAGCATGCCTCTGCCGATGATGACGGCGAACCATCAAGAACCGCCGGTTATCCGGTTCTCGAGGTGCTCAAGCACCATGATGTGACCCATATCCTTTGTGTGGTCGTGCGCTATTTCGGCGGCATCAAACTGGGTGCCGGCGGGCTTGTCCGTGCTTATACGAAGGCTTGTGCCAACGTGATCAAACAGGCGTCGTTTTATATCAAGAAGACTGTCGCGGTGGTCCGGATCACCTTTGACTACACCTTGATTGACAAATTGCATCACCTGTTGGAAAAAAAGGCCACCATCATCAACAGCGCTTATGCGGCGATGGTCACCTTCGATATTGTCTTCGACCAATCCGGACCGGAGATCCTCGATGATGTCCGGCATCTCTTGCATGCTTATGAGACATTAGCGCCCCATCAGCTTCTGATTGAAGCCTGACAGGGCTTTTTTTTAATCGAACTGACCATTGAGGAAACGACTGCTGTTGACGGCTTCTGCCATCCATTGCGCCCGATATTGGATATAATCAAGTACAAATTCAGTTTGTCCCATGTAGGTGGTTGCCTCAAGCATGGGCGGTGTGTTGGGCCATACCCACATGTTCAATATCTGCCAACGATGAAAATTACGGCCGGCCATGTCGGACATGGCATGGGCAAGCACAGGCACGGCCTGGATGATCTCGGGAAGATAAAGCGCATGAATCTCAAGATAGCGGTCACGAAAGCGCAAACGGATTTCAGGCACGTCCATCATCAGGCGGAACCACCGGTTCTTGTGTTCACGCATGCCATACCAGTTTTCCACACCCCAATCGATATAATTGGCGTTGCCGATTGCCAGATCGAAATCCCACAACGGCCCGAGTTTGAGCTTGCCGTCTTTTTCACGATAAGCAAAGACGCTGCTCCATCCGACATCTACGTTCTTGAATAATTCATGAACAATGAAATAATCAATCCAGTTGTCGACATCAATCAGGTCTTCATAGCCGCTTTGGGCAATCAGGGCATCTTCCGCCGCCAGAATGATTTCTCTTAAGAACTCCGCTTGTGCCGCTGTGTAGTTATCATGGCTGGTGTTTGGTCTTTTGATGTCATAAGGAATACCGCGTACCACAATCCAGTCAAATCCTTCATCGATGTCTTGTTCCCAGAAACGCTGGTCCAATTCGAAGAAATAGCCCGTGTTGAGTTCGCCGGGAACCGACTCGATGAAGAGTTTGTTACGATGGATTTCGACATGTTCGGTCAAGGTGTAGACACCTTGGTTTGTCCCGTTGACATAAACCTCGACCGCCCTGGTCTGGATGTGATGGTCAAGATGTTCCAGCAAAGATGAAAATTTATGGACAATGGTGTTTCTAAGCAGCGATTTATCCGCATATTCGGCCAGCAAGACATAGTTGCGGGCTGCCGGCATGCCTAATACGGACGTGTTGGATGAAAAGCGGACACGAAACGGTTTTTTCGGCATGAACCAGGTCGAGTTGCCACGACCGCGGATTTCTGCATCACTGGCGTGATGCTCAAGGAAAGCCTCACCGTTTCTGGTCGTGGTCACCGTGATGGAAATCGGGACATATGTCTCTCGTGTCAATTGTGAAAGCGGAACCGGCATGGTGATGTCAAGCCGATTTTGGTTTGCGGCCGAATCACGTGCAAGCACGGTCAGAGGATAGGTGTATGTTTGTGTGGTGCCACCAATCCGGATGCGTGCGTCGATTTGGGTTTCAAGATCGGTCCAGGGCGATTCATAAACAAAGGTGTCCTCATACGTGTTTCCTTGAACGGACCAGGTGATATTGGCACCAGGGTAAGAAGGTAGCGTAAAATCATGGTTGACCACCCGTGGCAAATCCTCTTGGATCCGTATCGCGAGAGTCTCCATGTCTTCCGGACCCAGGGGACTGCAGCCATAAAGAAGCAAGCTGCCCATGAAGGACATGAGCAGCACGGTGATGTGTCGCAAACAAACGCTTAACCATGATTTCTTCATGGCATGATACCTAATAACAACTTTGAAAAACGAACCATGATTTCCGCCAGCATGTGTGCTGTGATCAATGCCAGCAGGAAATAGGCTGTCTTAATTTCCCACAACTTCATTTTCTGAAACTTATTCTCGATGTGCAACGCCTGAAGAATCCTGAGGTTCAAGGCGAAGAAAAGCAACAATGATGTGAAATAGATGATGTGTTCCATTTCAGGCCTCCTTTCAAACACGACCGGCTTTGCTTTTGGTAATGTTTTCTTTGAGTTCGCGTTCCTGTTTGGAAAAGTCAACGTTTTCTCTTTTTGACAATTCAAGTCGTTCCTTCTTGGCGTCCGAAAACGCCTGTTCGGCCTTTTCCAGGTTTGCGCCGATTTGTGCTTCTAACGCCAACACGGTCAAGAGATTGTCTTTGAATTCAACCACGGCGCGTTCAACGACCAGAAAACTTGTCGCTTTGTCCATGACCAGTTTCAAGTACCCTTCCTTGATATGGACAATGATCGGGATATGATCCTTGAGGATGCCCATTTGACCTTCTTCGTTTTTCAAGATGGCATATTCGATTTCATCCTGATACGACTGACCTTGCTGGGTCATGACCTTGAACATCATAATGTCTTCGCCTTCTTCAGGGCGTCATCGATGGTGCCGACCATCGAAAACGCTTCTTCAGGCAGGTCATCATGTTGGCCATCGATGATTTCCTTGAAGCCGCGAATGGTTTCCTTGAGCGGGACGAATGAACCATCCACGCCGGTGAACTGGGCGGCGACATGCATGTTTTGGGACAAGAAGACTTGCAGGCGTCTGGCGCGATGGACAAGCAATTTGTCTTCATCTGTCAGTTCATCCATGCCTAAGATGGCGATGATGTCCAACAGTTCGTGATAACGTTGGATCATTTTCTGGACGGTACGGGCAATGTCATAATGTTCCTTGCCGACGATATGCGGGGCCAGGGCACGTGAAGTCGAGGCCAGTGGATCGACTGCCGGATAAATGCCGATTTCAGTTAGTTTCCGGCTCAGGTTGGTGGTGGCATCCAAATGGCTGAAGACGGTTGCCGGCGCAGGATCGGTATAGTCATCAGCGGGCACGTAAACAGCCTGGATCGAGGTGATCGATCCATTCTTGGTCGACGTGATCCGTTCTTGCAGACGTCCCATTTCGGTGGCCAATGTCGGTTGGTAACCGACCGCTGAAGGCATTCTACCCAAAAGCGCGGAGACCTCGCTTCCGGCTTGGATGAAGCGGAAGATATTATCAATGAATAACAAGACATCCTGCTTGTTCTCATCACGGAAATATTCCGCCATCGTCAAGCCGGTCAGACCGACACGCATGCGGGCCCCTGGCGGTTCGTTCATTTGTCCGAAGACAAGGGCGGTTTTGCTGATGACGCCGGACTCCGTCATTTCCTGATAAAGTTCATAGCCCTCACGTGTCCGCTCACCGACACCGGCAAAGACGGAAATGCCTTCTTGTTCATGGGCGATGTTATGTATCATTTCCTGGATGAGGACGGTCTTGCCGACACCAGCACCGCCAAAGAGACCGATTTTGCCTCCTTTGATATAAGGGGCCAGCAAATCGATGACCTTGATGCCGGTTTCCAAAATCTCCACATCACTCGACAGATCCTGGAAAGGCGGCGAGTGCCGGTGGATGCTCATTTTAGGGGTGTCATCGAGCGGTTCGCCATCATCAATCGTTTCACCGAGCACATTGAAGATGCGGCCCAACACTTTCTCGCCGACCGGCACCTTGATCGAACTGCCGATGGCATTGACCACCATGTCGCGTTTCAGACCTTCTGTCGCTTCCAGGGCGATGGTGCGTACCACGTGGTCGCCAAGGTGGAGCGCCACCTCGAGTGTCACGGTCTTTTCCATGTCCGTTTCAACAACAAGGGCTTCATAGATGGCGGGCAACTCATCTTCGAAGTGAACGTCGACAACGGGACCGATGACTTGTGTGATTTTACCTTGCATGGGGTGGTTCTCCTTTCTAGACATTCGAACCATTGACAATGTCAATCAGTTCGCTGGTGATTTCCTGTTGACGGGCGCGATGATACATGGTATCCAGCCGTTCGACAATGTCATGGGCGTTGTCGGTGGCGTTTTTCATGGCCATCATCCGGGAGGCGTGTTCGCTAAGTTTCGCATCTGCCAACGCCTCGAAAATACTGCCTTCGATATAGATGTCGATGACATCATCGAGCAAAGCGACCGGATCAACATCGAAGATATAGGTGTCCTCCACCTGTTTCTTCTCGTCGAACAGCACCGGCAGGATGACTTTCTTTTCAACAACCTGGGTTCCGGTATTGACATAGTGGTTGTTGAAGAGGATGACTTCGTCAATGAATCCGCCGACAAAGACATCTTTGATCAAACTTGCATATTCGCGGAATGATGTCGCCAAGACATCATCACGATTATAAATGATTTCCGTGTTGACCATGGGCAGTTTTCGTTTCAAGCTGAAATAGAATGCCTTCTTGCCGAGGGCAAGCAACTGATAATCGTCAGTCGAAAGTGTGTTGACTTCTTCGAGAAAAGCCTTGAAAAGCTGATTGTGATAACTGCCGCACAAACCCCTGTCGCTCGTCACCAAGATATAGAGTTTCTTTTCAACCTCGCCTTGTTCGATCAGGCGATGCGTCTCAACACTGTGATTGATCTGTTTGAGCATGCGAAACACTTCTTGTTTGAAATGCTGGGCATTTTCCAAGAGACTGCTTGATTTCTTAAGTTTGGAAAGGGCGATGTTGTACATCGCTTGCGTGATGCTGGCCGTTTTCTTGATGGCCTGCATCCGCAGTTTAATCTCTTTGAGTCCCATGTCAGATCATCCTTTTCAGTTCACGGATGAAGGCATCGAGTTCTTGTTCATCAGGAAGTTTTTTGGTTTCCATCAGATGCTTGTTGATTTTCTTTCCTTGATCATTCATTTTCAATCCTTGGTTGATTTCCGCTTCAAGCAACCGGACCTGATCGATATTCAGGTCATCCAGATAGCCTTTGGACAAGGCATAGATGACGACGATCTGGGTCGGCATCGGAATCAGTTCGTGGACATCTTGTTTCAACAGTTCAACGGTCTTGCGTCCTCTTTCAAGACGGCGCTTGGCACTGGCGTCGAGATCGGATCCGAACTGGGCGAACTGCTCGAGTTCGCGATAATTGGCAAGGCCGATACGCAAAGTCCCGGCGATTTTTTTCATGCCGTTCCACTGGGCGGCACCGCCGACACGTGAGACACTGAGACCCGCATTGATGGCGGGACGGATGCCGGAATAGAAGAGTTCGCTTTCCAGAAAAATCTGGCCATCCGTGATGGAAATCACGTTGGTGGAGATGTAGGCGGAAATATCACCGGCCTTGGTCTCGATGATCGGCAAGGCGGTGATGCTGCCTCCACCCAGTTTGTCATTCAAACGGGCGGAGCGTTCCAGCAATCTTGAATGCAGGTAAAAGACATCACCCGGATACGCTTCACGTCCCGGCGGACGTCTGAGCAACAAGGAAAGTTCGCGATAAGCGACGGCATGCTTGGACAAGTCATCATAAATGATGAGTACATCCTTGCCTTTTTGCATGAAGTATTCGGCCATCGTGACACCGGCAAATGGTGCCAGATAAAGGAGCGTGCCTTCTTTGGATGCCCCGGCGGTGACCACGATCGTATAATCCATGGCTTGATGCTGGTTCAACAACTGGACGAGTGCCGTGACCGAAGATTCTTTCTGACCAATGGCCACATAGATGCAGATGCAGTCCTTGCCGCGTTGATTGATGATCGTATCGACGGCGATGGTGGTTTTCCCGGTCTGGCGGTCACCGATGATCAACTCACGCTGACCGCGACCGATGGGAATCAAGGCATCAATGATTTTGATGCCGGTTTCCAGAGATGCATCGATCGATCCTCTTGCCATGACGCCTTGCGCCTTGCGTTCGACCGGTAGATAATGATCGGTCTTGATGGGACCGGCAGCATCCAACGCGTCACCTAAAGGATTGACAACGCGACCGAGCAGTTCCTCCCCGACGGGGACTTCGAAAATACGCTTGGTCGTCTTGACCAAGTCACCTTCTCGTATTTTTTCGCTTTCGCCAAGCAAGATGACGCCGACATGATGAGCCTCAAGATTGAAGACAAGGCCTCTGACACCATGCGGAAAATCGAGCAGTTCGCCCATCATGGCCTGTTGCAGGCCATAGACGATGGCGATGCCGTCTCCGACGCTCAGCACCTTGCCGATATTTTCCATTTTGACGTCCTGTTCAAATGACTCGATTTGCTTTTTGATGATTTCGGTCATTTCCTGGACTCTGATTTTTGACAAACGTTCCACCACCTTAGATGAATGTTTCCAGTTCAAGCAGTTCACGAAGAATCGAACGATCGAGCGATTGGCCATTATAGACGACCTTGACGCCGCCTAACAGCTTGTCGTCAATCGTCGTATGAAAGGTGATCGTCTGATGTGCAAACCGGTGACTGAGGACTGTTTTCAAGGCTTCTTCTTGTTTGTCTGTCAGCGGTTTGGCCGTGTACAAATGAACATGGGCGATTTTTTGATACTGACGGGCAAGAAATGCCCACTCTTCATAAATCTCCAAAAACAGATGCATGTGATGCTTGCGGGCAAGCAATTTCAAAAATGCCAAAAAAGAGACGTCATATGCCAGTCCTTCGATCAGTGCGATCTTCTTGTGATGTGCGACCATGGGTGAATCCATTATCAGGACCCATTTCGGGTGTTGTTCGACCATGTCTTTGAACTGGTCGAGTTGATACGTCAACACATCAAGTTTGTCTTTTTGGCGGGCGATGTCATGCAACGCCTTGGCATAATTGTAAATGCTCATGTCTTCTTGGTTCTTTCATTGGTGATCTTGTCGATGATCTCCTCGTGCATGCTTTCGTCGATTTCACGCTTGACAATTTTGCGTGCAGCAGCAAAAGCAACGTCTTTGATCGATGCCTTGACCGCTTCATTGGCCTGCTCGATTTCAAAGGCAATGTCTTTTTCCGCTTGTTCGATCCTGCGCTTGGCTTCCGCCTTGGCACTGGTGACCAATGCTTCTTGCTGCTGATAGGCTTCTTGCATCAGTTTGTCTTTCAGTTCGCGGGTTTCTTCTTTCATCCGTTCATATTCACGGACGGATTTCTCTTGCAGTTCCTGGGCGCGTTCCCTTTCGGCATCGGCGGCCGCCAATGCTTCAGTCAATGCTTCCTGGCGCAATTCAAGATAGGTCGTGACCTTGGTCCAAAGAAACTTGCGCACAATGATAAACAGCACCAAAAGTGACAGCAGGTTCAATATGACGATGTCAGGCCGGTTGAAGACCGAGTACAAACCTTCTTCGATCAACGATGTAACTTCTTGAAATATTTCTCGCACGTCATCAAATCCTTATGGGTTTATTGGTTGATCAAAATGAAAGCGATCAACAAGCCGTAAAGCGCAGATGTTTCAGAAACCGCCTGACCGATGATCATCGTGGTCGTGATCTTGCCTGATGCTTCCGGCTGACGTCCGACGGCTTCAACAGCCTTGGAGGCTGCGAGGCCTTGTCCGATGGCGGTACCAACACCGGTGAAGACGGCAATGCCGGCGCCGATATAGGCAAAGCCCCTGGCATAAAACTCATTGGGCACCACTTCAAGCACGACGGGTAACATCTGAATCAAAAAAGTAAGCATGTGTATTCTCCTTTATCTGTTTGTCAACATGAATCTATTCTACCGCAAAGTCGTTTTCATCGACTTTGTTGGAAGCAAAAATAACCGTCAGCAACACCAGGACAAGCGTTTGGATCACACCGAAGCCGATATCAAACACGAGATGGAAGGCAGGTGCGATGAGCGGTGAGACCCATCCGGTGAACCGATAAATCAAAATCAAGAAGACCGAGCCGCTGGCGATGTTTCCGAAAAGACGGAGCGCCATGGAAATGATCGGTGTCAAATCACTGATCAGATTAAGTGGAAACATGGGGAAAAACGGTTTGAACAAGGTCAGGATGTGACGCCAGCTCTGACTGACAAAACCGGTCGTCTGGATGATGATGAAAGCGGCAATCGAAAGCGAGAAGGTGATACTGGTGTATTTGGTTGGCGCATCCAGCGCGAAAAGACCGGAGATGTTAGACAGCAACACATAAAGCGCCAAGGTGAAAAGCAAGGGGGCGACATAGCGCCAGTGCTTGCCGATGTAACCTTTGACCATGTCGTTGAAAAAGCTGGTGAAACTGATCAGCGCCGTTAAAAAACGATTGGGTTTTTCACGGACATCGAGTTTCTTGACGCGTCTGCCGACGACGACGGAAAGCAACGCGATGAAGGCCATGATGCCCAAGGAGGTCCAATAATAGACCGGCAGGGTGGCGATGTAATCAGTCACTTGCTGCATCATCGGTCTGCGCCTCCTCTTCAGGGGTTTCGTTCTTTTTGAACAAAGGTGTGGCAAAAATGATGGCACCGACCTTGACGGAGATGAACCCCAACAAAAGAAACACGAAGGTCTGTGTCATGATGATTGTTTCCTGTTCCCTGGTGGAAAACCAGGCCACGGCAATAATGATGATATAGAGAATATAGCGTTGAAACAAATGCAACAACAAACGTTCTGTCGAATATTTGCCTTTGGTGATGTGAATCATCTGGCTATGATTGAAAAGGGCTGTGGCGGCACCAAGCACCGCCCAAGCCATATAATCCGGATAAAAAATGAGGGTGGCCAAGGTCAGAATGACAGCATAACCGATGGCGATCAAACCAATTTTATGAGCGTCTTTCATAACGTTCCTCACTTTTGATAAATTGAAGGATGGTAAAAAAACTGACGATGATGCCGAGAAACAAACCGGTTGCACCTAACACGGTCGGCAAGGTTCCGTCAGGATCCATTTTCATGCCGATGTAGATACCCAGCAATGACAACCCGATCACGGTGAAAATCAACTGCATGACCAGGAGGTAGAGCATGAAAATACGTTTTCCCTTATTTCGTGCCAAACAAACGATCCCCGCAATCTCCAAGTCCCGGAACGATATAGCCCTTTTCGTTCAAATGATCGTCAAGCGCTGCCAGGTATATGCTGACATCCGGATGGTCTTTTTGCAAGCGAGCGACACCTTCCGGACATCCGACCAGTCCGACATAACGGATGTCACACGCGCCGTTCATTTTTAAAATGTCAATGGTTTTCGATGCTGAGCCACCCGTGGCGAGCATTGGATCGACCACCAGGATGACACTGTCTTTGATATCTTTCGGAAACTTCGAATAATAGACATGAGGCTCCAAGGTTTCCTCGTTACGGTAAAGCCCGATATGGCCGATTTTAGCTGTGGGAATAATGTTATGGATACCTTCAACCATGCCAAGACCGGCACGCAAGATAGGAATAATGAGCACTTGTTTTTCAAGTTCGTACGCCGTGGTCTCACAAATCGGTGTCTCGATTGTTTTGGCGCGGGTGCTTAGATCGCGGGTGATTTCATAGGTGATCAATCCGCCGACTTCAGAGACGCTTTCCCTGAACTCCTTGGTCCCTGTCCGCTTATCACGAATCTTGGTCATTTTATGGTCAATCAAGGGATGATTAAGGATGACGACCTTGCTCATGTTTCTTCCTCCTCGATGTCTGAGATCTTCTGAATGCGTGGTTGATGTCTGGATTCATAGGTGGCATTCATGTAAGCCTTGATGATTTGCTCTGCACGTTCGTTGGACGTGGTCCGTCCGCCGAGTGCGATGATGTTCGCGTTGTTATGTTGTTTGGCCAAGCATGCTGTTTCTTCATCATAGACGAGGGCGGCGCGGGCTCCTTTGACTTTGTTGGCGGCAATGCTGATGCCGATGCCGGTCCCGCAGATGATGATGCCAAAATCATATTGGCCTTTGACAACTGCCCTTGCCACGTGTTTACCAAAATCAGGATAGTCGACAGATGCAGGTCCGTCAGCACCGAAATCATCAAAAGCCAACTTGTTTTGTCCAAGCCACTTTTTGAGATGTTCTTTCAACAGATAGCCACCATGATCGCTGCCAATGGCAATGCGCATATCATCACTCCTCTGTTTGACCTATTCACTATTATAACATAAAAACCAATGTTTTTATGCTTTGAAATCGACCATCTCAAGGAAAAGTCCTGATGCACAAAAAAGTCTCAAGAAGAGACTTTAATCTTGTTTCTTTGATGATGTTCCACTGATGACTTTATTGATGTCATCGACGGTGATCGACCCTTGTCTGATCATGTTGACCCTACCTGTTGTCACATCGACAATCGTCGACGCGATTTGGCTGGCAACCGTTTCATCCTGGGTGTGGATTTCGGAGACCAGATCACCATATTGACAATGGATGTCTTTGATGTTGTGCAAAGGGGGTTCACCACTTTTATTCAAGCTCGTGACCCTGAGCACGCCTCTGACCTCGATCAGATTCAACAAGTAACGGTGCTTTGGCATTCTGACGGCGATGGTATCCTCGCCGGTCTTTTGCTTATGCTGTTCTGTCGTCTTCATGACAATGGTCAAAGACCCTGGCCAGAACGCTTCCATCAAAGCCCTGCTTGCCTCGTCAATCCGGACAATACCCTCGAGTTGGCCGATGTTTGCACAAAGGATGGCAATCTGCTTGGATTGTTCGCGCCCCTTGATTTCATAAATTTTCTCTAACGCCTGGTCGTCATATAAACAGGCGGCAAGTCCATAAACCGTATCTGTCGGAACGACGATGATATCACCTTTTTTCATTTCAGGATACCTCCGGTGCCAATGAATGTGAAGCGGTCTTTTCCAGCAAGATCTTTTTTCTGGATGACGGCGATGTTGTCAAGATAACGGCAGGCAATGGTATGAATCGCTTCTTTTTGACGATCGCCATGTTCAAAGGCAATCAGTCCTTTTGGCTTGAGATAATGGTTGGCATGCTCGAGAATATGCTCATAAAACTCAATGCCTTGCTCACCACCATAAAGCGCCATGTAGGGCTCTTTCCCCACGATTTCATCGACGGGTTCGTTTCGCGGAATGTAAGGGGGGTTCGAGACAATGATGTCATAAGTGCCCTGAATGGCTGAAAACAAATCGCTTTGTATCAAGGTTGCTTTCGCACCGAGCTTGTCACGATTCATGGTGGCAACCTCGAGTGCTTTGGTGCTGATGTCACTCATGGTCACGATCGCGTGTGGTGCTTCCAGGGCAATGGTCAGACCGATGCATCCGCTCCCTGTCCCAAGGTCAAGCACGTCGACATGATCTTGATCAAACCAGGTGTCAATCATGTGCAAGACATGTTCGACGAGTTGTTCGGTTTCACCACGCGGAATCAAGACGTGTTCGTTGACAGTCAGGGGATATCCGAAAAACCAGGCATGGCCGATCAGATGTTGGACCGGAATGTGCTGATGCACATATCGGTCGAGCGCGGTTCGAAAGCGTGACACCATCTCATCATCAACCTCTGTCTTTTGATTCATGAAAAAGGAAGATGGCGTTTGATGGGACAACTCCATCAACAACAACTTGACTGCTTCTCTTTCCTTGTGATGCCGGTCAGCCTTGACGTAGGCTTCCTTGAGCAAGGCTTCGTATGTCACGTCGCTTCCCCTGTCAGTTGTTGCTTCTGAAATTCGTTCAATAGTGGTTCGAGAACAAGATCAAGTTTGCCTTCCATGATGACATCCAACCGCTGCAATGTCAAGCCGATGCGATGGTCAGTGACCCGGTTTTGAGGATAATTATAGGTTCTGATTTTCTCGCTGCGGTCGCCGCGGCCGATCAAGGACCTGCGTGCCGCGCCTTCTTTTTCGAGTTGTGCTTCAATGGCATTGTCATAAATGCGCGTTTTCAGTAAACGGAAAGCCTTGTCTTTGTTGTCATGCTGGCTCTTGCCCTCTTGACATGATGCGACGATATTGGTGGGCAGATGGGTCAGACGGACCGCGGATTTCGTGGTATTGACCGATTGCCCGCCCGGTCCGCTTGAATTGAACGTGTCCACACGGATATCGTCCCATTTGACATCAAGCTCGACTTCTTCCGCTTCAGGCATGACCAGCACAACCGCTGTCGAAGTATGGATGCGTCCTTGCGATTCGGTTTCCGGCACACGTTGGACACGGTGGGTTCCGGATTCATATTTCATCAATGAATAGACCAGTTTACCGCTGATCACGAACTCGATGGACGTGTATCCGCCTACAGCGCCTTCCATCGCATTGAGTATTTCAATGTTCCAACCACGTGATTCGGCATAACGGCCATACATTTTAAAGAGGTCGCCGGCAAACAGGTTGCCTTCGTCGCCACCGGCCGCTCCCTTGATTTCCATGACGACATTCTTGGCATCATTGGGATCTTTGGGCAGCAACAATATTTTCAGCTTCTCCTCGATATCGGCAAGCGTGTTTTTCAACACGTCAAGCTCATGACGCATCATCTCGGCCAGGTCCGGATCATGTTCCTCATCGGCCAATGACGACAGTTCATCAAGTTCGGCCCGTTTCAATTTGAAAAAACGGTAGGTTTCAACCGTTTCTTGAAGGTCGCTGGACTGTTTGAGCAGCGTCGTCATCTCTTTGACTTCAAGCTTGCCCTTCGACAGTTGGTCCAGGATATCCTGATATTGTTTTTCGATGAGTTCCAAACGTTCAAACATGTCATCACCTATTGATAAATTTTACCACATTATTCATGATTTATCCATTCATTTCATTGTGTTTCATCTGATGTTCATTGCTTGTTTAAGCATGTTGCTTGTGGTATAATATTGATGGTTAATCAAATGAAAGGACTGAAAATAATATGGAAAAACTGTATCAAGCATTAGACAAGCAGGTCGCGAACCTGAGCGTGTTCTTCACCAAGTTACATCATTACCATTGGTATGTGACCGGGCCAAACTTCTTTGCCTTGCACGTCAAATTTGAAGAACTTTATGATGAAGTCAACGAACTGTATGACGCTTTCGGCGAGAGACTTCTGACCATTGGTGGCAAACCCGCCTCCACGATGAAAGCTTATTTGGAAAAAACATCCTTGAAAGAAGCATCAGGCATTGATGGCGCCCTTGACATGGTCAGAGACGTCATGAACGACATGAAGTTGATGGTCAAGGAAATGAAAGCCGCCACGGTGCTTTCACAGGAACTTGAAGATGAGCAGACTGCTGATCTGTTGATTGGCACCATCGCCGGTTTCGAGAAGACCATCTGGATGTTGGACTTCACACTGCGTTAATCATTGATTTCAAAAAAAAGGCACATGTGTTGTGCCTTTTTTGTTTAGTCTTTGGTAATGAGGTCCTCGCGCTCCGCTCTGGCTGTAAAACGGCTATAATCCGTGTCAAACTGGAATTTGAGCGTGACGCCTGCCAGACCTTGTCGGTTTTTGGCAATGATCAGTTCAACTTCCCCGGTTGGTGTCTCGGTGCGGGTATAGTAGTCCGGACGATGTAGGAACATGACGATGTCCGCATCTTGTTCGATGCTGCCCGATTCCCTGAGGTCGGCCAGCAATGGCCGTTTATCTTCTCGTTTTTCGACTTCCCGTGAAAGCTGTGAAAGTGCTAAAATCGGCACTTTGAGTTCGCGGGCCATCTGTTTGAGACTACGCGAGATGCGGGCGACCTCCTCTTGACGGTTGCCGGCGCGTTCATCGCCTTTGATCAACTGCAAATAGTCCACCACGACAAAGTCAAGTTTGTTTTCCTGTTTGAGCTTGCGGCATTTGGCGCGGATGTCATTGACCATGACCGCCGCCGAGTCGTCAAATACGATGTTGAGCTTGTCCAGCGACTGCATGCCGCCTTCTAAAAATTGCCATTCCTTGGGGGTCAGTGTACCACTCTTGATTTTCGTGTTTTTGACATTGGCTTCGGCTGACAACATGCGGGCCGCCAGCTGTTCATTGCTCATCTCCAGGCTGAAGATGGCCACATGTGCCTGACCGTCTTGATTGCGTTTGGCTACCTGGATGGCGGCATTCATGGCAAACGCACTTTTACCCATTGATGGGCGGGCTGCCAAAATCATCAGTTCTTCTGGTTGAAAACCCGCTGTGATGGAGTCAAGATTGGAAAAACCCGAACGCAGGCCGGTGATGCCCCCGCTTTTATCGCGGTTGCGTTCGGTCTTGGTCTTGACTTCTTTGATGATTTCCGAAAGCGTGGCGAATTCGGATGTTTTGCGTTTTTGTGCCAAAGCAAAAATCTCTTCTTCCGCTCTGGCAAGATAAGCATTCGCTTCCATGTCACCTGTAAAACCTTCTTCGAGAATCTTGCCTGTGACATCAATGACCTGTCGTTTGATCGATCCACCTCTGACCAAATCAATGTATGTCTCAAGGTGGGCGGTCGACGGAACCGCATCTGAAAGATCGAAGAGGTATTTTTTTCCGCCCGCTTTGGCAAGGTTTTGTCCTTGTTCGAGTTGTGATGCGACACTGGCATAGTCGATGTTCATGTTTTCTTCGTAAAGGTCTTTCATCGCCTGAAAAATCAGGATATGTCCCTGTTCAAAGAAATCACGGTTTTCCAAGCGGTCCATGACCATGGCGATTTGTTTGGGATCAAGAAAGATGGAACCGAGAACGGATTGTTCCGCCTCACGATGATACGGCAGGCTTCTGGCCATCATCATCACCTACTTTTCAACGATATGGACTTCAAACTGGGCTTTGATGTCCTTGTGGAGATTAACCGTGGCCGTATAAATGCCAATCGAATTGACTTCGCTGTCAAGTTCGACTTTTTTCTTGTCCAGCAAGATGCCGTGTGCGGTCTCAAACGCTTCGACAATCTGTTTGGTGGTGACGCTGCCAAACAGTTTTCCATCTTGACCAATCTGGATACCGAGGGTCACCTTTTTCTGGTCGATTTCGCTTTTAAGTTTGTTCATCAGCGCCACATGACGTTCTGCATCCATGCGGGCTTCCTCTTTGATTTTGTTGACATTGGAAAGATGATCTTCGGTTGCCATGACCGCTTTCTTCTGATTGATCAGGAATTGGCCGAAGCCATTGGCGACGTCGATGACATCATTCTTGGCGCCTTTTCCCTTGACATCTTCCAGCAAGATGATTTTCATGGTTTCTCCTCCTGTCTCATATTCAAGTTCTATCTGGTCTTTCAATTTTTCAAAGACATCTTTCACGGCTGTCTTTTTGACTTGGGCGGCCGCACTGCTCAAATGGCCGCCGCCACCCAGCGACTCCATCAAAAGTTGGACATTGATCTGCTGATAAGAACGCGCGCTGACACCGACGGTGTCTTCATCAATTCTGGCAATGGTGAAGGCGGCATCGATCCCGTTGATTTGTAAAGCGGCATCCGCGACTTGTGCCAAAAGAATGCGGTCCTCGTAGATGTCTTCGGTCACGACAAACGCAAAGCGGTCCAGGAAGATATCGATTTGTGAAAGGAGCCGGTTGATTTCAAGCGTCCTCAACAAATCCCGTCTGAGCCAGATCTTGACCTCGGCCGTGTCGGCCCCGAGTTCTTTGAGTCTGGATGCGACTTCGAATGTGCGTGATCCGGTCCGATAGGTGAAATTATTGGTGTCCACGACAAGACCACCATACATGATGGTCGCCTCCAACGGTGACAATCCGATATCTTCTTCGATGTTATAAAAGTTCATTAGTTCCATGACCAGTTCGATGGTCGATGATGCATAAGGTTCAATGTATGAAAACGTCGCGTTGAAGCCTTCTTCGCCGATCCGATGATGGTCGATGACGACGAGTTTGGATGCTTTTTCAAGCAGTTCCGGACTCATGACCACCTTTGGGGACTGGGCATCGAGCACGATGAGCAGACTTTCATTGTTGACGAGTTTCATGGCAGACTCGATTGAAATGAAACGCTCCTGCATGTGCTGCCCTTCCCGCATCAGACGTTCGTGAATTTTATTGACGGTTTGATCAAGTCTGTCCGGTTCGATGACCATATAGACGTTTTTCTTGCTTACCTTGGCCATCTGATAGACGGCAAGCATCGAACCATAGGCATCCAAATCAGCCTGGTTATGCCCCATGATGAGCACGTTGTTGGCGTTGTCGATGAAGTCCTTGATGGTCTGGGCGTTGATACGTGCGCCGATTTTCGAACTTTTCGCAGTGGCATCGCTTTTCGCGCCAAAGTACATGATTTTTTGATCCTGGATGTTGACGACGACCTGGTCGCCACCACGTTTCTCAGCCAACTCGATGGCATTTTGGGCATGAACAGCCAACTCTTCATAATTGACATCCCAAGAGGCGATGCCGAGGGAAAGGGTCACCCTTACCCGGTTTTGTTGAGAAATCTGGCGGATCTTTTCAAGCAAATCGAATTTGTCTTCAATCATCAAATTCAGTTGCTTGCGGTGGACCATGACCAGTAAGCGTTCATCACTGTAGGGTTTCAAGTAACCATTATATTTGGCAGCCCAGTCGGCGATCACACCCAGGTACTCTCCCTTAAGGCTGGATTGCTCTGAGACGTCCAAGGTTGCCATGGCCTCATCGAGGTTGTCAAGATTGATGATGGCCAAGGCGGGAATTTGGTTCTGATATTGATCCTTGACCTTCTCTCTGTCGCTGACCAGGAACAAATAGAAAAAGCGATATTCAGGCCGATAAACGACATCATAAATGTCTTGCTTGATGGGAAGGGTGAGATGCATTTTGTTGGAGACGGCCGCTTGATGCAGGCCGGCATGGACATCTGCAAGATCTTTTCCTGTGATTTTGGCATCGAAAATGCTCTTGGCGTGGGGGTTCGCCCATTTGATTTCATAATCCTCGTCAATGGCCAAGATACCGATGGGAAGTTCGTTGAAGACCTCGTCTCCCACCTGATTGACATGATAGGAAAGCTTGGTCCACATCGCCAAACGGTTTTGCAAGGTCCGCACTTTTTGATGGTCTTCGTATTGAAGCATGAAATAACTAGCCAAAAAGACAAGCACCAAGCTTGTCAGAAACATGACATGAAAAATGATGTGCAAAGGCGTTTCGTAGTTTAAGACGGGTAGATAGAAAATCGCGCTGACAATTAACAAGACGAGCGCGATCGCCAGCAAAATCCAGCGTTTCACATAACCACCTGCTTTACCTGCATTATATCAATTATCTCTTTGTTTTTCAATGATAAAAGAGGGCTGGATGAAAACAAAAACCGCACCGAAGTGCAGTTGATTGTTTAGTCTTTGACAAAGGGTATCAAGGCCATGTGGCGCGCACGTTTGATGGCGACAGCCAAGGGGCGTTGCCATTTCGCGGATGTGCCGGTGACACGTCTTGGTAAAATCTTGCCTCGATCGGTAATAAAACGCTTCAATAGTTCAACATCTTTGAAATCAATATGCTCGACTTTGTTTTGTGTAAAGAAACATACCTTGCGTCGTTTTTTGTATCCCCCACGTCTCTGTTGTTGCATGATGGCTCCTCCTAAAATGGTAGATCTTCTTCTGCGGCAAGCTGTTTGCTTGTTTCATAGAATTCTTCATTGTCATTCTCCGCAGTCTCGGTTGATTCTTTTTCGGTTGATTCTCTTTCGGTTGATTCGCTGTCACTCCTGCTTTCCAAAAACTGGACGGAGTCGCAAACCACTTCGGTGACATAACGGGTGCCTGTTTCCGCTTCATATTGGCTGGTCTGAATGCGTCCATCGATACCAAGCATAGCACCCTTTTTGATGTAACGGGCTAAATTTTCAGCTTGATTCCGCCAGACGACACAACGAATGAAATCTGCTTGTTTTTCACCAGAAGAATCGGTGAATCTTCTATCGACGGCAAGCGTGAACGATACTACAGGAATATTTGATTGTGTCATCTTAAGTTCCGGATCACGTGTGATGCGTCCGACTAGAATGGTACGGTTGATCATGGCTATTCACCTTCCTTGACGACGATGTAGCGAATGATGTCTTCCGTAATTCTGACAACACGATTGAACTCAGCAATCGCTTCAGATGTCGCTTCGACAAGGAGCCATACGTAGTAGCCTTTTTTATGATGATCGATTTCGTAGGCAAGGTCCTTCAGTCCCAACTCTTTGAGCTCAAGAACCTGGCTATCGTAATTGACAAAAATTTGACTGAAATTGTTGACAATTGTTTTGATGTTCTCGCTTTCAACAGTTGGACGGATGATATACATGACTTCGTATTTTTTCATCTGTTCCACCTCCTTCTGGTCTATGGTCTTGTTCAGACAAGGATGAACTTACGCCAAGTTATTATAACATATAAGGTATGATAATACAATGCTTTTATATAAGCAATCAATCAGATGGTTTCAAGCAGTTTTTGATAGGTGGTGTCAACGGTTTTCTTGATGGCTTGAAGTCGTGTCTCACGCTCAAAGACGAGGTGCTTTGTGATGGTGGTGTCCGGTGTCACAATGGCAATCCAAGCCTCTCTTCTACCCACACCTTCCTGAGTGCTCGGACCAGCATTTCCTGTTGTGGCGAGGCCGATATCGGCCTGGTAAAGGGTTCTGATGCTTTGAGCCATTTGCACGGCGATCTCAGCACTGACGATGCCATAGGCGGTGATGTCTTGTCGACTGATGCCGAGTTGCCGGATTTTGATTTCAGGATGATACGCGATGATGCCACCTTTGAAGACTTTGGATGCGCCGGCATGGCGCACACACTCAAAAGCCAAAGCACCACCGCTTATGCTCTCGGCACAAGCGATGGTCAGGCTTTTTTTGCTCAGCTTGGTCAGACATTGCTGAGTCGTCATGACAAGGTGATGGTATACGTGAATTCCTGGAAGATGTCGCCAACCTTGCGCAACACCTTAACCGTATGTTGATCGCCAAATGCGGCGTCCTGTAGTTGTGCGGCGATATCGGCAATCGATGTGACGGGCAACCCGTTCATTTCGATGATGAGGTCATAGACCTGGATCTTACCGTATGAATCCCTGGTGGGATCGAGGTCGATGACAACCACGCCGACTGGATCATCAGGTAACAACGATGGATCATTGTTTTCCAAGAAAACCTCGACTTCTTGGACGGTGATACCGAGTCGTGGTCTGCGGACAACGGCCTCAAAATCACTGTCTGAAAATGACGCGACAACCGGTGCGATCCGGTTGATGTTAAGCGAATAATTGAGTCCCTCGGCGGCAATCGTGCCGGAACTTCCGCCCACCACGCTGACTTTGGCGACATTGATGCCGATCAGATCGCCGTTAAGATTGAACAGTGGTCCGCCGCTGTTGCCCGGATTGAGTTCGGCGTTATGCATCAATGCCAATCCCGGGATGCCGTTATAGGCATAGGTGGTCATGCTGACAACACCACTGGTCACATAATTGAATTTGTCAATATTCTGCGGGGTGCCGATGGCATACACGTCTTGTCCCTTGACAATTTCAAGGCGAACGTTGTCATTGATGGCGGGACTGTTATGGACGGCCAGTTCTCGGGTCGTCTCAATACGGACAACCGCGATATCATAAAGTTCATAGCCAGCAACATCCTTGACCGGAATCGAGTCTGTTCCCGGTCCGAAGTAGATGCTCATTTCACCGCCGTCTTCAACCACGTGATAGTTGGTCATGATGGCATAGCGCTTGAGATTGTCTTCTAATATTTCCTTATTGTAGATGATGCCCGAACCGTGTCCCGTTTCGGTACGTACCACGACCACCGTCGGTTCGACAGTCGCCAGCATGTCAATGCGCAGCTGTTCGTAAGTGTGTGGTGACTGGTAGGGAAGTTGTGCCCTGAGTTGGATGTTGCATCCGACCAGTGCCAAAATGGTCATCACGAGCAACAATGCGGTTAAAAGTCTTTTTTTCATGTCTTGTTTCCTCCTAATTGGAACAATTGATGGGCGTTGTGGGTGGTCTGCCGTGCGACCTCTTCAACGGAAATGCCTTTGATGGCGGCGATGGCGGTTGCCACATGGATCGTATAGCCGGGTTCATTGCGTTTGCCGCGATAAGGGTGTGGCGCCAGATATGGACTATCGGTTTCAACCAATAGCCAGGACAGGTCTGTTTCCCTGACAACCCGGGTCAATTCATAAGACTTGGGAAAGGTGACAGGCCCGCCGATGCCGATATGAAAGCCAAGATCGAGGGCACGTCTCGCATCATCAAGACCGGCACTGAAACAGTGAAACACGCCTTTGACCCGCCCCCGGTAGGGCAACAGGCACGCATAAGCCTCCGGAAATGAGTTTCTGGTGTGGATGATCAACGGCAAGCCGGTTTGCACCGCCAGCTCAATCTGCTCGATGAAGACGCGTCTCTGTGTGTCGAGATTGTCTTTTCGCCAATACAGATCAATGCCGCATTCACCGATGGCCACCACTTCTTTTTCACGAACAAGATGTTTCAGATGAGCGGTTGTCTCGTGATCAACGTCTGCTGGATGAACACCGACAGACGCGAAAAGCATGTCATGGTTTCTGGCCATTTCAATGGCTTGGTGATTGGCGGATTCATTCATGCCGATGACAATGGTCTTGGTGACACCAAATTGCCGGGCGCGTGCCAAAACCTCGTCCAGATCATCATGAAAATCCGGTGTATTCAAATGGGCGTGTGTGTCGACAATCATGGATTTGACCTCCAAGTTGCTAATCTCATTTTAACATAAGAATGTCAAAATGTATGTGTGATGAACTGATAAGACCCATTTCACATTTTTTACCAAACATGCCTGTCATTTTCAACGCTGTCAATACTTAAACAAAGGATGTGATCACCTCGGAGAACAGGCATAAAAAAAGAGCATCAGGTCAAGCCTCATGCTCTTAATTGATCAAGATTATTCGAGAATCGTGGTGACTGAACCAGCGCCAACCGTACGTCCGCCTTCACGAATGGAGAACTTGGTGCCTTCTTCGATGGCGATTGGGTGGATCAGTTCAACGATCATGACGGTGTTGTCGCCAGGCATGACCATTTCAGTGCCTTCTTGCAAGTTGATGACGCCAGTGACATCGGTGGTGCGGAAATAGAATTGTGGACGATAGTTCGAGAAAAACGCTGTGTGGCGTCCGCCTTCTGCCTTGGATAGGACATAAACTTGTGCTTCAAACTTGAAATGCGGGTTCACCGATTTCGGTTTGGCAAGAACCTGGCCACGTTCGACCTGGTCGCGGTTGATTCCGCGCAGCAAGGCACCGATGTTGTCGCCGGCTTGCGCATAGTCAAGCAGCTTTCTAAACATTTCAACACCTGTGACAACCGTCTTTTTGGTTTCAGTGATGCCGACGATTTCGATTTCATCGCCAACCTTGACTTGACCGCGTTCAACACGTCCGGTCGCAACCGTGCCACGTCCGGTGATGGTGAACACATCTTCAACAGGCATCAGGAACGGCTTGTCGACTTCACGAACAGGTGTATCGATATAGGTATCGACAGCGTTCATCAGTTCCATCAAACCATCTTGTGCTTTTTCATCGCCATTTAGGGCGAGTAAGGCAGAACCACGAATGACCGGGACGTCATCGCCTGGGAAGTCGTATTCGGTTAACAGATCGCGAACTTCCATTTCGACGAGATCCAGCAGTTCTTCATCATCAACCATGTCAGCCTTGTTCAGGAAGACAACCAACTTCGGCACGCCGACCTGGCGTGAAAGCAGGATGTGTTCACGTGTCTGTGGCATCGGACCATCAGCAGCGGAAACAACAAGGATCGCACCGTCCATCTGGGCGGCACCGGTAATCATGTTCTTGACATAGTCGGCATGACCCGGGCAGTCGACATGGGCGTAATGGCGTGCTTCAGTTTCGTATTCGACGTGAGCGGTATTGATCGTGATGCCGCGTTCCTTCTCTTCAGGTGCCTTGTCAATCGCGTCAAATGAAGTGACTTCAGACAAACCTTTTTGTGCCAAAACAACGGTGATGGCGGCTGTCAACGTGGTCTTGCCGTGGTCGACGTGGCCGATGGTGCCGATGTTCACATGTGGCTTCGTTCTTTCAAATTTTCGTTTTGCCATTGTAAGATTTCCTCCTAGAAATTTCATTCATTTTATAAGTTTTTTCATCATACTCATTGTATATTAAAACACTTGTTTTTGCAAGTGGATTAGTTCAATCCACGCTTTTTGATGATTTCTTCCATGATGGACTTCGGACAGCGGTCATAGCGCGAAAACTGCATGATGAAGTTGGCGCGTCCTTGCGTGTTGGAACGGAGTGCGGTCGCATAGCCGAACATCTCTGACAACGGGACATTGGCACGAATGACGACGGCGTTGCCACGCCCTTCCTGGCTTTCCAAACGTCCCCTGCGGGAGGTCAGATCGCCAATGACATTGCCTACATAATCGTTGGGTGCGACCACTTCAACATCCATGATGGGTTCCATCAAGACAGGTTGGGCTTTATGCTTGCACTCCTTGAGGGCCATCGAGGCTGCGATCTTGAAGGCCAGCTCGGACGAGTCAACCTCATGATAAGAGCCGTCAAACAGGGTGGCCTTGATATCGGTGGCGGGATAGCCGGCCATGATACCATTGGGAAGTGATTCTTGAAGGCCCTTCAGGACAGCCGGGATGTATTCACGGGGAACGACACCGCCGACAATCTTGTCAACAAACTCAAATCCTTTGCCCGGATTGGGCTCAAACCGGATGTTGACATGTCCGTATTGGCCACGACCACCGGATTGTCTGATAAATCTGCCCTCGATTTCAGCCTCCTTGGTAATCGTTTCACGATAGGAGACCTGGGGTTCGGCGACATTGGCTTCGACTCTGAACTCACGTTTCATGCGATCCACGATGATTTCCAAATGGAGTTCGCCCATGCCGGCAATGATGGTTTGCCCGGTTTCATGGTCGGTATGCGTCCGGAAAGTCGGATCTTCTTCCGCGAGTTTGGTCAATGCCATGGTCATGCGGTCCTGGTCCAACTTGGTTTTAGGTTCGATCGCGACATTGATGACGGGGTCCGGAAAATGCATGGACTCTAAAATGATGTCATCGCGTTCGCCTGTCAACGTATCACCGGTCGTGGTGTCTTTGAGACCGACTACAGCAGCGATATCGCCGGCAAACACTTCCTTGATTTCTACACGGTGATTGGCATGCATTTGCAAAATACGTCCAAACCGCTCTTTTCTGTTCTTGCTCGTGTTAAGGACATACGAGCCGGCGTTCAACGTACCCGAGTAAACCCGGAAGAACGTCAGACGTCCGACATACGGATCGGTCATGACCTTGAAAGCCAGCGCTGTGAAAGGTTCATTATCGCTGGTGCGACGTATGATTTCCTCACCATGGCTGTTGTGACCAATCACGGCATCGATATCGAACGGTGCCGGCAAATAGTCCACCACGGCATCCAGCATCAACTTAACGCCCTTGTTTTTAAACGAAGTTCCACATAAAACCGGGAAAAACTTGACAGCCAAAGTGCCCTTGCGGATGGCTTTCTTGATCAGTTCAATGGAAACCTCTTCACCTTCGAGATATAACATCATGATGTCTTCATCAAAATCAGCAATCGCCTCGATGAGTTGTTCGCGTTTGATTTCCACCACGTCTTTCAAATGTTGTGGAATGGGGATGGGCTTGCTGTTTTCATCAGGCTTTCCGTCATATTCATAAGCTTTTCTTTCGACAATATCGATGATGCCGTTAAAACCGGCTTCCGCGCCGATCGGCCATTGGATGGGAAAGGCTGTCACACCGAGACGATGATGCATCGACTTGATTGAACGTTCAAAATCAGCGCCGGTTTTGTCCATCTTGTTGATATAGACAATGCGTGGCACTTTATATTCGGTGGCTTGCCGCCAGACCGTTTCCGTCTGCGGTTCGACACCGGCTTGTGCGTCTAACACGGTGACAGCACCGTCCAGGACGCGCAAGGAACGAGACACCTCTACCGTGAAGTCAACGTGACCCGGGGTATCGATGATGTTGATGCGGTGATCTTTCCAAAATGCTGTGGTTGCAGCTGATGTGATGGTGATGCCGCGTTCTTGTTCCTGCTCCATCCAGTCCATTGTTGCCGCCCCGTCATGAACTTCGCCAAGCTTGTGGATTTTGCCGGTATGAAACAAAATCCGTTCAGTTGTCGTTGTCTTGCCCGCATCGATGTGTGCCATGATGCCGATATTGCGGGTTTTTTCAAGTGGGTATGCGCGAGGCATAAAGTTGTCTCCTTCTTACCAACGGTAATGCGCGAATGCTTTGTTGGCTTCGGCCATACGATGGACGTCTTCCCGTTTCTTGACGGCGGCGCCCAGGCCTTGTGATGCGTCGATGATTTCTTTAGCCAGTCTTTCTTCCATGGTCTTTTCATGGCGGAGACGGGCGTATTGGATCAACCAACGTAATCCTAATGTTTGTTTTCTTGAAGCCCTGACTTCCACCGGTATCTGATAGTTCTGACCCCCGATACGACGGGAGCGGACTTCAAGAACCGGTGTGATATTGTTCAATGCTTCGTTGAACACTTCAATCGGCTCGCGTCCGGTTGCTTCCTTGACGCGATTAAATGCACCGTAGAGTATGCTTTGTGCCGTGCCTTTCTTGCCATCGATCATGATGGTGTTGACAATGCGTGTCACCAATTTCGAATGGTAGATCGGATCAGGCAAGACATCACGTTTGACAATGTGTCCCTTACGTGGCATGAGTTCACCTTCTTCCTTTTTGTTAAAATCTTAAATATGTTTGCTTGTTATTTGAGGGTTGTCGTTTTAGGACGCTTTGCGCCGTATTTCGAGCGTGCTTGCCTGCGGTTGGCGACACCCGATGAATCGAGCGTGCCACGAATAATGTGGTAACGGACACCGGGAAGGTCCTTGACGCGTCCGCCACGAATCAGGACGACACTGTGCTCTTGTAGCGAGTGACCGATTCCGGGAATGTAGGCGGTGACTTCGGTGCCGTTGCTCAGACGGACACGTGCGTACTTACGCAACGCGGAGTTCGGCTTTTTGGGTGTCATCGTGGTCACACGGGTGCAGACGCCACGCTTTTGCGGTGATTTGTATTCGCTCGAACTTTTTTGCAAAGTATTGTAGCCATATCCGAGCGCAGGTGATTTGGACTTGTACTTCTTGTCTGTTCTACCGGTTTTGACCAGTTGTGAGATTGTTGGCATTCATCTTCCTCCTTTCTTCTTACACACATCCATGTGTTTCATTTTTCTTTTTAAAATTATTTTTGGCTTAACCAGGCCAAAAACGTTTGTCATATACGCGTGTGTTTCACACAGCGTTTTCATTATATAACGATTTGTCGCCAATGTCAACTTTTTTAAACAAAAAAACACGCTTTTCAGCGTGCTTTCTTGGTATTTTTTGATGACTGGCGTTTGAAGCCGTATATGCTGCCCACCACCTTGTTGACCCAAGCGCTGGGAAGCCACTTGGCCAACATGACAATGAGTTTATATTTGAACCCGATCACTTTGTATAGCGGGATCTTTTTCCGCTTGATCAACTTGCATATGACACGTGCCGCATATTCAGGTTCCATGCCGTCCTGTTCATCTTGTTCCATGACGGCAACCGACTTTTCAACACGCTTGTCATAAGAAGGGTGATTGACCCTATTCTTCTTCCGATGTTTTGTGAATCCCGTCTTGATGTCGCCCGGCATGACAGCACACACTTGAATGCCAAATGGGGAGACTTCGTTGTCAAGCGCTTCTGTCAGATTGTTGATGGCGGCTTTTGAACTGCTGTAGAAAGCTTGGAAAGGAATCGCGATCCGGCCGGCGACAGAACTGATATTGATGATTTTGCCGCCACCTGCCGCACGCATCAACGGAATGGCGGCTTTGATGGAATGAAAGGTGCCGATGAAATTGACATTGTACAAATACGACGCATCCTCGGTTGACGTGTCTTCGATGCTTCCCGAAATACCCATGCCGGCACTATTGATGACAACATCAATCCTGCCTTCCTGGTCATGGATTTCCTGATATGCTTGTTTCAATTGCTCGAAATCTGTCACATCGGCTTGAATGCTGAACACGTTCTTTTCATGAACTTTCGAACGCGAGACGCCGTAAACCTTGTGGCCTTTCTTGCAAAGATGCTCAGCGATCGAGAACCCGATGCCTGAGGATATGCCGGTGATGATGATGACTTTCATACTCACTCTTCCAAACCTTCCAATTCATTCAGGACGGCCACGATCTTTTCGATGGCGGCATTCATTTGCTCTTTGGTGTGGGTGGCCGTATAACTGGTACGGATCAGACATTCGCCGATCGGTGTTGCCGGTGGCAATACCGGATTGACATAGACACCGTTTTCAAAGAGCATGTTGCAGGCGAGTATCGTCCGCATCGGCATATAGGTGAATATGGCGATGATCGGCGTCTTTGAATCCCTTATCTTGAGCCCTTTGGCTTTGAGGCCTTCACGCATGTAATCAGCGATATCATGCAAGGCTTTGACCCGCTCTGGTTCCCGTTTGAGAATATGCAAGGCTGCCTGGGCGGCCGCCGTGTTTGAAGGCGGAATCGCCGCCGAGAAAATATAAGGTCGCGAGGTATGCCTGATGTAATCAACCACATCGTTTTCCGCCACCACATAACCGCCTAGGCTGGCCAATGATTTGGAAAAGGTCCCCATGATGATGTCGACTTCTTTTTCAAGTCCGAAATGTTCTGCCGTCCCACGACCGGTCGGGCCTAACACACCAAATGCATGGGCATCATCAACCATCACGCGTGCCCCGTATTTTTTGGCCAACGCCACAATTTCAGGCAAATTGGCAATATCGCCGGTCATGCTGAAAACGCCATCGGTAATGATCAGATAGCCCTTGTTCTTATCGGCTTTGGCAAGTTTGGATTCCAGGTCTGCCATGTCACTGTGCTGATAACGGACCATTTCAGCATAACTCAACCGAATGCCGTCATAAATGCTGGCATGGTTTTCTTTGTCTGAAAAAATGATGTCGTTGCGTCCTGCAAGTGATGAAATAATGGCCAGATTACTCTGAAACCCCGTTCCGAAAATAATGCAGTCTTCCTTGTTCAAAAACGCCGCAAGCTCAGCTTCAAGCACTTTATGAAGATCCAATGTGCCGTTTAAAAAGCGGGAGCCGGAAACACCGGTGCCATACTTGTTGGTGGCGTCAACGGCGGCTTGGATCACCTCAGGATGTGAGGTCAGTCCCAGATAATTATTGGATCCGATCATGATGACTTCTTTTTCTTCCATCATGACAATCGTATCCTGTTTGCTCGTCAATTCGTGGAAATAGGGATAATAGCCGCCTTCGCGTGCTTTTTTAGCGGCTTCATATGTATGACATTTCTTAAATACGTCCATGGTGATGCCTCATTTCAAAAAATCGTTTAAACTTATTATAATGCATAATCGCCAATATGTCGCCATGAATACGTTTTTTGTTTTAAAACAAAAAAACGTTTGACTGGACCCGTGCGCACTATCAGGCGTTGTTGCATCTGACGCCTTCAGCGTTTCTTTTTTCTGGGCAAAAAATAGAAAAACGAGAATAGCGCCCCCGACCACAATAACAAATAACCGACGAGGTGACCGTAGTTGATGACATCCGCAAGCGGCCAGTCAACCGTGAAAAGCATGGTGATCACGTCTGCTATTGCCTGCATGATCAAAACCACACCCAGGATCAACAAACCGAATCGGAATAGGAAATAGGACAATCTTTTGACCTTGGTATAACGGATCGATCCCATGATGATCAAAAGCGCAATACCGGCAAGGATCAGATGAAACACGCCGAATCTCGTCATGATCATGAAAACGTGGTCATAAACATACGTGCCCGCCCACTCAAGAGGCAGGTTGTTTTGATGCTCGAGTGTGGGCGTCCAGGGGTGGGTGCCATAAAACATGCCTCCGAGAAATGTCATCAGCCACATGATGAAGAGCATTGTCTTGTGAATGAGATTCCCGGCAAAAAGAAAGACGAGAAACATCAATCCAGTCATGAACAACACGTAAATCAGCCCTTGCCAAGGGTCAAGATAGGCCAACGCGCCGACCACGCCGACGTGGATGTCGGACAACCATTGCCTGATGCCTTCAAACGGGATGTATGTGTGGAAAGCCTGTGCCAGATAAAGTTGTAAAAAGATGTAAAATCCGCTGATGAAGAGAAAGATGAAGGCCAGTCTCAGTGTCGCCCTGCGGATAAATTTCTTGAACGTGCTTCTTCGATCTTTGCTTTGGGCGATTTTGATTTGTGTCTGCAGTTCTTTTTTCTTTGCTTCGATTTCAACCGTCAACTTTTTAGAGACTTCGTAATAGACCGCGTCATACTGTTCACTGATGGTTGAAAAGTAATTGGTGAACGCTTCCGGTATTTGCAACTGGGAACGATTGATTTTCATGTTGAGGGTCCGGACATTGGTTTCCATGTCTTTGAGTTCCCTCGTAAAAGCTTTCAAGCCGTTCAGGGGCAGCAGTGAAAGGTCTGTCGACAACGTGCGGCGATATAGTCTGATTTCGCGGTTGAATTCCAAAAGCGTCATGTTGTGATTTTCGGCTTCGTCTTTTAGCGTTTGACTCGTTTTGACATCAAACGAGGCGATTTGGGCACTGGCTTCAAAAAAGAGATGCCAGGTATTTAGCACAAGATCCAGATATTTGCCTTCGGTGATAATCTCGCTTCGCGCGACATTGTTGGCGATGAATGACAAATCTTGCAGTCTTTCCTTGCCTTGTTTGAAGTAGTTAAAGCCAAAATCATGAATAAAGGACATCATGAAGGCGTGTTTGATTTTATTGTTGGTTTCATCATCGATGAACAAATCTTCCAACAATCCTTCGAAAGCATCTTTTTCAACAAGACAATAAAAGTCTTCTTCAATGTGTGACACATGCTGGAAATAGGCTTTTTTCAGATTGACGGCATGTAACAGTTCGCGGGCGATTTCTTTGGGTCCCTTGCTAGCCATGCTCAATCACACCCTTGATGGCTTCAATCAATTGATTGGGTTGCTTATATTGTTTGGCCGTTTTGAAACCCGTGTGAATCTGGATGATGCTTTTGGCTTTTTCACCGAGCAAAAATGACAATCTTTTGGTTTGCTTTTTCGGATCCATTTTCTCTAGTTCAAACACAAAATTGTCGGTGGGTAATCCATCTGTGACTAGTACGATCAAGGTGTCAGTCAATGGATAATCGAACAGTTTGCAGGTTTGCTGGACAAGCCGGTAGGCTTTGCCCAGACTGGTGCGTCCTTGAAACGTTTCACGAGGCAGATCGAACCAAGTAAGTTGTTTGTTTGATAGGGCCTGTACATCTTCAAGCAACACGGCATCATCAGAAAAAAGGACTGTATCCACGGTGATCAGGTGCTGGCGATAAAGTTCGTCCAGTTCTGAGAACAGTTCTCTGAACATGTGGTTGACAATACCGATTTGCTCAAGATTCATGCTTCCCGATGTGTCAAGCAACAAAAATATGTGCTTTTTCTTCAAGCCCTGCCTCTTTTCTAAAATGCTTCGTGATTCAACAATAATGCCAAGGATGCATCGTCTTTGGCCAAACTGCGCGAGGAGACGTGTTGTATCCATTCCGTGATGGCTTCAACAGCTTCCGTATGAGCCATGCTTAAATAGGCTTTCGTGATGTTTTTGATATTGGCGTAAAGACTTTCGTTTCTATCAAAGGCTTCCGATACGCCGTCCGTACAAAGGAAAAAACCAATCCGTTGATCGTTATCACAAGGTTCGAAAGTCGCATACATATGTTCATATGCATCGGTTGTGCATAAAGAGTCTGTCAAACCATGCGGGCCTTCGTGTTGAAGATCGTTTTGATGCAAAACCCGGTTTTCCGCATAAGAAGGATCATACATGATGATCATCCCGTCGCCAAGCTGGATGGAAAAGTGATAATGCCGGGTGAGCAATGTGGCCAGAAGGGTGGTGCCATATGTTTTGTAGGGGTTCTTTTCATGATCGGCCTGCAACTTCTTCACGCGTTCTGCAGTGCCGGTCTTATCTGTCTTCTTGTTGGCATCGCCTTTGACCGCGTTTTCTTTGATAACGCGCTTGAAGTCGTGTTCCGTGACAGGTTGGTCTGCGAGATGCCCGCGTACGGCTTTTGCCCATTTGGCAAGGATGGTGACTTTGATGTTTTTGATGAGCGCCTGGTGGTCGGTGATGTTTTCAAACAATGGATACGCGTTTGCCACATGTTCGAGAATTTCAAAAACGACCTTTGTGGCAATGTCGGCACCAATATGACTTCTGAAATAACGGGGACTACCGTGTCCGTCTGCCACAATGCCGATGGCATAGGGCTTTTGTTCGGCTTCCGGGTCGCCATTGGGAAATGAGAAGGCGTCGTCCTGTTTCGGTTTTTTAGATTTGACATGTGCGTCACCGATACATGATGCATGGACCGATTTCATGTCGAGCCCTCCTATGGTGTATGTTTAAAAATCATCAGCAAGATCGGCATCATCAAGACTTGCCTCAACGCTTTCTTTCAGCTGTTTGATCTGTTCTTCCTGGGCCTTTTCGACATCAAGGCCAAATCCTTCGTCGCCTTGTCCGTGTGACAGGGATGTGGTCTGGCTTTGAACCATCGAAGCGGTGACGACCAGTTTGCGGATGACTTTCGAAAGGTCCTGGAAAGCATACACGTCAAAAATGGCTTCTTCGTGGCCCGTGAATTCTTTCAGCATTTCCCGGTCAGCGTCATTCCCGATGGCAATAGCTGTTTTCAGCGCCCCTTTGAACCAACCTCTTTTTTTCAAGGCGTTGAGACTGCCTTGGTACTCGTCTGTCGGTTGACCGTCTGAAATCAAAATCAATACAGGCGCGATGCCGCCTCTGTTTTTCATCCAGCCGCCTTTTTCTTCAATGGTCAAGACGTCCTTCATTTTTTTGCAGGCCGCCCCGAATTCGGTGAAGCCTCCGGCATGGATGTCGTTCCAGATCACATCTTCAGGATCTTGGAGCGGCGTTTTTTTGTTGGCCCAGTCAGCGCCTGAAGAAAAAGTCAGACAAGCAATCTTGACCGCGACATCAATCGAATTTTCATTAAACTCCTTTAAAAATTCAATCGCGTGTCTCATGCCGTCATTGACTTGACCGATTTTCTCACCGATCATGCTTCCCGATGTGTCAATCAAGGCGATGACCGCCATTTCACCTTGGGCGAATTCGCCCACCATTTCAATTTTTCCTGACATGCTACACCTCTTTTCGTTTTTTTATTTCTTGGGTTTGATCAACGAATGCACAATGCCTTCATACGACGGACTGAAAGTGATGTGCAGGCCGTCAATGGTTGGAATGATGTCTTGTGGATGACAAACCTTGGTTTGTTCGTCAAGGTGGTAAGACCACGCTTGCCCTGAAATATTTCTGATGGCGTAATAATCCTTGATGCGCTGTGAAGGGAGAACTGTGGCCACCGCTTGATCGCTGGTGACGTCGCTGACTTGTGTTTTTAAAATGTGTTTATCCTTTTCAAGAATGATGTTGTGCAACCACATGTTGCCTTTCTTGATGGCCAGGATCGGAAGTCTGGTGTTGAGCGGCTTGCCGCAACTTGTGCATTTTTTCGGTTGGATTTGATGTTGGTCATCAATCAAGAGGTACGTGCCGATGCCACAATGCGGACACGTCACCATTGATGCCAGCCATTTGTTCAGTCCCTTGATCCACTCTTTTTCGGTTGCCCTGAGCTGCCGTTCTTTGGCGATGTCTGGTTTTTCCTTCCCTTCGCCCGGCAAACCCTTGGTCAAGGTTTTGATAAACAAATCTTGGATATACCCCGGACATTTTTCCCAAGCCTTGATGACGGTCTTGTGAATTTTGGGGTCGGGTCTGTTGCTGGTGTTTTCAGGGTCGAAAACAAAGATGGGATTGGTGCCGTAAATGCGTTCTTTGTCTTCCAATGTCAGTGCAATCAAGGCGGTTTTTCGTTTACCTTCTAGTGGATCGCCGTGCAAGAGAATCATAAAAATCAAGACGGCAAGCGAGAAATAATCGGAATACTTATCTGGCGGAAACATGCCGATGGCAACTTCTGGCGCCATATATTTGAATTTGCCCTTGATGCCGAGATTTTGACCGTATGGAGCCACATTGTCGTTATCGCAAATCTTGATGTAGCCTTTGTCAACATCAAAGACCACGCCGCCATCATTTAAATCTTGATAACTATACCCTTTGGCATGCAAGGCCTCAAAAGCACGGACAAGTTCCAATAGCAGTTTGATTTGGATGAAGGCATTTTTGGGTGCTGCTTTGCCCTTGATCAGTTTGGCCAGCGACACATATTCCTTGCCGTACATGTCCATCATGTAGCCAATGCGATTTTGACGCTGACCGAAAGGCTTGGTCAGCAGCCTTGGCCAGATGAAAGCACGGCTGGGTGCCCCTTTGCCGATATTGTTGGCCATGTTCTTGATGAAATAAGGGGGCATTTTTTTCGCCGTGTAGACCTTGAGGGCATAGATTTTGTTGTCTTCGCTATAGCGGACTTTATAGACGATGCCTTGACCGCCTTCGCCCAGAATGCCCAACACTTCACATTGCTGGCCGTTATCCATCTGCACAATCTTCTTCTTGGTCATGTGTCTCCCCTTTTAACCTCGCACGTGTTCCTTGAAATATGTCAGGCAGGATTCGAGGTCCTTGAACTGTCTTGAAAACAGATTGATGAAGAATGTTTGAAGCGATGTCAGACCGATCTTGTCCAACGTCAGGTCCTGCCAGAGTTTCGCTGCTTTATGATGATACCCGTGAACGGGGCGGTTATGATTGTCTGCGGCATCAAAGATGAACGGAGGCCGATGTTTATCGTGCCATGTGATATAGCCGTCATGCTCATAACGTCGTTCGGCATAATAGGCTTCACCCGAATAAGGATGCGTTTCGAAAATGAATTCAAACATGACAATACCTGATGTGTCCATGGCGGCCAGCTTGTTTTTATGTTTGGCAAAATCAGGTTTTTTCTTGCGTCTGATCAGGCTTGCTGCACGCTGTAAATGATCAAGGCCCAGGGTATGCTGATGTTTTTTAATCATGATCTGTTTGGATTGGCTGGCATCTTCAAACAATTGTTTTTCATCGATATGCAATGATTGATCGGGCATGATCATGATGCGTTCCAAGTCAAAAAGATGCCAATAGTTTGCTTTTGCAGGCAATTGCTTTTCATAACGAATATAAAGGTCCATGATTTTGGGAAGCATCATCAACCTTTGATAAAATGTTTTAAACATGTCTGTCTCAGACATGAATGTCTTTAGAGATCGTTTCGATTCTGATCGCGCAATTTGAGTTTCTTTGGGAATGGTTGCCGTTTGATCGGTCATCGCATGGACTCCTAGGTTTGCTATATATAGATTATACAATAGTTTCGCGACATCTCAACAACCGGGCATACCAATCTCGCCAAGTGACGACATGACATGTCCGCTGACACACGTGTAGGCAACATCAAAGTTTGCTGTGGGCGACGGCAATGTCTGCGGCCAGTCTGGCATTGGCGAACATCAGTTCCAGGTTGGCTTTCAAACTGGCCCCTTTGCTGTTTTCTTTGATCCAGGATAGCAGGAAAGGTGTCAATGCCTTGCCTTTGATGTCTTGTTTCCCGGCCGCTGCAGTAGCCTGATCGATGAGATGATTGATAAAATCGGCATCCATCTCATGAGCGGCCGGAATCGGATTGGCAACCACGATGCCCCCTGTCAACCCAAGCGACCATTTGGCCTGCATGAGTCGGGCGATTTCAGCAGCGGAATCCAATCTCAAGTCAAGTTGATGTCCACTGGTGCGCGTATAGAAGGCGGGGAGTTCATTGGTTTGATAACCGATGATTTCAACCCCTTTTGTTTCCAGAAATTCAAGCGTCAAGCCAAGATCGAGAATGGATTTGGCGCCTGCACACACGACACAGACTTCCACTTGGGCCAGTTCTTCAAGATCTCTTGAAATATCGAATGTTTCCGGTGCGTTGCGGTGCACCCCGCCGATACCGCCCGTGGCAAAAACGCTGATGCCGGCCATGGCGGCGATCAACATGGTGGCGGAAACCGTGGTCGCGCCATGTTGTTGTTTTGACAAGACATAGCCAAGATCTCTTTTGGAGACTTTCATGATGTCCTGACTTTTTGAAAGAAGCAAGAGGTCATCATCGTCAAGACCCACCTTGATAATGCCGTTGATGATGGCAATGGTTGCCGGGATGGCGCCCGCTTCGCGGATGATGGTCTCGACATGTTTGGCCATATTCAGATTTTCAGGGTACGGCATGCCGTGTGAAATGATGGTAGATTCGAGTGCGACAACCGGTTTTCCAGCTGCCAGGGCTTCACGTACTTCAGGCATGAGATGAAGATAAGGGTTCATGATTCCAGCTCCTTGATCAGTCTGTCGAGTGCGTCGACGCTCATGTGTGATGATACGGCTTCTGGGGACGACAATGTCAACATGGCTGCGGCATGTCCATAGGAAAGTGGTTCCTTTCCCGTCATCCGCGCATAAATGACACCTGCTAGAAAGGCATCGCCGGCGCCTGTGGCATTCACGACTTCTATCTGTTTGGTTTGGCGCCATTCATGATGGCGGTCATCCATGTGGAAAATGCCTCGATCACCAAGTGTGATGAAGATTTCTTTGACACCACGTTCTATAAAAAAACGACCAATTTCAACAAGTCCTAATGCATCAAAACGGGTAAATCCACTTAAAAACGTCGCTTCCATTTGATTCATTTTCAACGTGTGGATCTGATCGAGATGAGGCATGATTTTTTTGGCTTTGTGTGCTGAAATGACGTCCACATAAACAGGTGCCGTGCATGTGTTGAGCACATAAGACATGACTTGCTCTTCCATATTCGTATCGAGAAACAAAAGTTTGGCTTGTTTGATGATGTCTTCTCGCTTTTTCATTTCGCTGACATCAAGCGCATTGAATCCGTCCATGGCCGCAACAGCAACCGCCATGTCGCCATCAGTATTGACAACAGCAAGATACATCGGTGTGTCATCGGTATACACGACATCGAAGGAAATGCCGATGGATTGTCCGTGACGAACCAGTGCTTGACCTTCAACATCTCGTCCAACGACCGTAACGAGCGTCGGTTTCATGTCCAATCTCGCCAGATTCTCGGCAATGTTTCTTCCCACGCCACCATAGGAGCGCTTGATTGTTCCGGGGTTCGAATCCCCGAGTCTGAGCGTTGTTTTGGGCAAGGCAAAGACATCAATGTTCGCCCCGCCAATCAAGACGATATCAGACATGATCCTTGGCCAGTTCTTTTAGCTTGTTGATTTGCTCTTTTTCACCGACGACAATCATTTTGTCATCAGGTCTCAGTTTTTCCTCAGCATTAGGATTGAATATAAAGGTTTCCACATCATCCCTTCGGATGGCGAGGACAATTAACCCTGTTTTCTCTGATATCTTCGCTTCACGAAGCGTTTTTTTGCACAACTCAGAAAACTCGTGAATGGTGACTTCCTCCATGTCGATAGACATGTCCTTGGTATCAATGATGTGATCCATGAAATGTGACAATGTCGGTTTTAGCATCATCGAAGCCATTTTTCTGCCCCCCATTTCATTGGGGCTCACCGTGTTGTTCGCACCTGCTATTTTCAGTTTTTTATGAGACTGTTCCTCATGTGAGCGTGCCACAATATGCAAGCTTGGATTCAATTCACGGGCGGTGAGAACGACGAAGACATTGTCAGCATCTTTGGCCAATGAGGAGATCAATCCGCGCGCTTGTTTGACGCCAGCGGCAACCAGCACCTCTTCTTTTGTCGCATCATCATATAAATGCGGTACATTCATTTCTTTCAAGGTTTCGGTTGCATCCTGATCAAGGTCAATCACGACAAACTCAATTTGCCGTTTCTTAAATTGTTTGACGATGTGAATGCCGGTTTCACCTGCACCACAAATGATGATGTGGTTGGTCATTTGCGCGATCTGTTTATCCATCTTATTTCTCCTCCACGCTTCATTGATATTGCTTTCGTTGAAAAACCTGATGACATTGGAAACCAGAAAACCAATCGTACCGACACTTACCAGAATCAAGCTGATTGAAAATATTTTGGCTGCAGGCGTCATCTCTCCAACTTCCTGATAACCCACGGTTGAAATAGTGATGATGGTCATATATAACCCATCCAAGAATGACACATTGAGTAAAATCATGTAGACGATACTGGCTGAGATGATGATGAAAATAATCACCAACAGCCAGATCAAGAGTTTACTGATTTTGATGGTTTTGACTTCCAACATGTCTGCCACTTCCTTGCTTTGATGCCTTTATTATAACATAGTCAACGAATGAAGCGTGTTGTGTTTCGACAAGTTTACGCATGACATATGCCAATAAAAAACAAGGCAATGCATGACCATCGCCTTGTTTGATAACATCAATCAATACTCTATCTCTTCTTCTTCGGTATACGTGTTTTGTCGGTCATATTCAAAGGCTGATTCCCTCAAGATGCCTGTTCCGGCCGGAATCAGTCCGCCAATGATGACGTTTTCCTTCAAGCCGTGCAATTCATCGGTCTTGCCTTTGATGGCGGCATCGGTCAGAATCCTGGTGGTTTCCTGGAAGGATGCGGCTGACAAGAATGAATCACTCCGTAAGGATGCGCGTGTGATGCCGAGCAGGATGGCGCGTCCGACGGCGGGTCGTTTGCCTTCCTTGAATGCTTTCTTGTTGGCGCGTTTGAACTCGGCGATGGAGACTTCCGTCCCCGGCAACAAGTCCGTATCGCCTTCGGTCACCACATTCAGACGCCTGAGCATCTGTCTGATGATCAACTCGATGTGCTTGTCGCTGATTTCAACACCTTGGGCACGGTATACTTTTTGAACTTCCTTCAAGATATAGTCTGCGGCTGCTTCGGTTGATTTCACCCTCAATAATTCTTTGGGATTGATCGAACCATGGGTCAATCGTTCACCTGCTCGAACTGTCATGCCCTTCTTGACGATGATTTCGACATTGGGATCGACAGGATATTCTTTGGTTTGCTGACTGCCCTTGATATTGACATCGATGTTGATGATGCTATGTCCGCTTCGTTGACGTTCAATAGACTTGATCTTGCCTTCGTATTCGTTGAGGACTGCCTGACCCTTGGGCTTGCGTGCCTCGAAAAGTTCCTGGATACGGGGCAGACCTTGTGTGATATCGGATGCTGAAGCGACGCCTCCCGTATGGAAGGTTCTCATCGTCAACTGTGTGCCCGGTTCACCGATGGATTGGGCAGCCACGACACCGACCGCCTCACCGACTTCGACACGTGTGTTGGTGGCGAGATTGCGTCCGTAACATTTGGCACAGACACCATTGTCGGAATTGCAGGTCAGGTTGCTGCGGATCTCAACGGATTCAATGTTGTATTTAGTGATTTGGGCAGCGATTTCTTCGGTGATCAGTTCGTTGCGTTTGACCAAGACTTGTTTGGTTTTGGGAATGATGACATCCTTGCTGGCAAAGCGTCCCACGATACGATCCGCCAATGGCACGATTTCTTTCGAATCTTCCTCGATTGGATGCATGGTGATGCCTTTTTCAGTTCCACAATCTTCTTCAATCACAATCACATCCTGGCTGACATCGACCAAACGCCTTGTCAAATAGCCTGACTCGGCTGTTTTAAGCGCGGTATCAGTCGAGCCTTTGCGGGCACCGTGCGTGGAGATAAAGAACTCGGAAACGGATAAGCCTTCACGGAAGGATGCCTGGACCGGCACTTCGATGATGTCACCTTTCGGGTTATTCATCAAGCCTCGCATACCTGCCAACTGGGCAAAGTTGGAAGCATTACCGCGGGCCCCGGAATCACTCATCATGTAAATATTATTGTCTTCATCAAATTCGCCCATGAGTCCTTTTTGGATGTCATCGCGGGCTTTCTTCCATTGCCCGATGATCAGTTTTTTACGCTCGTCATCAGTCAACATGCCATCCTCATACCATTCAATAATCTGATTGATTTCCTTGGTGGTTGTTTCGATGACTTCATCCTTCTTGCTATAAACCGTGATATCGGCAAATGAAACCGTGATGCCGGCGACGGTTGAATATTTAAACCCGAGATCTTTCAGTCTGTCGAGCATCTTCGAGGTCTCACTGATGTGAAGATCCTTGAAGACCTGGGCGATGATCTGTGACAGGAACCTTTTCTTGAACGGTTGGGGAACCGGTACTTTTTTCAATGCTGTTTTCGGGTTTTGACCTTTGGCAATGAAATATTTGTCCGGTGTCTTGTTTTCAAGATTATCCAATTCGGGTTCATTGAGATAGGGGAACGATGTCGGCAGGATGCGGTTGAAAATCATTTTACCGAGCGTGGTGACAAGATACATGTTCCTTTGTTCTTCAGTGAATGTCTGGTTGATCGATCTGGGGTCGACGATGATGCGTGTATGCAGACCGATTTCATCATGTTGGTATGCGAGCTGGGCTTCTTCAAAATTCGTGAAGAAATGAAACTCGTTGCGGTGGGTGTGCTTGTGGGTATCCATCCGATCTTGAGACAGGTATCCGTTGAAGTTGTTTCTTTCAAGCGGTTCCTCAATGGTCAGATAGTAGTTGCCAAGCACCATGTCTTGCGAGGGTGTGACGACCGGTTTGCCGTCTTTCGGATTCAAGATGTTGTTGGAAGCCAGCATCAAAAGACGTGCTTCGGCCTGTGCTTCATACGATAACGGCACGTGAACCGCCATCTGGTCGCCGTCAAAATCGGCATTGAATGCCGGTGTGACGAGCGGATGCAGGCGGATGGCCTTGCCATCAATCAATTTGGGTTCAAATGCCTGGATGCCCAAGCGGTGCAAGGTCGGTGCGCGGTTCAAAAGCACAGGGTGTTCTTTGACGACCTTGTCCAAGGCGGCCCAGACATCATCATCCATTTTGTCGTATTTGCTGTTGGCGTTTTTCTTGATGTTGGTTTCAAATCCGGACATTTTTTGTAGTTCACGCAACACGAACGGTTTGAACAGGATGATGGCCATTTCGCGGGGAATCCCGCATTGATACATCTCAAGGTCCGGCCCGACGATGATGACGGAACGGCCCGAGTAGTCAACCCGTTTCCCAAGCAGGTTTTGACGGAAACGTCCTTGTTTCCCTCTCAACATGTCAGACAACGATTTCAAGTGGCGGTTGCGTTCAACGGCGGCTTTCTTACCGCGTTTGGCGTTGTCAAAGAGCGCATCGACCGCTTCTTGCAACATACGTTTCTCGTTCTTGGTGATCAAGCTTGGCGCCATTTGCTCTTTTTGTTTTTTCAAGCGGTTGTTACGGTTAAGAATACGTCTGTATAAATCATTTAAGTCGGTGGTGGCGAAACGTCCGCCATCCAAGGCGACCATCGGACGTAAATCCGGTGGAATGACCGGGATGACATCCATGACCATCCATTCCGGCTTGTTGTCGGAATTGTTGAAGTCTTCAACAACCTGCAAACGTTTGATGATGCGGTCGCGTTTTTGTTTCGAGCTCGTCTTGAGCTTACGGCGTAAAGACTTGACCTCTTTGTCAAGGTCGAGTTCCTGCAATAATTTTTTGACGGCTTCCGCACCGGTAAGGGCTGTGAATTTACCAAAATACGGTTCGAGTTCACTGTGTTCCTGTTCACTCAAAATTTGTTTTTTAGCCAATGGTGCGGTGCCTGGATCGGTCACGATATAAGAAGCCTGATAGACCACGTTTTCAAGCGCTTTGGTCGGGATACCGAGCAAAATCGCCAGTCGTGACGGTGTGTTTTTCAAATACCATGTATGGACGACCGGTGCTTCGAGTTCAATATGGCCCATCCGTTCGCGACGCACTTTTGATTCGGTGATTTCAATGCCACATTTCTTACATTCCATGCCTTTGTTGCCGCTTTGTTTTTTACCACAAGCACATTGATAATCACGTGTGGGACCGAAAATACGCTCACAGAACAAACCGCCTTCTTCCGGTTTGGAAGTGCGATAATTGATGGTTTCATGGGTTTTGACTTCACCATAGGACCATTGTCTGATTTCATCTGGCGATGCCAAGCGGATTTTCAAATGACTGAATGTCCGGCTGCCATAACCTTTACGGATGGGTTGGACATGCCGTTGGATGCGTTCGGACAAATCGATGTCCAACGCATCAACGCCTTCCTCTTCAAAAATGGCCGCCTCTGGAACATGAACATGTTCTTTCAAAGGATCAAAACCATAAAGCACAAGCAGTTCATTGATTTCCTGGCGTAACAGCGCATCATCTTCAAACAAATGATAAAGATCATGTCTGTCATATTCGAGCAATGCTTTTAAATCCGCGATATTCGCCTTTTGAAGGATTTCGACGACTTCATCGCCAAGATTCAAGTTATCGAGACCGCGCGGCAAGGCATAGCGACGCAAGACCGACTTGATTTCCTCAAAACTGTCGCCCAACAACATGCTGAGTTCTTTGAGGTTGAAGGTGTTGAAATCTTCGAGCTGGTCAATCCCTGAAAGCTTGAGCGATTTGAGTGCTTCTTCAGAGAGCTTGAGTGATTCGACATGCAATGTCAATTTTTCTTTTGCCATTAGAAACCTCCTCTGAAGCGGGGACGCGAATGATCGACAAGCGATTTGACAGCTTCATTTTCGCCTGTGATCGCATCAATCAGTTCAACATATAGACCAAGTGCCTGAAGTTCACGCGTCAACACCCTGAATGATTCAGGTATGCTGGCTGTCGGAATCGGTTTGTCATGTGTGATGGCACTATAGACCTTGTTACGGCCGAGCATGTCGTCCGATTTGACGGTGAGCATTTCTTGAAGGGTATGCGCGGCACCATAAGCATAGAGGGCCCACACTTCCATTTCGCCGAATCGTTGTCCACCGTTTTGCGCCTTGCCGCCCATAGGTTGCTGGGTGACAAGCGTGTAGGGACCGACACTTCTGGCATGCAGTTTGTCATCAACCATGTGAGACAGTTTGATCATGTACATGACGCCGACCGAAATCCGGTTTTTAAACGGTTCGCCGGTCCGGCCGTCATAAAGGACGGTTTTGCCGTCCGGTTCGATGCCGGCTTCTGCCATGATTTCTTTGAGTTCGGAATCATCGACACCATCAAAAACAGGGGTGGCAATCTTGACACCGAGCTTTTGGGCTGCAATGCCCAGATGGATTTCCAAAATCTGGCCGATGTTCATACGTGATGGCACACCCAAAGGATTGAGCATGATGTCAATCGGTGTCCCATCTGCCATATGAGGCATGTCTTCTCTTGGTAGAATTTTTGAGATGACGCCTTTGTTGCCATGACGACCGGCCATTTTGTCGCCTTCGGAAATCTTGCGCTTCTTGGCAACATAAACGCGCACGGATTCGTTGACGCCGCTGGGTAGGACGCCTTCTTTCTTGGTCAATGTCTGGACACTTTGCACAATCCCGCCACCGCCATGTGGCACGCGGAGCGATGAATCACGATATTCACGTGACTTCTCACCAATGACGGCATGAATCAGCTTTTCCGAGGGACTGGGTTCAAAGACACCCTTCGGGGTGATTTTTCCGACAAGAATGTCGCCTTCCTTGACTTCTGAACCCGCAGTGATAATACCTCGTTCATCAAGATTCTTGAGTGATTCAAGACTTGCGTTCGGCACCTCACGGGTAAATTCCTCTTGACCGGTTCCGGTCTTGAGTTCACGGGTTTCAATCTCATATTCATCGATATGGACAGAGGTATAAATGTCATCACGCACAAGATCTTCGCTCATGATGATGGCGTCTTCATAATTGTAACCTTCCCATGTCATGAAAGCGACGGTGACGTTGCGTCCAAGGGCAAGTTCACCATTCCGGGTTGATGGCCCGTCAGCGATGATGTCGCCTTTATCTACAAGTTCTCCCGCCGACACAATCGGCTTTTGAAGCACGCATGTATCCTGGTTGGAACGGAAAAAATTGACCAGCTGATATGTCTGGCTCTCGCCCATGCCATAATCATTGAGGAGTTTCGCACTTTCGTATGAAAAACCTTTTTTGGGATTATAGAGTTCCGTATTACCGACCACGACCTTGTGTTCGGGTTCGGAGGTGATGACAATCTTTTTGCTGTCGGCATAAGTGACATAGCCCGTATTGGTGGACACGATCACTGATCCGGAATCCTTGGCGGCCCGATATTCGATGCCGGTGCCGACAATCGGCGCTTCCGGCTGTAATAGCGGTACGGCCTGACGCTGCATGTTCGCACCCATCAAGGCACGTGACGCATCATCATGTTCAAGGAAGGGGATGGTGGCGGTCGCAACCGACACGATCTGCTTCGGTGAGACGTCCATATGTGTGACTTCTTCAACATCGAACATGTAGGTTTCGCCACGATGACGTCCAATCACGCGTTCTTCGGCAAACGATCCTTCATCATCCAGCAAAGATGCCGCCGAGGCAATGATTTCATCATATTCCTCATCTGCGGTCAAATAGACATAATTGTCAGTGACAAACGATTTGCCGTCACGCTTCTCAATCACGAGATATGGCGTCTGGATAAACCCATATTGGTCGACCTTGCCATAAGTAGACAACGAACTGATCAAACCAATGGAAGGTCCTTCTGGTGTCTCGATGGGACACACCCTGCCATAGTGGGAGTTATGGACGTCACGTACTTCGACGCCGGCACGGTCGCGGGCCAGACCACCGGTTCCCAATGCTGAGACGCGACGTTTTTGGGTCAGTTCGGCAAGTGGGTTGATCTGGTCCATGAACTGGGACAACTGTGAACTTCCGAAGAAGGTCTTGATGGCACCCGCAAGCGGTGTCATGTTGATAATCTGGGAAATGGTCGCCTCGGAGAAGATCGTCGTCGACATTTTATCTTTGATGTTCTTTTCAGCGCGGGCCAGTCCGATCCGGAACTGGTTTTTCAGCAGTTCGCCAATCAAGCGAAGACGACGATTACCAAGATGGTCGATGTCGTCGGTGCTACCGAGCTCTTCATAAAGATTGAGATAATAACTCATGCTGGCAACGATGTCTGACAAGGTGATGTATTCACGTGTTTCACGTTGATCGTTACCAAGTATTTTAATCGAATTGATCCGATCGGTGTTTTTCGCGGTTTCCTTGATGGTGACATCAATCATTTCAACAATGACGCCTTCCCGCTCTTTTTCTTTATCGTAAGGGTTGCGTCCCAAGAAATATTTGATGACTTTTTCATCCAATGCCTGACGATTACGGCGTAAAACGGCAAGCGCTTCATCATTGACTTCGCTGTTTTTCGCGAGAATGATTTCACCTGTTTTAAGATTGACGATATTGTCTTTGGTGTAAAGCGTTTCGCCGCCATCGGGAAGACGGACCGCCATGATTTCATCTGGTGTCTCGTTTTGTAATGACTCTTCTTTGGGAATGATTTCAGTGCGAAGCACATGACGGTTTGCCTTAAGCTTTTGAATGACCGCCTTGTCGATTTTCGTATTTTTAGGGACAATCACTTCACCTGTTTCCCGATCGATGACATCGTCGGCGGTATACGTCCCCAGGATGCGTGCCAACACATCAAGTTTTTTGTTGAACTTGTAGCGTCCGACGGCAGCCAAATCATAGCGACGACGCTCAAAAAGACGCATACGGATGAACTCTCGCGCCGCGTCGGCAGGGACTTTTTCCCCTTGTCTTAACTTCGAATACAGATCGATGATGGCTTCATCGCTGTTTTTGGTTTCATCTTTCTCGAAGGTTGAGTCCAAATACGGTGACCTGCCAAATACTTCGAGGATGTCTTTTTTCTTGGAAAGTCCGAGTGCACGCATCAACGTGGTCATCGGAACCTTCTTTGAACGGTCGAGCTTGGCATACATGATGTCTTTTGAACCGAGCTCGTATTCAATCCATGCACCACGTGTCGGAATGACCTGGGCCGCATACTTCATCTGGTTGAGTTTCTTATCGAGTTCTCCTGTGAAATAAGCGCCTGCGGAACGGATGATTTGTGAGACGACAACACGTTCAGCGCCATTGATCACAAATGTTCCTGATGGTGTCATGTAGGGAATTTCACACATCAAGACGTGCCCTTCCCTGACTTCACCGGTCACGGCGTTTTCAAGTTTGGCCTTGACCGAAAGATTTCTTGCATAGTTGACGTCGCGTTTTTTGGATTCTTGGACATTGTACTTTGGATCGGATAGGAAATGATCCTCGAAGTAGAGCTTCAAATCGCCGTTGTGTCCTTCAATGGGCGATATATCCGCCAAAAGTTCCTTGATACCCTCTTCGATGAACCATTTGAATGATTTCGTCTGGATTTCGATGAGGTCTGGCAAATCGATGTCGTAACGCATTCTAGAGTAGTTGCGCCGCTCTGCCTTTTTGCCGTAATTCATTGTCCGATATCCCATAATCCACTCTCCTCACGTATTGGTGAAACCGCTGATCCGGTGTAATAGTTTTAACGAAAGACCATCATTATGCATTTTATTATATTATCACACCGTATGACAATAGTCAATCATTTTTTACTTTTTTTGCCAAAAGAAGCCAAAAACCCTTGTTTTTAGCCACAATGGTCACGTTGCCAAACACTTGTTCGATTTTTTTCATGCTGGAGGGGGCACCTTGCTTTTTTCGAATGACACAATAGAATCCGCCCCCCTCTGACAGGTGCTGACAGGCTTCTTCATAAAGTCGGAAAACAACTGCCTTTCCGGCCCGGATTGGCGGATTGGTGACAACCATGTCGACACCTTGGTCAACGTGTTCAAACAGGTCGCTTTGAACAATCTTGACATTAACAATCTGGTTTTCCGCTTGATTCTTTTCTGACAAGACCAACGCCCGTTCATTGACATCACATAACGTGACCTCAATGTCAGGATATGACTTTGCGATAAACAGACCGATAGGGCCGTAACCACAGCCCATGTCAACAACCCGTTTGACATGTTTCTCGATGTCGATGTTTTCCATCAACAACCTGGATCCTTGGTCGAGACCGTCCCTGCTGAAAACGCCGCGGTCGGTGAACAACCGCAAACTGATACCTTTGATGGTCACATCATATGATTTCAGCTCGTGATCCAGCGTTTCATCATGTTTGAAATAATGACTCATGCATACCTCATTAACAGCGAAAAAACCCGAGAGCGACTCTCAGGCTGATCTTCGCTGGTTTAATCTTTACTTGACTTCAACAGTCGCACCTGCGTCAGACAATTGCGTCTTCAGAGCTTCTGCTTCATCTTTCTTGATCTTTTCTTTGATGACGGCGTCCGGTGTTTCAGTCAATGCCTTGGCATCTGCCAAGCCAAGTCCGGTGACTTCGCGGACAATCTTGATGACGGCGATCTTGTTGGTGCCGAAGGTCTTTAAAATGACATCGAATTCAGTCTGTTCTTCTTCAGCGGCTGCGGCGGCACCGGCTGCGGGAGCAGCGGCGACTGCAGTCGGATCAATGCCAAACTCTTCTTTCAATCCGTCTACCAGTTCCTTGATTTCAAGCAAGGTCATGTCTTTCAATGCTTCAATAAATGCTGCTTTGGTTAATTTTGCCATGGTTTTTCCCTTCTTTTTCCTTAATTTTCTTCACTGATCATGTTAAGGCCGATGGCCAATTCGCGCAACGGTGTCAACATGCCTACTGCCAACATGGTCAACAACACCTCTTTTGACGGCAATGTGGCCAATGCATTCATCTGGTCGATATCGGCGTACTTGCCTTCGATGATACCGGCCTGGATTTTGACGACTTTGTTTTCTTTTGCGAAATCATAGATGATTTTAGCGGGTGCGACAACATCTTCAAAACTCAGTGCCAATGCTTTTGCACCGACAAACTCGTCGGCGAGTGCATCAAATCCGGCTGCCACTGATGCGCGTCTTGAAATGTTGTTTTTGTAGACCGTCACTTCACACCCGGCTTCTCTGAGTTGGTTGCGCAGTTGAGTGAACTGGCCAACCGTCAATCCGGGATAATCGAAGGCGACGACAGTGACGGCTTTGCTGAGTTTTTCACTCAACAAGGTCACTTGCTCCGCTTTGCGTTCGATGACTGTTTTTTGCATGGAATACCTCCTTCGGATAATGAAATCTCTCTTCTGCCAGAGACAAAAGAGAGAACGATCATCGTTTCACCTCGGTAGGACATTAAGCTCTTTCAAGCACCTACTGTCTATGGCTGTGATTAAATTGCTGCGTGATTATGCTTTTAATGATTCCTCATCGAGTCGAATACCGGGGGCCATGCTTGATGTCACATTGATGCTTTTCATGTATGTGCCCTTGACGGTGGTCGGTCTGAGTCTGCTCAACGTATCATATAGCGTTTTGATATTTTCCTTGAGCTGTTGTTCGGTGAATGACACACGACCGATCGGTGCATGAATATTGCCGACCTTGTCTGTACGATATTCAATCTTGCCGTTCTTGATTTCAGTCACGGCTTTCGCCACGTCCATGGTGACGGTCCCGGTCTTCGGATTCGGCATCAGACCTTTGGGTCCGAGCAGACGGCCGAGCTTACCGAGTTGTCCCATCATGTCCGGGGTTGCGACCATGACATCGAAATCGAACCAGCCACCGGCGATTTTTTGAATCAGTTCGGCATCACCGACATGATCAGCGCCAGCATTTTCAGCTTCCTTGGCTTTTTCACCTTGGGCGATGACCACCACGCGGGAGACCTTGCCGGTGCCGTGTGGCAACACGAGGGCACCTCTGAGGTTCTGATCCGCTTTGCGGGGATCGACATTCAGGCGGAAGGCGGCCTCGACAGTCGAATCAAACTTGACAAACGAGGTTTTCTTCACCAGGCTCATGGCTTCATCGACGCCATATTTCTTGGTCCGATCAATCAGTTTGGCGGCTTCGATGTACTTCTTTCCTCTTTTCATATGTTTCCTCCTAAAATGTGGTCTAGCGGGATATCCTCCCACAATTTAGACAGTTGTTTCACAATCTAAATTAGTCAACAACGGTGATACCCATATTGCGTGCGGTCCCTTCGACGATGTTCATCGCCGCTTCAATGGTGTGCGCATTCAGGTCTGGCATCTTGACCTTTGCAATGTCTCTGAGTTGTTCGCGGGTGACGCTCGCCACCTTCTCCTTTTTGGCGTTGCCGGAGCCGGATTTGACGTTGGCCGCTTTCTTCAAGAGATCACTTGCGGGCGGTGTTTTGGTCACAAATGAGAATGTCCGATCGTCATGAACAGAAATCACGACTGGGATGACAAAACCCATTTGATCCTTGGTTGCCTCGTTGAACTGCGAGCAGAACGCCGGGATATTGACCTGTGCCTGACCGAGGGCCGGTCCAACGGGGGGCGCAGGGTTTGCCTTGCCTGCCGGGATTTGCAGTTTGACGATTTTGACAACTTTTTTGGGCATGAGACACAACCTCCTTCTTTACATAAGTATGTGGTACGAATCGCTTCTTCCACTATGGTGTGTTTTCACACGCGATACTATTCTATCATCTGCGGTATATAATGTCAACGCTTTTATTCGTGATTGTCAAGACAATCGCCAACATCTCCGGATGTGTCGTCCTAAGCTTTTTGATCACTTGATGAAACAACTATTTTTTTGACTTGTCCTTCGAAAAAAAACAACCCATAAGGGTTGTTTTACTCGCTGATTTCTTGTACTTCGGTGGCATCCACTTCAGTGGGTGTGGCGCGACCGAACAAATCGATATCGACAACCACCTTTTCCTGATCGTTGTCAATTTCGGAAATCTTGCCTTTGAGGCCGGCGTAAACACCCGTCAAGATTTCCACCTTCTTACCGAGCAGGTGATCATAGGTGGGTTTGCTGATGACGCCGATCTTGAGTAAAATCGCATTGATCTCATCTGGTGCGAGCGGAACGGGTTTGGTGCCGCCACCGCTAGAACCGAGAAATCCGGTGACACGCGGCGTATTTCTGACGACAAACCATGATTCATCGGTCACGATCATCTCAACAAAGACATAACCGGGGAAGATCTGTTTGGTTTTTTCCTTCTCTTTGCCGTCTGCCTTCTTCTCGATGACTTTTTCTTCAGGGACGATGATGTTGAAAATATAATCGGCCATGCCCATGCTGTCAACCCGTCTGGCAAGGTCCATCTTGACGGCATTCTCATATCCGGAATACGTCTGGATGATATACCATCGGCGAACCCCCTGGCTCATAGAATACCTCTGAGCAGGTTGAGGATCAGGATGTTGAAGATGGTGATGAAACCGGTCAGGATGGCCACGAAGATCAAGACGCGAATGCTGTTGTCAATGAATTTGGGGCGGCTCGCCCAGCTGATTTTCTTGAGTTCGGGAATGGCCGGCAGGAAGAACGGATAAATGACCAGGATCAGACCGAAGACAGAAATGGCAAATAGCACCCAGGCGAAAATCAAGCCGTTCGGTTCCTGTCCCAGAACCGGAAAGTTCGGATTGATTTCAAGCAGGGTGTTGCCGCTGATGATCATCAAGGCCAACGCACCCGAGAGGGTTGCCAAGATGCCCAGAAGCAAATTCTCCCATTTATATTCGGTTGTCAAGATTTCGAGCAACTTGCTCTTCTCTTCCACATTCTTTTGTTTGATTGCCATGCGGTGTGCCTCCTATTTGCTTTCCTTGTGTAAGGTGTGTTTGTTGCAGCGGGAACAAAACTTGTTTGTTTCGAGCCGCTGCTTTTGGGTCTGTTTGTTTTTGGTTGCCGTATAATTTCTACTTAGGCATTCCGTGCAGACCAGAATAATTTTCTCGCGCATTAAAAAACCACCTCTGTGGTCGTTCGCAAATGTATTTTAACACTATTGAACGACTTAGTCAACTACCAGCATGATTATATCATTTTTTTATATTTTTCGCGGATTCGATAAATAATATTGTAAATGTGTTTGTTGTTTTGTTTCATCTGTAGCGCGATATTGGCAATGGCTTGTTTTTCAATGAAATAGGCCTGATAGACAATCTTTTCCTTTTCGTTGAGACCAGGATCGTTCAGTGGCGCTTCTTCGAGGTGGACGGTGCCCTTGTAAAAGTCTGGATTCTCATACAGTTGATGTTTGGGTAAACTTCGCTTCAGGTGATAGAACTGCCGTTTCAAAATCAGTTCAAAATAGCGCGTAAAGGTCTTGCCTCTTGATTCGTTGAAGGTTTTCACCGCTTTGATGAGCATCATCAGCCCTTCTTGGTGAAAATCATCAAATTCACGCGCATCGACACCGAGGAGATGGACCTGTTTCCAGATGAAACGGTGATATTTGCGCATCAGGAATTCCAGTGCGACATGATCGTGTTCATGACGGATGAGATAAACCAGCTCATAATCGTTCATGAACGACCGCATGTCAGGGTTTCAGCATCGCATACATCATCAATGCCGCGGCAACACTGACATTGAGTGATTTGATCTTGCCTTTCATCGGAATGTGGACCAGCAGGTCACAATGGCGTTTGACAAGCGGACGTATGCCTTCTCCTTCAGCGCCCAGGATGACGGCAAGCGAGCGGTCGGTCGGCATGGCGTCATACGTGGTTTCAGCATCACCGTCGGTGCCGATGACCCAGACACCATGGTCTTTCAAGACCGCGATGGCCTGGTTGATGTTGGGAACCTCGATGATGGCAACATGCTCAATCGCACCTGATGAAACTTTTGCGACCGTGGCGTTGAGCGGCACCCTGTGTTTCTTGCCGATGATAATGCCGTCAAGTCCGGTTGCTTCGGCGGTTCGGATGATGGCACCGAAATTATGAGGATCTTCGATGCCGTCCAAAATCAAAAACCGCTGGATCTCGTCACGTTTCAGGACATCGGTCAAGATCTGTCGTGCATAAGGCTCGATTTCCGCCACGACCCCTTGATGCAATGCCCCTTTGACCAAGGTGTTCATATGCGCTTTAGAAACGGTTTGATACGACACACCCTTGTCTTTCAAAAACATAAGAAAGCGATGATCGGTCATCCGTTCATCCACATATAGGGCATGCATGTGCCGTTTGGCAAACACGGCTTCCTTGATGACGTTTTTTCCGTAAATGAACATGGTTTATCCCTCCAGGGCCATCGTATCGCTGATGGCTGCGAAAATCGAGAAAAACGGTCAGAAAAAAAGATGAAAAAGGCGCTGGGCGCCTTTTGTTTGTTATTGCATATCCGCCAGTTTGTTCAATAACGATCGGACAAATTGTTTTGTCCAATGATAGAGATTGGACAAGATATACATCATCGGGAAAGTGGCCTGTGCCAGCACCACCAAGAGCAGGATTTGCGGAACCGTCAAGGGTGAGACGGGATAAAGGTCTTGTGGATAAAAGGGTGCGAAGCTGAAAAAGTGCGGGATGAAAATGATGGCCAGCAAGAACGACGTCACCATGATGATGAAGAGCACGCGACGCATCCGGTTGAAGGGCGTTGACACCCGATATAAAACGGTGAGCGAGGTCACGGTTGCGGAAATGACAATCAGTGTTGATATTTCAATATAACCCATGTCAAGCACGCCGGCGAAAGCAAAGATGATCAAACTGTTGATCATGACGACCAATGCGCCCGGTAAGGCGGCCTTGAGGATGTTTAACAAGAATTTACCCTTGACAAGGCGGTTGTTGGCCTCCAAGGCAAGGAAGAACGAGGGCAGACCGATGACCAGATAATCAATCAACACCAATTGGCTGGGCTGGATTGGATAAACCCCTCGTCTCGCAATGGCGATGACGGCCAGCAGGAATGAAAAGATTGTCTTGGTCAAGAACAGGGTTGAAACGCGTTGGACGTTGTTGATGACGCGACGTCCTTCGCTGACCACTTTCGGCATGGATGAGAAATTAGAATCAAGCAAGACAAGGTGCGAGACATTACGGGCCGCTTCGCTGCCCGAGGCCATGGCAATCGAGGTGTCTGCCTCCTTGAGTGCTAAAATATCGTTGACGCCATCACCGGTCATGGCAACGGTATGGCCGTTGTTCTTCATCGATTCGATCAATAATTTCTTTTGCTGTGGAGACACCCGGCCGAACACCGTATAACGTGAGGCGGCGCGTACCACTTCTTTGTCGTGCATGTTCTCAAGACTGATGTATTTTTCTGCGTTTTCAATGCCGGCACGCACGGAAATCCGTGACACCGTGATGGGGTTGTCCCCCGAGATGACCTTGACATCGACATTGTGCTGTTTGAAATATTCGATTGTCTCGATGGCATCCGGACGAATCGTATCTTCGATCATGATCAAGGCAAGCGGTTCGGTCGAACCGGTCAATTGATTGTCTTTGATGTCGTTTTCGTTGAATCCCACAACCAGCACACGGTATCCTTCCGAGGCTTGCTTTTCCACTTCACGGCTGACTTGCTGGAAATTATCCTGGAGCACGAATTCAGGCGCGCCCAATACATAAGTGCCGTGGCGATCAAATTGCACCGCACTGAATTTACGGGTGCTTGAAAATGGAATCAAATTACGATGCCGGATCCGTTTGGCTGTACCGAAGCGTTCAGCCAATGCCTCTGACGTCAGATTTTGATCGTTTTGGGCGTTAAGGATGGCTGAAATGATGTGTTTCAGGCTCAACCCTTTATTGTTTTTATATTCGATGATGCTTTTCACCGTCATCGTGCCATCCGTGATCGTGCCTGTCTTGTCAAGACAAAGCGTGTCCACGCGGGCCAGCATTTCGATACAGTACAATTCCTGCACCAATGTGTTGTTTTGCGCCAATCGGATAACCCCGACTGCCAGCGCCATGCTTGTCAACAGGAAAAGTCCCGAGGGAATCATGCCGATCATGGCACCTGAAGTGCTTCTGACAATTTCAGCGTATGTCAGAGAGGAGTTGTGCCACATCATATAAAACAGCAAGGCTGCCAGTGGCAAAATGAGCGCACCGACGGTACGAATGATGATTTTGAGTGATCCTAACAAATCGGACTTCGGTTTCTGATATTTTTTGGCTTGGTTGGTCAGTTTTTGGATATAGATATCTGTACCGATGGCGGTTGCCTGGGCATAACAAGAGCCGGAAACAACAAAGCTGCCCGAATACAACGTATCCCCTTTACGTTTGATGACGGGATCGGATTCACCGGTCAATAACGATTCGTTGACTTCGATGGTCCCTTCACGCACGACGGCGTCCGCCGGAATCTGCTTGCCGGTGGAAAGGAACAGGATATCATCAATGACAACATCTTGGATGGCGATTTCCATTTCGTCCTTGTCACGCATCACGATCGCGGTCGGGGCTGAAAGCAATGACAGTTTGTCAATCATTTTTTTGGCGCGGATCTCTTGAATGATCCCGATGGTGATATTGGCAAAAATGACACCAAGGAAAAAGAGGTTCGAAATGCTGGAACGAACCGAAATGAGCCATCCGGCGATACCAAAGTTCAAAAAGTTGAAAAATGTCAGGATGTTGGATGAAATGATGCTCGAGATGCTTTTGGTGCTGCCGGTATCGACAAGGTTGGCCAAACCAGCCATCTGTCTGAGTTCAACCTCATCTGTCGTCAGGCCGAGTGTGATATCCGGGTTATACCGTTCAACAACAATATCATCCTTGCTTTTGACTTTATCTTTGACATCAAAACTCTCACGCGGCATGGATTCGATGGGTATGTTCAAGCCTAAAGGATCGCCTTTCATCTTGACGATGTCTTCCTTGATGATTGTTTTGGGTCCCTTTTGCTTTTTCTTTTGTGTGTTTGATTGAAGGCCCTGTTCTTGTTTATCTTCATCAATCATGGCCTTCAAATCATCGTTTGAACTGGTGATTTTTTTGGCTGCCGCCTTTTCCATCAGGACCCTCCTTCCTCGATATAAGTGATGGCTGCTTGGACGAGTGCGTCCGCGCGCGTCGGATTGTCGAGATACAACCCGCCGATCAAAGCTTCAAAACCTGTTGCCATATGATAGGTCCGGGCATCAATGTTTTTTCTTCCCGGTCCGCTGAAATTACGTCCTTTTTTATATAGCGCCTCTTCTGTTTCAGACAACATGTGCGTGTCCAACAAATATGCCATGATGGAAGCCTGCGCGACGCCCGAGGTGAAACGCACAGCCTCTTGATGCAACGCATTGACATGAGCCAGTCTTTTGATGAGGTGTCGACGCACACATAACTCGTAATAGGCGTCTCCGATATAAGCGAGGGCCAGGCCGTTCATGTCAAAGCCATCCTTCGCTGATCAGATGTTGACGAAGCCGGTCGGCCGCATCATAATCTTTGTTGGTGCGGGCCTGTTCCCAATCCCGCATCCTTTTGATCACATCAGCCGTGACGTGAATGTCCGGCATCAATCCCAGAATGTCCAGGATGCGTGTGATCGTGTTGACCAGCCCTGCTGATTGTCGAGCATCTTCCGCCTTGTTGAGTGCTTTGACCAGTTCTTGAACCAACGTCATCACATTGGGGGTGTTGATGTCGTCATTCATGTGTTTTTCAAACTGGTGCATCCTTTTTTGATCCACGCCATCATCAGAAACACCGGCCATTTCAATCGCCAGCATCGCCTTTTGTATGGCACGTTTTATTTTATCATATTCTTTTATGAATTGAACCATCAATTCATTGTGATAATGAATCGGTTGTCGATAATGATGGGTAATCATCAACAGTCTGAAGGCGAGTGGATCGACCTTTTCAAGCAAATCTTTGACATAGATGATATTGCCGAGCGATTTGCTCATTTTCACCTGGTCGATATCGAGTCGTCCTACATGCATCCAGACCTTGGCAAGCGTATGATCATCACAGGCCAGGCATTGCGCCATTTCATTTTCATGATGTGGGAACTTGAGATCGGTGCCACCGCCATGGATGTCAATCATGGTCTTGAAAATGCTGCGGTTCATGACCGCACATTCGGTATGCCACCCGGGACGGCCCTTGCCCCACGGGCTGTCGTAATGGAGCCCGTCTGTTGTTTTTTTCCATACGCTGAAATCTTTCGGGTCTTCCTTGTCTTCGTCAAGATTGATACGGACGCCTTCATTCAAGGCATCAAGGTTTTGGCCGCTCAATGTGCCGTATGTCTTGATTTTGCCAACGCGGAAATAGACGCCGCTGGCGGTTTCGTACGCATATCCTTTTTTGATTAATGCAGCAATGTAATCAATCATGGCTTCGACATAAGCCGTGGCCTTGGGCATGTCGGTCGGAAGGTGGCTGCCCAATAGGTGGGTGGCTTCGATGAAAGCCTTGGTGTATGTGTCCGCAAGCTCAAGCTCAGAGCGATTGGTTGCTTTCGCCTTTTCGATGATTTTGTCGTCGACATCCGTTATATTGGAAACATGGAGCACCTGGTATCCCAAGTGTTCAAAATACCGTCTCAACACATCAAAAAAGATGACTGGTCGGGCGTTTCCCAAATGGATGTCGCCATAAACAGTCGGGCCGCAGACATACATGGAAACCTGCTGCTTTTGGATCGGTTCAAATGGTTCAATCGTCTGTGTCAAGGTGTTATAAAGTCTCAACATGCCGCGCCCTCCTTCGTGTATCATTATAATGGAAACACCGTAAAATAACAAGCAATGCAACACAAAACCCGTCATTTTAGGAAGTGGCTTTATGAAACAAAATACCACCTTCCAACAAGGTGGTATTAAGTGTTTAGAAACGTCTGAGCCGGTCGAGAATCACGACCATCGCCCAGGTGTCTTGTTGGCAATACGCCAAGAGATTGTGCCGGATGGTTTCACGTGTTTCTTCATCAACATCCATCATCCGTGCATAAGCGGCCAACGCGTCGCCGCCGTTGCCGATTGACAGCGTCTGATAGGTCAGATCGCTAAATAATGGAAGCACTTTTTTAATCGAATAAGACCCATTCAAATCTTCATGGTAATAGTTGATGGTCTTGGCCTCTGCTTCTTCAAAGCCCAACGCGGTGTACAGACGCGTGTTGCTTCTGAGCAGATGCATCAGATCAAAAAGCCTGTTTGAGATGTCTTCAAGACGTGCGCGATGGTTTGGAAAATAGTCAGCCAACTCCCTGATGCGCGTCTGTTCGAAGGCTTGATTGTAGACAAGAACCGATCCACCATCATCTTTGATGACTGCCAGCATCGCTTCGACCAGTTCTTGACGACAGTCTTGGTGGTCTTTCGCCAAAAAACTTGCATGATCGCGTTCTTTGTCGCAAACACCCGGCATCCGTTCAACATGGATTGAGAATTGAAACAACGACTGACCGTAAGGTTTTTCTCCTTTGTAACGAGGCAAAGGACAAGGAAAGGTCTCAAAATCCAAATGATAGATGGGATAGCGAAGCGCCTGGATGCCTGACCTGATTTTTTCCACATGGACATAAGTCTGTCCGCTTTCGATGACGCGCCGTTGAATGATGTTGTTCGGACGTTGAAGCCAACTTGCGGGAATATCGAGGGCGCGCGTCATGCCCGCGTTGATCAGTTCGAAACGATCATGTTTATGATTGGATTCGTCTTTGAAGCCATGATGGTTGCCCATATAGGCAAACAGACTGTTCTGATCGGGTATATGACCATAACAAATCGGATAAAACCGGCATTGACGCATGTCTTTCCGTTGACAGTGAGGGCCTAACGGCACCGGACTGGCATTCATGGTGTCCAGGCGGCGAATCACTTTTTGAATGTCGTTGGTCAATGAGGGATTCATATGTGACACCAACGATGTGACATCGATGAATGTCACGATGTCGTCACCGTATAATGGGTCTTCTTGCGTGTCGACGGTTCCATCATAAACATAATGGCTGTTGAGGACTGCCAGATAGTAACTTACCTTTTTATCAGTTTTGATAGCCTGTTTGAAGACATGCCCCTGATAGGCGATGTCATAAATGTAGCGACCTTCAATGCCCAAAGGATTAAATAGTTTTTTCAGTTTTTTCCGATAATCTTCATTGATGGATTCGCCGGCATCTTGCCTTAAAACCAGATGACCTTCCGGAGTTTCGATCCACAAAGGTTTTTTTTCCTTGTCGTCATCTTTGAATGTCATTTCGACGAATTTTCTGCTGGTCGTGGCTTTAACCTCGAAAATGCGGATGTGGTCTTCGTCCTCCTGATAGCCGTCCAAAAAACAATAAAACCGGTAACCGGATCGTTCATACTCGAAACGCTTCTGCTGATAAGTGTCCATGCTATAAACGATTTGACCACCATAACGGTTTTTGATGGCTTGTCCTGTCAAGGCTTCGATTTTTTCGTAATACGGCATCATGACTTCCAGTTGCTCGTCTTTTTTTTGTAAAAGATCCTGGTTGTCATCATCATACATATCCTCAAGCAACAAGCTTGTTTTCGCCTTGTTTTCTTCACTCATCAATGCTTCGAGTTCCACATCATCACGAAAAGCGACCACAGCCTTTTCACGCTCGCGATGAATCTCGTCGAGCGCAGGATAGCGGTCACACCGGATATAGTTGATGAATCGGGTCTTGGATACGCGCATGTCATCACCTTGATTTCATTATAACGCAGAGAGCGGAAAAAAACGACACCTTTTCGGGTGTCGTTTGCATGTCATGATATGTGATTGCCATAAATGGCGGCGAAAGCCTCTTCGATCCATGTGCTGGTGAAGAAATCGTCAATGCTGTCAATCACCGTGACATCGTCGTCGTCAGCAACAGAAACATCATTGAGTACAAGGTGTGTCTCGCCGAAGACGGCGGTGGTCAACGACACGGTTGAAAGCTGATGGGCAACGGTTTGTGAGAGGCGCAGATTCACGTCTTCAGGAACCGTGACCGTGATGGTCTGGTCGTCACCGATCCTGAGCATGGTGTGAGACACCCTGTTGGAGGCGTAGAAGGCGACCAGGCCGCCGACGAAGAAGTTTTTGTTGGTCGGACCTTCGTCTTCACGCGCTTCGTGGACAAGGTTGATGCTGCCGCCAAAGAAAGCGTTGTGAATCCCACCATAGGTGATGCCGGCGAGTCCGCCGACATAGACCGGCATGTTGCCGCCCGTGGCGGTATCGGGAATGTTGAAATCAAGGATGACATCGATGTCGCCTGTCGCGTAGACGTTCTCAACGGCACGGGTGATGTTTCTGGCGTTGTTGTCGCCAATCACACCGCCGACATAGATGGCGCTGAAATCACGGGTCGTACCTGTCCATGCGTTGGCTTCGAGTTCAAACCTGACGTTGACATCGCTCTTGATTTCCCTGAGTTTCGCATCTTCTGTCAAGAAGCCGACGACGCCGCCCATTTTGATGCGGGGATCCCTGGTGCTCTTCACACTGATGTCGACATCTTCGATGACGACGTTTTCCATCGATCCCCTGAATTCGCCGACGACGCCGCCGACATAAGCCTGGATCGTGGATGACGTGCGATAGTGGATCTGGCTGTTGGTGATGGTTACATTTTCAACAACGCCGACGGTGCTTGAGACATAGCCGGCAAGAATGCCGACGCGTGATGACGTGGTCATGCTGAGTGGTGACTCCTCGGTACCGATGGTGACGTTGTCAAGATTGACATTTTTGATCGTGCCAGAGGACACGTAACCGAAAACACCGGTGTAGGTGGCGATCCTGGCAAAGTTGATGTTTTTAAGCGTATATCCCTGGCCATCAAACGATCCGGAAAAAGTGGATGTGAACGGCGAGGCGAAGTCTTCTTCTGAGAAATCAAGATCGTTCATCAATATATAAGTGCCGGAACGATGATTCCGCATGTTCATGAACTCAGCGACCGTGGTGATGTTGATGGCTTCCATCGTCAATGTCTGAAAGGTGGTCTCACCAATCATCACACTGGTTCTGCCGACAGCGGCAAACACTTTGATCGTGTATGATGCGTTGCTGTCAAGTGCCGTGAAGATAATGTCGGTGATGGTGGCCGACTTGTCATACACACGTGCCGTCACTTCGCTGCCGTCCGCACGATAAAGACGCACCGTGATGCTGCCTGTGATTTCGTTTTCAGGATCGTCGATATCAAGATTGAATGTAATTCGTGTCTGTTCGATGGCGTCTTCGCCCATATCGAATGTTGCGGTCGCGCTGACGCGGGTGCGACAACCGGTCAGCGTGACGGTCAGTAACAGAATGAAGAAGATAACAATGATTTTTCTCATGATTCACCTCGTAGTGTTTGAATGGTTTGTGCGAGTCTTTGTCTGATCCGCTCTTTGCCTAGAAGGGCGATTGTGACGGGCAGACTGGGTCCATGGGTTTCGCCGGTGGTGGCAATCCGCAGACCCATGAAAAGCGGTTTACCCTTTGTCTGGGTTTCCAGACCGGTGTTTTTGATGGTTTGCTCAATGGCTTCCACTGAGAAATCGATGGTCTCGAGTTGTTGCTTGAAGACTGTCAATAGCGGCAACGTCTGATGTTCAACCATGAATGCGATGCCTTCTTCATCGAGCGTGAATTCACCGTGGAAGAATGCGTGATGGAGATCCACAATCTGGCCCACGTGGGTCATCCGGTCTTGCAGGATGCCGGCAAGAAGCTTCAACCAGTTGTCATCCGGTATGGTGATGCCCGCTTGTTCAAGGTAGGGACGGCATTTGATCGCCAATGTTTCGACATCAAGCATTTTGATGTAACGGCTATTGATGTAGGCGAGTTTGTCTTTGTCAAACATGGCGGGTGCTTTTGACAATCTGCCTGGATCGAAATGATTGATGATGTCGTTTTTTGACAAGATTTCTTCATCGACGGGGGGTGACCACCCCAATAACGCAATGAAGTTGAACATGGCTTCAGGCAGGTAACCCATGGCCTCATACTCCGAGATGAACTGAATGACATTCTCATCTCGTTTTGACAATTTCTTCTTTTGCTCGTTGACGATGAGTGTCATGTGTCCGAATGTCGGGACCGCCCAGCCAAAAGCTTGATAGATCATAATCTGTTTCGGCGTGTTCGTTATATGCTCCTCGCCACGCAAGACATGGGTGATGGCCATCAGGTGATCGTCAATCGCGACCGCAAAATTATAGGTCGGAATGCCATTGTCTTTCATGATGATCCAGTCTTCGATATCATGACTTTGAAAGCGTAACGACCCCCGCACCATGTCATCAAAGCCGTATTCGACATTCTCAGGAACCTTGAAACGGATGGCGTAACGGTCACTGTCATCGCGATATTCCTTATAAGCAAGACCTTCTGCCAGCAATTGATCGGCATGGGCACGATAATGTTCCAGCCGTTCAAGTTGACGATAAGGTCCGTACGCGCCACCTTTGTCCGGTGATTCGTCCCACTCCAGCCCCAACCATTTGAGATGGTCGAGTTGCGAGGCCTCGCCACCCTTGACATTACGGGCGACATCGGTATCTTCAATACGGATGATAAAGTCGCCATTGACATGCCGGGCATACAAAAAATTAAACAAAGCGCTGCGCGCATTGCCGATATGTAGCAGACCGGTTGGACTTGGTGCGTATCGCACCCGAACGCGTCTCATCTGATATCCCATCCTTACATGCACTTCTTATTATAAGATAAAAGGCGACAATAAACAACGAAAATATCATGACCGTCCTGGTTTTGATCGGTCTTGGTCAAGATGCATGAGATAGCGCTTGACCTGCCTTCTGTTTTTAAAGACGACAACCTTGTCCTTGTATAGGGTCTTTTGCCTTTTAATCAGATCCCGGGACGCCTTTGTCCGACCGGTCCACAAGATCCACATGACAAAGCCGGGATCGAGTTTTTCCTTGCAGCCCGGGGCAATGCTGTCACGCACCTTGTTATGATATTTGAATCGTCTGACAATGGCGTTGAACAGGCACGTGAACCGATTGAACTCAAAAATGAAGAGCTGGTCACATTCATCATAACGTTCTGTCGCCATATAACGATACTGCCCATCAATGATCCAATCGTCCTGTGCCATGAACGCCCGAATCTCTTGTTCGACCACGTCACGATCGCGTTCAACCCATCTGGGACCGAAAAAAATCGTGTCGATGTGCAGGAGTGGCAGACCATGATGTTTTTTCAAATGTTTGGCAAAAGTCGATTTACCGCTTGCCGCATAGCCGACTACTTGTATTTTCATGATGGGGGTCCTCTGTCAATCTCCTGATCTTCTAACACTTCCTCAGGAATGATTTTGGCGTCGCCATGTTTGACCATGATGAAGGTCAACAGCGACAAGGCGACAAACACGGCGCCATATGGGAATAAAACCAAACGTCCGAATCGATCCATCAAATACCCTGAGAAAATCGGGGTGAAGATTTGCGCGGTCATGGATGCTGAATAGTAGTAACCCGTATATTTACCGACGCTGGTCCCTTTGGCCAGTTCAACCACCATCGGATACGAGTTGATGTTGATGCTGGCCCAGCCAACGCCGGCAAAAGCGATGATGCCGGCAATCAACCATCGTTGACCTTCATGGACAAAGAAAATCGAAGCAAGTCCTATGATTGACATCAGGATACCGATGATGACCATCTTTTTCCGACCGGCACGCATTGACAGAAGACCGATTGGTACAATCATCAGAACCACGACCACCTGGGCGATGACGAAGGGAACTTCATAAAAATTCATGTTAAGGACCTTCGGCATATAGTCGGCGATCTTGGTCATGACGGCATTGTATCCTGCAAACCATAAAAAGACGGACGCAAGAAGAAAATACAAGGAAAGACGTTTTTCAGCGGAAAGATTACGGGCGTTATCCGCTTCTTCTTGATGATTGGTCGCCAGACCCAGTCGCGCTTCTTCGTCTTTGCGTTCTTTGGCCCATGCCGGTTCGCGCACTTTCCACAAGAAGACGCCCAACATGACCAACATGACAATGCCGGTTATGATATACGTCACGGTGCGGCTGTCATAAGTGTGACGGTTCAAACCGCTGAACATGATGATGTTGATGGCCAGAATGCCACCCGCGGCTCCCATCAGGTTCATGAGGGCGTTCGCTTTCGAACGAAGCGGTTTGGGCGTGATGTCTGGCATAAGCGCAATCGCCGGCGAACGATAAATAGCCATGGCGACGAGGGATACAAACAAAATCGAAATGAAAATATAAAAATTCGTGGCGTCATGCGCAGTCAGCTCCCAGGCACGACTGCTCAAATAATTGAAGTATAGGTCTTGCATGATGGAGCGGTTGCGGGTGTTCAATCCGGTTGGATTGTCATCGATGATGCTTTGCATGCGGACATTGATTTGCTGGTTCCACTCATCATATTGTCTGCCGCTGATCAAACCGGCTTGATAGCTTTCAAGCCGTTCGTTTGCCATGTTGTCCACGACCAATTGCCAATGATGCGGATCAGTCAGATCAGCCATGTCACTGAAGGCGACATCATAGTGTTCACTGACGATGTCGGTCGATTGGATTTTCATGGATTGAAGCTCATCACTGAATGACAGCGCCATGAAAGCAAAAGCGGCGAGCACGGTGCCTACGATGATATAGGGCGTACGTCGGCCTCTTTTCGCATTGCTTTTATCTGATAAAGCGCCAAACAACGGCAGCAAGATCACCGCCATGATATTGTCAAGTGCCATGACAAATCCAGACAGTGTCTGGTTGAGCCCGAACTTGTCAATCAAAGTCCGGGCGACCAACATGTCATAGGTTTGCCAAAAAAGCGCAATACTGAAAAATATGATGCTGATGTAAAGAACTTTTTTTGTGTCAAGCTTCATAAATAAGCGACCTCACACATCATCATTATAACATGATTGTAAAAAAGAAAAGGACCTTGAAGGTCCTTTTCGGTTTAACGTTTTGAGAACTGTGGTGCACGGCGGGCTTTCTTCAAGCCATACTTTTTTCTTTCTGTGGAACGTGGGTCCCGGGTGATCAATCCTGCTGGTTTCAAAATGGCACGCAGTTCAGGGTTGACCTCCAATAAAGCACGGGTGATGCCGAGTCGGATTGCACCGGCTTGGCCGGTCAGACCACCGCCATTGACATTGACAATGATGTCGTATTTGCCTTCGCTTTCCGACAACACCAACGGCTGGATGACGTCCAGACGGGTCGCGGCGGAAGGAATGTACTCTTCAAAAGGGCGGCCGTTGATGACGAATGCGCCTTTACCGTTCGTCAGGATGACACGGGCAACTGAACTCTTACGACGTCCTGTGCCCAGATATTGGACTTTTTCCTTGGCCATGTTATACCTCCAAACTTTCCGGTTGTTGTGCCTGATGTTTATGTTCAGGTCCCGCATAGACGAAGAGTTTCTTCGCCATCTGTGATCCCAGACTTGTATGAGGCAACATACCGGTGATGGCTTTTTCAACCATTCTGGTCGGGAATTTGGCCATGACTTCCTTGGCGGTTGTGGATTTCAATCCGCCAGGGTAACCGCTATGGCTATAATAGGTTTTGTCGTCCCATTTTTTACCCGTCAAATGAATTTTTTCCGCGTTAATGACAATCACATAATCACCGTTGTCTACATGAGGCGTGTAGGTCGGCTTGTGTTTGCCCTTGAGGACCGAAGCGACTTCGGTCGCAAGACGTCCGAGTGTTTGATCGGTTGCGTCGACAACAAACCATTTGCGGGTGATGGTCTGTTCGTTTGCCATGAATGTTTTCATGATGTATCTCCTTAAAATCCTAATCAAAAAATATGGGCATAAAGTGGATTTGATGCAATGTACCTATGCTATGATACTATATAAGGTGCTAATTGTCAACTATTTGTCTTGTTATTTCAGTGATGACCCCATATGGTCATTTTCTTGGCTGTGACCGTGGCGAAAATGTCGTGTTCTACTTGTTTTCGGCAATCCAGACGCACATCTTGTCAATATCGACAATCACGTGTTCCTGGCGGCTTGTCGGAATGTTTTTGCCGATATAATCGGCGCGGATGGGAAGCTCCCTGTGGCCACGATCAATGAGGATGGCCAACTGGATCTGTCTTGGTCTTCCGAGATGGGTAAGCGCATCCATGGCCGCCCGGACACTTCTGCCGGTATATAGGACATCGTCCACCAGGATGACCACTTTGTCCTTGATGCTGACCGCTGGTGTCGCCGGTTGTTCCGGCGCATCAAGATCGTCGCGATAAGGCCAGATATCAAGCGCGTGAACGGGCACATCAATCTGGGCGAATCGCTTGAGGTTTTCTTTGAGAATGGTGGCGATGGGGTGCCCTTTCTTCAAAATGCCCGCAAGCACGACATCTTCGAGATCGGGATTACGTTCGATGATTTCGTGGGTCATGCGTTTGAGTGTTCTTTCAAGTTGTTCCTGATTCATGATTTCTTTCATGTTAATCACCCATTTCATTATACCGTAAAATTTTGATTCAAGGGGTTGCTTTTCATCATTTTCGTGTTATACTGTCTGCAGTGAAGGTCCTTTAAATTATGCCTGTGAGCATAGCAAGGTATCGGCTTCATCATACCTGAAACACATTTAAAGGACGCCGCCAGGTGTCTTTTTCATTAAGGGCCTTTAAAAAAACAAAGGAGCAGAGATATGCAAGAAACGAAAGGTTTGATTGTAGGTGTTCAGGAAAAACCAAGTAGCATCGGTAAATGGATTGTATTGAGTTTGCAGCATGTGTTCGCGATGTTCGGCGCCACTGTGTTGGTACCGATTCTGACGGGTCTGCCGATTTCGGTCGCCCTCGTTGCGTCCGGGATTGGGACATTGTCGTATATCGCCGTCACCAAAGCGAAAGTCCCCGTCTATCTGGGCAGCTCGTTTGCCTATATCATGGCCATCAGCCTGGCAAGCACACAATCAGGTGTGGGCGCCGCTTATTGGGGTTTGGTGCTGGTCGGTTTGATTTATTTGGTCGTTGCCTTCGTCATCCGTTATGCCGGCAAGGCGTGGCTTGATAAGTTGTTGCCACCGGTCGTCATTGGTCCGATGATCATGATCATCGGTCTCGGCCTTGCACCGGTCGCCATCGGACAAGCCGGACTTTCTCCCAACAGTGCTGATGGTTTCTTCGCCTTCCTGGCGACCGACTGGCGAAATCCGGTCATTGCCATCTTCACGTTCTTGGTGACCATTGTCATCAATCTGTTTTTCAAGGGGTTTTGGAAGGTCATCCCGTTCATCATCGGTATCCTCTCGGGATATGTGCTATCCATCATTCTCGGTGTTGTCAATCTCGGCACTGTCTTCAGCGGATCGATCTTATCGCTTCCTGAGTTCAATTTCATCTTCACATATGCACCGAACTTCACAGCCCTTCTGATGTTCGCGCCGATTGCATTCGTCACCATCGCCGAGCATATCGGTGACCACACCGTGCTTGGTGAAATCTGTGAAAAGGATTTCTTGAGAGATCCCGGTCTTGATAAAACGCTGATGGGCGATGGCATCGCCACGGCGCTATCAGCCATGATCGGCGGTCCTGCCAATACGACCTATGGTGAAAACACGGGTGTTGTCGCCATGACCAAGGTCGGTTCGGTCTACGTCACGGGCCTGGCTGCTGTATTTGCCATCTTGCTTGGCTTCATGACACCGATCAACGATTTCATCGCAAGCATTCCCGCACCTGTCATGGGCGGCATCAGCATGGTGCTCTTCGGCCTGATCGCGGTCAACGGCTTGAGAGTCCTTGTCAAGCATAAGGTCGATGTCACCCAGATGCGCAATCTGATCATCATCGCCACCATGTTGATCTTTGGTCTGGGACAGGCCGAAATCATCATCAATCCGGCGGTTTCCTTAAGTGGCATGGCATTCGCGGCGGTTGTCGGCGTCGTGCTCAACCAGGTCATCTCCGGTCTGGAGAAAGTTTTCAAAACGACATCTTGACGGTTTTGATTTGAATTTCAGTTTTGATGAAATCAAAGAACGGCATGAAGCAGTCATCTTCATCGCCGTTCTTTTTTCATGATGAGCGCCAGTGATGCGCCCCACCAAAAAACCCAGGCACATGGCTGTGCCCGGGTTGCTGGTATGACGTGATTCAAATGTCGATAACCTGTTTTACAGGATGACGTTAAGCAGGAAATAAAGGACGAAGACACCCATCAAGATGTACATGATCGGGTTGACTTCTTTGTGTCGCTTGGTCGCAACCATGATGACCGGGTAGAAAATGAAGCCGACTGCGATGCCTTCTGCAATCGAGAATGTGAAGATCATGAAGACAATGGTCAAGAAGGCCGGAATCAAAATGGCTTTATCATTCCAGTCAATGTTTTTAAGTTGTGAGACCATCAGCGCACCAACCATGACTAGTGCCATGGCGGTAACCGGTGAGTAAACGGCACCTGTCTCGGGGTCGAAAATGCCGGTGATGATGCTTAGCAACGGATAAATCAAAAGCGAAAGAAGGAACAATACGGCCACTGTGACAGCGGTCAAACCGGTGCGGCCACCCTGTTCAATACCGGTGGCGCTCTCAATATAACTGGTGACGGTTGAAGTCCCGAGCATCGAGCCTGCAACGGTACCGACAGCATCGGCGAGCAACGCTTTGTCGCCATCGATCAATTCGCTTTGTTCATTGATCAGACCGGCTTGGTTGCCAACGGCCATGAGGGTGCCGGCTGTATCGAAGAAATCAACAAACAGGAAGATGAAAATGATGAACCAGGACAACGGATTGGAGAACAGTTGTGCAAACCCGCCTTTGAACGGTGCAAACAACGTCTCGCCGACGTCTTGCCAAAGGTTGGCTGTGGTCGTGCCGTCATAAGCCGGCATGTTTGGCACACCAACCAATCCCAGAAGAAAACCCAGTACGGCAGTCGCGGCAATCGCAATGATCAAGGAGTATTTGTTGCCGATGGCAAACAAAGCCACAACCAGGAACAGGCCGAACAGGCCAAGCAGCACGGCAGGATGTCCCAAATTACCGAGTTCGACCAAGGTCACAGGGTTGCCGACGACGACACCCATGTTCTTGAGTCCGATGAAGGTGATGAAGAAACCGATCCCCGCACCGACAGCGAACTTCAATCCTTGAGGGACGGCATTGATGACTTTGCGGCGTATGCCTGTCACCGATATGATTAAAAACAAAACCCCTGAAATGAATACTGCAGCGAGTGCACCTTGCCATTCAACACCCGGGAAGCCGAATAAGACGACGTTATAGGTGAAGAATGCGTTGATGCCCATGCCTGGTGCCAATGCCACTGGATAATTTGCAAACAACCCCATGATTAAACAGGCAATCAGCGATGCAACGGCTGTCGCGAAGAATACGCCGCCGAGGGGCACCCCTGCCTGGTTAAGCATGCCGGAGTTTACTGGCAAAATGTATGCCATGGCCAAAAAGGTGGTGACGCCGGCGAGAATTTCCGCTTTAACGCTGGTTTTGCGTTCGGCGATCTTGAAAAAAGCACGTACTTTTTCCATCAAACAAATTCCTCCTTAGTTTTTTGTGCATTCGGCATCCGTATGTTCCAAAAGAAAAAACCACAAGTTGCCTCATGTGGTTTCTACGAAAGAAAACTAAAAGTTCGTTTCCATATCGTAGTCGCGGATTTTACGGATCCGCGGTAGAAACTTGACCTCCACATCAGGTCGATTATACGATATACCGAATACTTTTCCATTATATCAAGAGCACCTGTTTAATCACAATAGCCTTATACAAAAAAGCGACGGAAAGCGTTTCCATCGCTTCTTGAATATCAAGGTTGATTCTGGTCGTATGAACCCTGTCGCACATTGACTTGCTTGGTTGCGATACATATAATCGGTTTTTAATCTTTCTCTTCTAGCAAAATCGCTGCCAGTTTTTTTACCGGATCATGGCGTTCAAACAGGACTTCCGCCTTGCCCAAGGTCTGCTCTGGATAGCCACCAAACCGTTCAAGCGAGGCAAATGACAAGTCTTTCACGCCGATTTGTCCGGCAATCCGGAGCGATGTCTCTGGAATGAATGGCTGCAACAACACAGCGATATAGCGGATGGTTTCAAGCAACTGGTACAAGACATGGTTCAACACTTCTGGCTTGGCTTCGTCTTTAAACAAGTTCCATGGCTCGGACACATCGATGTATTTATTGGCAAAGCGGGCCAGCTGGACCACTTCTTCCAAAGCATCGGCCACACGCAGGTTTTCCATCAGTTGTTTCATCCTTGGTAAGACAGCTTTGGCTTTTTCAGCCAGATTCAGTTCGAACGGTTCGTTCAACATTACCCGTTTGACGACGCCTTCGCGGTATTTATGTGCCATGCCGATCGTCCGGTTGACAAGATTGCCGATGGTGTTGGCCAGGTCCGTGTTGGTGCGTTCTATCAATAATTCATAAGTGATGTTGCCGTCTGCAGCGAAGGGAATTTCATGCAAGACGTAATAGCGGACAGGGTCAACACCAAAATAACGGACCAGGTCATCGGTATACATGACGTTGCCGGTCGATTTGCTCATTTTGCCCTTGTTGACGAGAATCCACGGATGACCGAACACCCGCTTAGGCAGTTCGACACCCAGCGCCATCAAAATGATTGGCCAGTAAATGGTGTGAAAGCGAAGGATGTCCTTGCCGATCAGATGCACATCTGCCGGCCAGTATGTTTTGAATGCTTCTGTTTCGGATTCATCCGGATGATAGCCCAGACCGGTGATATAATTGCTCAAGGCATCAATCCAGACATACACGACGTGTCCAGGTGCGAACGGCAAAGGCACCCCCCATGTGAATGATGTCCTTGACACGCACAGGTCGGGAAGCGGTTCTTTAAGAAAGTTTTGAATCATTTCATTCCGTCTTGAATCGGGTTCGATGAAGGCCGGATGTTCTTCAATATGTCTGATCAAGCGGTCCTGATATTTGGACAACTTTAAAAAATAAGCGTCTTCACTGGTCCAAACCGGCACATCACCGCTTGGCGCCTTGCCGTCGACAATGTCTTTTTCCAAGATGAATGACTCGTCCGCCATCGAGTACCAACCCTCATATTTGCCGAGATAAATGTCATCCTGGTCATACAACCGTTTGAAAATGGTTTGTACGGCGTTGACATGGTCGGCATCCGTTGTGCGGACAAAACGGTCATATTGGACATGGACCTTGTCATAGATGCGTTTGATTTCAGACGAGATGTGATCGACATATGCCTGGGGCGATAACTCGTTGTCCCTGGCCCTTCCTTCAATTTTCTGGCCGTGTTCATCCGTGCCTGTTTGAAAATAGACGTCGTAGCCTTCCAAACGTTTGAACCGGGCGATGGCATCCGCCAGAATGGCTTCATAGACATTGCCGATATGCGGAATGGCCGAGCTGTATGCGATCGCGGTTGAAATATAGTATGGTTGTTTCATGGTTTGACCTCCTGTTAAATAAAAATCGTCCTTAAAAACACGCTAAGGACGACAGAATCGCGGTACCACCTTAGTTCCGGAATCAGCTTCCGGCACTCAAATCCTTAACGCGGACAGACGTTTCACCCTACCTGTCGGATGAAAGGCTCGAAAATCATCTTCGTTGAGAGACTGATCCGTTTGCACCAACCACGGATTCTCTTGTGCGCGCCTGCTCAACTACTCTTTTTCTCATCGCCGATGACATGATATGTTCCATCATATATGATAATGATGGAATAATCAAGTGTTGTTCCGGTCTATTTTGTAAATCTTGTAAATGTCGCTTTTGCTCATGCCACGTTCCTTGGCCACCAGTTTGAGCGCGTCTTTTTCAGTCGCGCCTTGTTGAATGTGATGGTTGACGCGTTCCTCGACGGATTCGTCTTCAAAAGTCTCTTTTGTCAGATCGCCTTCAATGACAATGACGTATTCGCCCTTTGTCGCATGCGTCATATCGAGACTTGAAACCAGGTCGGTCCGGATGATGGTTTCAAATGTCTTGGTCAATTCTCTGGCAAGTGCCATGCGCCTGTTACCCAACACTTGATGGAGCAATGTAAGTGTTTTGGGAATGCGCATCGGTGATTCAAAGATGACCAGCGTCTCTTTCCTTTTGACGTAAGTCTCCACAATCCTTTTGGCTTCTTGTTGTTTCTTCGGCAAAAATCCGACAAACGTAAACGGCTGCATGATCAAGCCGGCGCTGACAAGGGCCGCCAGGATGGCGCTTGGCCCCGGGATGGCAACCACATGATAACCAGCTGCGATGACCGCTTGCGCGATTTCATAACCGGGGTCACTGATGCCGGGTGTTCCCGCATCACTGATCAAGGCGACATGTTTGTTGTCGGCCAGCATATCCAGAATGTGTTGTTCGCGTGCGAGCTTGTTGTGCTCATGGTAACTGAACAGCGGTTTCTTGATGTCGTGGCGTTGAAACAACACCATCGATGTGCGGGTATCTTCCGCAAACACGGCATCGACGGTCTGAAGTGTTTCAATCGCACGGATGGTGATGTCTTTGAGATGACCGATCGGTGTCGACACCAGATAAAGCGTCGCCTTTTGGTCTTTGAAACTTTTTTGCATCAATGGTTGACCAGGCGTTTGGCCCGCTCCCTGAGGTCGCGCTCATTGTAAACCAAGCGGATCAATTGGTTTTTCTTGGTTTCGTTGATGTCAAGTCGTTGCCGGATATCTTCCAAAAAATAATGTTCGAGCGTGTTGTAAAATTCATCCGACATGGTCACCCTGAGCAAATTGAGATAGATGATGTGCTTGACCGGTTTGGCGGTTTTCTCAAAAAACTTCACGGTTTCTTCTACATCCTTGCTCAAAGAAAAGGTGTATTCCTGAACGATGTTGTCCCCGACTTCGGCGAGCATCATGTTAAGCAAACGTTGTTCGAGTTCATTGGGTTCGCCATCCACCGAAACCATATGCATCGCCAAATCAAGAAACTTCAGTTTTTCTTTGCGGTTCAACAAACTGAGCAGCATCAGCGATTCCTCCTCGCGTATTGATCTTTATCGATGATGTCGTTGTTATTCGGCACCTTTGTCTTCACGTGTCATGTCCGTCAATGCCAGCCATTCCATCACACCATCATCCGGATAGCGGACTCTTGCTTTCAGCATCAGGATGTTCACATCGATGATTTTAGCATGCCCGCGTTCTGTCAAAACGATTTCATTAAGATCGGGCATGAGTCGCTTGAACTCGGTGTACAGTGCTTCTTCATAGCGGATGCAGCATAAAAGCTTGCCGCACACACCTGAGATTTTTTGCGGGTTCAGGGAGATGTTCTGGTTTTTAGCCATCTTGATGGACACGGTTTCAAATTCGCCGATGAAGGTGTTGCAACAAAGCAACAAACCACAAGGCCCGATACCACCAATCATTTTGGCGGCATCCCTGGGACCGATTTGTCTAAGTTCAATACGGGTGTGGTAGACCTCGCTCAAGTCTCTGACCAAGGTACGGAAATCAACACGTGTCTCCGACTCGAAATAGATGACCAGACGTTTGCGGTCCAAGGTATATTCAGCACCCAGGACTTTGATTTCAAGCCCGTTCTTCTTCGCCAATGTCTTGGTCTTGTCGACAATGCCGGATTCAAGACTTTGGTTGTATGTGTCCGCCTCGATATCGTCGGCTTCAGCGACGCGGATGATTGGTTTCAAGGCGCCAGTCACTTCGCTTTTTTCAACATCGCGAAATGCATATACGTGTCCGATTTCAAGACCTCTTGTCGTTTCGACAACAACCGCATCGCCTTGTTTGATATCTGTATCTTTATATGAAAAATAATACTTTTTACCTGCTTCTTTAAATTGAATCAGTGCGACTTGCATGAACTCACCTCTTCTTTTCCAGCGTGTAGGCCAAGTGGTCCAGGGCCAGTTCCAAATTGATGAAATATGATTGTTTTTCCAATGCGTCTTGAATTTGATCGATGATGTCGTTGATGTGTGTGACAGACAGCAGATCGCTGTTCTTACGCACTTGTTCTTGAAGAAAACTGAACGCAATGTCTTGATGTGCGCGATAATGAATCAAGTCAAGATGGTAAATCAGGAGAAGCTCCAAAAACGTTTCAAAGACTTGCCTTTCCTGTGTCAGGAAAGCGCCTTTTTGAGCGAAATACAGGGGAAACGATGTTTGCTTGTCAGACCATAATGTGGCAAGTTCTTCAATGAAGGCCACCATGGTTAAAAAGTTGGGATCCGTGGATAACGCTTCAGCCTCTTCGCTATTCTTGGTCAGATAAGGTGCGATGGCGGCCGCTTTGGCATCAACGCCTTGAGCCAGTAGTTCTTTTTCCAAATCTTTCTCATCAATGCTTTTGAGTTGGATGACCTGGCTACGTGAGACGATGGTTCTGATGACAGCGTCACGATCTTCTGTCAAGAGAAACCCATAAACCTTTTTGCTTAATGGTTCTTCCATGAATTTCAGCAGACTGTTGGCAGCGCTTTGATTCATTTTCTCAACATTCTTGATGATGTAAAGACGGGGACCGCTGACAAGTGCCGTCTTGGAAAACTCCATTTGTAACATCAAAATTTGTTCTTTTTTGATCATCGCACCATCGGGTTCGATCACCATCATGTTGGCGACTTTGTTTTCCTTGATCTGATGTTTCAAATGTGGCGATTCCGGTTTGTTTTGATTCAAGATCAAATAGGCGACATCATTGACCAGCTCGGACTTGCCGCTTCCCTTCGGTCCGCAAATCAGATATAAATGGGAAAGCCGGTTTTTTTGAATGGTTTGTTGGAAAAAATAATAGGCGCGTTTCATGACTGTTCACGAATGGCGGTCAATACTTCTTCCGTGATGTTCTCAAGCGGTTGATTGCCGTTGATGATGACAATCCGTTCGGGATACATGGCGGCCACTTTCAAATACCCTTCGCGCACCAGCAAATGAAAGTCGTCTGTTTCCTGATCGAGCCTGTCATACTTGGCGCGATGAGAAATCCGGTCCATGCCGACTTTCGGATCAAGGTCGATGTAGAAAGTCAGGTCCGGCATATTTTCGACGGCCAGCTTGTTGATGTTGAGAATAAACGGAACACCCAGTTCACGGGCGTATGCCTGATAGGCCAGAGAACTATCCAGATAACGGTCACATAGCACGGTTTTGCCTTCAGCCAAGGCAGGCAGGATCACTTCGTGCAGATGTTGGGCCCGGGCCGCGGCGATCAACAGGGCTTCGGCATGCGGGGTCACGCCTTCATATTTGGGGTTGAGCACCACATCGCGGATGGCTTCGGCAATCAAAGAACCGCCCGGTTCACGTGTGGTCACGATCGGGCGTGATGAGCGAAGTGCCTGAAAAATATTTTTGATCAACGTTGTCTTTCCGGTACCTTCTCCACCTTCGAATGTGATGAACACGGACATCTTCCCCTTTTTGTTTTATTATAACATCAGTCAATAGTTAATTTTGACTAAAAATAGCCCTTTCGCTTCAGCGGTGTCCCCTGCCAAAGACCGGTTTTGAGTCTCTAGAATGTCGTTGACGACATCAGGATCAAGCTTGCCTTGACCGATTTCGATCAAGGTGCCCATGATCGATCGGACCATGTATTTGAGAAAACCGTTGCCTTTGAATGTGAACACGTAATGTTTTTTTGTTTCTTTGACATCGGCTTGAAAAATGGTTTTGGTGGTGTCTTTGTTGCCGACTTGTTTTGAAAAGCCTTTGAAATCATGGGTGCCGACCAACATCGGCAATGCCTGCCTGACGGGTTCGATAGCGAAGTTGCGGACATACACCTCATACCCTTGCGTGAATGCCGTGCTGGGTTGTTTGGCGATGACATAGCGATATATTTTCGCTTTGGCGTCATACCGGGCATGAAACCGATCGGAGACCGGCTTGACATCCAAAATCCTGATGTCGGGCGGCAGACGATCATTGATGGCGCGCACCCAGGTGTCGCCATCAAGTTCGGGTTCCGCATCAAAATGGAAGACCTGACCCAGGGCGTGAACGCCCTTGTCGGTCCTGCCTGCGCTTTGAATCTTGATATCGGTTTGTGTCATCAGCCTGAGGGCGCGTTCAATCAGGGTCTGGATGCCTGTCGCGTTTTTCTGTCTTTGGAAACCATGATAGCGTCCACCATCATAACTGACCAGGGCTTTGTATCGCATCAGACCACCCGGAAATAAATGATGATGCCGAGTACGGCAAACGCCATCATCAAACTAAACAGATCGACAAAACCGAGATGATATTGATCTATCTTGGTACGGGGTGCGCCAATGATGTATCCGCGCACTTCCATGGCGTTGCCAAGATCTTCGGCCCGTTTGAAAGAAATGACAAACACGGGGATGAGCAAGGAGATGATCTGGATGATTTTATCTTTGAGTTTGCTTTCTTTGAAATCAACGCCTCTTGAAGCTTGTGCTTTCATGATTTTTTCGGTTTCGCCCAGTAATGTCGGGATATAGCGCAATGTCAATGACAACATCATCGCAATCACATCAACCGGCACACCCACACGTTTGAGAGGTCTCATCAAGGCTTCGATTCCGTAATTCAGATCGGTTGTCATTGTGGTGAAGGTCAACAACGATGTAAAGATGATGACGTTGGTGATTCTGACAAAGATGAAACCGGCCCGAATCAATCCTTCGTCATAAATCTCGAACTGATAGGCGGTCAGCGTCACATAAGGTAGCAGCGCTTGAAGCACAAAGACCATGATGACCGCAAAAAAGAAATACAAGATGCGTGTCTTGATATACTTTTTGGTCCAATGATATACAAAAAACCAAAGAATGATCGCGGCAATACTGGTGACAGAAATATACATGTCGATGGGCGGCACCACCAAATTGCCGGTGCGGACATAAAACAACTGGATCAAAAAGGTAAACGTCAACAGGAAGACGATGGGGCGAAGACCGTTGATGACTTTCTTCAACGGAACCCCGCTGGACATGGTCAACAAGATCACACCCGCGAACAATGATAACATGGAGGTGATCGCGCCTGCTTCAATGCTGATAGGGATGATGAAAATGGCAACCAATATCACAACAAGGCTCAACAGCTTGATGCGGGGGTCGAGCCGATGTAGCCAGGAGTCGCCGGGAATGTATTGGCCAATGGTGATGTTATTCATGTCCGACCTCCTGTAAATAAGCAAGCAGGCTGTCGTAGTCATACATCGGTTGATAGGGGATGCCCGCTTCTGTTTCAAGATGTCGCAAGATTTTCAAAGGTGTCGGCAAATCAAGATGAAAAGACGCGAAGTCGGAATGTGCGAAAAGCGCTTCCTTGGTGCCGTCAAACACCAGTTGTCCTTCTTTCAGCACAATAACTCTTTGGGCATACTGTGACACAAGATCCATGTCATGAGAAATCAAAAGAACGGTCTTGTTTTGTTTTTCATGAAGTTCCTTGAAAATCGCCATCAGATCGTTTTTACCCTTGGGGTCCAATCCTCTTGTCGGTTCATCAAGCACCAACACACTCGGTTCCATGGCCAAAATACCCGCCACGGCGACACGCCGCATTTGTCCACCGCTGATCCGGAAGGGCGATTGTTCGTAGAGTTGTTCACCTATACCGACGATGGCGGCGGCTCTTTTGGCTTTTTCATATGCCACTTCTTCCGTGTCTTTGAAGTTCTTCGGACCAAACATGATGTCTTTGATGATGGTTTCTTCAAACAGTTGATATTCAGGAAATTGAAAAACAAGTCCCACTTTTTGTCGCAAATGGTTGATTTTTTCTTTGCGTCTGGGTGGCAGTTGTTGACCAAAAACAACCACATTGCCTGCGGTTGGCAGCAACAAGGCGTTCATGTGTTGGACCATGGTGGACTTACCGGAACCGGTGTGTCCGCAAATCGCGATGAACTCTCCTTCGGGCTTGATATCAACCGTGATTTGTTTGAGCGCGTCATAGTTAACCTTGAGGCCGCGATAGGAATAGCTTACGTTTTTGAATTGAATGCCCATAGCGCCTCCATGATCTTTTGATTGGCATGCCCTGATTTCTGCATGTCATGATAAAGTTTCAGCGTGAAAGGAAGCTCAAGATGCGATGACTTGAGCAACTCTTCTTGTTCAAACACATCCTTGGGCGATCCCTCGGCAATCAGCCGACCGTCTTTCAATACCATCAGTTGATCACTCAAGGCGGCGAACGCCAGATCGTGCGTGATGGTGATGATGGTTTTTTTCATGGTCGTGTTCAAGTGTTGGATCAAGGCGACAATTTCCCGGGTCCCCTCGGGATCAAGCATCGATGTGGCTTCATCAAGAATCAAAATGTCTTGTTCCATGGCGAGTGCGCCGGCGATTGCCACCCTTTGTTTTTGTCCTCCCGATAGTTGGTGCGGTTCTTTTTCCAGAAAATCCTGCATGCCGACCAAACGGACATACTCATCGATTTTCCTGGCCATGTCGTCATGTGGGATACATTGGTTTTCAAGGCCGAAGGCGATATCGTGCCTGACGGTGACACCGACAAACTGGTTGTCCGGATTTTGAAAGACAATACCTATTTTCTTGCGGGTCGCCGGCAGGTTGTCTTCGTTCAGCGGCAAGCCGTTGATTTCGATCATGCCAGTGGTCGGCGTCAAAAGACCGACCATCAACTTGGCGAGCGTTGATTTGCCGGATCCGTTGTGGCCGATGATGGACACCCATGTGCCTTCGGCGATATTCAGTGTGATATCGGTCAAAGCCTCGTCCTGACCGTTATAGGAGAAGCTGAGCTGGTTGATATTGATCATGTGAACACCTACATTTCATACCTTAACATTATATCACATGAATGTGATTTTAGCACACAAGTGCTATCATTCCTCACCGGTCTGTTCTTGTTATGCCTGCTTGTCTTCCCTGTCAAGTTGTTTCATTGGTAAAAACGGCTTGAATTCGTTATAATTTGAATAACTGACAAGGGGTGATGATATGGTAGTCCATCTGACTGAAGATAATTTCAAAAATGAAGTGCTTGAAAGTCCGGTTCCGGTTTTGGTTGATTTTTGGGCAGAATGGTGTGCACCCTGTTCTCGTATGACGCCCATTCTTGAAGCGCTCGCCCAAGAACTTGCCGGCAAGATCAAGATTGCCCAGCTTGAGGTGGATGAATGTTCCGATATTGCAGACACCTATAGCATCATGAGCATTCCGACCCTTGCTGTTTTCAACCGTGGTGCCGTGGTCAGTTCGGTGATCGGCGTCCAATCGAAAGACGCCTTGCTCAAACTGCTTGACCTATGAATCCGGTCATTATTGTCGGTCATGGTCCGGCCGGCATCAGCGCAGCCATCTATTTGAAGCGTGCCGGCATCACGCCGCTGGTCATCGGAAAAGACGCAGGTGCCTTGAAGGATTATCAAGATCCCGTTGAAAACTACTATGGTTTTTCATCGCCCGTCATGGGCTCTTTTTTGATTGACTCCGGCGTCCAACAAGCAAAACGACTCGGCATCAAAGTCATGCATGATGCCGTGCTTAAGATCACGTTGAAAAATGACCTTTTCGTTCTTGATACGCTTCAAACCCAAGTTCAAGCAAAGACTGTCTTGCTGGCAACCGGAAAAACCCGGAAAGCCTTGGATGTGTCTGGATTCTCTTCTTTCAAAGGCAAGGGCATCAGTTTGTGCGCGATGTGCGATGGCTATTTCTATCGCGGCAAACGCATCGCCGTGGTGGGAAGTGGTCGCTACATGCAAAGTGAATTATCCGAGTTGGCGCACCTCACCGATCAGATTACCATCTTCACCGATGGCAAGCCGCTGGAGGTCGATGTCAACCATCCGGTCATCGAATCTCCTATCGTCCGGATTGGCGGTGATGACCGTGTCCGCTTTGTCGAAACCCAAGAGGGCGTTCATCAAATCGACGGTGTGTTTGTCGCCATCGGCGCGCCCAGTTCCATTGCGTTTGCCAGCCTTCTTGGCATCGCGACTTCAAATGGTAATGTCGACGTCGATGAGCATTTCATGACCAATATTCCCGGGTTGTTCGCGGCCGGAGATATCGTTGGTGGGAAACTGCAAATTGCCAAAGCCGTTTACGACGGCATGCTTGCCGCAGATGGCATCAGAGCTTATTTAAAACACAAGGAAAAGGCACCGTCAGGCGATTGACGGTGCCTTTTCGTTTATGCTTGGAATCGATATTTGATGATGGCGCCGAGGACAATCAGACCAACAATCACAAACCCGAAAATTTCCAAAAATGTGCCTAGAAGCGTCACCGTCAACAACCCTGCAATGATTTGGATGTTGGTGACCACGATGATTGAAGGGGCCATTTTTTCAGCCATGGTTTGACTGAACAGACTGATGGCTTGTACGACAAAATGATACAGTGCTCCTGCTAATAAGATGGCCACCACCACACTTCCGATGGTAAAGAAATGACCGGATGTGATGGCTTCGAAACCACTGATCGGCACTTTAATGACCTGGCTGCTTTCATCATCGGGAACAACGTTGTATTGATAATTGAAACTGTTCAAGGCGAAGGTGGCGACCACCGCCGCTTGAATGATGAGTTGAATGATATTGACTCTCATCGCTTAAAGCTTGGTGTCATCAACGGCATCAAGATAGTTGCGGATGGGTTTGACAATCTCTTTCACTGTTCCGGGTTGGAACGGGTTTTTTAATTTGATGGTCTCGATCAACTCGACAAAACTCTTTGATCCACCCAGACGACACAGGTGCAAATAACTGTCGAGCGCTTTCTTGCTGTCGGCCTGATGCATGATCCAATATTGGAACGCACAAATCTGGGCCAATGTGTAATCGATATAATAGAAAGGCGCGCCGAAGATATGACCTTGGCGGAACCAGAAGGTTCCTTTTTCCAAGAACGTGTCATCGCCATAATCTTTGAAGGGCAGGTATTTCTTTTCCAGTCGTCGCCATAATGCCTTACGCTCATCGGGTGTCATGGCCGGTTTCTCATAGATGTGATGCTGGAACTCATCGACCAATACGCCGTAAGGCAGGAAAGAAACCGCACCGGCCAGATGGCTGAACTTGTACTTGTCGGTGTCTTCCAAAAAGAACTCATGGATCCACGGCCACGCCAGAAACTCCATGCTCATGGAATGGATTTCAGCCGCTTCCATGGTAGGCCAACGGTAGTCGGGTAATAAATCGCGGCTTTGATAGACTTGGAATGCATGGCCGGCTTCGTGTGTCAGGACATCGACATCATGAGCGGTACCGTTGAAATTTGCGAAAATGAACGGTGCCCGATATTCCGGCAGGAAGGTGCAATAGCCCCCACCCTGTTTGCCGGTCTTGCTGTCAAGATCCATCAAATCATTCTCAAGCATGAAATTGAAAAACTCGGCTGTTTCAGGCGACATTTCTTCATACATCTTTTTGGCGCGTTCAACCTGCCATGCACGGTCTCCCTTTGGATTGGGGTTTCCTGATAGGAAGGACAGGGCAAGGTCATAAGACTTGGGGTTGTCGATGCCGAGTCGTTTCGCCTTCCGATCAGTGAGTTCAACCACCAAGGGAACGATATCCTGGTAAATCTGGTCGCGATAGCGTTTGACATCGGCCGCATCATAATCGGTCCGGCCGAAGCGATCATAACCAAGTTGGATGAAATTCTCGTAACCAAGTTTTTTGGCGATGGTGTCACGCAACTTGACAAGGTCATCATAAAGGCGGTCGAATTGAGCTTCGTTGTCTGCAAAAAACTTGGAAACAGCGAGTTGTGCCTGATGGCGTGTCTCACGGTTCTTGTCCTGCAGGAACGGAGTCATCTGGCTGAGATTATACGTGCCATCCTTGAACTCAATCTTGGCGGAGGCAATCAGTTTGCCGTACTCGGTCGACAGTTTGTTTTCTTGCTGGAGTTCGTTGATGATGGCCGGTGAAAAGGTCTTTTGGGCGAGTTCGGCACGGATGAACATGAGTTTGCCAAGTTCTTGTTCAAGTCGGGGACGATGCCCAGATGCCAACAGTTTTTGCATGAAAGCATGTTCATACTGCTGGAGATTCGGCATGTTCTCATCAAAGAACTCATTTTCTTTTTCGTAAAACGCATCTTTCGTATCGATGCTGTGTCTGATTGAGACCAACGTGGCCATCGTGCCCACCTTGTCTTGTAATTTGAACATGTTGAACACGGCTTCTTTTTCGGTCTCGAAGTCTTTGCCGGCACCAATGGTGTCAATGAGTGCTTGTGCTTCTGTAATCACGGTTTCCAAGTTCGGTCTTTCGTATTTGAAATCATCAAATTTCATGTTGTTCGCACCTCTTTCCTTTATCTTTTATTATACACGCAGACGAATAGGATGACAACTGCGATACCGCTTTTCAAAACAAGCTGTTTGAGATAAGTACGCGTATGCTATAATAAAATTAACATAAATAAAACAAGGAGGTTTTATCATGCGCGCAAGCGAACTGCGGAAGATGTCCTGGAATCATCTCAAGGGACGTTATTGGATGGTGTTTGTGGCCGTATTGATTGTCACAGCTGTTTTCAGTGCGGCATCGGCTTCAACTTTTGGCTTGTTGACTTTGATCATTACCGGACCGATTTATGTCGGTTTGGCCGTTTATTTACTCAATGTCGTGGAAACCGACACAAAGGGCGACAAGTTGGAGCTGTTACTTGATGGTTTCAAGAAAAATGTCGGCAACGCCATCGTTGCTTACATTCTTGTCACGCTTTTCACTCTCCTCTGGACGCTGCTTTTCATCATTCCGGGCATTATCAAGGCGTTTGCCTATAGCCAGACCTTCTATATTCTGGCTGAACAGCCAGATTTAGCACCCACAGAGGCCATCAGGAAAAGCCAGGAAATGATGAAAGGCCACAAGATGCGTTTATTCTTGTTGATGCTTAGTTTCCTTGGCTGGTTCATTCTCGGCTTTTTGGCCTTCGGTTTCGGGGTATTGTTCGTGCTGCCTTATTTTCAAACGACATTGGCCAACTTCTATGTTGATTTGCGGGGCGCAAAGAAAATGATCGTCCATGCTGACGATGTCGAGCAAGTCAACCAAAGTGATGATCCATTTAAAAAATATGATGTTTAGTGTTTGATTCTTCATCAAATGAAAAAACACCGTCACATGGCTTTTCATGCGGCGGTGTTTTTACATGTTATGACGCTGTTCTCGTCTTCTTCCGATCTCATGGGCGGGTGTGACAATGATGAAGAATGCGATTGCTTGTCGTTCGTCGTGATACGTTGATGACTGGTTGTGATTGATCATAATCGGTCCCCAGATGATTTCGACCCATTCAGGACGATCAATAAAGGGATTCCGATTTCCTTGATAATGATAGATGACTTCGTTCCGGTTGCGTTCAAAATCATCCACAGGGTCAAGGAGATGCCATTCCAACAAGACGTCAAGCAGGGCGTACTGATACACGGTCGGAATCGTGTTGACCAGTTCAAGATGATCATACATCATGACCATGTAAAACATCATTCTTGCCAGATCACCCTTGATTTCATCGCGAGGTGGCGCATAAGCGACCGTACTCGTCACATTGTCAAGGAACTTGTTGCCTTTGCGGCTGTTTTCAGACGGATTCGCCGGTTTGAGATTATGCAAATCGGCACCAATATGACGACTATCGTTGTTCGTGCTGACACCAAGCAAAGATTGGGGCCAGACATGTTCGCGATTCCAAGTGACGCCTCTGTCCCATACAGCCGGCACGGAATGTCCGAGAAAGACCACGATCAGATTGTCCGCATTGTCCGGATCGCGATCCGTGATCTGCAAGATATCCCTGGCATCACCATAAGTCTGCATGGTGACACCTTGATTGAGCCTTGCTCTGATCAAGGTTTCCAAGTTGTCGCCAGTCCAGTCTTCGAAACCAACATAATAGCCTTGATAAGCGAATTCGTAATCAAACTGCCAAACGGTTTCAAGCATCACGTCTTCTGTAATGGGCTGTGTGATATCAAACCATTCATCTTGTGTGCCGGCGATGATCCAGCCTGCAAGCAGATGATGGTCCCGCTCGACATCGACAGCATCAAGCAAGCCTTCATGTCTGATGTGTTGGGTGGTGATGACTTCCGTGTCATCCATCAAGATGACCGTATGAACGATTCTGTCGTAATAAACCTTGATGACCAGGCTTCCATCAGCGACCACTTCGCCCGATGTGCTCAGCATCTCGTTCAAGACAAACCCGTGTCTTTCGGTGGTGATGATGATTACCTCGCCAACGGGGGCCTCTTCTTCAATGTCCTCTACAAGTTCATAAACATCATCGTCGATGCCTTGCAAATAGATTTCTATCAGATAGGTTGAGATCCCCTCGGTTCCTTTGACGGTCAGTTCGAAAATCCTGACCCTGCTTTCCACGCCAACACGAACCGTCAACACGACCGTGACCTGGGTGGTTTTCTCCGGTCTTGTCACCGTCCCATCGTGACCGATGATGTCGGTGTTGTGGCTGAACCATTCGAAGACGACGGTGTCATGGTTCTGCCATGATTGTGGAAAAATCAAGTCTTGCGTGACCTGTGTAGAGTCGTCTCCATCAGCAAATCCGATTGATGTGTTTTGGGCAATGTTGTCAACATCAGGAGCGGCTGGCCGGAAAACAAAAATAGCCGTGAAGGCCATGATGATGATGAGTGCGATGATTATTAACAATTGACGCATGATCCCGGCTCCTTTGTGTCTGACAAGCATATTCATTGTATATGCTTTTTGGGTAATTGACAAGTCATCGGTCTTTTTATTATACCTCTTAATGAAGAATGGCCCGTCAAAAAAAACAAGCCGGAGCTTGTTTTTGAGATCGTTAAACGAATTCAATGATGGCCATCGGTGCGGCATCGCCACGACGCGGCACCGTCTTGATGACACGGGTATAGCCGCCTTGTCTGTCCTGATAACGCGGTCCAAGCTCCGAGAAAAGCTTTTGAAGGGCGTTTTGTCCTTCTTTGACCTCTTCAAAGCGAACCGTTTCAGCGGCTTGCCGGCGTGCGCTCAGCGAACCGTCTTTGGCCAATGTAATCATCTTGTCAGCGAGCTTCTTCAACTCTTTCGCTTTCGCTTCGGTCGTGACAATCCGTTCATTGATGATGATGTCTGTCACCAAGTCACGAAGCAAGGCTTTGCGTTGGTCGCTGGTACGTCTTAGTTTGCTATAAGCCATGATTTACTCCTTCTCTTCCTCTTCATGTTGGAATTTGGCTTCTTTGTGGGTCGTGTTTTCAAATTCCAAACCGTGCTCGGACAACTTTTCCTTCAATTCCTTGAAGGATTTACGTCCCAGACTTCTGAAACGCATGACATCCTCTTCGGTCAGACGAACGATTTGGGCAACCGTATAGATGCCCGAACGTTTCAAACTGTTGAACAGGCGGACCGAGAGATCGAGTTGTTCGATCTTCATCTCCAACTTCTTGTTGACAGGCTCTTCTTCCTGCTCATAAATGAAGTCGGCAGAAGTGGCCTTTTCACTGATGTGCACGATGACATCCAGATAATCAATCAGCATTTTTGCTGCCAAAGCGAGCGCTTCCTTGGTCGGAATCGCACCATTGGTTTCGATATCAAGGGTCAGTTCATCGGCATCCGTGCGCATTTTTTCAACATTATAAGAGACGCGGGTGACCGGTGTATAAATCGCATCAATCGGAATCACGCTTTTTTCGCCGCGACTGAACATTTTGTTCCGGTCTGCACTGACATAGCCGACGCCTCTACGGACGGTGACCTCCAATGACAATCTGCCTGTTTCAGACAAATTGGCGATTTCTTGATCGGGATTGATGATGTCGACACCGTCGACATGATTGAAATCAGCTGCTGTCACCTTGCCGGCGCCCACAGCGTAAAGTTCCAATTTCTGTTCAAAATCAGGCTCTTCGGAAATAACCGAGAAAATGATTTTTTTCAGATTCAAAACAATTCCCATGACGTCTTCAATGACGCCTTCCATGGTTGAGAACTCGTGTTCAACGCCATCTATTTTGACATTGACAATCGCCGCACCAGGAAGTGAGGAAAGCAACACACGACGAAGCGCATTACCCAGTGTGATGCCATAGCCACGTTCCAGCGGCTTGATGACAAAACGTCCTCGATGGCCGTCGAGTGATACTTCTTCGACAGCATATGGTTTTTCAAACTTAAGATCTTTCACGAGCTACCCCTCCTTATCCATTAGCCGCGCGGGCGTTTCGGTGGTCTGCATCCGTTATGCGGTACAGGTGTGACGTCTTTAATGGCTGTGATTTCCAAACCGGCGGCTTGCAGTGAACGAATGGCGGCTTCACGTCCAGGACCGGGGCCCTTGACTGAGACTTCAACCCTGAGCATGCCGTTGTCCATGGCGGACTTGGCGGCTGATTCGGCTGACATCTGGGCGGCAAAGGGTGTCGATTTACGGCTACCCTTGAAACCGAGTGCGCCAGCACTTGCCCAGGCAATCGCATTGCCGTCAACATCCGTAATGGTGATGATGGTGTTATTGAATGTTGTGTGGATATGTGCGACACCAAGGGGAATATTCTTTCTGACCTTGCGTTTGGTTGTCTTTTTACGTGGCATGTTCTATTCCTCCCTTACTTCTTCTTGACGGCAGTCGTCTTGACTCTGCCTTTGCGGGTGCGGGCGTTGTTGCGTGTGTTTTGACCGCGTACAGGCATGCCCTTACGATGACGGATACCGCGATAGGAACCGATTTCCATCAAGCGCTTGATATTCAAAGTGACCTCGCGACGGAGATCGCCTTCGATATTGTATTTGTTCACTTCGCTTCGGATGCGGTTCAGTTCATCTTCAGTCAACGCCTTGACACGCTTTTCCTCGCTGACATCGGCATCTTTCAATATTTGCTTGGCAATGGACGGTCCAATGCCGTATACATACGTCAACGAAATCACAACGCGCTTGTCGCGTGGAATGTCGACTCCAGCTATTCTTGCCATGGTTCCTCCTCGTTATCCTTGTCTTTGGTTATGTCTACGTTTTTTCTTGTTGATGACATAGACTTTCCCTTTGCGTCTGACGATGATATCGTCTTCGCTTCTTTTCTTGACTGACGCTTTTACTTTCATGTGCGTGTCCTCCTTATTTACGGCGATACGTGATGCGGCCGCGCGATAAATCATATGGTGACAACTCAACTGTCACTTTGTCACCAGGTAAAATGCGTATGTTGTGCATACGGATTTTACCAGATACATGGGCCAATACGATATGGCCGTTTTGAATCAATTCAACTTTAAATTTGGTGTTGGGCAACACTTCGATGACTTTGGCTTCTACTTCAATCAGATCTTCTCTGGCCATAGGCTCACTCCTTTGTTAATGTGGTTAAAATGTCATATCCGGTTTCCGTGATCACAATCATGTGTTCAAAATGTGCACTGGGTTTGCGATCTGCTGTAACAGTTGTCCAATGATCGCTGAGGACTTCCACATGCTTGGTGCCGAGATTAATCATCGGCTCGATGCAAAAGGTCATGCCGGGTTTGAGTACGGGACCTTGACCCGGTTGGCCGAAATTCGGCACAAACGGTTCTTCATGAAGGTCTTTTCCGATACCGTGACCGGTGAATTCTTCAACGATGCCATAGCCGTAAGGCTTCACAAATGATTCGATGGCGTGTGAAATGTCCGAGACATGATTGCCGGGCATCGCCATGCGTAATCCGACGTATAAGGCTTGTTCGGTGATCTCAAGCAGTGTCTTGATGTCTTCTTTGATGACGCCTACCGGAAAGGTCGTCGCCGAGTCGGCGTGGTAACCTTTGTAATTGACACCGAAATCCAACGTGATGATGTCTCCCTCTTTCAAAATTTTCTTTTTGGAGGGAATCCCGTGAACAACGACTTCGTTGACCGACGTGCAAATGGACGCTGGAAAGCCATGATAACCCTTAAACGATGGTGATGCGCCCAGCTGGGTGATGTGTTTTTCGGCAAGTTGGTCGAGCTGGTCGGTGGAGATACCCGGCCGGATATGTGTTTTAAGCATCTGTCTGGTCGCATCGAGAATGCGTCCGGCCTCTCTCATCAGCCCGATTTCACGCTGTGACTTGATTTGAATCACTTGTCCTCACCTAATGCTTTCATGACGGCGTTATTGGTGTTTTTAATGGTGCCGGTTCCGTCAATGGCATAGAACGCATCACTATGTTGGTAATAGCCGATGACCGGTGCCGTCTGGCTGTTATAGATGCGCAAGCGGCGCATCACGGTTTCTTCCATGTCATCCGTGCGCTGGATAAGCTTGCCGCCATCACGATCACAAACGCCTTCAACCTTCGGTTTGCGGTTGGTGACATGATAAATTTTGCCGCAAACCTTACATACCCGCCGCCCGGCCAGACGATCCACGATCATCTCGTCGGGCGCGATAATGTTGATGACGGCATCAAGCCGCCAGTCGAATTGCTCAAGCATCTGATCAAGCGCTTCGGCTTGATTGATGTTGCGCGGATAGCCATCGAAAAGGAATCCTTTTTCGACATCCGCTTCAGACAAACGTTCCAAGACAAGTTCATTGGTGATATCATCAGGGACCAGTTCGCCACGCCCGATATAGGCTTTGGCAATCTGTCCGATTTTGTTGTCGGGATCATCAAACATGGCTCTGAACATATTGCCTGTCGAAATATGGGGGATTTGAAAATGCTGACTCAGATATTCGGCCTCGGTGCCTTTGCCGACACCGGGAGGTCCCATTAGTATGATTCGCATTGTCCCATCCTTTTTACTGTCCGAAAATGCCGCTGTATTCTGTTTGGCTCGCGTCTGTTTCGATCTGTTGTGTGGTTTCAATCGCTACACCGACAATAATCAGCAAGCTCGTACCGCCCAACGTGATGGCCTGGGCTTCGATACCGTCGAATCCAAATACAATGGATGTCAAAATCGGCAGAATGGCCAGAGTCACCAGGTAAACGGTGCCGATAACCGTGATCTTGAATAACAATCTTGCAACATAGTCCTTGGTTTCCTGACCGGGGCGAACACCGGGAATATAGGCGTTTGATTTGGTCAGATTATTGGCAATCTTTTCGGGATTGACCATCAAGAAGCTATAGAAGAATGTAAAGACAATGATCAACACCACATAAAGGATGAAACCGATTGGCGCCTGATAATTGAAAATGTTTCTGATCCAACCGATGATGCCTGTTGTGGCGGCACCACTTCCGGTAAACCCGACAACCGTGAGCGGAATGCTCAAAATGGTTTGTGCGAAGATGACGGGAATGACGCCTGCGCTGTTGATCTTCATGGGAATGTTGGAATCTGATTTGCCTTGACGGTTCGCATATTGCACGGGAATCTTGCGGGTCGCGAGTTGCATGTAGACGACGCCGAGCAAAATACCGAAGTACAAGAGGATGATGATCAGGAACCAGACGATATCCCAACCACTGCTGCCTTGGGGTGCGATGTATTTGGCCCACAGTGTGGTCCACATCGCCGGCAAACTGGTCACGATACCGGCGACAATCAGCATGGATGTCCCGTTGCCGATGCCTTTTTTGGTAATCAAATCGCCAAACCAGATGGCAAGTGCGGTCCCGCCGGCAATGACAATCGCCATGTAGATGTAGAAAATATAACGATAATTGGCAATCAAGGCAGGTTCGATATCCGGGATGAAGACACTGCCGTTGACGCTGATACCGATGATCAGGGCGAACCCTTGGAAAAAGGCAAGCGCGACAGCGGCATAGCGGGTGATGCGGTTAAGCTTCTGCTTGCCCGTTTCGCCTTGCTCGCTCCATTCCTTGAATGTCGGAATCACCATTTGCAACAACTGGATGGCAATGGATGCCGTGATGTAAGGTGTGATCCCGAGTGACATGATTGAGAACCGCTCGAGCGCTTGTCCGCTGAAGTTGTTCAGAATGGCGACAAAGCTTCCGCTTTGACTCATGAACTCGAGAATGGCCCGGGTGTCAAACAAGGGAATGGTGATGTGGCTTAAGATTCTGACAACCAACAATATGGCCAACGTGAATGCCAATCTCAGCATCACGGTCTTGTTACTTAGAATTCTTCTGATGCGAATCCACATATCATATCACCTCGACTTTTCCACCAGCCTGCACAATCGCGGCTTCGGCGGCTTTTGAGAACACATTCGCCTTGACGGTCAGTTTCTTCTCAAGGTTGCCTTTCGCCAATACTTTGACGCCTGATTCAAGCTTCTTGACCACATTGCGTGCCACCAGTAATTCGGGGGTCACGGTTTCGCCGTCATTGAATTGATTCAAGTCCTTCAAGTTGACGATAGCGTATTCCTTGCGGTTGATATTTTTGAATCCTCGTTTCGGAATGCGCTGGAAGAATGGGATCTGACCACCTTCAAAGCCGGGACGTGGGCCACCTCCGGAACGGGCAAGTTGACCTTTGTCACCTTTACCGGACCGTTTGCCCCTGCCACTACCCGGGCCTCTGCCCAGACGTTTACGGCTCTTGCGCGCACCCGCAACAGGTTTTAGTTCGTTCAACATAGGGTGTTCCTCCTACTCTACTTCTTGTACGCTGACCAAGTGATGAATGGTCTTGATCATGCCACGGATGGCCTCATTATCTTCTTTGACAACGACTTGATTGATTTTTCTCAAGCCTAATGCATAGGCTGTCTTGACTTGGTTCGGACGACGTCCGATCAAGCTCTTTTTCAATGTGACTTGTAGTTTCATCATACCATCTCCGATACATCCACACCACGAAGGGCGGCAACTTGTTCAAGCGTTCTGAGTTGTTTGAGACCGGCGAACGTCGCACGCACCATGTTGATGGGTGTGCTGGAGCCGATTGATTTTGACAAGATGTCATTGACACCTGCAAGTTCAAAAACAGCGCGGACCGCACCACCGGCGATGATGCCGGTACCTTCGGATGCCGGCTTCAAAAAGACTCTGCCTGCACCATACTGGCCTGTGACCTCGTGGGGAATGGTTGATTTTGTAATGGGAATGGTCATCATGTTGTTTTTCGCGCTTTCAATCGCTTTCTTGATGGCATCGGGCACTTCCTGTGCCTTGCCGGTGCCGAAACCGACCAATCCTTGTTTGTTGCCGACGACGACTAAGGCGGCAAAACGGAAACGACGTCCACCTTTGACAACCTTGGTGACGCGGTTGATGGAGACAACGCGCTCTTCAAATTGCTTGTCTTGTTGTTCTTCTTGTCTGAAATCTCTTCTGGCCATGTCTTTTCCTCCTCCTTAGAATTGCAAGCCGGCTTCGCGGGCTGCTTCAGCAAGCGCCTTGACGCGACCGTGGTACAAATAACCACTACGATCGAAGACAATGTGCTTGATACCACCGGCAATTGCTTTTTCGGCGATCATTTTGCCAACTGCCTTGGCGGATTCGATGTTCGAATGCTTCAGGCCTGCTTCTTGACTGCGCGCGCTAAACAGGGTGGTTTGTTTTTGGTCGTCAACCAGCTGGACATAAATCGCCTTGTTTGAACGATAAATGCTCAAACGCGGACGTTCGGCCGTGCCTTTGACGATCTTGCGTATTCTCAGATGTCGTTTCTGTCTGCTGTCGTTTCTGGAAACTTTTTTGATCATGACAGTGTCCTCCCTTATTTAGCGGTCTTGCCGGCTTTGCGCGGAACATACTCGTCAACATAACGGATGCCCTTGCCAAGATAGGGTTCCGGCTTGCGGACGCTTCTGATCTTGGCGGCAAATTCACCGACCACTTGTTTATCGATGCCTTCGATGGTCACATCGGTATTTCTGACCACCGTGACATTGACATGTTCTGGAATCTCCAGTTCGACCAGATGCGAGTACCCCATGGCCAAGACCACTTTATTGTCTTGAACCTGGGCCCTGTATCCGACACCTCTGATTTCCAGCCGTTTCGTGAATCCATCGGTCACACCTTTGACCATATTGGCCAGCAAGGCGCGTGTCGTGCCGTGGATTTTTTTTGAAAATATCTCTTCGTTCGGACGTGTGATTTCGATGTGATCATTGTCCTGTTTGATGCCTAAACGTTGATTGAATCGTGATTCGAGTTGACCTTTCGGTCCTTTGACAACCACATGGTTGTCGGGGCCGATGCTCACCGTGACGGAAGCAGGAACTTGAATCACCTGGTTACCTATGCGTGACATGTTCTCCTCCTTACCATACGAATGCGAGCACTTCGCCGCCGACCTGGGCCAAGCGGGCCTCGCGATCGGTCATGATGCCTTTGGATGTTGAAATAAGGGCAATCCCCAATCCATTTAAAACTCTAGGCAAGTTATCCACCGTGGTGTAAACACGAAGTCCTGGTTTCGATATCCTTTTCAAACCCTTGATGACACGTTCTTTGGTGTTCGTGTATTTCAGGGTCACGACAATTTTGCCTTGTACACCACTTTTGACCGTGTTGTAGTCAGTGATGAACCCTTCCTTCTTTAAAACCGCCAAAACGTCGGTCTTAAGACGGGAAGCCGGCATTTCTACTTTTTCATGACGCATGTTATTTGCGTTACGGATGCGCGTCAGCATATCCGCAATGGGATCAGTCATAACCATGTTTCTTCCTCCTCGTTTACCAGCTTGCCTTTTTTACGCCTGGTATTTCACCTTTATGAGCCATTTCGCGGAACTTCAGACGTGATAAGCCGAACTTGCGCATATAGCCGCGGGGTCTGCCGTCGATGGCATCGCGATTACGCAAGCGGGTGGCTGACGCGTTGCGCGGCAGCTTTTGTAATGCTTGATAATCGCCTTTCGCCCTCAATTCAGCAACCTTGTCGCGATAACGTTCAACGATTTCACGTCGTTGTGCTTCGCGTATGATTTTTGATTTTTTTGCCATAATACGCCTCCTTACTTTTTGAAAGGCATGCCAAGGAGGCCGAGCATGGCTCTTCCTTCTTGGTCTGTCTTTGCGGTTGTGACAATGACGATGTCCAACCCACGAACCTTCTTGACTTTGTCAAGACTGACTTCGGGAAAGATGATCTGTTCTTTGATGCCTACGGTGTAATTACCTCTTCCGTCAAAGGCGTTTGCAGAAATGCCTCTGAAGTCGCGGACACGCGGCAAGGCGACCGTGATCAACTTATCCAGGAACTGATACATTCTCATACCACGCAATGTCACTTTGGTGCCAATGGGCATGCCCTCTCTCAACTTAAAGTTTGAGATGGACTTTTTGGCCTTCGTGATAATGGGCTTTTGACCGGTGATGGCCGTCAATTCTTCGACTGCGTCGTCCAATACCTTGGGATTGAACACGGCATCACCCACGCCCATGTTGACCACGATTTTTTCAATCTTGGGCACTTCCATGACGGATGTGTAGTTGAATGTTTTCATCAATTCGGGTTTGACAACGTTCTCGTATCTGTCTTTTATTCTACTCATTGTTCAAACTCCTTATTTGTCGATTTGTGTCTTTGACTTGGTTGCAAATCGCACTTTTTTGCCATCGACCACTTGATAATAGACGCGGGTGGGTTTTCCTGTCTTGGGATCAAGCAACGCCACGTTGGACACATGGATCGGTGCTTCCTTTTCAATGATGCCGCCCTTGTCGTCAGCCTGTGTCGGACGTTGGTGCTTCTTGATCTTGTTGACGCCTTCAACCAAGACACGTTCGGTCTTGGTGTATACCTTGAGGACGCGTCCGGTCTTACGGGTTTTATTGCCTTTTTTATCCGTTGCGAACTGGTCGCTACCAGCGATGATGGCGACGGTATCTCCGGCTTTGATGTACATAGACGGTGCCTCCTTACAACACTTCAGGAGCGAGAGACAGAATCTTCATGAAGTTCTTTTCTCTCAACTCTCTGGCCACAGGTCCGAAAATACGGGTTCCCCGCGGGTTCATATCTTCTTTAAGAATGACGGCTGCGTTTTCATCAAACTTGATGTATGAGCCGTCCTGACGGCGAAGTCCATGCTTGGTGCGGACAATGACCGCTTTGACGATTTCACCTTTTTTGACGACGCCGGCCGGCGTTGCCTTTTTAACGGTGGCGACCACAATGTCACCGACATTGGCGTAGCGGCGGCGGGTTCCACCCAAGACCTTGATGACAAGGACTTCCTTGGCGCCACTGTTGTCAGCGACTGCCAATCTGCTTTCTTGTTGGATCATGGTTTATTTCCTCCTACACCAAATCAGACTTGCTGACGACGGAAAGGAGGCGGAATCTCTTGGTTTTTGACAACGGTCTGGTTTCCGCAATGGTCACCTTGTCGCCAACACCTGCCAAGCCTTCCTCGTCATGCACGTGATATTTTTTCGTCCTTTTGACGCGCTTGCCGTATAAGGGTGATTTCTTGTAAGACTCAACAACGACGGTGATGGTCTTGTCCATTTTATCGGACACGACGATACCGGTGTAGACTTTTCTTTGATTGCGTTCCATATGATATCCTCCTTATTCGTCGCGTTCACTGATGATGGTCTTCATCTGTGCAATCGTCTTCTTCACTTGCCCGATGCGGGCTGTATTTTCAAGTTGTCCTACGGCAAGTTGAAAACGTAGGTTGAACAATTCAGCTTTGAGCTCGCCAATTCTTTTTTCGAGATCATTGGTGTTGATCTTTCTGATATCTGCCGCTTTCACGCCTGCTCACCTCTTTTAACGATCTTTGTCTTGATCGGCAATTTGTGTGATGCCAGACGCAGCGCTTCAATAGCGACCGCTTCAGAAACACCGTTGACTTCAAACATGATTTTGCCCACTTTGACAACTGCCACCCAATGATCGGGAGCCCCTTTACCGGAGCCCATGCGGACTTCAAGTGGTTTTTTGGTCTTTGCCAGATGTGGAAAAATGTTGATCCACACCTTGCCGACACGTTTCATGTGTCTGGTCATCGCGATACGGGCTGCTTCGATCTGACGGTTGGTGATCCAAGCGCCTTCTTCAGCAACCAAGGCCCATTCGCCGTTGAGAATTTCATTTTTCCCTTTGGCTTTGCCTTCGTAACTCACGCGATGAGGACGACGGAATTTGGTTCTTTTAGGCATTAACATGATTATCTGCCTCCTCTGTTTCTACCGCCACCGCCACGTCTTTCTGGACGCGGTGCGCGTTCATCTTGTTTTCTTAGATTTTCTTCGCGTGTCTGGCCCGGCAACACTTCGCCGTTATAGATCCAGACTTTGACGCCTAACACACCATAGGTGGTCTTGGCTTCAGCTGTTGCATAATCGATGTCGGCACGCAGGGTGTGAAGCGGTACCTGGCCTTCGGAATAGCCTTCATTACGTGCGATTTCAGCACCGCCCAAACGTCCCGATACCAAGGTCTTGGCACCTTTGGCGCCTGCTTTAAGGGCGCGTTGAATGGCGATTTTCTGAACACGTCTGAAGGATGCGCGGTTTTCAAGTTGTTCGGCGATGCTTTGCGCGACCAAAGCGGCGACCCGTTCGGGGCGTCTGACTTCGACAATATTGAAAATGACTTCTTTCTTGGTGATTTTCTCAAGTTGGACAACTGCTTTTTTCTTGGTTTCCGCATCTCTGCCGATCACGACACCCGGTTTGGCCGTGTGAAGGGTGATCTTGACGCGATCGTTTCCGCCCTTGCCTTTAAGGCGTTCGATTTCGATGTGAGAAACTGCGGCCTTGCGATAAAACTGATTCAAATAGGACCGGATGCCGGCATCTTCCTTGATCAACTTGGGGACTTCTGTCTTGTCAGCGTACCATTTGGATTCCCAATTGCGGATGATACCGATGCGCATACCGACCGGATTAACTTTTTGACCCATGCTTCTTCACCTCTACTCTCTTTCTGCGACAACCACCGTGATGTGGCTGGTCCGCTTTTTAATGATGTCGCCACGGCCTTTGGCCCTGGGCAACAATCTTTTGATGCGTACACCTTCGTTGACATAGCACTCTTTGACATAGAGGTTGTCAACGTTCGCATTGTTGTTGTGTTCGGCATTGGCGACAGCGCTGTTCAACACTTTCATGATGATCGGTGAAGCGCCACGTGGTGTGAACATGAGAATGGCTTGCGCCTCTTTGATGTTCTTGCCACGGATCAGGTCAATGACCAAGCGGGCTTTACGCGGAGCGATGCGGGTGGTTTTTGCGATTGCTTTCGTTTCCATTGTCATCTCTCCTCCCTTTACTTCTTCTTGGCTTTCTTGTCGCCTTTGTCGTGTCCGCGATAGGTGCGGGTCGGTGCAAATTCGCCAAGCTTGTGGCCAACCATGTCTTCTGTAATGTAAACAGGGACGTGCTCTTTACCGTTATAAACAGCAATCGTTTGTCCGACGAAGTCAGGGAAAACCGTAGAACGGCGTGACCACGTTTGAATCACTCTTTTTTCGTTTACTTTATTTTGGCGTTGAACCTTGTTTAACAAGTGCTCATCGCAAAACGGTCCTTTTTTAACTGAACGTGCCATCGTTTTCCTCCTACTTCGTACGGCGACGAACGATCAAGTCGCTAGACGCTTTCTTCTTATTGCGGGTGGTCACCCCACGCGCTTTCTTGCCCCACGGTGTCATGGGTGACTTTCTACCGACCGGGGCCTTGCCTTCACCACCGCCGTGCGGGTGGTCAACCGGGTTCATGACCGAGCCGCGAACGGTGGGTCTGACGCCCATGTGGCGTTTTCTACCGGCTTTTCCGATGTTGACAAGCTCCCAGGATTCATTGCCGACCGAACCGATGGTGGCGCGACATGTTCCTAAGATCTTACGCACTTCTCCTGATTGCAGGCGAACCAATACATATTTATCTTCGCGTGCGAGAAGTTGTGCGGAAGTTCCCGCGCTGCGGGCGATTTGTCCGCCCTTGCCGGGACTCAGTTCGATGTTGTGGACCACTGTACCGACCGGGATGTTCCTGATGGGCATGGCATTACCTGTCTTGATGTCGACCTGTGTGCCTGAAAGGATTTCCATGCCGACTTCCAAGCCCTTGGGGGCGAGTACATATCGCTTCTCACCATCCACATAATGAATCAGGGCGATGTTGGCGCTGCGATTAGGATCATATTCGATCGTCGCGACCTTGCCGGCGATGTCATCCTTGTTGCGTTTGAAGTCGATGATGCGAAATTTTCTTTTTGCACCGCCACCGATGTGGCGTACGGTGATTTTACCTTGATTGTTGCGTCCACCTGAACGCTTGAGTGGCTCCAGTAGTGATTTTTCAGGAGTTGATGTGGTGATTTCTTCATATGTCAGGACACTCATGTTGCGACGAGCATTGGTGGTCGCCTTGTATTTTTTAACCGCCATTTGGTTAAACCTCCTCTAATCTTTCACTATACGGTGAAGGCGTCAATCTTTTGGCCTTCAGCCAGTTGGACCACTGCCTTCTTATAGGCCGATTTATACCCTTCGTACTTGCCCATTCTCTTGAACTTGGGCTTCATGTTCATGGTGTTGACCGACAGGACATTGACTTCCCAGATGGCTTCAATGGCTTTTTTGATTTCAACCTTGTTGGCTTTTCGATCCACCTTGAAGGTGTATTTGTTCTGGCTTTCGATCAATTTTGTCGTCTGTTCGGTAATAATCGGTGCTTTGATGATGTCGTAATAATTAGTCATTGCCGAGTACCTCCTCGAGCGCTTGGACCGCATCCTTCGTCATGATGACTTGTTTGCTGTTCAAAAGGTCGTACACGCTCACGTGATCGACTTGTGCGAAGGAGACAGTAGGGATGTTTCTGGCTGACAGCATGTCGTTATCAGTAAACGAGGTGGCGATGATCAAGGTCTTGCCTTCTACGCCCAGGTCCTTTAACATCTGACCGAAGACCTTTGTCTTGGGCTCTGTGATGTTCAATGCTTCTATCACTTTCATTTGTCCGTTGGCGGCGTGGTAGGAAAGTGCCGAACGTAGTGCGAGCTGTCTGACTTTTTGGTTCATTTTGACAGCATAGCTGCGCGGGGTGGGACCGAACGTGACGCCACCGCCACGCCATAGTGGTGAGCGGATGGTGCCGTGACGGGCACGGCCTGTTCCTTTTTGACGCCAGGGCCTTCTGCCGCCGCCTCTGACGTCGCTGCGACCTTTGACATCGTGTGTCCCTTGACGCATGGCCGCCCTTTGGGCTTGGACAACGTCATAAAGTGCTTGTTGATGTGGCTCGATGCCGAACACGTGATCGGACAGGTTCAACTCAGCCACTTTTTGTCCCGTTAGATTCAGAATATTGACTTTTGGCATGATGTCCTCTCCTTATTTCACGCTTTTGACAGCGGATTTGACCATGACCAGCCCTTTGTTGGGGCCTGGCACACTTCCGTTGATCAGCAACAATTGGTTGTCTTGATCGACACCTGCAATTTTCAGGTTTTGGATGGTGACTTGTTCAGCACCCATCCGTCCTGGCAGCGGCTTGCCTTTCAGCTTGCCTTTGACAGCGCCCATCGAGCCCGGGCCGCGATGGTATCGCGAGCCATGTGTCATGGGGCCGCGGTGCTGGTTATGTCGTTTGATGTTCCCCGCAAAACCCTTACCTTTTGAGATACCGGTGACATCGACGATCTCGCCGACTTCAAACATGTCGTGTTTGACAAGGTCACCGACCGCTAAATCCGCCAATTCATTATCAAGCTCTTCTTTAAAGCGGATTTCTTTAACGAAGCGCTTAGGTGCCGTATTGGCTTTTTTCACGTGCCCTTGTTCAGGCTTGTTACTTAATTTGTCCCGTTTGGTTTCAAAGCCGACCTGGGTCGCTGCATATCCGTCTGCTTCAACGGTTTTCTGCTGCAACACCACATTATCGGCCACATCAACCACGGTCACCGGCACCAACACGCCATTTTCATCGAAAATTTGCGTCATGCCGATTTTTCTACCTAAGATTCCTTTGGCCATTATGAGTTCCTCTTTCTTTGTTTGTCGTGATTATTTTTTGAGTACGATATCAATACCGGATGGCAAATCAATATCCATCAAGGCACTGATGGTTTTCGGGTTCGGATCCGCGATTTGAATCAAGCGCTTGTGTGTTCTGCGTTCAAACTGTTCCCGTGAGTCCTTGTTGACGTGCGGTGAACGCAAAATGGTGAAGATTTCCTTTTCGGTCGGAAGCGGGATGGGCCCCTGGACAGAAGCGCCGGTTCTGAGCGCGCTGTCAACAATCTTCTTCGCTGCTTGATCGAGTAACCTGTGATCGTAAGCCTTCAAACGGATTTTAATTACATCTTTTGCCATTATTCATAGCTCCTTTCGCCTATAATCGGGTATAGACTTGCTCGATGGGAAAACCTGACACGTAGACAACGGCTATCCGTGTGTCAGCAACCTCCCATTTCACAGCCTGCTCATACACGAGCGTTATTAATTATACAAAAAAAGCGTTGGCATTGCAACCATTTTAGGTTTTTTTAGATCACAAACACGTGTTTTTTGTTATTTTGGGCGTTTTTAAGCGATAAACACCTTTTAATCCGGTGTTCTTTTTGATGCGTTTTTCGTTATTTTATGTTGTCTTGCTTTGTGTGTCTCTCGGATTGCATGGTGTGAAGACCGGTTTTGCTTGTGTTTTTCCAGCTTGTTCAGAAGGTCCTGTTTCAACGGTTGGTGGCTCATGTCTTTCGTCTCTTCTGCTTCTTGTTTTCGTTCCAGTCTTTGTGCGGCCACACCGACATATCTGCCTTTGTTTTCGACGAATTGTTGAATGACGGGCTCAACTGTTTTCATCTTGCCGGCTGGTATGCAAATATGCCGAAAACCCATTTTCAAAATACGGTCTAGAATTTCCGGTTGGCTTAAGATATTACCTTGTATATAATGTTCGATGTTTCTGAGACGCAAATGTTGATGCAAATCTCTGATGTCTCTGCCATATCGCGTGAAAAACACCTGTTTCGGAACGACGTCATAACGGTTGTAATCGTCATCAACCTCTTCTATGAAATCATCCAATCCAATGATGACAAAGTCAACATCTTCATAGTCTTCGTGATACTGAATGGCTGATTCGGTTTCCATCATGATGCCCAGCGGGGGTGCGGCAACACCGGCACACTCAAACGCCCCTTGGACCATGGATCGCCAAAAACCGACTTCTTCGTGTTGCCTGATCATCGGCACGACGATTTTGACCTGGCCATGCCTGGAGGCGTTGGCGACCGCCGTCAGGAAATCATTATATAGATCAACATGCTCACAAAACGACTGGATGTCCGTGTATAGGCCGGAGCCCAGATAAGGTGTCGGCTTATCAGGTCTGAAATCAGGAATACGGATGATGCATGTTTTGCCCTTCATGGCCTTGACCATGTCTGTATACGTTTGTGTGAGCTCCTTCACGGATGGCGTCATCCCCTTGGTGACATAGTTGAACTCTGAAGCATATGGGGCGACGCCATCATACTTGGGGCTTGTCGATATTGCCATGAGATGGCGTTGATCAACAATCGGTGCATATACTTTCAATTGGCGTTGTTCGCGGTCATATGTGGGATTTTCGGCAAGATGGGTTTCCGTAAGACGGGCGGTATAGACCTTTTTGTCCTGTGTCGTGGGGTTGCTGATGACAATGCCCTGATCGGCATCCATGATCATCGATACCCCTTCTTCGTGATCGTGTTCGCACACCATCATCGGCAGTTCATATGCTTTCAATACGGTAAAGTCTAGAAAAGAATCGTTTCCTTCTCTTTTGGCGAGAATCCCTTTGACAACATGTTTAAGATCGTAAAGATGTTCAACCTTGAATTGGTTGACCACAAGCACGACCGGCGCTTTTTTGTGTTGAAGCGCTTGTTTTAGCATATATCTTTCAACGTGCCTGCCGATGCGGTTTCGAAAGGCGCGACATGTCGTCCTGATGTGTGCCTGCCATTCGGGATCGTTCATTGGGAATAGCGGATCCCATTGGTCAGTGACCTCATCGAAAGCACAATCAAAGGCTTCAACCGGCGTCATGCCGTGCAGGTGTAAGTTGTCGGATAGTGTCGTATAAAAGTGTTTGCTGTGTGCAATCATCCAAACGGCATGTAAGTTGCCGGTTTGAGCAGTTAAGAGTTGAGACACGCGATGGTGGGTGTTTTGGTGGTGTCTGACATCATCTTCAATGATGTGTTTGATTTGTTTGATAAACTGGTTGGTTTGTTTCACGTTCATTGGTTTGGCAGGTGTTTTGACATCAAAATTGACGACCGATCCATAAGCGATGCCTTTGTTGATCACTTTGGAACATGGGGTGTGTTTGCGGGTTTTGCTTGACATTTCCATTCTCCATTTGTTTTGTTGTATTGATGAATCCTTTAGATTGCCTTGACGTGCGAGCGAATACACCGTGGGGACTATCAACCTGTCGTGCTATCGAAACCTTTGATTCATCAACAAAAAAAGACCCTTTCGATCTTCTTGTTCAACATGGCATGACCGAATAACCCGGCCCATTTCAAATCCCCCCCCCGAAACATGTGGCTTTTCACTCGTTTCCATTATAAACCAAAATACGTCGATCTGCCCCGCTATTTTTCTCGTTTTTTACAAAAAAAACTCCGACAAAGCCGGAGTTCGTTTATTAATACTGTTGTTTGAAGTAATTGCTTATGTTTTGTAGTGATTTCATTAGAATTTCATCTTTTTCCAAGTCAAGATCTTTGAAAATCGAGTCAATCATCTCATCGTGGAATTCATCGTGGATTTTCAAGACCTGGTGTGCGCTATCGAGCAGTTTCAGATAGACCCTTCGTCTATCTTTCTCGTCTCGATATCTGACCACGTAACTCTTTTTGACCAACACGTTGATTGATGTGGTCAATGTCCCTAGCGTCACCCTTAGTTTCTGGGCCACGTTACCCATGTTGGGCACCTCGGTGTTTCGGATGGCCTCCAAGACATGAACTTCGGTCATCGAAAGCTTGACGCCGCGCTTTTTCAGCACATCATTTTCGATGCTCAAAATATGATTGAACACATCAACCAACAATTCGTTGATGACCTCTTTGGGTGAACCCATGTCTGTCAGACCCCTTTCAAAAGGATATTAAAGAACAATATAACCTACTCCCAGTGTGCCAGGGCCGGCATGCGCACCGACGACAGGTGTCAAGGGCACGACTTCCACAGTCAACCCAGGTCTGAATTCGATGAGCTTGTTCTTGATTTCAATGGCCTTGTCTTCGTTGTTCGTGTACGCGATGAACATGGTGACGTTTTTGCCTTCGATGTCGCTCTTGACGACTTCTAACAAACGGGCTTGTGCTTTACTTGTTGTTCTGATCTTTTCAAAAGGCACCAATGTTCCGTCTCTTTGGACATGAAGCAGCGGTTTGACTTTCAATAGCGTCCCCAAAAAGCCTTGTGCGCCGGACAATCTACCGTTCTTGACCAGGTATTTCAAGGTGTCGACTAGCACGTAAATATAGATGTTGTCTCTGATCTTTTCGAGGCTGTCGATGATTTCTCTGGATTTGCTGCCGGCCTTGATCATCTTGATGGCTTCCAAAACCAGGTAGGCCTCTCCATAAGAGACGCTTCTTGAGTCAATCACGTAGACATTGAGGTCACTGACCATATCCTTGGCCAGAACCGCACCTTGATAAGTACCGCTGAGTTTAGAGGAGATGACGATGGCGATGACATCTGTGTACCCCTCTTCTTTCAATTCTTCGTAGACGCTGGCAATCTTGCCGGTGGCGGTTTGTGATGTGGACACATCAATATCCGGGTTGGACTGGATCATGTCATAAAACTCTTTGGCCTGAATATCGACATAATCCTCATACTCTTTACCACCAAGATTCAGGATTGATCTGATCATTTTGACCGGATAATCAAGCTTCATGTAGTCAACGCCTGAGTTCCCACATACAACAATTCCAATTTTTTCGCTCATTGTTTTCTCCTTCAAATAATTTGATGTTCAAATGTTTCATATTTTAATCATATCACATCTAAATAGATTGTCAATCAATTAGAAACAAGAAACCATGAAATATGACACGCTATTCCGTGACAGTCCACAAAGCGGTGAAAACCTTTTGGCTGACTTCCTGATTCGTCATGTTGACATTTCTGACGCATCGACATAAGAGGCCCACATGTCAGGTCTGTGTTCTCGTGTGAAACACTGGTGATAGTTCGTGATTAAGCCTCCAGAAAAGTGTTCAATAACTTTCAGGTTCGAACACTATCGTGAAGCGAAACGCGGTGTTTCGCTTTATGTTATCTGCCTGCTTGACTCTCGTTAACCTGATTTAGAATCTTCAGGTATCGCCCCCTTCTTAGATTGATGGTTCTGAAGAACCCTTGCTTAACCATCATGATTAATCTCCATTTGGAATCCATGTCCCATATAGGATGATGTTTTCCGCAGGCATGACGGTTGTATCAAACGGGGTTGTCAATTCGCAATCTACATGCCATCCGCTGAAATCATATCCATCTCTTGCGGGCATAAACGGGATAATGGTGTCATTGAAATCATAGGTTGTTTCGTGGATGATTTCAAAAGGGCTGTAGAACAGGTTAAATGGAGTCTCTCTCTGTGTTGTCGTGCCATCGCCTAATTGGCCAAAACTATTTCCTCCCCACACGAAGAGTCGCCCTTTTGATGTTAGGGCTGAAGAGTGAGATTCTCCAAAGGACACATGGGTGGTTGTTTCGTCCGTTGGCAATGCAAGAACACCGGTTATATCGGTTGGTGTGCTACGATTCATCGTGGTTCCATCACCAAGTTGACCAACACCGTTATTCCCCCACATGAGGAGCCGCCCCTTTGAGGTTAGGGCCGATGAGTACACCTGTCCCAAGGTAACCTGAATCAGTGTATCGTCGTTCGACAAGTCAAAATGGCTTGTAATCTCAGTTGGAGTGGTTCTGTTCGTGTTCGTGCCGTCACCCAGTTGGCCATGCGCGTTCCAACCCCACACGAAAAGGTTTCCTTTTGATGTTAGGGCTGAAGAATGATACCCCCCCAAGGACACCAGAACAATCATATCATCCGTTGATATTTCAAAACTATCTGTAATATCTGTTGGCGTGCTGCGGTTTATCGTGGTTCCATCACCAAGTTGGCCATAACTATTTATCCCCCACATGAAGAGTCGCCCTTCCGAAGTCAAGGCTGAGGACCTAAGGTATGCCAGTGACACTTGAAAGATATTTTCTCCTTCATTAAGGTTAAATTGGTCGCTAATTTCAACTGGGGTGTGTCTGCTCATAATCGTTCCGTCACCAAGCTCACCCACTGCATTATATCCCCACATAAATAAGCGTCCTTCTGATGTCAGAGCCGAGGAATGAGCAAACCCCAAGGATACCTGAATAACCGTTTCGTCTAGCAACAACAAAAAATGATTGTTAATTTCTGTTGGGGCGTTTCTCCATATTGTCGTGCCGTCGCCAAGTTGACCATATTCGTTGTTGCCCCACATGAAGAGTCGCCCCTCTGATGTCAGAGCGGAGGAATGATAGGTTCCTAATGTCACCTGCGTGATTGTTTCGCTTCCGGCTAAATCAAAGTGACTGGTAATCTCGGTTGGGGTATTTCTGCTTGTCGTCGTGCTGTCGCCAAGTTGACCATAATAATTGTAACCCCACATAAAGAGTCGTCCTTCCGATGTCAGGGCTGAAGAATGATAGCCCCCCATAAGGCTCTGAACGATTGTTTCGCCCGGCATAAGCGGGATGATTACATCCGAATCAACCTCATCAAAAATAAAGTACTGGATATGATATTGGTTGACTTCCCATTTGGCAAACAACTCGACATCACCAATAGACCCTTGGCCTAAGGAAGTCATTTCCGGACCTGTGAACACTTCATTGTCATACCAACCCATGAAGGTGTGGCCTTCTTTGGTGGGGGCTTCAAAGAATAATGTGTCTGTTTCAATCGTGTAGGACGATTGGTTATCGGGATGGTTTGCTCCCCCATCAATATTGTATGTGATTGCATAGGTCTCAAGTGCCCACCCCGCATGGATAACTATATCCTCGGCAGATACGGTTTCAATGGTGAAGGTCAACTGTTCGTCAAGATGCCACCCCGTGAATACATACCCCTCTTTGATAGGAACATGGAGACCAAGATCTGAACCATAGTCCAAGGATAAGGGTCCGATAGGCTCCCCGCCGTCGGTCTCAAAGGTGACCGTGTACTGATTGACACGCCACTGCGCGACAAGGGTGGTATCTGAATCGATACGAACCACGTTCTTCCGCAATCTCTCGGTAAGGTCTCCTTTAACGACCCAGCCCAAAAAAGTGTGTCCCTCCTTTACGGTCTGAGGAAGGTTGAAACTGGTTATTCCCTCGACCTCTTCTGAATCCATTTCCTCGCCACCTTGCGTGTCAAAGGTGATAGTGAAAGGTCCTGATGCTGCCGGATCAAGGTCGCATCCCAATAATGAAAACATGAAAAGCGCTATCATCATGAGCGCTGTTATTTTTTTGTTCATGGGTTTCCTCCATATCGGTTTCATTTGTTTCAATTATACCATGTTTATGTTGGTTGCTCAAACTCGTTTATACAGTACACTCGCTAGACCATGGTTTTTCACTTTATTCGCTTTAAAGGCCACACGCATAACTTTGTTAAAGGATAATGGTGCTATGACAGATTTGAACCGGCGACACAAGAATTTTCAGTCATGTTTTCGACTTATTAGCCTGATAAAGACGTCATTCCACTTCGTTGGAAAAGTAGGAATGTATTCTGTTTTGCATGCAACAAGAGGGTGGAGGTGAGAACCATTATACTTGTATATCGGTTTGTCTATTGATATGCAAAAAAGCCGCACACTCACAGCCTTCGGTGTGGGGGCGACTTGCAAAACGTAAAAAAGGGTTAAGTTTAAGAGTTCCTCACAATGCGGAAGCCTAGGTTGTTTCCAGTATAGCTGGTGTTTGTGAAGAACCAGTTACCGCCAACTCGCATTTGAGGTGTGTTTTCGCCAAAGCAACCTCCCCGTAGGACCATACCGAAACCGCTCGTTGTATACGTCCATTCAAATACATTGCCACTCATGTCAAAGATGCCTAAATGATTCGGCATCAATTGTCCGACCGGCTGGGTTTTTCCGCCCGAGTTAGCGCTGTACCATGCAACTTCTTGGGTTGCTGCATGAGCTGTTTCCTCATCAGATAAAATCCATGCCGGGCCAGTTGCACCGCTTGCATATCTGCCCGGTGTCCAATATCTTTCGCCCACCAAAATAGATCCGTGTGTGCTTGTTGTATCGTTTTTCCATCTTGCTGCCATTTCCCATTCCATATCGGTGGGGAGTCTGTAGCCGTCGTGGCTTGTCTGAATCGCAGCATCAACGACGTCGCCGTTTGCATATCTTGAATCCCTGATGATGGCATCGTCAGGTGTCCTGTAAACCGGTTCGAGTCCGGTCATTTCAGACAAGGCATTTAGCCATACAACGACATCACGCCATGAGACGGTTGTGACGGGCTCGTGTTTTCTTGCTGTGGGTTGTAATAAACCGATGACGCCTTGACTGCCCTCCCTACCGCTATTTTGGAAATGATAACCATTGGCTTCTGCCCATGTTCTCACTACATGCCATAGTTCATAGGTCGTTTGGTTGGTTGCCATGAAGTATCCACCACTGACTTGAGCGGTCCCTGAATCAAACATCTCTGTTGGTATCGTGTAGGTTGTTCCCCGTTCGCCAACTTGGACGAGATCGATTAAATCTTCTATCTCGTTCCATTTCGCATAGAGTGTCACATTAAATGCTGGAACAGTTGTGATCGGGGTATCAAACGTATCTTCCAAGTACCATCCACCAAAGATGTATCCTTCTTTTTCAGGAACATAAAGTGATAGACCCCTACCATAGTCAATCGTTACTGAATCTATTGAAGTCCCGTCAAGGGTTTCAAAAGTTATCGTGTATTGATTGATTTGATATTGAGCCTTGACGACCAAATTTGCCGTTACATTATCAAACGACACATCCCAGCCCATGAATGTGTGTCCTGTTTTTTCATAGGTAGGAGCAATCGCGCTTTGTCCTTTTTCAACTGTTTGCACATCTTCGCCGTCAACCAAAATGCCGCCATCACCATCAAAAGTTACGGTAAATGTGATGGTTTCCCATTTTGCATATAGCACCAGGTTTTCATTTGGCATTGTATCAAAATCGAATTCTTCTTCGAGATCAACATCCCTATACCAACCAGCAAATATAAACCCTTCTTTAAATGGATCATCGGGCATACTGATTGATGAACCCCCTTCCGCAACAATCGAACTCACGTGCGATCCGCCATTACTGTTGAATTGAATCACGAACTCAACTTGAGCGCTATTACATGCCGCCAACATTAAAACGGTGATAATTAGTGTTAATGATATGATTGTCCTGCTCCTTATATTCATGAGATGATGACCTCCTATCTAGATTCGTTGGTTTTACACTGTTTTTGCTTATACTATGTGCTTGATGTGGTGGATGCCAAGCGTATGGCGCTTTTCAAGGTCTTCCTCGCTGAGTATGTTCTCCCTGAGCGGGGCGCGTTCGGTCCCGCGGTTGTCTTAGGTCAGGATAAGCATGATGCCGTCAAGCTCGAATCCTTCGATCTCGAATGCCTCCATCAGCGACTCGGTGTCGACACCGAAGGAGATAAGCGCCAGACTTTCGATCCTGGAAAACTCACACGATGAAGGCTAAAAGACCGCCGCTGATCACAATAGTGCGACGAGAATACGAGACAGGGTTCTGTTCATAAATGAATCCTCCTTGATACATGTATGAAGTTGTCTTGATGAAATCATCAGTGTGCTGTTATGTTCATTCTACTCGATTTCAAGGCCCGTGTCAATCTGTCCCCCGTGGTGTCATACGGGAGGGCGCCCCTTGACACCACACGCCCCTCCGGAGACAAGGGTTTTTTGAAATGTGTAAATAAAAAAGCCATATTAAATGGCTTCATAAATGGACGGATGGTGGCTCCGGGCAGAATTGAACTGCCGACACAAGGATTTCAGCTCGATGATTCCGAAACATCATATTTCTCTATTCTGTCATTGATGTTGCAGTTCATAGGTCGGTGCCGCGCCAAATCATAACATCGGATTGACTCAAACAATGAATGCGCTTTGTACAGATCAGGCGGCAAAAACCATGATGCTGCGCGCATGTTGAACAGGCGCGCAGCTTTAACAATCTATTGCTTATCAGGCTCCTCTACCTTTTAAGTCATATCAAACCGGGGTTTATATTTCCCAAAAAATAAAATATCCGTGCGTTTTTGCAACATAATACACAATCGCTGCTGATAAAACAACGAAAAACCACACCTTTTTATTTCGATAGTAATCTCTTATGTTTGCTTTCATGTGTCTTGGTTCAATCAATGTAACGAGGGCGGGCACTCCAATCAGACCAAAAGCAAATACCATAAAAGACAACACTGAAAGGGCGCCGATATAGTTTCCCATGTGATTCCTCCGTAGTTTATGAATATCCATATTTTATCACACATCACTGATTAAAGTCCACGTGTGATTTTTCACTTGGACGGAAATATTTTCTCAATAATGGTTTTCGTCAAACTCATTATGCCGAAGGTGAGATTCCTTTTGTTTGATTGTGGAATTTCCATTTACACAAGACATTTTATGCCGTGTTTGGAATTTCAGTTTAATCAAGCATGTATTGTTCATTTATCAAGCATATGCTAAAATGAGCACAGGGGAGGGAAGAACATGTCAACGAATAAACATTTATCGGTATTTACCAATGTATTTATGATTTTGGCGGTCCTTTTGATTTCTTTAACCATTTTTTTAGTAAGTCGTATGTTATGGATTAAATCTGAAATGCACGCAATAGACAGTACGATTGTATCTATTACCAGAGGCCTGGGGCGCAGTAGCCATACTGTCATGATCTCTTATAATTATGAAGGTCAAAGTTATACGGTTCAGTATAATACCTATTCTGCGTCCATGCGCGTAGGTGATAATATCACCATTTATATAGATCCGGACAATCCAGATCAATATTACCAGCCTAATTTATTGACACATGTTCTTATACCAGGTATCTTTGCCTTGGCTTTCGGAGCAGTTGGATTCCCAATGTTCTTTTCTTCACGAAAAACCAAGAAAATCAAGAATAGTCTGATGACGTCTGGGAGGAAAATGGTTGGAACCATTACTGATTTAAAGACCAACCATACAACTTCAATCACTGTTGGTGGCCGTCGTCTGTTCAAGAATCATATCACATGTCGCGTGATTGACGATTTTTCAGGTAGTGAAAAAACGTATAAAAGTCGAGGTTTTTGGAGATCATCAGATTTTAATCTGAATATTGGAGTATCTACAGTCGATGTTTGGGTTGATAGACAAGATAAAGAGAAGTATTTTGTTGATTTTGACAGCATTCAAGTAAGTCCTAAAGAAACGATTGATTAATCATTATGCGTGTCATTAAAACGCGAATTGTGTCGCGTTTTTTTGGCGTTGCGGGTCACTGAAAGGTGTCCTTGCCCACATTCTAAAAGAAAACTTGATTTTCGCTATTAACGCATGCCAACATTACTATAAATGATGTTATAAAATCGTATATTATAAATGTGAAAATAAAAAAGCCACTTGATGGCTTTGTTAAAGGATAATGGTGGCTCCGGGCA
>RECG01000025.1 GCA_007692425.1 Acholeplasmataceae bacterium | reverse complement strand
CGGACATTGACTGTTGATGATTTGTTTGAAGATGGCTACGAGGCTGTTTTTCTCGGCACCGGCGCTGGTTTGCCCCGCTTCATGGACATTGAAGGAGAGACCTTGAACGGGGTCTATTCCGCCAATGAGTTTTTAACCCGTATCAATTTGATGAAAGCTTATGATACCAAGAGTGCGACGCCTGTCCAGATGGCAAAACGGGTGGCGGTCGTCGGTGGCGGCAATGTCGCCATGGACGCAGCCAGGGCCGCCAAGCGGTTGGGAGCTGAAACGGTTTATATCGTTTATCGCCGTTCAATGGAAGAGATTCCCGCCCGGACCGAAGAGGTGCATCATGCCGTGGACGAAGGCATCATCCTCAAACTGTTGACCAACCCGGTCAAGATCCTGGGTGATGAAGAAGGCGCGGTCAAAGGCATTCGTTGTGTCGAAATGACGCTCGGTGAACCAGATGACTCAGGACGACGCAGACCGGTCACCAAGCCGGATTCAGCCTTTGACATCGATGTCGATGCCGTCATCATGGCGATTGGCACCAGTCCAAATCCCATGATCAGCCAGACCACCCCAGGACTTGAGACCGACCGGTGGGGCTGCATCGTGACCAAGGGTGATGATGGCCTGACGACTCGTGAACGGGTCTTTGCCGGCGGTGATGCCGTCACCGGTGCCGCCACCGTCATTTTGGCGATGGGAGCCGGCAAAAAGGCGGCGAAAGCCATGATTGACATGCTGATGCAGGTGCACGCATGAGTGCGCGGAAACCGGAGTCGTCGATGATTGAAAAAACAAAACACTCGAAAGAAGTCTACAGCTGTTCGTTCATGGCGTTGTATGAAGACGAGGTCATCCTGCCCAACGGCAAGACCAGTGGCCGCGTCTATGTCAAACATCCCGGTGCGGCGGCCGTGTTGCCGATCGCCAAAGACGGCCGGTTCATCCTGATCAGACAATTCCGTTATCCCATCCGTCAGGTCGGCATCGAAATTCCAGCTGGTAAAAAGGACGATTCAGCTGAACGAGGGCTTGATTGCGTCAAACGCGAACTCATCGAAGAGACAGGTTACCAGGCTGGGGTTATCGAACCGCTCATGCTGATCCACAATTGCCTGGGTTATAGCGATGAGCATATCGAAATCTTTCTAGCCAGGGATTGCATCCCGGCCGAGCATCCGCTCCAGCATGATGAAGATGAGACCATCGATGTCTTCCTGGCAACCCCCGAAGAGGCTTATGATTTGCTCATATCGGGCGCGATCACCGATGCCAAGACGATCATTGCCTTGCAACATTACTTTTTAAATCACCCGATTTGAACACCGTCATTTCAAAAATGGAGGATATCACCTTATGCGCATCAAGGATCATCCCATCTTGACATTTCCTGAACGCAAACCCATCCGCTTCCGCTTTGAAGGCGAAGCGGTCGAGGGACGCGAGGGCGACACCATCGCCTCCGCCTTGCATGCCCTCGGGATCACGACACTCAGTTATTCGATCAAACTCGGTCGGCCACGTGGCTTTTATTGTGCGATTGGCAATTGTTCATCATGCAACATGTTGGTCGACGGCAAACCCAATGTCCGGACCTGCATCACGCCGCTGACACCGGGCATCGATGTCAAAAGACAAACGGACAAGGGGGTGCTGACATGATTAAAAAAGATGTCATCATCATCGGCGGCGGTCCAGCCGGACTATGCGTGGCCAAGACCGCCCTTGAAGCCGGTCTTGAGGTCTTGTTGATCGACCGTGCACCGGCCCTTGGTGGCCAGCTGATCAAACAGACGCACAAGTTTTTCGGTTCCAAGAGCCAATATGCCAAGACACGCGGCATTGATATCGCCAACATCCTGATCAATGATCTCAAACGTCATGACAAACTTGAGATTTTACTAAGCACGACCGCGGTCGGTTTTTATCCCGGTCACGTGGTCAGCACCTATGACGAACACACGTATCGCCGTTACCAAGGCAAGGCCGTCGTGGTTGCAACTGGAGCGAGCGAGAAATTCCTGTCATTTGAAAACAACGACCTGCCCGGCGTCTACGGCGCTGGTGCCATCCAGACGCTCATGAACGTCTATGGCATCATGCCAGCCAAAGAAGTTGTGATGGTCGGCAGCGGCAACATCGGCCTAATCGTCTCCTACCAGCTCATCCAGGCTGGTGTCAAGGTCAAAGCCTTGGTCGAAGCGGCGTCTACAATCGGTGGCTACAAGGTCCACGCTTCCAAGATTAAACGGCTCGGTGTGGACATCCTGACCCGGACGACCGTGAAAAAAGCGATTGGCAAGGACCACGTCGAGGCGGTTGAAATCGTCTCATTGGACGACCAGTGGAATCAGGTTGCCGGCACCGAGAAGATGATTGCCGCCGATGCCATCTGCATCTCGGTCGGTCTCTCACCAATGCATCAGCTTTTGTCGATGCTCGGGACCAGGACCAAATATGTCGCGGAACTCGGCGGACACGTCCCGGTGCTTGATGATACCAACCAGACCAGCATTGAAGGCGTCTATGCCTGTGGGGATGCGGCCGGCATCGAAGAGGCCAGCTCCGCGATGATGGAAGGTTATCTGACCGGACTCCACCTCGCCCGTCATTTGCATCATCCCCACCCTGATGACGACGCCTTGGTCAAGCATTATCATGACCAACTCGGCCTCTTGCGTGAAGGACCGTTCGGCGAGAAGACCATCACCGGCAGACAAAAATTGAAGGAGGGCGCGTGGTATGCTTGAGAAAACCGGCGTTCCCAGCAAGGAACAAATCAAAAAAAGTTTTCCAGACAAAACTTTGCTTGCACGCCCCAAGGCCATTTTAGAATGTTATGAAGACATCCCGTGTAATCCTTGCAGCACCAGCTGTCCCTTTGATGCCATCGAGATCGGTGCGAACATCAACCAGCAACCCGTCTTGAAAGTCGATTTGTGCACCGGATGTGCGCTTTGTGTACCAAGTTGTCCCGGCATCGCCATCATGACCGCCCAGATCAAAGATCACAAGGCGGTCTTCAAGATCCCTTACGAGTTTCTACCACTCCCGAAGAAGGGTGAAGTGTGGAAAGGGCTCGACCGGTATGGTCAAGCGCTTTGTGAAGCGACCATCGAACATGTCCTTTTGGCCAAGCCACAGGACCGGACCGCGGTTGTCACCGTCTCGGTCCCGGTCGAACACCTGTACGCTTTTTCGACCATCGAGGTGAAACATGGATAAGAAAAACATCATCATTTGTCGTTGCGAGGATGTCACCTTGCAACACATCCATGATCTGCTTGACCAGGGTTATACGAGTTTTGAAGACATGAAACGGTTGTGTCGAATCGGTATGGGACCATGCCAGGCCAATACGTGTGGGCATCTGGCCCAGCGCGAGATCGCCAAGCACTTGAACGTACCAGTTGAAGACGTACCGGTCCATAAGGTAAGACCGTTGATCATGGGCGTGCCACTACAAGCCTTGGTGGAGGAGGACGACCATGAAAACTGACATCATCATCATCGGTGCAGGCGTCAGTGGTGCGAGCATCGCTTATCACCTGGCTGACAAAGGCGTTAAAAACATTCTTGTCATCGATAAAAGCTATCTCACCAGTGGTGCGACCGGCCGTTGCGGTGCCGGCGTACGCCAGCAATGGGGGACGAAGATGAACTGCCTGCTAGCCAAGGCCAGCATCGATTTCTTTGAAAAGGCTGCCGACATCCTTGAGTATTCCGGTGACCTCGAATTCAAACAAGAGGGCTATCTCATTGTTGCCACGACAAAGGCTGAAGAAGTCCAATTCGCCAAGAATGTCCAGCTTCAAAACAGTTTAGGCATCCCCTCGCGTCAACTCACGAAAAAAGAAGCGCTCGACATCGTCCCGCATCTTAATCCCGATGCTTTCTTGAGCGCCACCTTTTGTCAGACCGATGGTCATTTGAGTCCTTTCAAGATGACTGAAGCCTATATGCTCGCTGCCAAAAAGCGAGGTGTTCGCTTCTCGTTCTTTGAAGAAGTGGTGGCGATTGAAACCGACCAAGGACGGATCAAGGCGGTCGTAACCGATAGGCAACGTTATGAAACTGGTATCGTGATCAATGCCGCTGGTGGTTATGCCGCTGAAATCGGCCACATGGCCGGCATCGACATTCCGGTCTATTCCGAAAATCATGAGATCCTGGCCACCGAACCGGTCGAGAAAATGCAAGGACCGATGGTCATCTCGTTTTCTAAAAACATTTATTGTCAACAGGTGCCACACGGCAGTTTCCTGATGGGCAGAAGCGATCCGACGGTCGAAAAAGGACATGACATCGGCTCGACCTGGACGTTCTTGCGTGAGATGGCAAAAACCGCCACCGAACTCCTGCCCGTGCTGGGTAATCTCAGGGTGGTGCGTCAATGGGGCGGTTCTTACAACATGTCACCGGACCGCCAACCCATCATTAGCGGTACCGAAGATCTTGAAGGTTTTTACATGGCATGTGGCTTCAGCGGACATGGTTTCATGCTCGCCCCTGTCACCGGTCAGCTGATCAGCGAACTTGTCCTTGGCCAAACGCCAAGTTTTGAACCAGAACCATTGAGTCTGGCCAGATTCAAAAACCAGGAGGATGTTCATATCGAGCAATCTGTTGTGTAGAAAGGAGACTTAACATGTCCATACATCCATATCAAACCGAACCTTTGACTGATTTCAGTCTGAAAGAAAACCAGGAGAAGTTCCAACAGGGACTTGAAGTTGTCGATGCCTATCTGGGACGACATTATGACCTTGTCATCGATGGCAGGCGTATCAAGACCGATCACACCATGACGTCCATCAACCCCGCCAACCACAAACAGGTGATCGGCACCATCGCCCAAGCCTCAATCAAGGAAGCCGACCAGGCGATGGCCGTCGCACTCAAGCGTTTTGAGATGTGGAAACAGGTGCCAGCGATGGTCCGGGCTGATGTGTTGTTTAAAGCTGCGGCGATTTTGCGAAGACGCAAGTTCGAGTTTTCAGCCCTCATGACCAGAGAAGCCGGCAAACCATGGGACGAAGCGGACGCAGACACTGCCGAAGCGATCGATTTTCTTGAATATTACGGCCGTCAGATGTTGGCTTTGGAGCAAATTGACAATGCGGTCTTGAGCAGGAAGGACATCGAGCGAAACGAATACCGCTATATCCCACTCGGTGTTGGCACGATCATCGCCCCCTGGAATTTTCCGCTTGCCATCCTGTGCGGCATGACCAGTGTGGCGATTGTCACCGGCAATACCGTCTTGATCAAACCAGCCTCGACCACCCAGGTCATCGCCTATAAGTTTGTCGAGGTGCTGGAAGAAGCCGGTCTGCCAGATGGGGTTGTCAGCTTCCTGCCCGGTAGTGGTCGTGAGGTCGGTGATTATCTCGTCAACCATCCCAAAACCCGTTTCATCTCGTTTACCGGATCGAAAGCGGTCGGCATCCAGATTTTTGAAAAAGCTGCCAAGGTACGGCCGGGCCAGCTTTGGCTCAAGCGTGTAATCGCCGAAATGGGTGGAAAAGACGCCATCATCGTCGATGAGGAGGCTGATCTTGATCTGGCGGCTGAGGCCATCATCCGTTCTGCCTTCGGCTTTTCAGGACAAAAGTGCAGTGCCTGTTCAAGGGCCATCATCCATGAAGCTGTCTACGATGTCATGCTTGACAAACTCAAGACTTTGACAGAAAGTCTCAAGGTCGGCGACCCTGGTGATTCCACTGTATTTGTCGGACCTGTCAATGACAAGAACGCTTTTAAAAAGATCAGCGGGTACATCGATATTGGTAAGGAGGAAGGCCGACTCATCACGGGAGGCAAGACCGATGACAAAAAAGGCTATTTCATCTGGCCGACCATCGTGGCTGATGTCGATCCCAAAGCCCGTCTCAGTCAGGAAGAAATCTTCGGACCTGTCCTGGCGGTCACCAAGGCAACGAGTTTTGAAGAAGCAATCAATATCGCCAATAACACAGAATATGGTCTGACTGGCGCAGTCATCTCGAACAACCGGTTTCATCTTGAGATGGCCAGACAGCACTTTCATGTCGGTAACCTTTATCTCAACCGCAAATGCACCGGCGCGATTGTCGGTTACCAACCGTTCGGCGGATTCAACATGAGCGGAACCAACTCAAAAGCCGGTGGTCCTGATTATCTGGTGATGCACATGCAAGGCAAGACGGTGTCGGAATCGTTCTAGCATTTTATGATATGTCATGCGAAGGGCCACAACTTTGTTGTGGTCTTTTTTTATGGCATTGGTGATTTCATCAGTTGCGATTATGATGATCATCCGACCTTTGCAATTAGTCGGTTTTCGCATATAATAGGGGTAAACATGATGGCTTGGCAATATGGTCTTGTATCATCAGCAATCTTGACCTGTTACCATGTGAGAAGGCTATGCCAACATTGATATCAACATATTCAGGGCATGGTATCCAGACCCTTGAATGGAAGAGGTGACGACATGAACGTCATGAAAAGATGGTTGTTGATCATGACACTGGTCATCGTTCTTTCGGGATGCCAAGTGCTTGATCAGCCAGCCATCAGTCGTCATTTGGTGACTTTTGTCGACCATGATGGTGCTGTCATCCATGAAACATGGGTCAAGGATGGCGAAGATGCTGTTTTGCCTGAACCACCTGTGTTGGAAGGCCATGTATTTGTCGGTTGGGACGGCGATCATACCGTTGTAACAGAATCAAGATGGATCACTGCATGTTTTGAGATTGTCATCTATACGATTACTTTCGAAACAGGTGGGATTGCCGAATTACCTGATTTGGAAATTTCTTACATGTCGACACTTCCGACTTTGGATGTTCATGTTCCTGAAGGGCTGATCTTTGCCGGTTGGTACCTTAATCCGGATCTGACCTTGCCTTTTGATGATGGCGGCATCACCGGTAATCTGGTCTTATATGGCAAATTTATCGTGTCTGAGCATCCTTTGACATTATGGATCGACGGCATACTTCATGAGGATTTCGGACTGGTACCCTATGACACAGTCCTGGTTTTGCCTGAACCTGAAATGGATGGGATGGTCTTTTCCGGCTGGTATGAAGATCCCGATGGATCAACGCTTTTCACAAGCGAAAGCATGCCTGCCCATCCCCTGGTTCTTCATGGCCTTTTCGAACCGGTTCCCCGTGCATTCGTGACAGTGGATGGCGATCGTCTGGTGCTTGACGGCGAGACTTTCAGATTTGTCTCCTTCAATGTCCCCAACCTGCATGTGTTGGAAGATCCATATTGGCACCGCGTCCATCCTTGGGAACAGGAAGATGCAATCCGGTCTGTCAGCTGGATGGGGGGACGTGTCATCAGGACCTATACGTTGTCAATCATCGGCGGCATCCGCCCGTCCGAAGGCGGCAACACCCTGGCACACATCATGGGCATCGGCCAGTATCACGAACCTTTGTTTGTCGATCTTGACCATGCCATCGCGTTGGCAGGCATGCATGATGTCCGGCTGATCATTCCTTTCATCGATGAATGGGACTGGTTTGGCGGTGTCGCTCATTTCGCAGCCTTGTATGGCAAGACCAGACAAGCTTTTTATACCGATCCTGTAGTCAAAGAAGGTTTCAAAGATCTTATCAATCATGTCTTGAACCGGGTCAATACGGTCAATGGCATCGTTTATAAAGATGATCCAGCCATCCTTGCATGGGAACTTGGCAATGAACTCAGAAGCGCACCTGACGCCTGGATTGCGGAAATGGCGGCTCATGTCAAGAGCATCGACGGCAACCATTTGTTATTGAGCGGACGTGATCAGGTGACCCAGGCCGACCTTGATAATCCCGACATCGATATCATCAATGTCCATTATTATGCAAATTATGGCAGCGGGTTGTTCGCCGACAGGGCTCGATCAGACCGTTTGGCAACTGAAGGCATCAAACCCTTGCTGATTGGTGAATATGGCCTTGTCGATTTTGCGCAAATGGAGGCAATGGTCCAGGAAATGGTCAGCAACGGCACCTCCGGAAGTCTGATCTGGAGTCTGCGTTTCCGGAGCCATGACGGTGGTTTCTATTATCATGATGATCCGCCGAGTCGCTCATATCATTATCCAGGCTTCCCCTTGAACGATGATTATCATGAACGCCAGGTCATTGACATGATCACCACATACGCCCATCTTGTGCGAGGCATGCCGGTTGAACCGCCGCCTCTCCCTGAGGGTTCTCACCTGTTTGACATCCATGAAGGTGAGATCAGTTGGCGGGGATCGACGGGATCATATGTCTTTGTGATTGAAAGACGCGAAATCAACGGATCATGGGAAGTCATCGCTGATAATGTCTTTGATGCATTACCATCCGGACCTTTCCACATCGACACCACAGGAGTGGTCGGCATCACCTATCAATACCGGATCCGCTCCTCGAATCTATCAGGATTCTCACCTTATTCGAATATTGTCACCCATGTCTACACACGTGAATCCGATCCTGTCAATCTGGCTTTGAACAAACCGGTCACAGCCAGTTCGACTGAGAACGACCAGGGTGTGATCCATCATGCTTGGCATGTGACCGATGGCAATCTCTTGACAAGGTGGTCGTCGATTTATGAAGACGACCAGTGGATAACCATCGATCTGATTGAGACATTTATGATTGGCAAAATCGTGTTGACATGGGAGACTGCTCATGCACGACGTTTCGGTATCTTGACATCAATCGACGGCCTCGAATGGCAATTGGTTCATGAAACGTTTGCCGGGCAAGGCGGTCGCGAGACCATCGTGCTTGATGCATCCATGGCACGATATGTGAGAATCGACCTGCATGAACGCGCGACCTCCTGGGGATTTTCACTCTACGAAATCGAGGTATATGCAAATGAATAAGCTTGACACGAAACCGATCACCATGAAGACCATCGCCCAAGCCATCGGGGTGAGCACCGTCACCGTCTCAAAAGCACTCAACAACAAAGAAGGCGTAAGCAATGAATTGCGGGAAATCATCAAAAACAAAGCCAAAGAAATGGGTTATGTTTATAATCCGATTCCCAAACTTCTGCTCAATGGCAAAACCAACAATGTCGCCATCCTTGTTTCAAAAAAATTTCTTGTCCGAGGTTATGATGTTTATTTCCAAATCTATGAGACCATCATCGAGCGTCTCAGTGATCTGGGTTATTACGGCATTCTCGAAGTGTTGTCCAAACAAGCGGAGTTTGATTGTGAAGTCCCCAGGGTCTTGAAAGAGTCCAAAGTGGACGGACTCATTCTGCTCGGTCAGATTTCCGAATCCTATTTGTCCATGATATCAACACAAAAAATCCCATTTGTCCTTCTTGATTTTTATGGTGGTTATGAACAAATGGACACCGTCGTGGCTGACAACTTTTTCGGCAGCTACATGATCACCAGCTATTTGATCAAGAACGGACACCGCAAAATCGGTTTTGTCGGTAATTATCATAGCACAAGCAGCATTCTTGACCGTTATATGGGTTATCTCAAAGGTTTGATTGAACATGATCTGGTCAATACATGTGATCAATATCTGGTCATGGACAGGGATACGGGCGGCGCGATGATTGAGTTGACGCTTCCAAAAGTCTTGCCAACTGCGTTCGTCTGTAACAATGATGAGGTTGCGAATGCCTTGATCAACAAACTCAACGAACACGGGTACAAGGTGCCTGAGGATATTTCAGTGGTCGGTTTCGATAATTTTGAGAGCATCAAGAACCAAGCCATCGGTATCACAACCGTCGAAGTGGATTTCATCACGATGGCAACCGTTTCGGTGGAAGTCATTTATAAAAAAATCAATGATTCTGCCTATAGTCCCGGCCGGCAGCTGATCAATTGCCGTCTTGTCATCCGGGATTCTGTCAAGCCTTTGTCTGAAACATGACCCTCTCGGTTCATCCATCATGATGCGCCACGCAAAGCGATTTGAATGAAAGCGCTTTAGTATATTTCCAAAAACCTCTTGACAAATTGTTCGTTATGAGGTATTTTAAAGGTGAAGACGCGTTTAAGTAATGCGTTAAGTAATAATGTTGTCGCATGAAATTCAAGGAGGGAAGAAGGATGAAAGGATTCTTAAGCCGCTTTTTTATCTTGGCCCTTGGGGCATTGGTTTTGTTTGTTGTCGCCGCATGTGTTGAAAAGGTCGAATCAGTGACTGTCATCGGCGATGATGTCGTTGAAATGGGGGATACGCCGATCTATACGGTGGTCGTAACACCCTCTGATATGCAATCTATGACTGTCACTTGGAGTATCGTTGCAGGGACCGGCAATGCCACCATCACGCAAACCGGTGAATTGACACCTGTGGCAGCAGGAACCGTTACCATCGTCGCGACTGTCGGTGGTGTGGAAGGCACCCTTGTAGTGACCATCATTCAACCCACGACCGGTGTATCTGTAACCGGACCTGACAGTGTCTGGCTTGGAGAGAATGAGACTTTCGGATTCACCGTGCTGCCTGCAGGTGCCGTCTATGACACTGCAGTCTTTGCCGTGCTGGCTGGAACTGGAAGTGCGACCATCACCCAGGCTGGTGTGCTGACACCTGTGACGGCAGGTACGATCACTGTCCGTGTCACCATTGACGGCGCAGTCATCGGCACCAAACTGGTCACTATCTTGATACCGCTTGACACCTTCGCCATCCAAGGACCTTCAGAGGTCAGAATGGAAGAAGCACCCACCTACACTTATTTGATCACACCCGTGAATGCCGATGTTGATACGTTCGAATGGGATGTTGAAGACGGAACGGGAAGTGCCACCATTGATCAGGGAGGTGTCCTGACACCGGTTTCTCCAGGATTGGTCACCATCATCCTGGACATCAACGGTGTGATTGAAGAACGTGAAATCGAGATTATCCGTTCGGTCATCAGCGTTGAAGTAGAAGGTGAAACGGTCATCCTGCCTGAGGACAGACCTACTTATGAAGCCATTGTATTACCTGTAGATGCCAAATATCCGACTGTGACTTGGAGTGTCATCAATGGCACCGGTAGTGCCACCATCACCCAGGCTGGCGTGTTGACGCCAGTTGCTTCAGGCACCATCATCGTGGTTGCCACCGCAGATGGAGTGAGTGGTGAACTGGAAGTCGAAATTGAAGAAGATGACCGTTTGCTTGGAACACCACGTCCCGCCCATGTGCTTGCCACACCCGAAAACACCCTGTTCATCGATGGTGAATGGGAAAGCATCGATGACCATGAAGGTCTTGACGTCGTTTTCGCACGACAGGTATACGATGTCACATTCACCGCGGCGGCTTCCATTTCCGCCCAAGGGGTCCAATTTGCCATTCCCAATGATGTCGATATCAGCAGAATGCAGTATTTCGCCATCAAGGTTACAGGTTTGACCGTGACCCCAGGTGTCAATCCGACTGTTTCGGTCCATTTGAAAGACTTTGCCAGCGGATTGCTTCTCTATAATGACCAACACACGGAAATCGAGGTCACGAGTGCGAACCAATGGATCATCTTCCAAGTGTCGAACCGTTATCGGTTGCAGACGCTTGATCGCGATCTGCGCATCCTGCTCGATCCTCATTTCACCGCTTCGGGCAATGCCGGAACCTTGACAATCCAGCGTGTTGTCTTCTTTGGCAATGCCGATCCAATCACCGAACCGCAGCTCCTCACACCTTTGAAGAACGCCCATTGGGAAGCCGTTCCAGTCTTCACTGCCGAAGCGGCCGTCGATATGATTGATGAGGAACCGGTTGATGTCATCCTTGCTTCAGCAACCGCTGAAGCCGTCAGCGGATGGCGTTCACTGCCAGCCTATGTGCTTGAGGACATCTCCCGCAAGACCCACATCACCTTCAAAGTCAAGCTTCTCACGGCAGGATTGCCTTCCAATCCGCGCTTGATGGTCACGCTTGGCGACACCGATGTCCAGAATGTCACCATCTCCCGCACCAATCTGACCACATACCAGACATTCACCGTGACGATACCGTCAGGTCTGCGAACAGAAAACAACATGTGGGCTGCCCGTTATATCCAGCTAAAACCAAATGCTGGTGGTAACCTTGCTGTCCAATACTACATCTATGACTTCAAACTGACCGGTGATGCCAACCCGCAACCGATCATCGCCACCCGCACCGAGCTGGGCGGACCCAATGTGCCGCTGACAGCCGTCAATTATGTCGAAAACGGAACATGGTCGAATGTGCCGGCCAATGGCGATCCCGCCCACATCTTGTTCACACCGGCCAATGATGCGACCTTGAGCAAACTCGAATTCGCACCGGTCACCACTTCCGCCAACCTGGCCGCCCGCCAAGGTATGAACGGCGTCTATGTCCGCATCCAGGGTCCGGAAGGCACCGAGATCAATATCCAACGTAACTGGGGTGACGGATGGGCAGATGAGGCTCAAAGGAAGTTCGCACTGGATGGCACCGTCCAAGAGTTTTACATCCTGGCCTTGAACCGTTCCGACATCACGACCGGTACCAGCTGGGTGGGTTTCCAGTTCAACGCCTCACATCCGACCGGTTTCTCTGATGCGCAAATCAAGATTTTCGAATTCGGTTATACAGCCATCATGCCTCAAGCTGAAGCCATTCATCCTTATGACATTCATTTCGGACGTTTCATCGAAGGCGGCAACACAATCGTCATCGATGGTGAGGATGAAATCGACACCATGATTGTCACCTATGACGAGGATGGTCATGCTGTTGCCACGGTGGAGCTTGATCATGCCAACAACCATTTGGTCGCCATTGCAGCCAACGACAGTCTGCGCTACATGAATCAACTCACCATCCGTATGCAGGGTGTCGCAGGAACCCTGGTCACCATCAAGTTGGCCTACGGTAACATGTTCAATATGGATGTCGACTATGTCCATGAGTTCACGACCAATGACATTGAAGAAATCGTCATTACGATTCTTGACCGGGATGCGCTCAAAGTCAACAAGATTTCGCTTTCATTGTTCATCGACATGAATGAAGTTGAAACCGACAATGAGTTTGTGATCCATGAAGCCTTCTTCAGCGGTGTCATTGACGATTAAACATTGATTCAACGTTTGAAAATCAATCAAGCTCACGCCGGAGTCATGTGCTCCGGCGTGAGTCCTTGATGGTGTAATCATAAAAAGGAGTGTGACATGTCACTTATGATGAAAAAAGTGTTTTTCAGCATCGTCTTGATGATGCTCACGGTATTATTGGTCGGATGCAATCGTGGCAAAGATGTTGATGTCTTGGTTGTGGTTGTCAGCGGTGAAAACCGGGTCCAGATGGGCACATCGGCCATATATACAGCCAGCATCATGCCTGATGATGCCACCAATAAGGTTATTACTTGGAGTGTGGTGGAGGTTACAGGACAGGCAACCATCAGCGAAACAGGTGTCTTGACACCGGTCTCGTTGGGGACCATCCGTGTCGTCGGAACCGCACATAATGGTGTCGAAGGCATCCGCAATGTCACCATCGTGCCCGGTGTGATCCATGTTGACAGCGTCACCATTGTCGGTCCTGACCATGTTGCGCTTAATCATACGGCCAATTATATCGCTCAGGTTCAACCATTGGATGCGACCAATCCCGAAGTGGAATGGACGGTCATCGCCGGTACCGGCAGTGCAACCATCACCCAGACAGGCATTCTAACGCCCATCAGCGAGGGAACCATCACCATTGTCGCGATTGCAGACGGTGTTCCTGATGAAAAAGTAGTGATGATCAATCCAGCCATCATACCTGTCACAGGTGCTGATGTCATTGCTCCGGATGATGTGTTCGAATTTGATGAAATCCAACTTGGATATGCCATCGCTCCAACGAATGCGACCTATTCCAATATCCATTGGAGTGTCAGCAATGATACTGGTGAGGCAATCATCTCGCCTGCGGGATTCCTGACAGCAATCAAGCCAGGTATCGTCATCATTAGAATCACAATAGATGCCCAGGTATTCGAGCAGGAACTACTGATTCAGGACCTGCCAAACCAAATCACCGATTTTGTTTTTTCACGCGATGGATTTTTCTTTGAAGGTGACTCGGAAGAACCTTTCCGCTTTTTGGGCACCAACAACTATACACTTCATTACAAGTCTGATGCGATGATTGATGATGCAATCCAGCAAGCGGCTGACATGGGCATCAGAGTCATCCGTATGTGGGCGTTCTTTGACGGTTGGGAAGATGAGGGAAGAGCCAATTATGCGTATGGCCAGATTGCTCCCGGAGTATTCAACGTCTCACCTGTCGATTATTTCGGAGAAATTCTTTACGACCGTAACACTGGTGCTAGAAAGGATCCGGTCAATGTCTTGGACCGTGTCGACTACACCATCAAGCGGGCTGGACAATATGGCATTCGTGTCGTGTTGGTCATGACCAATTATTATCCTGAGTTCGGTGGCATGAACGCCTATGTCAAATGGCACAACGACCTCTATGGAACGTCACTTTCAAGAACAGCCTTCTATACCAACACCACCATCAAAACCTGGTATAAAAACTGGCTTGCACACGTGGTCAATCGCACCAATCAGCTGACAGGCGTTCCGTATCGCGAGGATCCGACCATTTTTTCCTGGCAGCTCGCCAATGAACCCGATGGTGCCGCAGTCCATACCTGGGCGGCAGAAATGAGCGCTTATCTGAAAGAGACACTCAATGTCCAGCAAATGGTATCAGCAGGCGCGCAAGGCTCACTCGGTCATGCTCCTTCAACCCTTGAAATCAACCGTCATACTGCCGGAGGTAGGATTGCGGAAGATGATGACTTCGCTTATTCGTTCGTTCGTCAAGGGATCGGTGGCAATCATTATGGTTATGGGACATCGGTCAATCATTGGGAACTGTTGCAGATTGATACATTGGATTATGTCACCGCACATCTCTATCCTGATCATTGGGGTGTGCCACGAACTTATGCCATCGAATATGGTGAAAAATTCATCAAGGATCATGTGGCACTCGCCAAATATTGGGGTAAGCCCTTTGTTCTCGAGGAATACGGCATCATGCGCCCCAACTTGACCGAAAGCCGTCAGATTCATCGTGACCTCGCCTATGATGTCTGGAATCGTGCGCTCTTCGAAATGGGCGGTGCCGGTTCGATGTTTTGGATTCTGACCGGCATCGAAGACAGTCCGGATTCCGATGCGGATGGCAATTATCCGGATTTCGATGGATTCCGGGTTTTGAACGACGGAGGTTCGACGGCCATGCTCTTCAGGGAATATGCAAGGCTGTTCAAAGGTGAAATCACCGAGATCCAGCGTTCTGACCGTGTCTATATGCTCAGTCCCCTGATCAGCCTGATCACCCAGGCCAACACCTACCGGGTTGAAATCAAAGTCATCACTGAAACCAAGACGGTCGAGGATGTCTTCCTGTATGTGCACGGACAAGTGCCGATCGCCATGACTCCCCGGCCGGATGATCCCTATCGTTTAGGCATCTATGACTATGTCTTGGACATGCAGGCGATTCCGCCAGGCTCTGATTATACGATTAAGGCGGTGGTGTTCTTCACCGACGGCACTTCGCTTGAAACCGCCCCTCGAAACATCCGTCGCTATGTCTTTCTTGAACTTGACACCTTGTATGTGATGGACTTCAACACCGATCAGACCATCAATTTCCAGACCTTTGGTAGTTATGAGGCACAGTTGCGTAGCATCCATCACAACAAGACATTGGAAATGCTTGAACTTGACATCTTGAACACATCAGGCAACTGGGCCGAGCACAAGGTCAAACTGATCGCCTTTCCTATGACAACAGGTGGACTGCCGATGGTGCCCAACACCTTCAGGGTCCAGTTCACCACTTATTACAACAAGCAGATTGTCGATGCCTTGCCCAATTCCGGTTCGGCCGTCTTGAAAAATTACATTGCATTGGAACCTGGATGGGTCAAGACCGGAATTGATCTCAACAATGTCACGATTGCCACCATCAGGACCAACGCCGACAAGGATGACACCGATCTGACCAAACGCACCGATATCGGAGTTCGTTGGATTGACCTCAACCAGGATGGCATCGAGACACCTGACGAACTGTTTTATTTCCACACGGTGACCATCGAATTCGTTCCCAACGACAGTTTCAACGCCATCACAATCAACCCGACGACCGGACGTATGGCTTATGATGGTGTCATGTTTATTGATGATGTGATATTATATGGTTATGCCGACGGTGCACCGATCGACAGTCTTGAACCGGATCCCAATTTTGATTTTGATGTGTCCGGAGAAGACTAATACAACCTTGGATACGGGGCGTTTTGCTTCGGCAAGACGCCCTATCACCATAAGGAGTTTTCCATGAACATATATCGTTTTCGTTTAATTTTTCTAATCGTCATGATGACAGGTTTAAGCGTGTTATCGGCCGCATGCCGGCGTGAACAGCCACAGCTTGACCCTATCGAGATTCAGGTGACCTCGATTACCATTCAAGGAAGCAGTCATGTCAGTATTGGCGCGGCTGTCACCTACAGTGCCGTGCTTTTGCCGCACAATGCCACGAATTTGTCGGTAACTTGGTCTGTTTTCTCGCGTGGTGGCGTGGCCGAGATCAACCAGCAAGGTATCTTATCGCCTTCGCAGGCCGGCGGCATCACCATCAGGGCGACTGCAGCGAACGGTCTCTATGCCGAAATACAGGTTGCCATACTCAATGTCACCATTCCCGTGACCAGTGTCGAAATCCACGGCAGCAACCAGTTTGTCCACGGTGACCGGGAAGATTACAGTTTGACTGTCTTGCCAGAAAATGCCACTTGGCGACAAGTTGAATGGAGTGTCATCTCCGGCCAAGGGAGGATTGATGCTTCAGGACGACTCGCCGCCAAAGCATCGGGTGAACTCGTCATCCAGGTCCGGGTCGACGGAATCCCTGCGACCAAGACCATCCAAGTGACACCTTACACTGGACCGGTCTCAAGTCTCCGGGTGCTTTTGAACCGGGTTGACTTGCGTCACACGGTCCTGCGCGACTACGAACGGGAGTTCGAAGCCATTCATCCGATGTATGATGTCACTTTTGAGACTTTGCTTGATTATGAGAACAATGCCCGTATGCGCCTTATGGGTGGCAATTATGGTGATGTTCTATTGATGCCTTCCTCAGTCAGTGCGCAAAACCTTTCTTATTACTTTGCACCGATCGGTACTTTGGACAGTCTGTCATCATCGTGGCGGTATGTCGGTCAAAAGGCATATCAAGACACTGTCTACGGTTTGCCGACCTATGGAAACGTCAATGGCATCCTGTATAACAAGAAGGTGTTTGAACGGGCCAGTATCACCATGTTGCCGACAACACCCGAAGCGTTTCTTGATGCCATGCGGAGCATCCGTACCCATCATGCTAATCATCCAGATTTCATTGCCCCCTTTTATTCGAATAAAAAAGATGGTTGGCCCTTGGACCAGTGGCAAGGCAATGTCTCCGGTGTCAGTGGCAATCCTGATTATTATTACAACATCCTGCCGACCGATCGTCAGGCGTTTTTACCTGGAAGTCCGCATCATATCGTATACAAACTGCTTTATGACCTAGTTTATGAAGGCTTGATCGAGGCGGATCCTTCGACCACGAATTGGGAACGCTCGAAAATCGAATTTGTCAAAGGGAATATCGGAACGATGGTTGTTGGCAGCTGGGCGGTCAGCCAGTTCATTGATGTCGCCACCCGTGTCAAAGAAGGCACATTTGTCTTTGATGACGGTACACCTGGCGAACAATCGAATCTCGCTGATCCTGAAGACATCGGTTACATGCCGTTTCCTTACACTCATCCTGATGGACATCTTTACAGCGCACACTCGCCCGATTTCTTCATGGGCATCAGCAACCGGAGCAACAACATTCAAGGTGCCAATGATTTCATGATGTGGTTCTTAAGGGAATCGGGTTATTATGAACTGACCGGCGGCATCCCACCAAGAACAGACATGCCCTTTCCAGATGTGATTGCTGCTTTTGAAGCACTCGGTGTCATCCTTTTCGAAGAAAACCCACCAACCGGCGCTATGATAGGCAGACTGGAACTGGTAGAAGCAAGTAGTGGTATCGTCCTATGGAATCCTGATTGGAAGCGTGACCTTTTCGAAGATGCTTTCTTCCGTCGTAAGACTTTCGAGACAATCTCGTCAAATCTCAATACCCTTTGGAACTCAGGTATCGACCAGACAGCATGATCATGTACCGGCCACATGACCGGCAAGCATGATGCCATTGATGGAAAGCGGGAATAAGCATGAGAACAGGCACTCTGACCATTGGCGGAGCACGAGGCAACAAGATATTGACCATGCGCAGACAGCGGTTACTGCTTACAGTGCTCTTTTTGGCTTTGCCGCTGTTCCTGCTAATCACGTTCACCTATATTCCTGCAGTTAACATGATACGCTATAGCTTTTTTAGGTGGGACGGCACCTCTCCGGTCATGCAACCGGCAGGGTTGGCCAATTATGTCACCTTGTTCAGCCAGACACGGTATCTGACCGTCATGGCAAACAGTCTTTACTACCTTGTCGGGTCCTTCATCCAATTGTTTGTCGCCCTTGTCGTCGCCTACTGGCTTTCCTTCAAACTGAAAGGAACCAATTTCTTCAAAGGTGTATTCTTTTTCCCTTATTTGCTCAATGGAGTGGCAGTTGCCTTGATGTTCTTGTTCTTTTTCGAACCACAAGGCACATTGAACACCATACTACGCATGATAGGTGGTGAATCCGCCATCCGTTTGTGGCTGACAGAGCCCTTTGTCAATAATACGTTGTTGGCGACCATTTCGATCTGGCGTTACATCGGATTCAATATCGTGCTCTTCATCGCAGTCATCCAATCCATTTCCAGTGAATTGTATGAGGCTGCTGAGATTGATGGCGCCAACCGCTCACAAATCTTATGGCTGATCGTCGTTCCTAATATCAAAATGATCATTTTGTTGAACTTGATTCTTGCTGTCAAAGGTGCCATCAGCGTTTTCGAAGTGCCATTTCTGATTACCGGTGGTGATTGGGGGACTTCCACCTTCGTGATTGAAGCGCTTGCCATCACATTCGGCGCGAATCCACGCTATGGCTTGGGTTCGGCATTTGCCGTTGTGCTCTTTGTCATCATCATTATTGTCACATTGATACAAAGAGCATTATTGAAAGAGGAGTGATGACATGCACACATCGACAACGTTTGTCCGTCACATGGAACGGACCAAGGTCATCCTCAAGTATCTAACATTACTGGCCATGACCGCCATTGTCATCGTGCCGATGATTCCTGTCTTTTTCGGTTCGTTCAAAACCAACACGGAGTTTTATGAATCTTCGGTTTGGGCGCTTCCTGCCAGTTTCTTCAATTTGGAAAACTATCGTATCGCCTTTACTCAAGGCAACATGTTGCTGGGATTTGCCAACACCCTGCTGATCATGGTGGTCTCGATCACGGTTTCCGTCTTCATCGGTGCCATGACGGCTTATGTGTTGGACCGTTTCACTTTCAAAGGCAAAGGCATCGTGACCAACCTGTATTTGTTTGCCGCCTTGATACCGACCATCACCCTTAACATTGCGATTTTCAGCCTGATGACATGGATCAGCCGTACGATGGGCATCCAGTTGATCAACACCCGTTGGGCGGCCATCATTCTCTTTGCCGGCACAGACATCATCACCGTCTATATCTTCATGCAGTTTCTTAAGCACATTCCTGTTGCCTTGGATGAGTCAGCGATCATGGACGGTGCCAGTTATTATCGCGTGTTTTTCCAAATCATCTTACCCTTGATGAAACCCGCCATCACCACGGTGATCATCTTGAAATTTGTCGCAATTTACAATGACTTCTATATTCCAATGCTCTACATGCCAGCCGAAAACCTGGCGGTCATCTCGACCGCATTGGACAATTTCAGGGGTCCGTTCGGAAGCCAATGGGAAGTCATTTGTGCAGGCCAGATGATTACCATCATCCCGATACTCGTCATATTCATCGCACTACAAAAATATATCTATCAAGGCCTTGTGCTGGGTGCTGTCAAGGAGTGACCATTCATCACAACACCAATCGAGATCAGGATGTCACATCATTGATTTTGCAGAGGATATCGTAAAAAACTCCATCCCACAGATGGATTCAAGGAGAATAATCATGTATAAAATCATCGGTCAGACACTGAAAAACATGCCATGGGAGGAACGCCCAAAAGACCATAAGGATCCGGTTTGGCGATATTCGAAGAATCCCTTGATCGGACGCAATCCTGTTTCAGGCATCGCCCGCATTTTCAACAGTGCGGTCGTCCCTTTCAAAGACCGATTCGTCGGTGTTTTTCGTGCAGAGGATACAGCAACATTGCCACACTTGCGACTTGGCTGGAGTCAAGACGGTTTCAAGTGGACATTTGATGAGTTGCCAGTTCCTCTGAAAGATTCGAACGGGGATTCCTGGTTGCCACATTACGCATATGATCCACGTCTGGTCGAGATTGATCATACCTATCATGTCATCTGGTGTACGGATTTTTACGGACCGACCATCGGTCTGGCGCGAACGGCTGACTTTGTCACTTTCGAACGATTGGAAAATGCTTTTTTGCCATTTAATCGCAATGGTGTCCTATTCCCCCGCAAGATCAATGGGACCTATCGGATGTTGAGCCGACCAAGTGACTCCGGCCACACGCCTTTCGGTGACATCTTTCTTTCCGAAAGCCCCGATCTTGTCCATTGGGGCAGACATCGCCATGTGATGGAGCGCGGTGGTTCGGGGTGGTGGCAAAACCTCAAAATCGGCAGCGGACCCGCCCCGATTGAAACGGATCAGGGTTGGCTTCTCCTCTATCATGGTGTGACACAGACGTGCAGCGGTTATATTTACTCAATGGGCGCAGCTTTGCTTGATCTGGACGAACCGTCCAAGGTTTTGTATCGTTCACGGGTCTATTGTCTGACACCCGAACTTGACTATGAGACCATTGGTTTCGTACCGAACGTAGTCTTTCCCTGTGCGGCTTTATGCGACGCCTCCAGTGGTCGTATCGCGATTTATTATGGTGCTGCAGACACGACGATTGCATTGGCTTTCACGCATGTTGATGACATCATCAACTTCATCATCAATAATCACGAGTCAATTGGTAGAGATGGCTCGGCAAGCAAATAAAAAGGCTAAATAACCTTTTTGATTTTTTTGGATTGTAAGGTAAAACCATCACAGAAGCAATTATGTGTAAAAAAAAGGGGTTCGCTTCTTAAAGCGTGAACCCTTTTTCATCAATCGTTGTCAGTGTGTCATGTCCGTCTACGACTTCCTTGGAAGGAAGGTTTGTCTTTTTCAGGAAAGGCAAGTGCCACAAATTGAACAGCCCAAAAATCATGAGGACGAAGATTATCAACCAAAGCGGACTACCGACTGCTTCAGTCAGTCCCTCGAAACCATCGGGCAACGCGGCCAAAAACAAATGATTGGTTTTGAGCACGATATTGAGCACATAGATGGGGATGGCAATGAGAAACAAAATCAGACTAGATTTAAGCGTATCGTGATAGGTCATGCGGTAACGCCTGACCACACTATAATAAAGCATGGCCAATAGAAACAAACCGTGATTGCCGAAATAGTGCATATAACGGAAATGTGGAAAATTGAAAGTTGTGGTGGCGACCATCAAGGACAAAAACGCGCCAGTGATCGCCCAGGGATAGATGACTTTGAACAGTTTTTCCTTATCGACAACAAGCAGGATCGCAGTGAGATACATCGACATGGCACATAGCCCGAGCGGTAGCAGATCATAGGTGAAACCACCACGACTGATCGACCACACATAGAACACCCATTCCATCACCACCATCGTGCAAGCGACGCCGATGCGCAATCTTTTGTCCAGGCGGGGATTGGCTGCCAACACATGACGATAGCGGACGATTAATATAGCGATACTCGCTAGAACCAGCAACGCCAGGACATGACTGACTGAAAACATGGCAAATGTCTCGAAACGATCATCAAAGAAAAACACATCATCATCTCCTCAACTGATTTGCTTACAGTATAGCACAAAATGTGGGGTGCATCCATCATTTTTTGTCAGGCACGAGCATGTTGGATTGATGCGTACAAGCCGCATGCATCTATGGTATAATAACGTCGACAAGCTTCACGTGAACACCTCGTCCCGCAGCGCGGGAACATGATGCCAAGACACGCTTGCAAGAAAGGAAGTGAAAGGGACATGTCATGGAAAAAAGAAGCCGTGGTCTACCAAATCTATCCACGCAGTTTCAA
>RECG01000009.1 GCA_007692425.1 Acholeplasmataceae bacterium | reverse complement strand
CCATAGCTGACATGACTTGATGCCGCGCTTGTTGAGATGCTTCATCTCATCACTGAAATAGTTTTCAAAGGTGTACTTGCTGACCGGACGTGGTTTGTGCAGGTAAAAGATGATTTCGATTGATTTGGGATGAAATCCGGACAACCAGCCCGGATGGGCTTCCTTGCGGTCGTAGTTGACAAGGTTATAGGCGATCGTGCCCGTCAGGTCATAGGCGGGATCGATGTTGTAGAAGTTGCCGATCGAACCGTCTGCCTGCCAGTTGAGTTTGAAGTCAAGGTTGCCTTGCTTGTCCATGTAGGCAAGGCTGTTATTGGGCATCAGATGCGGTTGGAGTCGCCGCTTGGTCTTGGCATCAGACGTGCCGACAAAGGTGTCACCGAAGACAAACAAGGTCGTACAGGGCTCCATTTGGTCAAACGCATCACGGCCATTGGTCAGGTTGAAGGTGAAAATACCGTCACCGCCGCTCCAGCCCCGGTCAAACAGGAACCGTTCGGTCAACGGTTCGTCACGGCTGGCGACATACCCTTTGCCCAAGATGACATCAAGCGTGTCGTCCTTGGCCAGCTCGACCTCGAGCCGGTTGGCATAGGTCGAAGCCTGGACCTCGTCATCGACCTTGTAGATGACGCTTGTCAGATGGTTTGCCTTGACCGAGCCAATCGGATAAATGCCGTCCAGGTCGATGACCTGTCGGCCGGCTTTCAGATTGACGGTCTTGATGATGTTGCCTGCTTTCATGACCTTACTCCTTTTCTTTGACCTCGATCATGCGGATGAAGCGGGGATGGTAGATTCTGGCATCCCCGAGCGCACCGAAGGTCGTGGTGTTGACATTGTAAGAAATGAGATAATTGCCCGGTGTGGACACATTGGCGTGCAATTTGGCATTATAGGTGAACGCATCACGCAAATAGGTATGTTCGGTCGTCTGGTAGATGAGCGTATAATCACTAAACGGTCCGTAGGGTGTCTCGCCGATGGCATAGGCGATCCGGCCCGTCACGGTCCCCTCCATCACGACCAGCATGAACTTGCCGGCATGAAGCCCTTCGGGGATATAGGTCACGGAGAGTTCAGGTGAGACCTTGTCAATGAGCGGTGCGGCATGCTCGGCGTTGACAGACCAGTCCTGGCCGTCATAATAACGCCAGCGATTGAAATGCATGATGTCTTCCGGCAGGAAGCGGGCCACCACGAGGTGGCGTCCCGGCCCGTCCTTGTAGCCATAGACATACAAGTAGCCGTCGATGTCGCGGTGATCCATCACCCCGGCACCGAAATAGAGGATGCCGCCATCGGCTGCGGTGACTTGCAGGGGCGTACTATGATAAGTGATGTTGTTTCGGTCGAAGGTGCCATCAATCACAGGCATGCTGATCAGACCGACACTGAACACCTTGAAGAAACCCTCAAAGTCTTTCACAAGGAGCGGAAAGTTATAGAACGTGTCGCCAATGACGATGCCGTCCTGGAGCCACAGTCTCGAGGTCCGCTCATGGCTGGTAGGCGTCGTGAGTTCATGGTTGGCTTCAATCGAACCGAACAAATAGCGTCCGGCATCGCCTGTCATCATGAGCTTGCCTAATCCGACCATGTGTTCATCAAAGCCTTCCAGGATGTCTAGTTTGAGATAACGGGTGCTGATGCCATCCAAATCGAGGGCAAGTGTGTAAGGTTCACCAGGGTTGCCGGAAGCCTGGTCAAGTCCGTAAGTCCCGACCAGATCCCACGTATCACCGTCTGATGAAATCGACAGGCTAAAAGTCTTCACGCCATACGTCGGCACCTCGTTGTCATTCCAAAGGTAGAGGTGATGCACCGCTTCTTCGGTCTTGAGATCAATCGTCAAGGCATTGGGCAAGACGTTGGAACGCCACATCGTGCCGTCACCACTATTGGTCAAAAGTCCTTCCTTGGCATGACTGATGGAAAGTCCGTCTCCATCCAAAAGATGCCGGGCCCGTTTGCCGGTATACGCATCCGGGACAAACATCGAGACCGCGCGGTTGTTTTCAATCACATAATCAAAACTGAACGCATCATCAAAAGGCAGGGCCGGGTCATAATAGCCGACGGTGTTGTTGATGATCGACCAGTTTGAACGCTGATGTGTCTCTGGATTGACTTGGCCGATGATCGTGTCACTAAAGACAAAACCGGTCTTGCCGATCGCGCCGATCGTGCGCGATCCGGAAGACAAGTTGTAACTGAAAATGCCATCAGCGCCCGTCCAACCCGACGTCCGGTAGAACGCTTGCGTCCAACCGACATCTTCCTTGATCATGTATCCGCGGTCGAGTGTGAAGCGGATATCCTGGATGCCATAGGTCTTTCCTTCATCAGCGGCAAACACAAAACGGACATATTTCGCCATGGTGCCTCCTAACGCGATGGTTGTCAAGGACTCTGTCAAGGCATGTCCCTGGATGACACGTTGATAACTGAAACCGTTGAGCGAGACATCGATTGACACGGATGCGACCGTGTCAATCCCATCTTCCATGACATGGGTCCAACGCACGGATTGAATGGGATGGATGTGGTCGAATGCCATGGTGACCTGATGGGTGCGAAGCGTGGAATGCGTGAAAAATAACGGATTGACATCTACCGGTTTGCACGGGTTGATGAAGTTGTCGATGTTGCCGGTCACGGTCGAATGCGGCAAGCTCACGGCCATGACATGAATCATGTCACCAACCGTTTCGGGCACGACCACGTCACACGTTGGAATCGTGATGTCATCACCATTATCATGATCATCATCTTGGTCATCAGGGCGCGTGCACGATGCCATCAACATGGTCGACATCAGGAAGACCAGTATCCAGACTTTTTTCATTGATGCTCCTTGTAAGCGTTTACTACTTCTAATATATCATAATGCAAAAAAGATTACAATACATTTATGATACATTTACAACTGTTCTCTCATTTCTTACGATAAAACAACCGGGTCCGGTATTCGTAATGAGCCGCATTGTAAAAGGTCTCGGTGTATTCAATCAGACGATTGGTTTCATCATAACTGTAGCGTTTGCGCTTCAATTGCGGGGCGTCGTCATAGATTTGCAAAAGCTGTTTGATATTCTTGGCGGCATTGACGGCGCTGACAAACTCTTCAAAATGACTAAATAAGACATTCTTTGAAGCCAGATAAGCATATAGGGAGCCTTTCAGGACATCCGGGTCATCAGGAATGTCGACGACCTGGATCAGATAGGTATCGGAATAAAGGATCGGCACGACCGTGCCCCTTACACGTCTGAGATTATAGAGAACCGTGCCTTCTTCGATGTTGAAAATGCTGGCCAGCATCTTGTCGGCCGGCACTTCTCTTAGTTCGGCCTCCATCGTCCGGCTCGGCAGGCCCATCTCCTTCATCTCATTGGTGAAACTGCGCACCATCGTGAAGTTGGAAAGCGATGACTTGTTTTGAAACACCGTCGTGCCGAAACCGGCCCGACGGACCAAGTATTGTTCCTGGACCAACGCCTTGATCGCGGTGCGGATGGTCACACGGCTGACGCCGTATTCAGCGGCGAGCTCTTTCTCGCTTGGAATCAGTTCGCCTTCCTTGTAGTCACCGTTTTCAATCTTTTGCCGGATGCTGTTTCTCACCTGCAGATAAAAAGGCATCTTGTCCGCCATATTGATACGCATGCGCACCACCCCTTTACGTCTTCTTGGTTTGATTGTAGCATATTATTGATACATTTACAATACATTTTAAAGACATTCAGGCATCACAGCGGTTTTCAAGACCAATTTGTCATTGTTTGTTGACACATTGGCGGTTTTAGGGTATTGTGATGATGAAGTGATTGCGAAAAGAGGTATGACCATGGCTTTATATCTCGGTATTGACGGTGGTGGCACCAAGACGAAAGTCTGTGTCATCGACCAGAATAGACAAATCATCTACGAAGGCAAAGGTGGCCCGTCAAGCACGGACACGGTCCCACCTGACGTGACCTATAAAAGCATCAAGAACGCTTTAGCAGGTTTCAAGCCACCGACACCGGAAAAACCGGTCTTCCAGGCAGTTTTTGCCGGACTGGGTGGTGTCCTGACGGAGGCCGATTTCAAGCAAGTCGAAATCATTTTGCGTAAGATTCCCCTCATCGGCAAGACCACCCGGATCCGCGTCCGGAACGACATGGAAATCGCGCTCGCCAGCGGCGAAGCCTTCGATGAGGGCATCGTCCTGATCTGCGGCACCGGCATGGTCGCCTATGGGCGTGATACCCAAGGCAACACCTATAAAAGCGGTGGTTGGGGCTACCATGAAGGGGATGCCGGCAGCGCTTATGACCTGGGCGTGCAAGCCTTGCGGACGGCTGTCCGCTCGTTGGACGGACGCATCATGGATGATGACTTCACACGGGCCGTCAAACACAAGACCCATCTCAGGTACACATCTGACATCGTCCCCGTCGTCGCGCGTTATCACGCCGACCGCACCCTGACCGCAGCCCTCGCTCCATTGGTCACCGAACATGCCGACCAAGGCAACGCCTATGCCATGAACATCATCGACAAGGCCACCAGTGAACTCGCCTTGGCCGTCAAGGCCGTCCATGACCATCTTGTCCTTAACAAAAGGCGTGTCGTCATCGTCGGTGCACTCGGCAACGCCGGTGGCTTGTTCGGCACCCTTCTCAAAAAGAAAATCATGGCCATCGACTCCCTGTTCAAGATTCAGGGACCCGTCATCGATCCGGCTTATGCCGCCGCCATCCTGGCCATGCAATCATGAAAAAAACGCCTGACAAAGGCGTTTTTTTGACTAGAAGATGTGTTCGATGATGTTCAGATCAAGCGTTTCGGCAAATACCCTGGCCTGGTCCATGTGGTCACCGCTTAACTCGTTCGGATCATGCGCGTCAGCGCTGATGATGATCTTGAGCTTGGGATAATCTTTGGCAATCCGCCAAAAAGCCTCACGTGGGTAGCGGTGGATGGTTTTCCCTTCATGGGTCCTGGTGTGGAACTGGATGCCGCGGGCGTTGATTTCAACAAAGACATCATGACGGATGGCACTTTCAAAGATGCGTCTGGCGACAGCCTCGGCATGCTTGTCAAAGGCGAAAGCGCGGTCATCTTCACCACGATAATTGAAAAGATAGAGGTCAGGATGGACCAGGACCTTGAAAAAGCCTGTTGACAAGGCCGCTTCGACGACATCGGCATAACCGCCGATGTCACGACTTGAAATACCGTCATAACAATTGAAATGATTGCCTTCCTTGAAGTAATAATGGATGCCGAGCACCAAGTAATCGAGATGCGAAAGCAACATCCTATAGTAATCTGCTTGACCCTGGATATATTCGATTTCAAGACCTTTCCAAAGACGGATTTCGTCCTGGTAACGGTCGGACGCTTCAGCCAGGTCGGGTAGATAGACATCATGAAATTCAGCGAGCGTCATGCGTCCGTCCT
>RECG01000029.1 GCA_007692425.1 Acholeplasmataceae bacterium | reverse complement strand
GCCGCCACCAACAACCGCGACCTTGGCAAGCCCTTCGATGGCGGTCGGCTTGCCAAGCGGACCGACAAAATCAAGGATCTGATCCCCGGTGTCGAGTTGATTCAATTGATGGGTGGTCGCACCGACGACCTGGAAGATGATGCTGACTGTGCCGGCTTGCTTGTCGATATCGGCGATGGTCATCGGGATGCGTTCACCATCTGGTTCGACCCTAAGCATGACAAACTGGCCGGCTTTGGCATGCCGGGTGATATCAGGTGCAAGGACACTGATTTTTGATACGGTAGGCGTCAACTGACATTTATCTTTGATGGGATACATGGCGGCCACCTTTCTGGTCTCGTTAACGCTATTATACCATTGTTTAAGGCCCGACTCAATGCTGTCAATTCTTTTTGAAATCATTGTAAAAAAGGATTCCTTAAGAAAGGAAGCCTTTTATGTGGGTCGATTTGATGCATAACAGCTGCTATGATTCGATTTGCAGATCATGATTGAAATAGGTGCGCGTCCCGAACCGGATGACCAGATAGGTGGTAATCGTGACACTACCTAAAATGCCCATCATGATGGCAATCTGATACATGATGGCGGTGGTCGGGACGACACCGGACAAGATTTGCCCGGTCATCATGCCGGGCAAAAAGATGATGCCCATGCCAAGCATGCTGTTCAAGGTCGGCATGATGGCATTATCGAAGGCTCGGTTGGCGATGTCTTTGGTCGCCTGACCGATGTTCGCACCAAGCAAAAGATGGGCCTCGATGGCATCACGTTCATGTTTGAAAGCCTGTAAAATCGTATGGAGACCCAAGGTGATGCCTGTCATGCTGTTACCGATGATCATGCCGGTGATGGGAATGATATAGCGGGCATCATAATAAGGGTCGATCCGGATGACAATCCAGCTGAAATAGAGTAAGACGGGGATGGTGCCAAGTGGAAAGGTCAACATGATGACGGTTTTCATTTTTTGCCGTAAATCATGCTTATATTTACGAAAAATGGTATAGATGGCAAAGACCATCATCAGCAACACGACCGCCAATGTCAACAAGGGATGGGGATGATTGAACAACCAGATCAGCACATAACCCATCAACATGAGTTGCAAGGTCATGCGGATGGTCGCCCAAAGCAGGATGCGTTCACGTTTGATGCCACGGGCACGCAGGATGACCAGCAGGATGACCACGAACAAATAACCGAAACCAACCTGATAAAACGTCAGATCAAGTATCATGACGGGCCTCCTTCTTGCGTCTTGCGGCAATCTTGATGGTATGATCAGCAAACGCCTTGATGGTATTGAGATGGTGGCTGACCATGACGATGGTCTTGCCCTTCTCTTGATTTAACTCTTTGAGCAGATTCAGGATGATGGTCTCGCTTTCTTCATCGAGCGCACTGGCCGGTTCATCAAGCAAGTAGACATCAGCGTCCAAAAGCATGACCCGGGCAAGCGCCAGCCTTTGGGCCTCACCGCCGGAAAAATGGTCGACTGCACCATCAAGTTCCTTGTCCAATTCAACTTTGGCAAGCATCTGCCTGAGCGTCTCGTCATCAACCTGTTTTTGATGATAAGACATCCCCAGCAGCAAATTGTCACGCAAGCTGGTTTTGAACAAATATGGTTTCTGGGCCAGCAGCACGACCTGGCGACGATGCGTGAGCGGATCCAAATCGATTAGGTTCATGCCCTTGTAGCGGATGATGCCGCCCGAAGGCGAAATCAGTTTGACCATCAGTTTCAGCAAGGTGGTCTTGCCCGACCCGCTGTCACCGGTCAACGCCGTGATTTTGCCGGCTTCGATCGTCATCTCTGGGATATCGATAATGTCTTGATAGGTCACATTTTCAAAAGTGAACATGAGGATTTCCTTTCAGCAAAAACCGTGAAAACCCGGTTTCACGGCAATGGCATCTGTTGATGTATGGCAACCTGTTCCTTGATCAGATTGCCACCATGGATGTCATACGTGACAATCGCTGGAAAGTCAACGACTTCCAAACGGTAGATGGCTTCTGCACCCAGATCGGCATAGGCCACGACATCGGCCTTTTTGACCGTTCGTGCCAACAGTGCGCCCGCACCGCCCACGGCCTGCAGATACACCGCTTTTTCTTTAATCATGTCCCGGATGAAATCAGCGCTGCGGTCACCTTTACCAATCATCACCTTGAGACCGGCCTGCATCAGCGGCAAGGCATAAGCATCCATGCGATAAGCCGAGGTCGGTCCGCATGAACCAATCGGTCTTCCTTCCTTGGCAGGTGTCGGACCGGTGTAATAGATGACTTGGCCTTGCAAGTCGATCGGTAATGTTTCACCTTTGGCCAAAGTCTCGACCAGTCGTTTGTGGACCGCGTCTCGACCGGTATAGATCGTGCCGCTGATATAGACCACATCACCAGCTTTCAAGCGGGCGATGTCGGCTTCATGAAGGGGTGTTGTCAGTTTCATGATTTTCCTCCTATAGCACGGCACTCTGATGTCTTGACGCGTGACATTGGATGTTGATGGCAACCGGTAATGATGCGATATGACAAGGGTAGGTGGCAATTTTGACGGCCAATGCCGTCGTCTTGCCGCCAAATCCCATGGGTCCGACACCGAGTTTGTTGATGTCATCCAGCCAGGCTTTTTCAAGCGCGGCGATGTTCGGATCGGGATGGACATCATCAATCTCACGCATGAGCGCTTCCTTGGCGATCAAGGCACTCTTTTCAAGATTGCCGCCGATGCCGACGCCGACGATAAGCGGCGGGCATGGTTTTCCGCCTGCTTCAAAAATGGTATGCAGCAACAACTTACGGATGCCTTCAAGACCGTCCGATGGGATCAACATTTTCACAAGACTCATGTTTTCACTACCGGCACCTTTTGGTGCCAACGTGATCTTGATCTTGTCACCCGGAACAAGCCGGACATGGATGACAGCGGGGGTGTTGTCACCGGTATTGCTCCGTTTAATCGGATCTGGTGTGATCGACTTGCGCAACCTGCCTTCGTCATAGGCTTGTCTGATGCCTTCATTGATGGCATCGTACAAATCACCATCCACATGAACCTCATAGCCCAGCTCGACAAAGACCACGACCATGCCCGTATCCTGACACATCGGTTCACCTTCACGACGGGCGATTTCGTCATTGTCAATGATTTGTTCCAAGACCGTCTTGCCGAGCGCGGAAGTTTCTTCTTTCATGGCTTGTCTCAAGGCATCCAAAAAAGACGTGCCGATGTTGACATTGGCCTCCATGGCAAGTTTTTTTACTGTCTTTGTAATGAGTGATGTTTTGATATTTCTCATGTTTTTCACCTAATCGCATTATATCATAAAAAATAATAAAGTAAAACTCCCTGATTTCCTTGCAATTCAGCGATTTTTGCGTTAAAATTTAAGTGTCTTGAAAGCGTTTTATTTTTTTATAGGACAGCAAGCGTTTCACAGGGTGAAAAAGCCGGAGGACAAACATGAAATCGATTGTCATTGGCGTCATTGGAGCAGATGTTCATGCGGTCGGCAACAGAATCATCGAGCATACGTTAACACAGGCAGGTTACAACGTCGTCAATGTCGGGGTGTTATCGTCGCAAGAAGATTTCATCAATGCCGCCATTGAAACATCCGCTCCTTTAATTTTGGTCTCTTCGCTTTACGGTCATGGCGAACTCGATTGCCGTGGCATGCGTCAAAAATGTGAAGAGGCCGGCCTTGATGATGTCTTGCTTTATGTCGGGGGGAACATTGTGGTCGGCAAGCAGGATTTTGCCGAAGTCGAAGCCCGTTTCAAGGCCATGGGATTTAACCGTGTCTATCCTCCAAGCACGAAGATTGAAGATGTGCTTGATCAAATCAAAACCGATTTGGGTGATTAGGGCATGACATATTACTTGACCGTGGATTTCGGTTCGACTTTCACCAAACTGACCGCCATCGATTTGGCGAAGGAAGACATCATTGCCACGTCAAAAGCCATCACGACGGTTGACACCGATATCGCCAAGGGTTATGAAAACGCCCTTGAACTTTTGTATGATAAAATCGGCGAACGCATCGAATTCGACAATATTGTCGCCTGTTCTTCCGCTGCTGGCGGATTAAAAATGGTCGCCATGGGTCTTGTTGAAGACCTGACCACGGAGGCTGCCAAGCGGGTTTGTCTGGGTGCCGGTGCCAAGGTCGAACTGGTGCTTTCGCACAATGTCAACAAAGGCGAAGTCCAGCAAATCATTGATAAAAACATCGATATCGTCTTGCTGGCCGGTGGCGCCAACGGCGGCAACAAGGAATGTGTCATCCATAATGCCAGACAACTGGCGGCCTCCCAAGTAAAGGCCCCCATCGTCTTTGCCGGCAACAAGGATGCCATTGATGACATTACCGACATCTTGACGGAAGCCAAGAAAGATTTCTATATTTGTGAAAACGTCATGCCTCGTCTCAATGTTCTCAACATCAACAGCGCCAAAGATCAGATCAAGGAAATCTTTGTCAAGAACATCATTGAAGCCAAAGGCATCAAGCGGATCGAACGAAAAATCAAACAGGTCATCCTGCCGACACCGAATGCCGTCTTGATGGCGGCTGAATTATTATCCAAAGGTTTTGATGACGAATCCGGCTGGGGCGATTTGATGCTGGTCGATGTCGGTGGCGCGACCACCGATGTCTATTCGATGGCGGACGGCTTTCCCAAACAGGCCAATGTCATCCTGAGCGGACTTGAAGAACCGTTTGCCAAACGCACGGTCGAAGGTGACCTCGGCATGCGTTATTCGGCCCTTGGCATCACCGATGCCATGAGCAAGGCGGAGATCAGTCACTGGCATAAACAGGGCATTGATCTCATCGCTGAAGCGACCAGACGCAAGACAGACATTGAGTTCATTTCCGAGAGCGACCATGACTACGTCGTCGACGATGCGCTCGCGGCGACATGCATCGACGTCGCCTTCGGACGACATGTCGGTACCCTCAAAGGTGTCTACACACCGATGGGCATCATGTATTACCAAGTTGGAAAAGACCTTTCAGCGGCCACGGTCGTGATCGGTACCGGCGGTGTGGTCATCAGCAGTAAAGATCCTGTCGCCATGCTTAAGCATGCCGCCAAAAGCGACCTGAAACCGATGGAACTCAGACCAATCAATCCAAACTATATGCTGGATAAGTCTTATGTGCTTTCCGCCATGGGGCTGCTCAGCTTGGAATATCCTGAAATCGCACTCAAAATCTTGAAAAAACGCATAGTCATGCTATAGGGGCGTGGGCGATGTATCCGGTCAATAAAAAATGGTCAATGGACACATTCTTAAGCATCCGCAAGGACGTGCTTTCTTCATGGCCGACCGGTGATGATCCCTTGCTTGATCTGACAACGGCGATCAACACGTTGAAAAGCGTGCCTGCCCATAAGAATTTCGCCCTTAAGCTTGTCGAAGCGAAAAAACAGGGCAGGACCATGATCCAGCCCCGGGCCGGCATCGCGCTATTGAATGAACATATCGCGTTGTTGCAACACCTGGAAGCGGCCGGTGCTGACTTTTTGCCATCGACCATTGATTCGTATACAAGACACAACCGCTATCAGGAAGCCGAGGAAGGCATCAAGGTCAGTGTCCGGGAGGGACGTTCATTGCTTAACGGCTTTCCGGCGGTCAATCATGGTGTCCTGGGCTGTAAAAAAGTCCTTGATTCGATCAATGTACCGATCCAGGCCAGACATGGGACACCCGATGCACGTTTACTTTCCGAAATCATCCACGCCGCCGGCTGGACCTCCAACGAAGGCGGTGGCATCAGTTATAACATCCCTTATGCCAAAAGCATTCCTTTGGCCGATTCGATCGTCTACTGGCAATATGTCGACCGTTTGGCCGGATTTTATCAAGCGCATGGCATTGCCATCAACCGTGAACCTTTCGGACCGTTGACCGGTACGTTGGTTCCCCCTTCGATCGCGATTGCCATCGGCATCATCGAAGCCCTTCTCGCGGCCGAGCAAGGTGTCAAGAACATCACGCTCGGCTATGGACAATGCGGCAACATCATCCAGGATGTCGCCGCCATCCGGATGCTCCAACAGATGGGTGAGTCCTACATGGCATCGCATGGCTACAAGGACATGGTCATCACCACGGTCTTCCATCAGTGGATGGGTGGCTTTCCTGCCGATGAGGCGGCGGCCAGCGGCCTGATCGGCTATGCGTCATCGGTGGCGGCCCTGGCAGGTGCCACCAAGATGATCACCAAGACCGTCTATGAATCGATCGGCGTGCCGACCAAGGACATCAATGCGATGGGTATCCGTGAATCGAAACTGGTCGTCTCCTTGTTGAAAGACCAGAAAATGCCCCCTTCGCCCAGGCTTGCCGAGGAAGAGAACTTGATCCGTCGCGAAGTCACCTGTCTCTTGGACAAGGTGCTTGAAGTCGGAGACGGCGATCTGGCCACCGGTGCCGTTAAGGCGTTTGAGATGGGCATCATCGATGTACCGTTTGCACCAAGCAAACACAATTATAACCAGATTTTACCGGCCCGTGACAATGAGGGCTGCATCCGTATTCTCGAATTCGGCAATGTCGGTATCAGTGAAGACATCAAGGCTTTCCACAAGGCCAAACTTGCAGAAAGGGCGAAGACCGAAGGACGTGAAGTCAGTTTCCAGATGACGGTGGACGATGTCTATGCCGTCAGCGACGGGATTCTGATCGGCCGTCCGGGCAAATGAGACCATGATCATCAAAGACGTGCTTTTCACCAAATCTTATACCGGTTTTTACTTTGACGACCAGCGTGCCATCAAAAAGGATGCGGCCAATAACGGTTTCATGTATGCAGGCGATCCGATCACCCCTGGTTTTATCAAAGTTCGCCAGCCTGGTGAAGCCATCTCCATCCAGTTGGTGCTTGAGAACGGCGCCATCGCCACAGGCGATTGCGCTTCAGTCCAGTATTCAGGTGCGGGTGGCCGGGATCCGCTTTTTTTGGCAGATGATTATATCCCTTGGCTGGAACAACACATCAAACCATGCCTGTTGGATGACACCATCACGACTTTCAAATCCATGGCAGAGCGCTATGACATGATGAAATTTGATGGCAAACGCATGCATACCGCCATCCGTTATGGTCTGACCCAGGCACTGCTTCACGCCGTCGCCTTAGCGCAAAACCTGACCATGGCCGAAGTCATCCGCAACGAATACAATCCCAGTCTGACAACCATCAAAAGCATACCCATCTTTGCCCAGACCGGTGACGACCGTTACACCAATGTCGACAAGATGATCTTGAAAGAGGTCGACACGTTGCCTCATGCCCTGATCAATAACGTCAAAGACAAATTGGGACAACATGGCGAGATTCTTCTCGGTTACGTCAAGTGGATCCGAGAGCGCATTATGCGCCACCGTGCGCGTGCAGACTATCTGCCGGTCATCCACATCGATGTCTACGGCACCATCGGTCTGGCCTTTGACAATGATTTGGAACGGATTGTTGATTACCTTAAAACGCTTGAAGATGCCGCCAAACCGTTCAAGATCCGCATCGAGGGTCCGATTGACGCCGGTGAACGCGAAGGCACGATGATGGCACTTCGAAACATCCGCAAGATGGTCGATGAACGTGGTATTGATGTAGGTATCGTGGCCGATGAATGGTGTAATAATCTTGCCGACATCAAGTATTTCGCCGACCATCAGGCCGGTCACATGTTACAGATCAAGACCCCTGACCTCGGCGGTGTCCATCATATCGCCGAAGCCATCCTTTACTGCAGAGAGAAAGGCATCGGCGCGTATTGTGGTGGCACCTGCAACGAGACCAACATCTCCGCCCAGGTGACGACCCAGATTGCCATGGCCTGTGAGGCTGATGTCTGCCTGGCGAAACCGGGCATGGATGTCGATGGCGGTTTCATGATTGTTAAAAATGAGATGATGCGCATCATCGCGCTTGCGTCGACCAGAAAAGGGGTCAAACCATGAAAACAGGTGTTGCCGGTTCGGTTGCATCCCATGATTGTCTGATCACGGTGCGACCGCATGACCGGCTTGAAATTATCATTGAAAGCATCGTTCATGCCCAGTTCGGCAAACAGATCGAACATGTCATCAACGAGACGCTCCGTGAACTGGGCATCCGAAAACTTTATGTTCATATCAACGACCGTGGCGCGCTTGACTATGCCATCAAGGCCAGATTGATCACCGCGATCAAACGATTGGAGGAAACCAATGCGTAGAAGTCTTCTATTCATTCCGGCTGATACACCGGGCATGATGCAACACGCCGATGTATTTGACGCCGATGCCATTATTTTCGACCTTGAAGATGCCGTCCTGCCTGATGAGAAGGATGCCGCTTTGACGTTGCTCGACCATTATTTACAAAGCTTTCCCTTGGCAGCGACGGAAATCATCATCAGAATCAACCCGATGGACAGTCCTTATGCAGCACGTGACATCAAAGGCGTGGTGTGTGATCAGATCGACACCATTCTGCTGCCCAAGGCTGATTTGAAATCACTTAAAAAACTGGATCAGACCATCAGCAAGATCGAATCAGATCAACACATGACAAAACCCATCAAGGTCATCGCCCTGATTGAGACTCCTGCGGCCGTGCTTGACGCCGCGTTGATCGCACAAGCCCCGCGTGTCGACGGTTTGTTGCTCGGTGGCGAGGATCTGGCCACCGCGCTTGAAGTGGAACGGACGTCTGAAGGCATGGAGATCTTTTTGGCAAGAAGCCTGATCGTGCTCGCTGCCAAGGCGCATGGCATTGATGCGATCGACACGCCTTATGTGAACAGCCGTGACCTGGAGGGTCTGGCTGCAGATGCCAGACGCGCCCGTGGACTCGGCCTCAATGCCAAAGCCTGCATTCATCCCAACCAGGTGGAAACCGTCAATGTCTCTTTCTCACCGACACCTGAGGACATCGCTTATGCCCAAAAAATCATTTTGGCCCAAAAGACCCATGACAAAGGTGTTTTCGCGGTTGATGGCAAAATGGTGGACGCACCCGTGATCAAACGGGCTGAACGTCTGCTTGAAAAAGCGAGACATTGGAAACTGGTCAAGCCATGAAAACGAACGTCTTGAATCGTCTTGTTCCTGAAGGGTATCGACCTTATCAAGGTGCAGAGACTTACCGGAACATGACGCACCAGGTCATCCCGGAAGTCAAGACGACGAACATAAACAAGGTCATCCATGACATCGGCAAGCTATTTGACCGACTGGACATCCAGGACGGCATGACCCTTTCTTTTCATCACCATCTTCGTGACGGGGATGCCGTGATGAACATGGTGCTGGCCGAAATCAAACAACGCAACCTGCAAAACCTGACACTCGCACCGAGTGCCATTTTTCCTGTGCACGCACCGTTGGTTGAACTGATTGAGTCTGGTCAGGTCAGCAATCTCTATACCAATTATGTGAACGGTCCGGTCGCCGATGCCGTCACGGCCGGCAAGCTTAAAGGCCTTTTGGTCATGGACACCCATGGTGGCAGACCGCGTGCGATCGAGTCAGGCGAACTCAAGATTGACATTGCCTTCATCGCCGTTCCGGCCTGTGACCCACACGGCAATGGCAACGGCATGGAAGGTCCGAACGCCTGTGGCGTGCTCGGCTATCCGATTGCCGATATGAAACATGCCCGCATCAAAGTCGCCGTCACCGATCACTTGATTGACGTCATCAAAGATGGGGAGATTGACGGCGACTACATCGATCATGTGCTCGTTGTTGACAAGATCGGTGATGCCCGTCATATCGTTTCAGGAACGACCCGTCCGACACATGATCCGGTCCAGTTGAAGATTGCCGGCAACACCATCCGCTTGATCGAAGCACTCGGTATGATCAAGCAAGGCATGAGTTTCCAGACCGGTGCCGGTGGTACCAGCATGGCAGTCGCCCAGCTTCTCAAAAACCGGATGACCGCCCTTGGTGTCAAAGGCTCATTTGCCTCAGGCGGCATTACCGGTTTCTTGGTTGACATGCTGGAAAACGGCCTTTTTGAGCGATTGCACGACGTGCAGTGTTTTGACTTGAAAGCTGTCGAATCCTACCGTGTAAATCCACATCATCTCTTCATGGATGCATCGTCTTATGCCAATCCGCATCACCCCGATCCGATTGTCAATCGACTGGATCTCGTCATTTTGGGTGCGACCGAAGTCGACCTTGACTTCAATGTCAACGTCACGACCGATTCCCATGACAACATCATCGGCGGCAGCGGCGGTCACGCCGATACCGCCTACGGTGCAAGACTCGCCATCATCACGACCAACCTTGTCAAAACCCGTCTTCCCATCATCAAGGACAAGGTCACGACCATCACCACGCCAGGTGAAACCATTGATGCGATTGTCACGGAACGTGGCATCGCCATCCATCCAAGACGCACCGATTTGATTGACATGTTGAAAGATACATCGCTCCCTGTCATGACCATCGAAGCCTTGCGTGACAAGGCATTGGCCATGACTGGCAAACCTGATCCCATCAAGCATCACGATGATGTGGTGGGCATCGTCAGATACCGTGACGGCACCGTCATCGATTGTCTCTACCGTAAGGAGGACGTGACCCCATGATGTATCGTGTTGTCGATTGCAAGACGCCTTTGGAACTGAAAGACGTACGTGCCTTATTGACACGTTTCGGTCTGTCATTCGAATCCCAGGTCGACCATACCATCGGTCTCTATGACGGCCGACACATGATCGCTACGGGATCGGTTGACCATAATGTCATCAAGATGATCGCCGTGGACGAACAATACCAGGGTGAAAACCTGACCGCCGACATCCTGTCCCGTCTGATCAACCATCTGGCACACAAGGGCATCACCAAACATTTTTTGTTTACGACACCGGCAAGCAAACCATTCTTCACAGGATTCCCCTATCAGCTTGTCTTTGAGACAGACACCATCGTCCTGTTTGAAAACAACATGGACGTCATTACCGATCAGTTGACCGGACTCGCTCAAGCCCTGCCACCTTTTACCGGTCGCACGGGTGCCTTGGTCATGAACTGCAATCCGGTCACCAACGGCCATCTTCATCTGATCGAAACATGTGCCAGGGCATCTGACCGGGTGTTATTGTTTTTGGTCGAGACCGATGCCTCGCTCGTGCCTTATCCAATCCGGTTTGACTTGGTCAAGGAGGCTACCAGTCATCTTCCAAACGTTTACCTTCTGCCCTCGACCCCCTACATCATCTCCCGTTCGACCTTCCCGACCTACTTTCTCAAAGAACTGAGTGACGCCAGTCTTGCCTATATGCAACTTGACATCGGCATTTTCGATCATTACTTCATGCCGTTATTCAAGATTGACAAACGTTACGTGGCCGACGAACCTCATGATCCGATGACCCATGCTTACAACCAGACAATGCAGACCATCCTGAAAGACCGGTTGGTCATGATTCCAAGACTTGAGACAGGGGGGCAAGCCATCAGTGCCTCCTGGGTGCGCATGCTCGCCAAAAATCGTCAATACGACGTGCTTAAACCGCTCGTACCGGATGCCACTTATCGTTTTTTGATTTCAAAGGAAGGCCGGTCGATCTTTGATGCATGAAGAGCGGCTCTTGATCCGTGAAAAACGCTACAAGATCATCTTGAAATGTCTTCAAGCTTATATCGGTCATCTGGTCATCGTCATCAAGGCCAATACACCCGGCGATGACAAACACACACGCGAGGCGCGCTTTTTGGTGCGTCTTTTCACGAACGTGCTCAAACAGGAAATGACCGTCATCCACGAAGAAACACTCACATCGCACCAGGAAGGGCCTTGTTTACTCTTGGTGACGCCGTCATGGGATGCAACCACCATCAAACAAGCGCTTGTGATGATTGAAGATACCCACCCCTTGGGCAGATTGATCGATCTCGATGTCTATCAGCCTGACGGCACGCCTCTTGCAAGAACTTCGCTCGGATACGCAGAAAGGTCCTGCTTCTTGTGCGAGCAACCTGCCCACATCTGCGTGCGCGAACAACGTCATGACATGAAAGACCTGGTCACATTCATCCATGACAAGGTCCATGATGACATGCAATCAAGGATGACCAGGTTGATTGATGAGGTCATCATGTTGGAACTTGATCTCGAACACAAGTTCGGTCTGGTCGAGCGACAGACGAGCGGTGCCCACCATGACATGAACCATGCCTTGATGATCAAGGCCAAGGACGCCATCATTCCCCATCTTGTCAACGCGTTTCTGATCGGACTTGAACGTGGTGACCCCGAAGGCTTGCTTGAACGAGCCAGGTCGTTGGGCATCGCGGCCGAACAGGCCATGCTGACGGCAACAGCTGGCGTCAATTGTTACAAAGGTCTGATCTTTGTCCTGGGTCTGGTCTTGCTGGCGACCGGTGTCGTCATCCATCGTCAGGAAGACATGTCAATGTCATTTAGTCATATCAAGACCATGACAAAAGATATTTTGCATGAGTTCGATGACCATGCAGAAACAACCTCCGGTATCGAGGCGTTTGAACAATATGGCATCAGAGGTGTCAGGGGCGAAGTGCATGATGGTCTTCCTTCCGTCACCAAGGCCTTGTCGCTGCTCGAACCGGATACACAGCTCGATGATGTCATGCTACGAAAGTTGTTGCAGGTTTTGATTGTTGAAAGCGAGGACACGGTCTTGCTCAAACGGGCTGGATCGCTGCGTGAATATCAGTTGATCAAAGATGAGATTGCAGCCTTGGACATGTCTGATTTAACGATGGTGAAACACTATACACGATCGGCTGTGCAAAGAGGTCTGAGTTTCGGTGGGTCTGCCGATCTGCTCGTGGCAACCTTGTTCATCCACCGGTTTAAACTCATGATGGGATAAGAATAAAGGAAACTTCCGATGAAGTTTCCTTTTCGTTATGATCACATCGTGTTTGTCATCAACAATCGACATCTAAAGACGTGCTGAGATGAAATCATGAGAATGGTGGAGCTGAAGGGACTTGAACCCTCGACCCCTACAATGCCATTGTAATGCTCTCCCAGCTGAGCTACAGCCCCACACATACATTGCTATTGTAACCAATTTCAATCAAAACTGCAAGTGTAATCCCCTATTTTTATTGGTTGATTAAATCAGCGTGATTTCAGCGTTGCCAGACAATCACGCGAACACATGTGATAAACATGAAAAGGGAACACCGGCGGTGTTCCCTTTGATAGATGATTTGTGGGGGTTCAGTTCTTAGCTGATGTATGTCTCGTCACGCTCTTCTTCTTCAATTCTGGATGGCAATTCTTTGCCTTTTTCCTTGCGTGGAGTGGGTGATGGACGATCACCTTCGTTCAGTTGCTTGGAAAACTCGCGATACTTCTTGTAACCGCCATAACCGTCATAGCCAAGATAACCGGAACCAATCAAGGCAATGACCAAGAAGAAAATACCGGCAATGGCTGCATCAAAATTAGGGATGACGGCAATGATGACACCCAAGGTCAGGACAGCAATGTGAATCCAGAACTTGGGAACTTCGGTTTTTTCACCAAAGAAGACGACAGAATTGAAAAACACCAAGCCTCTGACATAGAAGAAAAAGGCCAATGAGTAGCGGTAGATCATCCCCCAGATGGGCTGGGTGGCAAAATCATCCGCCCTTGTCAATGCAATGGCGACCAACACACCACCAATGATGAAATCAAAGATGACTTCGATCAAGTTGATGGTGCGGAGCACTTCTTTGTTCAAAGATTTCATCAAGGGCACGACCCTTAACAACGAGAAGATCAAGATCGTGACACCGGTAATGATAAAGACCACTTCTGGTGAGAAAGCCATGAAAACGCCTACACCCAACAAGATGGCAGCCAATATGAATTTTAAAACCCAACCATAACCATATTTCGCTTTTTCCATACAAAAACCTCCTGTTTGTTTCACCTATACTCCATTATAACCCTATTTTTTGTAAAGATAAAGCACCTATCTTGATTTCTTAACAGTTTCTTGTATCAAATGGTCATAATAAACGGATTGCAACCATGCCAATGAATGGCGTATGTCATGCACATCTCCATCTGATCGTCAAAATATCGTTGTTAATGGCAACTCGTTTGTCAATTTCATTTGTCTTATGCTAAAATATAATAAGGAATTCTCGTTTATCATAAAATGACCTTCAGCGAGAATGAAGTGGTTGTTTTAAACATGATGTTGAATAGAAAGCGGTGATTTCAGTGGGCTCGAATCCTGTTGTTCATGTGAATGTTCCGACAAATCGAAACCTTTTGCTTTTTACCGGTTCTTTGACGGTACTGCTGATTGCAGCAACCGTCATCTTTGGTTTCTATGTGCTGGCGATCGCGGCCGTCTCCTATGCGGTGGCCATCATCATTGAAGGGCTGTTTGCCAGATTCCGAAAACGGAAACTGGATGCCGCCTGGATGGTGACCCCGCTGGTGCTTGCGTTGTTGATGCCACCGACGGCTCCGCTCTGGCTGGTGGCCATCGGTTCGGGTTTCGGGGTCTTTTTCGGTAAAAGCATTTTCGGTGGATTGGGGCGAAATGTCTTCAACCCCGCTTTGGTCGGATACTTGTTTGTCCTGATATCTTTTCCGGTCCAGATGACCACGCAGTGGCTTGATCCGCTTCAACCCGATTTGATCACGACAGCAACACCGCTGATTTCACTGCGAAGCGGTGTCGGTTTCGATTATACGCTCTGGCAGCTCTTGATGGGCAATGTTCCCGGCACGCTTGGTGAAACCTTTCGTCTGGGCATCCTCGTGCTAGGGTTGTTGTTGATCATCTTGAAAGTCATCGACTGGCGCATTCCGCTTGCCTTCATCGGCACGGTCTTCGTGGTCACGTTGGTCGGTTCATGGATCGATGACACCTTTTATACGTTCCGCGATCCTTTCATGTCGCTCTTTGTCGGCGGACTCATGTTTGGGGCTTTCTTTGTCGCGACCGACCCGGTCACGGCACCGGTCAGACCATGGGGACGCGTCTGCTATGGCATCGGCATTGCCTTGATCACCGTAGTCATCCGTAGCACCATCGGTTTCCCCGAAGGTGTCACCTTCGCCATCATCATCATGAATGCGGTCACACCACTGATCGACAATTGGCGTCACACCCCAGATGTGGAAACCGTGGAGGTGCCATCATGAAAAGCAATGTGCAAGTTTTCATTTTCGTCATCATTCTTGGTGTCGTCACATCGGTTCTCTTGCTCGGCGCCGATGCGTTGACAAGTGAACGGATCATCGCCAACCGTGAGGCCGAACTTCAATCAACGATTCTTGATGCCTACGGTGTGACTTACACGTTCGGCAACATCAGCACGGTTTTTGAAGACCGGGTGGAGGTTGTCACGGTTGACGATTTCACCTTCTATGTCGACAAGGAGACATCAGCCGTCAGTTATGTCTTTGAAGGCTCGGGCCTTTGGGGACCGATCGTCGGCATCATCAGTCTTGAAGCCGATTTTGAAACAATTCTTTCCATTACCATTTTCCAACAACAGGAAACACCGGGACTCGGTGGTCGTGTCGCTGAACGACGTTACTTGGACACTTTTGCCGGCGTCAAGATGGTGCCGGTCATCGTGATTACCCGCGACGGCGCGGACGGGCCTAACGAGGCTGATGCCATTACCGGTGCCACCGGCACATCAACCGCGTTTGAGAACATTCTCAATGCATCTTACGATGCACACCGCAGCGCGTGGCTGTCGGTGCAGAACGGAGGTTAGGCCATGAAATGGATCCGTATGAAATACACGCGTTGGTTCAACATCTCCAAAGACGGTCTTGTCAAGAACAATCCGGTGATCATCGCCGTACTCGGCATCTGCTCGGCCCTGGCCGTCTCCAACAAGGTCGAAAACGCCATCGCCATGGGCCTGGGTGTCACCTTTGTCATCATGGCCAGCTCGATGACCGTCTCATTGATCAGGAACTTCATTCCCGGCAAGGTCCGGATGGTGACCTACATGGTCATCATCTCAACCTTTGTCATTCTGGTCCAGATGTTCTTGGAAGCTTTTTTTCCAGACATCGAAAAAGAGCTAGGCGCTTACGTCGGTCTGATCATCACCAACTGCATCGTGATGGGCCGGGCCGAAGCCTTCGCTGTCAAAAACCCGGTACGCTACACCGCCATTGATGGTTTTGCCAGCGGCATGGGCTATACATACGTGCTCGTGTTGATTGCCGTTGTCCGTGAATTGTTGGCTTTCGGAACCATCTTGAACATGCAGGTCATGCCCGACAACTGGCCGAGCTGGGTCGTCATGACCATGGCCCCAGGCGGTTTCTTCGTCTTGGGCATCCTGATCTGGATCATCCGCGAAATGTCCAAGAATTATGACGTCGCGGCCCAGGCTTGAGGAGGTATGAACCATGGGAAACCTGATTGAACTCTTCATCGCATCCATTTTGAATCACAACATCGCCCTGGTCTACATCCTGGGCATGTGTCCGCTGATTGCCATTTCGACCAATGTCAAGAATGCCAAGGGCATGGGTCTGGCCGTCATTTTCGTGGTCACCTTGACGGCGATGATCAATTATCCGATTTATCGTCTATTACAACTGACTGGCACGTCAAGGCTGTCATTGCTGGTCTTCATCATCACGATTGCTGCCACGGTCCAGTTTTTGGAAATGGTGCTCGAAAAATTCATTCCCCGTCTTTATAACGCATTCGGCATCTTCCTGCCCTTGATTACTGTCAACTGCGTGGTCTTGGCCGTCTCACTGTTTTTCGTCAACCGCGATTACAACTTCCTGCAGACGACCGCCTTCTCGTTCGGTTCCGCCATCGGCTGGTTCATCGCCATTGTCCTGTTGGCCGGCATCCGTGAAAAATTGGCCAAAACCGCCGATGTCCCAAAGGGTCTCGTCGGCAAAGGCATCGTCTTTATCATTCTTGGCATCCTGTCACTGGCCTTCATCGGTTTCACCGGCCTGGCAAGCATTTGAAGAAAGGACTGATCTGACATGAATCCTTTTGTCCCCATCATCTTGATTGGTGTGCTGCTCGTCATCACCGCCCTTTTGGTCGTTGCCGAAAAGCTTCTGGGGGCCGCCGGCGAGAAACGCATCATCATCAACGACGAGAAAGAAATCATCGTCCATGGTGATGACACCGTGCTTAACACCCTGACCAATCACAAGATTTTCATTCCTTCTGCTTGTGGCGGCAAGGCGACTTGCGGCTTTTGCAAGGTTCGGATCACCGCAGGCGGTGGCGACATCAAACCGACTGAAGATCCTTTTTTGAGCCAACAGGAGCGAGATGACCATATTCGTCTCTCCTGTCAGGTCAAAGTGCGTGGTGACGTCAAAATCGACCTTCCTGAAGACCTGCTTGGTGCGAAAGAATACAAGACCCGCATTACCCATATCGAAGATTTGACGTATGACATCAAACTGGTGCGTTTCAGTTTGATTGAACCGGACAAGATTGACTTCAAACCGGGTCAATACGCCCAGGTCAAGGTGCCTGGCATTGATGTCATCCGCGCCTATTCGATTGCTTCGAACCCCAAAGACGACCACATCGTTGACATGATTGTGCGCTATGTCCCCAACGGACTCGCAACCACCTATCTGCACAAGGCCCTGCGGGAAAACGACAAGGTTATCCTGACCGGTCCATACGGCGACTTCTTCTTGCAGGAAGACTCCAATCGTGACATGATCTGCATCGCTGGTGGTTCCGGAAAGGCACCGATTCGTTCGATCCTGTCCGTCCTCAAGGACCGTGGCATGCCCAGAAAGGTCAAGTACTTCTTCGGAGCCCGTTCCAAACGTGATTTGTATTACACCGAGGCATTCGAACAACTGGCAAAAGAATATCCGAACTTTGAATATATCCCGGCCTTGTCCGAACCGTTGCCTGAAGACGACTGGCAGGGTGAAACCGGATTGATCACCGATGTGGTCGACCGGTTGACAGATGATCTAACCGAAGCTGAAGCTTATTTATGTGGATCGCCTGGCATGATTGATGCCTGCATCCGCGTGCTTGAGAAACACAAGATCAAACCTGAACATGTGTTCTACGACAAATTTTCATGAAAAAAGAGCCTTCCAAGGCTCTTTTTCTTTCTTTTTAGATGTTCGTTACTGGATGCCTACAATCTTGCGTCGAAGTTTGGTTGAAAAGAATTCAATAACCAGGACGACGACGATGATGCCGATCAAGGCAGCTGCCGCATCGCGCCAACGCCCCGATTGCAAGGCCCAGATCAGGGTCGAACCAATCCCGCCCGCACCGACAAGTCCAAGGACGGTCGCGTTACGGATGTTGATGTCAAAACGATAGATCGTATTGGAAATGAAGTTGGCAAACAACTGAGGAATGATCCCGTAACGGATTTTCTGGAAGGTGGTCGCACCGGTGGCATCCAACGCTTCAAGGATGCCCTTGTCGATGTCCTCGATCGATTCGACATAAAGTTTGGTCATCATGCCGATAGAAGCCAGACCGATTGTCATCACACCCGCGAATGGTCCGGGTCCGGTGACCTTGATGAACATCAAGCCGAGGATGAAGATCGGAAACGTGCGGATCATGGTGACCGCGATGATACCGATGATGCTGAAATAACGGGTGATGTTACGGCTTGACAAAAACGCAAACGGCAAGGCCAGGATCGCACCGAGCAATGTTCCTAGAAAGGCGATGGCCACGGTCTCGAGCATTTGCATGGGTATGCCGACCCGGTCAAAACGTGTCAGCCAGTCAATGTTTGGATTGAGAAAGGCATTGAAGATGCCGATCACGATTTGAATGCCTTGGGGGTTGATGTTTCTGAAACGCAGGACGCTTGAGCTCCAAATCGCCAGACCGATGACAACGGTCAGACTGACCAGCACAATGATCCAGGTCTTGGGCTGCTTGTCATACGCTTCTTGGACAGTCAGTTTCTTCTGCATCATGTCAACCTCCTGCGGATGTAGCGTGACAGGGATTCAATGGTGAAAACGACGACAAATAACATCACCAGCATCACGACGACTTCATGATAACGTCGCCATGCCATGCGGTCATCAAGCAAGAGACCGATACCACCGGCGCCAACATATCCTAAGATGGCCGCGAACCTGATGTTGATCTCAAAACTGTAGAGTGACAATGACAGGTATGACGGCATGATTTGGGGCATGATGGCAGTCGAAAAAGCCCTGACCTTGGTGGCGCCGGTCGCCTCGATGGCGACATAAGCGCCCAAATCAATGGTTTCGATTTGCTCATAAAGCATCTTGGACAGCAGGGCGAAAGTGAATATCATGATGGCGAGCGTCCCAGCCAATGTACCATAGCCGAAAATCAAAGCAAAAATCAAGGCGTATACGAGCACCGGTATGGTTCTGAAGAGTGACAAAAGAAAGCGGACAAACCCCAGTGCAATGGGACTCTTGTTTAAGTTTGATGACGCCAAAAAAGCCACTGGAAGGGCGAACAACGCACCCAGCAGCGAACCTAGAAAAGACATTTGAATCGTATCTAGCATAGGCCTGAGGGCGACATTGAAATAAGCCCACCGCGGTTCTGTCATGTCTTTGAGAATGTCAAAGAAATTGCCAAAGCGAAAAATGAGCTTGATCAAGTCGACTCTTGTGATGCGCCAGGCCCAGGCTGACAATGCATAGAGAATCAGGATGGTGATTGGAAGCATCGAAAACGGCTCGATGACATCGATGCCGTTGCCAAGCGTATGGGTTCTTACGCTTTTGGTCTGGATGGTCAGACGGTTAAGCAAACGCAAAAGTTTGACCGTTTGTCTTTCGATAAAAAGACGTGCGGGTTTTGTAACCTTGGCGATGGTGCCACCCAAACGTTTCAAAAAAGCCTTGACTTTATTCATCGTCAGCTTTGAACATGATATCCTCATCGGTGATTTCACGTCCATAGATTTCCTTGAGCAGTTTTTCATTGACCTTGGTGGCGGGACCGTCAAAGACAATCTCACCGTCACGAATGCCAATAACCCGCTTGGCATACTTCAAGGCCATGTCAACATGGTGCATGTTCGCCACCACGGTGATGTTAAGGTCCTTGTTGACGCGTTCAAAATCCTTCATGACCTGATTGGCCGTGATCGGGTCGAGTGAAGCGACCGGTTCATCGGCCAAGATGATCGTAGGATCCTGGGCAATGGTGCGTGCCAGTGCGACACGCTGTTGCTGCCCGCCGGAAAGTTGGTCAGCCCGATGATAGGCTTTTTCCAATATACCGACTTTGTCTAGCGCTTCAAGCGCCAGAATCTTGTCTTTTTTATTATAAATGCCAAAAATACTGCGGAAGGGGTCCATATCCGCCACTCTTGCAGCCAGCACATTACGGACGACCGTCGTTCTGCCAATCAGGTTAAATGATTGAAAGACCATGCCTATTTTTCTTCTGAATTGTCTGAGTTTCTTGCCTTTTAACTTATCATCCACCTTGATGTCATTGACAGTCAGTTCACCATCAGTGATGCTGATCATCTTGTTAACAAGACGGATCAAGGTGGATTTGCCTGCACCACTGAGTCCGATGACTGCCACAAATTCTCCTTGTTTGATATCAAGGGTGACATTGTTGAGGGCTCTTGTGCCATTAGGATAGGTTTTTCCTATGTTAACAAAGCTGATCATATGACTTCCTTTATTGATTGATTTTTGATAAGAAAAGGGGTTTGCCGTCGGGCAAACCCCTCATCAGCATGTGGATCAGTCGTCGCCTAGAATGATTTGTTGTGCGGTGCGAGCGTCTTCATAATCAGCATCTACGACAACCTTGTAGCCTTGGTGATTGTAGACTTCAAAGATTTCCAAACCAATCGGTGTGTTTACGATGTTGATGAATGCAAGCTGAAGGGCCAGTTTCAATGTCAGATTGACGGTGACTGTAGAAATGGAGATGGTGTCATTGAAGATACCGCCGGTGACCAAAATGACATCGGTTTCTGCCCAAATGGAAGCAGGACGGCCGTAGCCTCCATCGCCAACTGGATTTTCCCAAGCTACCGCATAATCACGACGTGCATCGGCATAAATGGTGGAAACATCGCAGTTGCCTGCAGCCAACTGGCTCATGGAAGGACCATAGCCACCGGCATTGACCACGTTGTCAAGATCGGTGACCTTGTTGCCAAACATGTTATAAAGCAAGACTGAAGGATAAACGGTTCCGGCAGACGATGTCGGACCTTGGATGCACCAAGTCGCGCTATTGACATCATCCCATGTCAGTGCTTCACCGTTGTTGACTTTGGCGGCCAATGCCCGTCCGACAGGACTCGGTCCTGCAACCATGAGGCTACGGTAAAAAGTGACCTGGTTGGTCGGGTCGCCAGTGGTCGGCTCGCCGTCATTCCAGTCAATCGCATTCGGTGAGTCTTTGCTCAAACCGGCACGTGTGGAGGCGAGAATGACATCAACATTACCAGTCTGCGAGTATAACGCATAGGTGCCGCCAGGCAAGAAGCCCACATCGACGGTTCCTGAAACCATGCCTTCGCCAACTGCTTCATAAGTCGTACCGACTTCGATGATGACTTCACCTACTGTGATGCCAAGGCGGGCCAGTTCATCTTTGAGTAGCACTTTCAAAGGTTCTGTTGTGTCCAAAATGTATTGGGCATCACGGGATGGAACAAAGAATACGGTCAGCGTGTCATAGGAATATGGATCACCAGTTTCACCGCCACCGAGTTCACATCCGGCCAGTCCAAAGCCGAGGAACAACAGCAAAGCAAGGACAAAAATCTTCTTCATTTCGTTTCTCCTTTTGTTTTTTTTGGTACCTTTCCCCTATTGCTTAAGAACGGTTACCTATTGATATTATATATCAAATGAACTAGGTTTGAAAGGTCAATTAATTTTTTTTTGCATTTTGTTTACGCTTCACCTTGTCGATACCCTTCTAAAGATAGCACTTATGATACAATTATCATGAGGTGAAAACATGACACATCATCTGCATATCATCTATACGTCAGATGTCCACGGACGTCTGCTCGCCCATGACTACGGCACTGGAACCATTGACTTCGCCGGCTTGACACGTTTGACAACATGGTTGAAATCATGTGATCAAGCCTCTCTGTTATTGGATAACGGTGACCTCTTGCAAGGAAGCCCTTTGCTCGATCATCATCGTTTACGCATGCCTGGCACGCTCAATCCGGCCGCTTTGGCCGTCAATCATCTCGGTTACGACGCCATCACGCTCGGCAATCATGATTTCAACTACGGGCGTGATTACCTCGATGATTTCACCAAAACCATCACCTGTCCTGTGATTTGCTGCAACATCCTCGATGAGAAAGGCCATCACGTCTATCGGCCCTATTTGATCCACAAGCATGACAACGGCATCAAAACCGGCATCATCGGTGCCATCACCGGTTATGTCCCCCATTGGGAACAACCCGGACATATCAAGGGTCTCGTATTTGAAGACGCCTATGATTGTGTCAAAACAATGGTTGGGCGCATCAGGGCGGATGTCGATGTCATCGTCGTCCTTTACCACGGGGGCATCGAAAAAGATTTCGAGACCGGACAACCGCTTGGCGTGCAGAGCCATGAAAACCAAGGCCACGCCATCGCGGGGATTGCCGGCATCGATGTGCTGCTGACCGGACATCAACACTTGCCGCTGGTCGTGCATGTGCAGGCTGGTCCGCTGGTCTTGCAGACCGCCGACCAGGCCCGCATGGCAGGCGTGATCAAGCTGGTCATGGACAACCATGATTCAGGATGGCGGATCAAGTCGAAAACCGGACAGCTTGTCAACATGGACATGCCTGAGGATCCGCATTTATCAACCCTTTTGAAACCTTATCATGACAAGACCCTCGCATGGTTGTCTGAGCCGATCGGTCAGACAAGACTTGACATGCGAATCGACGATCCTTTTCAGGCAAGACTGCACAAACATCCACTTTTTGAATGGATCAACCATCTTCAACTACGTCTGTCAGGTGCCATGATCAGTTGCAGTTCCCTGCCCAACCAGGCACCCGGATTCGCAGGTGATCTGACCCTTAACGACCTGGCGGCCAATTTTGTCTTTCCTAACATCTTGGTCAAGCTGCGCATTGATGGCAAGACCCTCAAGGCCGGACTTGAGCGATCCGCGATGTACTTTGCCTTGTCCGAAGGCGTCATCGTCACAGACCCGTCGTTTCTGCATCCCAAAATCGAACATTATAATGTTGACATTTATGACGGCATTGATTACACGATTGATGTCAGCCGTCCGGTGGGTTCGCGTATCACCCGGTTGCTTTATCAAGGACAACCGGTCAAGGATGATGATCATTTCACCATCGTGATGAACAATTACCGGGCCACCGGCGGAGGTCATTATCCGATGTTTGCCAAGGCGGAGGTGTTGGCGACATATCAGACCAGTCTGATCGACCTTGCAAAAGCGGCCTTGGCGCACGAACCTGTGATTTATTTCAAACCGACCGACAATCTGATCGTGACTGACGGGCAGGATTCAACATAAAAAAGAACCATGCGGTTCTTTTTTTGATGTGCCTT
>RECG01000015.1 GCA_007692425.1 Acholeplasmataceae bacterium | reverse complement strand
GAACGACGAATGATACGTTTGGTGGCAAGATCGCTAATTGGACTTTGCCAATCAGACAAATGAATCACAGAAACAAGACTAACAAGGGGGGGCGTTTTGGTATCACTTGGAGAATGTCAAACCAAGCAGGACTGAAATGTTCTATGAAGGGATGACTGTATCATCAGTTACAGTCAGAAAAAAATGATTGTCAGGGGATAGAACAAAAGTCGAATCATAGGGGAAGCGACTATTGGAGGTGGAAGGATGAGCACATTATTTGTCGTGACAGCATTAGCCCCATTGACGTTCTTCAACAAGGTACCACAACATTTGTTGGAAACCGGACTTGCATCGGTGGCAGTGGATGTATCACTGCTGATCAACCTCGGATTCATGATCGGGTATGTTTTTTGCATCATGTTCGTGGTCGTGGTCCAAGGTGAGCATTTTAGAACGTTCAAGACCGAAAAACCGAAGATTTGCCGCACCATGATGTGGGTCTATCACATGGTCGCGCTAGGTTTTCTCATCTATGTGTTTTTCGATTTCAACATCATTATCGCATTGGTCTTGTTGGGCGCATTTTTGCTACTGAGCGCAGGGCTGAATCACCTACGTGAAAGAATCTCCGATGAAGATGAGAGCAGTTTTATTCGTCCGCGAAGAATTCTGTAATCACATCTTCATGGTTCAATTGGATAGAAGGTTCGTCTCAACCTTCTATCGCATGGATAGAGGGTCCGTCTCAACCCTCTATCCTTTTTTTATACCTATCCTTCGCGCGCGCGTGCATACGCGCAATAATATGGACATATGGTACAATGGAGACAGAAGTCTATATCAGGAGCCATGTATATGAACATGTTCGTTCGAATCATCAAAATCCTGTCAATCATCTTCTTGGTGCTCATGTTGGTCGTGACCATCGTGTTTGTCCGTTTCGACATTGCTCGTGAACGCTTGGATGCGACATACTTCACAGACGATTCACACGATGTCACGTTAGCGATTCTGCATCTGGACGGACACACGATTGATATCGATATTCATTATCAGGATTTCGGTCAGACCGATGATCCTGTCATTGTCTTGCTGCATGGCGCTTTCGCCTCATCACATACGTTCAAACCTTGGGCTGACATGCTTGTCCTGGAAGGTTATCGCGTGCTTGCCATCGATCTTCCGTATCATGGTTTGAGTGGTGGTTTTGATGATCAGGTCACATCCCAACGACGATCGGCGGCGGTTGTCAAAGCACTCCTGGATCATCTGGAAATCGATCAAATCATTATCGGCGGTAACTCAATGGGCGGTGGTGTCAGTTGGTATTTCACCAGTGAATATCATGGTGTTGACGGGTTTGAAGTACAAGGTCTTGTCTTGATTTCAGCCGTCTATCCCGGCATGCAAGGAGGAAGCGGACCCGCCCGCATTCAGCGCATCTTATCAAGCCGGATCGTCTCTGCAGTCGCAAGCAAGATGACACCAAGATTTGTATTAAGAAACATTCTCGAAGGTGTTTATGGATCAGGTTCGACTTTGGAAGAAGAGACGATTACCCGCTATTATGAGTTGCTCAGACGATCTGGAAACAGGCAGGCGATTTTGCGTAATACCAGGGAAATTGATGCTGGTCCCAGCGGTGAAGAACGGTTGTTGTTGATTCGTGAATCAGGCATTCCCGTCCTTGTCATGTGGGGACTTGAAGACAGCTGGGTACCTGTTTCATTGGCGTATGCATTCCAAGAAATCTTGATGTTGGAAGCAGCCGATCTCGTCATCTATGAAGACATTGGACATGTGCCGATGGAAGAACAACCAGCGCGGACATTGGTCGACCTGCTGACATTTATCAACCAGATCACCTGATGCTGTTTTCATTCAAATCACTCAATGAAAAAGACGGACATCATCATGATGTCCGTCTTGTTTCATGTATGTTGGAAACGATCACCAAATGCGATCGAACCATGTCTCGTCAGTGTTCAAAATCAAGGCCTAAAAGTTGATTGGTCGCCTGCCAAAGTGCATCGCGATAAGCATCGCTGGCAGCACGCTTCGACATCTTTTCCGGCTCACACAAGTAGAAGTAACAGGCATCGTCTCGTGCATGGTCATAGACAAGATACTTATAAGTTGAAACCGCTTCATCAGGCGATATACCACGCCTTGTAAACATACGCCAGAACCAAGCATAAAGACGGGAAGTGTCCTTGGTGCCGATTTCCGTCTTCACCAGTCCGGGATGAACCGCATAACTGTAGACACCTGTCTTTGGAAAGACATAAGTGTTCATTGCACGGGTGAATAAAATGTTATAAAGTTTTGTTCGCGCATATGAACGCAACAAACCATAACGGCGCGTGGCCTCGAGGTCATTTGACACGAATTTGGCAGGGCGATGGGCATTGCTCGAAGTCGTGATGACCACGCCAGAAACCATTTGGATCAACGGCAACAGACCATGGGTCAGTTTGACGACCGCGAGATGATTGACCTGGAATTGCAACTCATATCCGTCTTCCGTGATATGCTTTTTCTGAGGCACGATGGCAGCGTTGTTGATCAACACATCGATACCGTAGTTGTATCGCTTCTTGATATAGACGACCGCTTCATCAATATCCGACAGTCTGGCGAAATCGGCTTTGACGAGATCGTAATGTTTGAACTGTCTTTCTTTAAAAAGCTGTTCCAGTTTGATCAATCGTTCCTTGCTGCGGCCGATGCCGATGACACGTTCGCCCTTCTCAAGGAACATCTGCATGAGCGATTTGCCGATGCCGCTGGTGACACCGGTGATGACGATGGTCATCATGATCCGACCTCGACAAACACCTTGCCGTCTTTGATGACGACAGGATAGGTTTTGGCTTTCCGGGTCGGCAGGCGTAAAAACATCATACGGGCCTTTTCTTCAATCGCACCGGTCTTGATATCAATTTTGGCACGATGGGCCCGACAGGTCACGATACCGTTTTCAACGGTCCCTTTGAACAGCGATGCGCCCATATGCGGGCATTTGTCAGCCAAGGCAAAAACCGTACCGTCGTGATAGACGAAAAGCACGGCGGTCTGATCAATCATGACACGGGCCTTGTGTTGTTGCATCAGATCTTCAAGCATGATGGCGAAATGTTGCACGGCCGGATACCTCCTTCAACGTGGTCTATGCTTATGATACACCCATTCAGGAACGATTTGCAAATCAGGATACTTAGGTTTTGCCTTGACTGGGTTTGAAACCACGTGTCGCGTCAATCGCGGTTTGCCAGCCTTCCAGGCAACGTCGACGTTCAGCATCATCCATATCCGGTTTGAAACGTTCATCGAGTTTCCACGATGCTTTGATTTCATCGGTGGACTTCCAAAACCCGATTGCCAGTCCGGCCAGATAGGCCGCACCCAGTGCGGTCGTTTCCTGGATGACGGGACGCTCGACTTCAAGATTGAGGATATCTGCTTGGAACTGCATCAAGAATGGATTGACCGACGCGCCGCCATCGACCTTGAACGAACGGATCGGCAGCTTGGTATCTTCCTCCATGGCGCGCAGCACGTCCAAAGACTGATAAGCAATCGCTTCAAGCAAGGCCCGGGCAAGGTGTGCCTTGGTCGTGCCCCTGGTCAGTCCGAAGATCGCCCCTCTCGCATCAGAGTCCCAGTGCGGTGTGCCCAGACCGACGAAGGCCGGGACGACATAGACACCTTCGTTGGATGGAAGTGCAGACGCCAATGATTCGGTCTCAGCGGCGTTGCCAATCAGTTTGAGACCGTCCCGCAGCCATTGGATGGACGATCCCGCAACGAACACGCTGCCTTCAAGGGCATACGTGACCTTCCCGCCCAGACGCCAGGCGATGGTTGTCAACAGGCCGTGCTCGCTTGCAATCGGTGTCTCTCCGGTGTTCATGAGCATGAAACAACCGGTTCCGTATGTATTCTTGACCATGCCCTTGTCAAAACAAGTCTGTCCGAACAAAGCGGCCTGCTGGTCTCCGGCCATGCCGCTGATCGGCACTTTTTGGCCAAAGAAGTGATAATCGGTCGTCTTGGCGTATACTTCCGATGATGACCGTACTTCGGGCAACATCGTCATCGGTATATCCAAAATGTCGCACAATGCCTTGTCCCATTGCAACGTATGGATGTTGAAGATCAAGGTGCGGCTGGCATTGGTGACATCGGTGACGTGAACGCCACCGGAAAGTTTGTAGACAAGCCAGCTGTCGATTGTCCCGAAGCACAATTCACCATTTTCCGCCTTGATCCGGGCGTCCTTGACATTGTCAAGCAGCCATTTGATCTTGGTGCCGGAAAAATAGGCATCGACGACCAGACCGGTCTTTTGTCTGAACAACGGTTCGTGACCGTCTTTTTTCAATGTTTCGCAGATCGGCGCGGTCTGCCTTGACTGCCAGACCACGGCATGATGGATGGGTTGACCGGTGACACGGTCCCAGACCACGGTCGTTTCACGTTGGTTGGTGATGCCGATGGCAGCGATCTGATCGGCATGGATATCGGCCTGCACCAAGGCCTTGGCCATCGTGGCCAACACGCTGATCCAGATCTCGTTGGCATCATGCTCGACCCAACCCGGCTTGGGATAATATTGTTTGATTTCCTGCTGGGCGGTCGACACGATGTTGCTTTGTCGATCGAAAATGATGGTCCGGGTACTGGTCGTCCCCTGGTCGATCGCCATGATGTAGGGTTTCATCGTCTCACATCCTTTCTTTTATTGTAACGCAAATCAAGCGGTTTTGTGGCAATGATGTCGACACCGGTGTCCAAAAGGTCTTTGATGATGACATCACCGACCTTGACATCATGATCGATGTTGACCCTTCCGATCACACGCATGGCGTCAAAAAGCAAGCCTTTGGGAATAGGCTCCCTTGTTTTGACCGACAGGCGCGGCACGCGCGGACTGGTGGTGCGCACCGTCGTCGTCAACAACCGCGTCGGATGTGTGACTTCCTTGATACCATAAGCCTCGCCGCGCGCACAACGATGCCCTTTGACGACATGGTTGTCATCGACGGTGAGATGACAACCGACAGGACAGACGATACAAATCATTTTTTTCACGGCTTGACCACCTCCATATACAAGGTCACCGGACCCGTTCCGATCAGATCTTGCGGATCGAGCATCATTTTCTCCATTTCAGCCGGCGCGACATAGCGTGCCTTCTTTTCTTTGATGACTTTGTCGTCCTGAACCAGCCTGAACACCGCCTGTTCGGCTTTTGTCGTTGTTCTGAACATGAGTTCGACCGGCGCGTCAAAACGGTTGTAATCCAACATTTGAGGCACGACATAACGGATGTGGTCGGCCACGATGATCTCGTGCTCGGCGCGTGCGACCTTGTCTTGACGCTCAAGATAAGCCTTGGCATTCAAACCGGCCTTGTGGCTTTCATCCGAGACATAATCGACCAGGTCATGGACATGCAAGGCGTTCCCACAGACAAACAGACCTTCGACACTGGTTTCCAAAAACTGATTGACGACAGCGCTCCGGGTGACCGGGCTCATGGTCAGCGTCAGTGAATCAAACAGCGTCACATCCGGAATAAGACCGACCGATAAAAGCAAGGTGTCGACTTCAAATCGTTGTTCGGTGCCTGGAATCGGTGTTAAATCTGCATCAACAGCCTGGATCGTGACAGCTTCCAGTCTTTGCCTACCTTCGATATGGGTCACGGTATGGGAAAGGTATAAAGGGATGTCATAGTCATGCAGACACTGGACAATGTTACGGGTCAGACCGTTCGAATAAGGCATGATTTCCGCCACGCCAAGCACCTTCGCCCCCTCAAGCACCATGCGTCTTGCCATGATGAGACCGATGTCGCCGCTGCCCAGAATGAAAATGCGCTCACCGACCAGGTAACCGTCCATGTTGAGATAGCGTTGTGCACTGCCGGCCGGCATGATGCCCTTGGGACGGTCACCCGCGAGGGTGATCGAGCCACGGGTGCGTTCATAACAGCCGCTCGCGAGAATCACCGTCCGGCTGGTGATGGTCTTGAGCCCCGCTTCCAAACCCGAGACCGTCACGATAAAGCCATCAGCGGTCTTCTCGATGTCGATGACCGTGGTATCGACCAGATAATCGATGCCCTTGGCCAGAAAAGTTTTCAGATAGCGGTTGGCATATTCAGGCCCGGTCAGCTCTTCTTTGAAGACATGCAGACCGAAACCGTTGTGGATACACTGGTTGAGGATGCCGCCTAACAGCGGTTCGCGTTCGACGACCAAAATCGTGTAACGCGGATCATGAGCCGCCAAGGCGGCCGCCAGACCGGCGGCGCCCCCTCCGATGACGAGGATGTCGACCTTCATGATGTCACCTTCGTTTCTTTGACCAGGATGGGCGTGTCAGGATGATAGTAGTTGACTTTTTCAAGTGTCAGACCCCGTTCTCTGGCAATCAGTTTCAAGACAGCCCCCTCGCAATAACCGCCCTGGCAGAGGCCGCTACCGGCCCGGGCCCGTTTCTTGATGCCCTTGATCGTATCGGCACCAAGCGGTCCATGGATGGCCGCGATGATCTCGGTTTCGGTGATTTTCTCACATTTGCAGACCAAATTGCCATGTCTAGGATCCTTGGCGATCAGCACAGCTTTTTCGTCATCAGACAGGCGATGAAAGGCGTGTGGTTTCTTCCGTCTGGGATCAAATCCGGGTTTTTCAACCAAGGTGTGCTTGTCCCTGATCAGTCTGATCAGATGACGGGCGATCGCCGGGGCTGCGGTCAGACCGGGCGAATCGATGCCGGCGACGTGATAAAAGCCTTCGACTTCCTTCGATTCGGCAATGAAGAAGTCCTCATGCGTCGATGTCGCCCGGATGCCGGCAAACGTCCTGATGGTTTTGTCAAACGGGATGTCATCAGCCAGTTTCATGGCATCACGTCTGACCTGGGCGAGACCGGCTGCCGTGCTCGAAAGGTCTTCGTGGTCATCGATGAAAACCGAAGTCGGACCGACCAGAAGGTTGCCGTGGACTTGTGGCACCAACAACACCCCTTTCCCTTTTTCGTTGGGGACAGGGTAGATGACATGGTTGATAAATCCTTTGACCTTGCGGTCAAGGACGAAATATTCACCCTTCCGGGGTGTGATACGATACAAAGGCTGATCTTCAATCATGGCCGCGATCTGGTCGGAAAAGACCCCTGCCGCGCTGATGATCTGGCGTGTCTGGACATGAGTCTTGCCATTGAACGTCACGGTGAAGCCGTGCGCTTGCCTGACAATGCCTGTCACGGCATGGTTCAAACGCAGCTCGGCGCCGTTATGGATGGCGTTTTCCATACAGGCAAACGCCACCTCCCAAGGATAAGTGACCTTGGTCGTCGGGACCAGCAAGGCCTTTGTGATTTGTTTGGAAAGTTTCGGTTCACGCATTCTCGCCTCGTCACCGCTGATGAGGGACGCTTCTTTGACTTGATTGGTAAGCGCACGCTGGTACAAGCCTTCAAGCACACGCTCCTGCGCGTCACCGATTGCCACGATCATGCCGCCTGTCCGTAACACCGGGATGTCAAGTTCCTGCTCGAGAACGTCAAAAAGGGCGTTGCCTTCCACGCATAGTTTCGCCTTGAGCGTCTGTTCATGAGGATCGTGCCCTGAATGAATGATCGCACTGTTGGCGATGGTCTGGTGATTGGCCACGTCAGGTTCCTTGTCCACGACCAGCACCTTGACATCAAAGCGGCTCAATTCACGGGCGATGCAGGTACCGATGATGCCGGCACCGATGATGATGTAGTCATACATGTTGTTCACTCCTCTATTCAATGAAAAAGAGAAAAAACCAACCTGGGTCGTCTTTTCTCTCTCTTGTGTCTCTTATTAATGGATTAGGTTGTCAGTTCATCCCCAAAAGGCAGCATTACTGGTGGTCACGGCCATCGCACCCTGCCTGAGGCAGTCGTCGATCTGCATTCTGGACTGAATCAAGCCACCGAGCAACACCTTGGCCGTCAAATGTTTGTTCAGTTCCGGAATCAAGGCGACGCCATAAGCCGGCAGCACCTCGATGTAATCGGGATCGACCTTGCGGGCCAAATCGATGCTTTGCGCAAGCGAAATCGAGTCTTTCAGGAAAAAGCGGAAGATGCCGATGACTTTGCGTTTCCGGCAAATCTCAATGACTTTCGGTTTACTGGAAATGATGCCGTCGACACCAAGGGCCTGAATCAGGTAAATGGCACCATATTCATCGCTGGACAGCCCCCTGATCAATTCCGAATGGATCAGCACCTTCTTACCGGCTTGCTTCATGGTGTTCACCAGATCGGGCAATTGGGCCAACTGGAAATTCATCAAGATGCCATAGACCAGCGGCAAGGCCAGGAAACGTTTCAAATCCTGGTGGTTGCTGATGGCGGGGATGATCGATTGTTGGTCAAGCATGGGGGTCTCCTGTCTGTAAAAAAGAACAAGCAAAGCAAAAACCGCTGAAACAGGTTCTTTTGACTTCGCTCTGTACTCTTCGCATGATTAGATTGCACCTCTATTATACCAATGAACCCCTCGGTTTGTCAACTATCAGGGCCATCACCAAAATACAATCATCAATCCGCTTGGTCCATGATAAAATGAAGACAGGAAGGTGATGCCCATGAAATCCGTTTTGACCCGGTTCGATCCGACCCGCAAAGCCTTGATCGAACCGACCGAAGTCGTCAAGCCGGTTGCCGGATTCCCCCGGATTTGTCTTTTCGCATTTTCCCGTCAAATCATCGAAAAGGTGGCCGCCAGACCCGAAGTCAAGGAAATCGACGCGCTCTATTCCGCCAATGGACGCATCCCCATTTATCAGATGGACTACAAGGGCACGACCATGGCCATCACCATGGCCGCCGTCGGCGCACCCCTGTGTGTCGGGTTTGCCGAAGAAGTGATTGCCAAAGGCGCGGACATCCTCGTCTTTTTCGGTGCCTGTGGCGTCCTCAGACCCGATTTGGCCGATGGTCATATTGTCATTCCCGACCGCGCCCTTCGTGATGAAGGCACCAGTTATCATTATGCCCCTGCCGCCGATGTCATCGATCTTGATCCCGATGTCATCAAGAAAGTCACCCAGGTGTTTCAGCGCCTGGATGTACCATGTGTCACCGGCATGACCTGGACGACCGATGCCTTTTATCGTGAAACACCCGCCAAAACACGTCAAAGACGCGAACAAGGTTGCATCGTGGTCGACATGGAAGTGTCCGCTTTGGCCGCCATGGCCGCTTTCAGAAACGTCACTTATGCCCAGTTCTTGTATACCGGCGACCTCTTGGGCGAAACCCATTGGGAGGCGCGGGACCTTGCCGATCAAGGCATGTCAAAAAGCGACCTTTATATCAAAGTCGCTTGCGAGATCGGCCTGGCACTTTCGCGCTAGGGCAGCATCAAGGCCAGCACATCATCCGCCTTGATCCGTTCACCAGTTGACAGCACCATCGTTTTGAACAGCGGGTCGATCCGTCTGATCGTGCCGGACGTGACACGTGTATAACCGGATTGATGATAATGGACCTCGATCTCAAGTCCTTCCGCCAACGCCTGTTGCAAATTATATTCAAGCATGTCAAAAGCGTCGTCACAAAGCGACGCTTTTTGTTTCTGGCCAAGTGTTTGTTTCAGTTCACCCAGCATCGACCGATAACCGACCAAGGAATCGAACGGCTGCCATTTGACCATGCCGCGATCAACGTAAGTCTCAGACATGGTGGCCTCCGATCATGCGGTTGCGGGCCTTGATGGTTGATGTTTCAAGTTCGCTCGACGCCCGTGTCACGCTGTTATTGCCATAGACATCATGGATCTGGTCAATGGTGTCATAAAGACGCTGCTCCCTGACCAGCTGCGCCGCATCTTCAAACAAGCTGAACTGGTAGGCACCCTTGTCGACAAGCTGGCTGACGCTGATGTGGATGCGGCGGATGGGACTGCCGTCGTCATGCTGTCTGAAAAGATCGAGACAGGCCTGGAAAATGACAGAAGCATGACAGGTGCCCTGATCAAGCGACACCTGGCGTCCGAAACCACCGCCGATGGCCTTGCTGTAACCGATGCCGAGCGCAATCGTGCGGGCGGTCTTTCCTGACCGGCGCAGACGCTTGGCAAGATCATCGGTCATTTCCAGCATGACCTGGAAAATATCAGGCACGTGGTAATCATGAAACAAGGTCTGGCCGATGCCATAACTCTTGCCTCTTGGTTTGAAGGTCGCTTTTTGTTGTAGCAGGCTCATGTCAATGCCATGGGTGTGGTAATAAAGTTCCTCACCCATGACGCCGAACCGTTTTTTCAGCACACGCAGATCGTAATGGGCGATGTCACCGATGGTCGAAAGCCCCAACCCGTTGAGATGACGTTCCATCTGATGACCAATGCCCCACATCTTCGAAAGCGGCGTGACCGGCCAAAGCTTGGCCGGCACGTCCGCATAATCCCAGCGGGCGATGAAATCGGGCGATTGCTTTGATTCCAGGTCAAGCGCGAGTTTGGCCAATAACATGTTCGGGCCGACGCCACAAGTGGCGTAAAGACCGATCTCCTCACGCAAGGCTTGCAAGATGACACCGGCCAATCCGACCGCGTCCATCTGATAGTAATGCAAATAACTGGTGACATCAAGAAAGACTTCGTCAATTGAATAGACATGAAGGTCTTCCTCGCTGACAAAGCGCAGATAAAGGCCGATCACGCGGGTGGCGAATTCAAGATAGGTGCGCATGCGTGGCTTTTGAAAGATGATGCCAAGGTCGCTTGGCAGTTCGTGGATGCGGCAGCGGCCCGGCATGCCTTTGGCCTTGAGATAAGGCGAAACCGCCAAAACGATCGAGCCACTTCCCCTGGAGACATCCGCCACGACCAAGGGTGTCGAAAAAGGGTCGAGCCCCAACAGGACACATTCGACCGAGGCATAAAAGCTTTTCAAATCGATGCATAGGAAATGACGATGCAACCGGTATTCCTCCATCAGCGAGCCACCCTTTCTGTGCTTTCATCATACCAGTAAGAAGGACAAAAAAGAAGGACAAAAAACGTTGTTTAAAATGAAAATGATTACATGAAAAAAGTCAGGTTTTCTTGCATTGAACACCCATCAATCCACCAGGCGATTCCCCACTGTTTGTCCTGAAAAACAACACGCATGAGATGTGCGAAACAACTTGATATTCAAAGTAATGTGTGATATCCTAATGCCAGTTGCATGTCACATCCGCATCGCCGGTCGATGCCAAAGGAGACCATCATGGAATTTTGGAGTTCGAACTACTGGTCGGTTCTCAACCAGATTGCCTTCCTGGCACTTGTCTTGCTGCTTGCGAACATCATCCGTCGCAAGATCGGCTTCCTGCGTCGTTCGTTGTTGCCAACGGCGGTGTTTGCCGGATTCATGATGCTCCTGATCAAAGAGCTCAATATCCTGCCAACAGGCTTTTTCCAGGTATCACTCATGGAGATGATCACCTTTCACACGCTGGCCATCGGTTTCATCGCCCTTGCGCTCAAATCGCTCTCCAGCCAGAAGAAGACTTCCAAAATGGTTGCCGTCGACAGCGGCCTGGTCATTGTTAATACGTATGTCATGCAGGCCACAATCGGCCTAATCATCACAATCACGCTTGCGCTGACCTTGTTTCCACAACTGATCAGCGGTGCCGGCATGCTCTTGCCGATGGGCTTCGGACAAGGACCCGGTCCGGCCGGCAACATGGGCAATGTCTATGAAACCAACATGGTCAATCCTTTTGCCGGCGGCAAGGCATTCGGCCTTTCCATCGCCTCGCTAGGTTTCATCTGGGCCTGTGTCCTGGGCGTGGCGTACCTGAACTATCTGGTCAAGAAACGCAAGCTCGAAGTCAAGGCCGACGGCACCGTACAGACGGAAGTGACCACCGCCGTGGTCGAAGAAGCCGATGAGATTCCGCTCTCGGAAGCAATCGATAAATTCACAGTCCAGATTTGCCTGGTGTTGTTGGTCTACTTTGTCACCTATTTATTCATGAAGGGTTTCGATTGGGTCATCCTGACCGGTGCTTTCGGTGATTTCGGCACTGAATCGATGCGTCCTTTGATCTGGGGCTTCAACTTCATCTGGGCAACCCTGTTCGCCTTGTTGTTCAAACGCCTCTTCGCCAAACTCAGGGACTGGCATATCATGCAGCGTCGCTATCCTAATGACTACATGCTCAACCGGATTGCCGGCACGGCTTTCGACTTCATGATCATCGCCAGCATCGCCGCCATCAATATCGCCGATTTGCAACAACTGTGGATCCCCTTCTTGATCCTGACCACGGCCGGCGGCATCTTGACCTTCATCTATATCCGCTTCATCTGCAAGCGCGTTTATCCCGATTATGAACTGGAAGCGACCATTTCGATGTTCGGCATGCTGACCGGGACCGCATCGACCGGGATCGCGCTCCTGCGCGAGATCGATCCTCATTTCCAGACACCGGCCGCCAATAACCTGGTGCTCGGTGCCAGCAGCGCGATCGCCTTTGGTTTCCCGCTGCTGATGCTGGTTGGCATCGCGTATCGTAGCGACACGCTCGCCCTCATCACGCTTGGTATTACAGCCGTGGCCTTCATCGTCATCAATGTGATCCTGCTCCGTCGCCAGATCTTCAAAAAGAAAACCGTTCAAGTATAGTAAAAAAACACGCCCGAACAGGGCGTGTCAAGTCAATCAATCATCACATCAAGCGGTCATCACGGCCGCTTTTTGATGCCGATACACCTTACCAGAGATGGTGTACCGAAGCTTTGATGTAGGTGTCATAAATGCGTTTGACACCAATCATCTGTTCCCTGGTCAACGGCGGCAGTTCGGCGGCCGCCGTATTCAAGCGAACCTGTTCGGCCTTGCTGGCGCCGGGGATGATCGTGCTGACGGCATCAAACATCAAGATCCAACGCAAGGCAATCGGTGCCAAGTCATCGGTCTCAAACAATTTTTTCAGTTCGTTGACAGCCTTCAACCCTAACGCATAATCGACACCGGAGAAGGTCTCCCCCTTGTCAAACACCTGGCCGTCGCGGTTGAAAGTCCGGTGGTCATCGGCATTGAACTTGGTTTTTTCGTGATACTTGCCGGTCAGTAGACCGCTGGCCAGAGGGACGCGGGCGATAATACCAACATTGTTGGCCAAGGCTCTTTTAAACAACCATTCGGCAGGCCGGAGCCTAAACATGTTGAAGACGATTTCAATGGCGGCGACGCCTTCGTATTCGATGGCTTTGAGTCCTTCTTCGACACGGGCGACACTCACGCCGTAATGTTTGATCAGGCCCTCCTCTTGGAAAGCATCCATGAAACCAAACACTTCGGGCATGTAATAAACATCAGCGGGCGGGCAATGCAACAAGACCATGTCAAGGGCTTCGACCTTTAAACGCTGACGGGAGTCTTGGATATAGTCACGCAGGTTTTTCTCGGTGTAGCTTTCTTTGACATGGGGATCTGCCCGTCTGCCGATCTTGGTGATGACGAACGGTTTGCGTTTTTGCTGGTCCACGAAATCACCGATGGCCTTTTCACTCATGCCGCCATCGTAGACATCAGCGGTATCGATGCAGTTGATGCCGAGGTCTGAAGCCGTCCGCAAGGTCTGCAGAGCAACGTTTTTGTCAAAAGGCTTGCCCCAACCCCCGCCGATCTGCCAGGCACCGAGGCTGATTTCTGATACATAGACATTGGTTTTACCGAAACGACGCATGTTCATGGTCTCACTCCTTGTGTAATGGTTTGATCAATCGATGTTTGAAACAGTTCAGATGTCCTTGGTTTTCCTGACGGGATGGACCAAGGCTTTAGCTGGCAACATGGCCCGGTCTTGGTTCAACAGTTCAATCTTGATGCTTGTGGTTTCCTCATGGTTGGCAGGTTGTTTTTTGTAAGCCACGTAGATATCGGCTTCAATCATGACATCATGTTCATAGAAATGATGGACGAAATAGATGTTTCCAGCCGCATCAAGCGTTGGTTCGCCGGCAAACATGGAAATGATCAGTTCCGGCTCACCCCAGCCGTCACCTTCCCAAAATGAACGGAAGATGCCCGGCGTGCCCATGTAAGTGCGGTTGAACCATAATTCGTTGCCGTCGAGAGAGACAAACGGCATCGATTCATGACCAGCAGTGTTGATGGCTTCGATGTTGACCGGTTCGCTCCATGTGCCGTTGCTTCTGGTCGTCATCCAGATGTCCCTGCCCCCTTGTCCGTCTTCACGGTCGCTGTGGAAATACAAATCGTCACCGTGCAGGTGCACTTCGCCGATCTGATACTCTTCCATCAGCTGGTCACCGACATAAGTGATGTCAACCCAGGCGTTGTCACGCCAACGGGCGGTGAACATCCGGACACCGGTATACCCTTCACGGGCCGAGCAAAACCACATCTCATCATCCTGGATGGCCACACAGCCATCCAAAGCGAGCTTGCCGGGTTGTTGCAGCCAGACCCTTTCAGGCTCAGTCCACAACCCCTCGACCAAATGTGACACCCAGATACCGGTCACTTCATCGAGCAGCTGTTCCTGCCAATTCATCTCCGCATTGGGCGTGAAGAAGAAATACATCGTCTTGCCATCAGGCAGGATGAAAGGTGAATCTTCCAGTCCGGCACTATTGAGCAACCCTGGTACCGGGACGGGCTCCTCATACTCATCCGAATGCATCACAGGGGGATGATGATCTGTTTCCGGGGTCCGTTTGACGGCATCGGCCGGAATCCGGTCCTCCCGTCGCGTATCGGGATGGGTCGGCGGTGGTTCGCATGCCTGGAGCATGAGCGCCAACAAAAACAACAATAGCAACATCCATGTTCGTTTGGACAACATGATCAAACAACTCCTTTTGAGTTTCGGCATCTAGATGCCCCTGGAGACTGATTGATTTGCACAGGCCTTTGATGCGTGCCATTTTGCGTGATGATGCAATATTGGCTGAGACCATGGTGGTCTCTTGTTGTTGATACCATTATTTTATCATGAATGGATAAAAAAAGGCAGAGCGCGTCACCTATCGACGCAACCTAGCCTCCAAAAGATAAGTCAGGGGAATACCCTGGTTGTCAAGATGGGAGAAGAGGTTGCTTTGGTCAACCGTGTTCTCCTCGATCCGCTTGATCACGAATCCGGCATCAACCAAGCCATTGATCAAAGATGACCATGTATGGGAATAACTTTCGAACGTATGCGAGACGTAAGCGTCATCGGTCATGTAACCCATCCCGTCATTCGATAACCAGGGGCTCGTCTTGAAGTAATCATGCACCATCTTGGCCGGATGCTCCAGATTATAGAGGGGATCATCAGTCTCAACCAGCATGTTGCAGGCCGGGTGCATGTCCTCGATGACCAAGGTGGCACCGTCTTTTAAACAAGCCGCGATGTTCTTGAAAACAGGGTTCAGATCCTTGAACCAGCATAAGGCGCCGACCGTCAGCAAGCCGACATCAAAGGGGGCACCATGACCAGGTTTCAAAGTCAGAAGGTCGCAAGCTTCAAAAGTGGCCGGCAATGTCAGGGACTCGGCCATGCGGGTGGCACTTTCAATCATGTTTCTGGCGATATCGTATCCGGCTGCACGATCAAATCCGAAAGACAGGGCGGCCAACGTCTCACGGCCGTTGTTACAACAAAACTGCGCCAATGCGCCACCTTTCGCACCCAGCCGATGCAACATCTCTCTCAATGCCGGCGAAAACAAGGAGGCTGGCTCGTGTTTCAACAGCTCGATCGTCTCTCGATCAAAATCAACTGATCGTTTGTCAAACGCCTGTTCCCAGGCTTTTCGGTTGTTGTGTGTAAAATCTGCCATGAAGATCAGCTTCCTTTCTTGTCAAGCCGGCGGACCAGCCAGACGTCATCGCCTGTGAATCCACACCGGCGATAAAGTCTTTCCGGACTGTCAGGATGGTCCATCTCACCCGAGACGGTGACGAAGTCGGCCATGTCGGACAGCATGTCCAGCAAACGACCCACCAACAAACGGCCGACACCCTGTTGCTTGTATGCCGGAAGCACCTGGATCCACTCCAACGCACCTTCACGTGCCATCTCATCATAGACGGCGATGCCAAGCCCCATGGGCTTGTGGGACTGCCTATCCTCGGCCATCCACCACAATGAATCCCTGTAAACGGCTTCCTTTGTCCAGTTTGTGACTTGCCCGAGATCGACCTGAATGTCCTGGTAACAGGCATTGATGATCTCAGCCACCAACGGCAGTTCGGTCAAAGGGTCGACCAGACGAAGGTTCACCTTGTCGTGACCCGTATCCAGAATGTCTTGAAGATGATGGATCAATCTGAAATAACGTCTGGTATCTGGATAAACATCATCACCGGCATCCTGCTGATGACAAATGTTGACATGGTCCGGATACGGTTGCCTGATGTACTTGTAGTAAGGGATGGAAAGCATCCTGCAAGGATCTTTGAGGTACCACTCAAGTCTGATCATCGGCATCGATACACACCTTTCATGGGGAGGTCATCTTCTAGTATACCAAAAATCAGAAGACTTCAAACAGGCGTTTCATACATTTTCCCATGTTGCATGCCGGACAGGTGCTTTCCTTGGCCGAAAACGGGTTCCATGTTACAATCATGATGTGAAATCATCATGTGGAAACATGCTGTACGCATGGAAGGAGTCATTATGAAAAAAATCTTGTTAACCATGGTCTTCCTTTTGACAGCCCTGCTCATCGCAGGTTGTGAACTCAGTCGAAAGCCAACCACCGATCCCATCGGTGAACCACCTGTATTCTACGGTATCATGAATGCCCAAATCTATGCAGGTAATTTCTTCGATCCCTTCGAAGGCATTATCGCCATCGATCCCGAAGATGGTGACATCACCACCGGCATCACCGTGTCCGGTCTTGAAGCACTTGGGCTTGACAATAACATCGCGACCAACACTGGAGTCTTCGACATCACCTATACCGTTGAAGACAGCGACGGCTTCATCGTGAGTTCATCACGTACCATCACAGTCAACGAAACCGACGAGATGGTTGAACAATGGGTCGCTCCCCATCTGCTTGGGTGCAGCAACTATTTTTCAGGCGATTATGTCATTTCATGGTGTGATGATTTCAACGGCAGCGGTGACAATCTCAACGCCAACGGTGTCAATCTCGACTATTGGCGCTTTCAGACGGGCACAGGAACCCAACACGGTCTGACGAACTGGGGTAACAATGAACGCCAGTTTTACCGTGAAGAAAATGCCCGTGTCTCAGGTAACCGTCTCATCATCGAAGCCAAACGGGAAAACTATGCCACCATGCCTTACACGTCGGCCCGGCTTTGGACCAGACCGACCTTTGCCCAGCGTTACGGCCGTTTTGAAGCAAGCATCCGCCTGCCTGTCGGCACCGGCCTGTGGCCCGCTTTCTGGATGATGCCTGAGACCAACACCTATGGTGGCTGGGCCGCTTCCGGTGAAATCGACATCATGGAGGCGCGCGGCCGTGAACCGGACCGCAGCATCGGTGCCCTTCATTTCGGTGGCTCATGGCCGGACAACACGCACACCGCCCAAACCTATTTTTTCCCGGCTGGCCAACACATCAACCAGTTCCATCAATACGCGGTCGAATGGGAAGAAGGTGTCATCCGCTGGTATGTCAACGGCAATCTGTTCAAGACCAGCACAAACTGGTATACGTTGGCCGCTGATTTCCCCGCCCCATTTGATGAGCCTTTCTACTTGTTACTCAACCTGGCGGTCGGCGGTACCTTTGACAACAACCAGACACCGCCTGATGATCTCTTCGACAATCCCGTCTTGATGGAAATCGCCTATGTCCGGGTATACACCTTGATGCAACCATAATAAAAAAACGCCATCCTCAGCCGGGATGGCGTTTTGTTTGGATGCGGTTGAAACGGACGGTACCATAGACACCGATGATGATCATCGCGCTGCCGATGATGTGGTAACCATAAATCATTTCATCCAGCAAGAGCGCACCAGCGATGATGGCGACAATGGTCGCCAGATTCGCATAGATGCTGGTCACATGGGCCGGTAACCTGCTCAGGGCCAGGTTGACCAGGAAGAAACCGCCAATCGAGGCGACCACGCCGAGATAAAGGATCGGCAAGACCAGTTCGACCTTGCCCAAGGTGGTCATGTAGGCCGCGATGTCCCCCTGGATCAGCAGTTCAATCACATAGAAGACATTGAACGCAAGGGCACCAGATAGCATCATGTAATAGGTCAATTCCTCGGGTTTGAGCCGTCTGGATGCGCTTCGCGAGGCGATATTGTAGAAAGCCGCCGACAAGACGGCACCCAAGAGCAGGAAGAAGCCGATGAATTCAAGCCTCGGACCATCCCCCAGTTTTGACAACTGGATGAACATGACGCCCGCCACACTCAAGATGATGAACAGAATCTGGAGCAGGCGCGGTTTTTCTTTCAGCATGACGGCGCTCATCAAGGTGGCGAAAATAGGAATCAGGGCGATCATCATGCCAGCCTCGCTGCTGGTCGTCCGCTGCAAGCCGTTGGCTTCCAGCACGAAATATAATATCGGCTGCAACAACACGACGGTCAAGACCGGTTTAAGATGGTCTTTCTTGAACCTGATCCGGATGATGCCTGTCAACCTGAGTAGTTCAAAGACGACCCAGGCGGCTAAAAAACGATAAGCGATCAGGCCCAGCGGACTGACATGGTCCAAGGCAATTTTGGAAAACATGAAACTGAAGCCGAAGATGGTAGAAAACAACACTCCGGCAAGATGGGCCTGTTTTTGCATGGTTCACACTTGTGACATCATGGGATGTCAGTCTCCTTGTTTTGTCATCTTAAGCGGTTTCCAGCACCGGCGGCACCCGATGCCGGGTGGCGTCTTCATAGGCATGCGCGATGGCGATCAGACGCGCATCATCGAAACGTTTGCCGACAAAGACCAGGCCGCGTGGTTTAAGGTCTGTGATGGCTTTGGCGGGGACGCAGATCGAAGGATTGCCGTGAATCGGTGCATAAGAAGTCCAGATGGTCGCGATCAAGGCATCGAAACCTTGGGCTTGCATGAGATCTTCAAACTTGCGGGCTTCCTTGGTCAGGGATTGCCGAATGGCCAGATAAGCGGGATCCGAAAGGTCTCCCTTGGTCTTGTCTGATGCTTCGAGCAAGGTCTGGCCGTATTTGAGGCGACGTCCCGGATCTTGCTTGTTAAAGGCGATGATATCAGCCAGTGATGTCATACGCGTATGGCCTTTGACCGATTCAAGATATTGATTGAGGGCATGTTTGAATTCATGAAGCAACGATTGTTCATTGGGCATCGGTTTGCTTTCAATCGTGACCGGCTCGACCATCAATCCGCGTCTTTCCAACACGGTCTTGGCTTCGGCCAGGATGGCCTTTTGTTCATCATCATAGGTGTAAGTGCTGAACGTCAGCACCCCCACCTTCATGCCTTTGACATCTTGTTTCCAGGCATGCATGAGGTCATAGGCGTCCACCTGAAGGCCATGTGTCGCTGAATCAGCGGGGTCGTGCCCCGCCATGGCTGACAACAACATGGCGCAGTCAGCGACATTGCGTCCCATCGGACCGGCCGTATCCTGAACAGGTGAAATCGGGATGATGCCATGTCTGGAGACCAGTCCCAAGGTCGGTTTCATGGCGACGATGCCATTTTGATAAGCGGGCGCCATCAAGGAGCCGTTGGTCTCGGTGCCGACCGCCACCGGGACGAGGTCGGCGGCCACTGCCACACCTGAGCCGGTCGACGATCCGAGCGGATCGATCTTCGAATCGTAGGGATGCCTGACCTGCCCATGCAAAGAGCCATAACCAGAAGGCATCTTTTCATCGCTCATGAAATAGGCGAATTCCGATAAATTGGCCTTGCCGAGAATGACCATGCCGGCTTGTCTCAGGTTGCTGACCAAGGTGGCCTCATAAGGGGCTTTCAAATCAGCCAGCGCCAGGGCGTTGGCGGTCGTGTGCATCTTGTCCTTGGTGTTGATGTTGTCTTTCAGCAACACCGGGATGCCATGCAGCGGGCTTCGCGGTCCTTGTGTCCGGCGTTCTTCATCGAGCGCTCTGGCGATGGCCAAGGCATCGGGATTCAATTCGGCCACCGTGTTCAACACACCATCATAACGCTTGATGCGGTCAAGATAATGACGCACGAGCGCTTCAGACGTCATGTCACCCTCATGCATTATCGCGATCCATTCTCTCATCGTTTTTTCCATGTCGCACCCCGTTCGTAGGTCTTGATTACACTCATTGTATCATGTCAGACGTCCTGATGCATGTAAAAAACCACGGTCAAGGCTTGACCGTGGTCGATGATGCGCATTACGAGAGTCCGGGTGTTCAACCAACCATCCTCAATCCATGATGGCGGTTTTGACAAAGATGATCAAAGGTCATCCTCGTCATCGCTGGTTTTCGCGTTAATGATGATATCCTTGAAACGATTCTTGAACGAATTACGGGTCATCGACACATAAGCACTTTGTTGTGGGAAGAAAATCGTATTGATAATCGGAATCAACAAGAAGATGATCCAGGTCGGATGCCACTGATCGGTCACCAGACCGATGGCCAGATAGCCACCTGTGATCAACAGACCCACCAGCTTGCGGGGCGGAATCTTGCCGTCGACCAAAATGTTGACCAGCGGGATCAGCAAAAAGACGGCCCAGCCGGGATGCCACAACTCAAAACCGAAACCAAGCCATAAAAACACGATCAAACTGATAAACGGCATGACTTCACTCAGCCGCTTGAGCGGCTTTCCCGTCAACAAGACGATGCTCAAGGGAATCAACAAAAAGAAGGTCCAGCCCAGATTCCAGTTTTCAAGATACAGGCCGGCAAACAAAAAGAGCAGAAGACTAATCAGCGGCATCGCCGCAATCACACGGTTTTTAAAAGTCATATGGATCTCCTTTACATGCATTCATATTCATGATGATTATAACATGTTACGTTATCATTGTGAAGAAAGGCGTCATTTTTTCCTCGGCAACAGGGTGATGTCACATGACTGGCCGTCGACCTCGTTGCACCAGATCAAGGCTTGGCATCTACCGAGCGGTCCGAATATTTCATTAACAACCGCTCGGCCATGCCTGCGGCTTGATTTGATGTATTGCGCCAAAACCGATGACGGTCATGATGCTGAACACATCAAAACGCAATAAGATGTCGTATCCGCTGTTTGAATACCAAACATCTTGCATCAAGATTCCTTCTCGTTTTCAAACACCATCATGTCAGCACATGAAAAATGGTGTCAGCGATGGTTTTAAAACCATGCCAAAACTCTTGGTGCAATTTGTCGTTCTTGTGCATGTGTGTTAAGATAAACATGCATGCATCCTTCAATCAAACGATTGAGGATGCCACGGAAAGAGAGTGAAACCATCTCATGCAAAAGAGCGGTAACACCCCGTTAATCCGGGCACGTCAACTGGAAAGGCAACTGGGCATCAAACGCATATTCATCAAACTGGAGGGCGCATCCCCGACCGGCCACATGCACGACCGGCTCGGCGAAATGGCCGTGGCCTTATGCAAGGCCCGAGGATGGCACCAGCTTCTCGTTGAAGGCCAGACGGCCTTCATTGATGCCATCTGTCATCATGCCATCCAAAAAGACATCAAGACCTGGCTGCCCAAGCGCTACAATCCAACCCTGTCAACGCTTCATGATCATGCCTTGTGCGAGACCCACACCATCCGAAAAAGCCGCACAGAAACCTATCGTCAACGGCTTTCACAATGGGCCTCGGACCACCAGGCTTGTTTCATCGACCAGCAGGTTGAAGGCATCCAGCTGTTGGAACATGCGTTTACCGACATCTTTGTTGAAATCAATCAAAAGGTCAAAGGCGACATTGGTCATCTCTTCATCAACCATCAGGCACATCAGGATAGCTTGCTTGCCAAATGCATGATGAGAAGTCTTTTTGACGGCGTCATTGATATCATCCCGCAACTGCATGGCAGCATCACTGAACATTTGGAATCATCTGAAAATGAAGCAGATCCATCACATGTCATCACGTCAACCGATCTTAAGGAAGCCAGGAACATGTTGCGTCGTCACGAGCAACTCGCCGTGTCAACGCAAGGCGCACGTCCGTTCGCGGTCTTTCTCAAGCAATATCGGGCCGGTCACTTGGAAAAAGACAATCATGTCATCATTTTGGAAGACGGCAGGAGTCTGGTCGACATCATCCGCCTCAAGGATGAAAACATCCTGACCAAAGCCCAAATCATCGACCATGTCAGGACCTGGCTTGAACCTTATGCCGACAGTTTCGAGGAAACCCAAGATGCCGTTCACAACGCCTTTGAAAAAGGCTTCATCCTGCTGGCCCGTCAAAACCAGACCGCAGAGGGCATCTGCGTCATTGTCCATACCGGTTTCGAAGCGTTCATCCCGACTTACCATCTGGCTTACATCGGCACCGCGCCTTCGACGAAAGGCCGGGGCGTCGGCACCGAACTGATCAGACGCGCCATCGATCTGTCCCATGACAATCTCTCCCTGCATGTCGATCTGACCAATCGGTCAGCCACCCGCTTGTACCAGAAAATGGGGTTCAGGCACGCATATAACCGAATGATTTATCAAGGCGAGTGATCACCATTATCCTCGATTTTTTGCTTTCAAATCATGCAAAATCCAATAAAACCGGCGTACTCAGCGTATATAAGATGAAAGGAAGTGTAAAAAATGAAAAAATTGTTAGCACTTACCGTTGTCTTATTCGCAATGTTTGTCACTGCATGTGCGTCCAAAGATGATGCACTCAGTGAAGATGTTTATGTGACCATGGATATGAATCCAAGTATTGCTGTGATTATCGATGGTGATGAGAAGGTGACCTTGGCGACACCAATGAACGAAGATGGCGAACTCCTGCTGTTGAATTTGGATATCATCGGACTCAACATAGAAGTTGCCATTGAATTGATTATCAATGAAGCTGCTGAATTAGGCTTTATCGATCCGGAAGTTGAAACCGTCATCGAAATCGATGTCCTGGGCATTCTTGAAGAAGTTGAAAACCGGATCCGCAACAAAGTCGGTGACGCCATTGAAAATGAGTTCCAACTCCGTGAACTGCCTGTTCAGGTCCGCGAAAGAGTATACGATCCTGAATTTGTCGCAGAAGCAGCCAGCAAAGGTTTGACAGCACGTGAATACAGACTGGCCCAAATGGCCGTTCAGGCACAACCTGATCTGTCACTTGAGGAAGCTGTCCAACTCAGACCTGATGAACTGATTGCCCGCGTCCGCGAAAATGGTGAAAACCTGGCCAACATGGTCCAAGAAGTCAAAGATGCGTTCCTGACTGCCAAGACTGATGTTCTGGACACCTATCTGCCTCAGATCCAAGCCCTTGAAGCTTTGATTGAAGAAGCGCTTGAAAATGAAGAAGACACCACCGATCTGGAAGCACAGCTGGTGGCGTTGAAACAAGACATGCATGATGAACTGAGGGCAGTGGTTGATGATTTCGTCACCCAGTCTCAAGCCTTACGTGATGCCTTGGAAACCGAGCACCAGAATCGTAAGAACACCTTCGAAGATCGCGTTCCACCAAGACCGTAATCCTCGAATCGAAACCAAAAAAGAGGCGTCTGATGACGCCTCTTTTCTTGATTATAAACGGCATATTTTAGCCAAAAACCGCTTGAAAGATGTTTTGGAAGAAGTCAATCAGGTTGATGTCGAACAAACGCAATGCCAAGGCGAAAGCGCTGTATTTGATGGTTCGTCCCGCCGCGACCGCAAGCAAGAAGCCTTTGCGGTTGAGCCTGACCGCACCGGCCGTATAGACCGCGAGCGTGAACGGCAAGGGTGTCCAGGCAAAGAAGAACATGCCAAGATTACCGTATTTTTGTAGTTTGGCGTTTGATTTTTCAATATCGGCCTTCTTGGCCTTGCGGACAAAGACCTTGCGCAAAGTCTTGGTGAACTTATAACCGATATATGAGAACAAGGTGTCGGCAAACACCGCAAAGGCGATGACGAACATGACATAGAAGTCATCATAAAGGTCTGCTCTGGAAAACACGCGAAGCAGTTCGACATCAAGCACCGATACCGGCAGCACCAGCAACGTGGCGACAGCCGACAAACTCAATAAACTGATCATGCGTCTCAAGAAAAACATGAAATCAGGAAACAAGTTGTCAAAAATGGAAATGGGGAAAACAATCACCATGGCGAACAACAAGACTAAAAAGGTCACCAGGAGCGGTTTATACAGTGACTCTTCCTTGAGCATGATGGTCTTGTCCTGACCTGGCTTGCGCATATAGCGGTAATGGCGTTGACGCAAACCGGTCTGAGGGTGCTTTCGTCTCATCTGATGTCTAATCCTTTATGATTGATTCTATTCATATCATACCATAAAATGATACTGAAACCATGTTCAATCAATGATTGATCATGTCATGCAAGGAAGTCCCCAGTCTTTCATGCTCAAGCTTCAGGCAACACCGGATCGGCCAATATGTCATCGAGTTCAGGTTTTTCTTCTTTCACAAAAGCAAGAAAGATGGCACCGATCAACAACGGCAACAAAAGCGTCAGCACCGCCCGGTTGGTACCCCAGACGGTAATGAAAATACCAAGCAAAAAGGGGCTGATGATGCCGCTGAACTTACCGAACACGCTGAAGAAACCAAAAAACTCGTTGGCTTTTTCCATCGGCAGCAGTTTCGCAAAATAACTGCGTGAGATCGACTGGATCCCACCTTGTGCACTCCCCACCAAGATGCCGACCACCCACATCAGCCAAACCGTATTTTCGTTGATGAAATGGGTGACACCGATGATCAGGGCATAGATGACAATCCCATAATAAATCATGACCTTGCCACCGAATTTTTCGGTCATCTTCCCATAAAGAATTGAACAGGGGAAGGCGATCAACTGCACCAGCACGACCACCCCAAGCAACACCGTGACACCCACACCGAGATCGGAACCGATGGCGACAGCCAGTCGGATGACGGTATTGACCACATCAATGAAGAACAAATAAGCGAACATGAAAATAAAAATGTTGCGATAAGCCTTCATGTCGACGAAGGTCTTTTTCAAGCTACGCAAGGCAAAACGGATTGGTTTGTCCGGTTTCGGAATGGCAAAGTCCTGCTTGACATCCTTGAGCATCGGAATCGAGTAGACCAGCCACCAGACCAACGCAACCACGAACGCGAAACCGACGGTCAGTTGTTCCAAGGAGGCCGGTAAAAACTCAAGCACGACCAAGGCATAAGGCACGATGGCGATCGTGAAGGGGATCATGCTGCCGATATACCCCCAGGCGTAACCAAGTGAACTGACCTTGTCCATCCTTGATTCGTCGGTGACATCGATCAAGAACGCGTCATAGACGACGATCGAGATGTTGTAACCGATGCTGGAAATGACAAAGAAGGCGAGCAAGGTGATGATATGAAGACCGGGAATGATGAGGGCGAAGCCACCGATCAGACCAATCAACAAGAAAATCGCGAAAAACTTCTTTTTGTTGCCTTGATAATTGGAAAGCGAACCGATAAGGGGCGAAAGCAAGGCATCTGTCAACACGATACCGGCTGTCACAAACGTAAAGATCTGCGTACGGTTGGGGATATGCGCGGCAAGGCTCAAATAATAAATCGGAAACAACACCGTGACAATCGTCAGGATATACGCTGAATTGGCGACATCATAAAGCACCCAGCTTCTTTCCCTCTTGGTCAGACTTTTGAGACGAAACATGTGGTCCACCTTTCTACGACCAATCCGGGCAATGGCGTTCGGCCGCATGCATCCGTTCCCGAAATGCATCTTGATTTATTGTGATTATATCATTGATTCGCTGAAATAGACCCAAGAAGCACATGTCAAAAAATCAACACCTATCATCTTGTATTTGTAGCAAGAGACATTCGCCTGGCCTTTCTATCGAAAATACCTTGATCATCATGCGTTTGACAGACACAAAAAGAAGTTCGTTAAAGGGAGTTGCTTGAAAAATGAAAGGGATTACATTATAATGGAATTGAAACGTTTCGATAACCAAGTCAACAATGCTTGCATGCAACATCTGAAACATGGATTAATATAAGGAGGAACCCCTAATGAAGAAACTGATTGTCGTCTTTCTAATCATGATGGTACTGGTTGTCATTTCTGGATGCAGACGTGATGACGATTCCGATGAAGACATCATCACATTACGTTACGCAGGTTGGAACATGGGCAATATCGAAGATTACAACATCGAACGGCGCATGATCGATGCCTTTATGGACGAATATCCGCACATCCGGGTTGAGATCGTCGAACGCCCCCGTATTCCCAATCCCGACAATCCCGATGTCGAGATGGACATGAACTGGGATGAGATGCTCGCATCCATGGCCGCCACCGGCACCTTGCCTGACCTTTACATGTACGCGACCGTCCCGACTGCTGTCATCAATGGTTGGGCGCACGACATGACCGATGTGATGCAAGATGATCCCGAGTTGGCCAATGTCCCGCAAGACATCGCCACAGCCGCTGTTTACGGCGGACGCTATTTCGGCATCCCGCAATCCAATTTCTATTTTGGTTATTTCATCAACCGCACCTTGTTTGAAGATGCCAACCTGGATGCGCCGGTCTTCGGCATTTCCTGGGATGATCTGCTTGATCTGGCTGAAGAAGTGTCAACCACCCCGAGCGATGGCACGGGCATCGTCGGATTAGAAGGTGTCGCCAACATTTTTGAATGGATGCCCGCTCAATTTGATAACACGTTGGGCTGGTATACCTTTAACGAAGAAGGATTCCATCTTGACAGTACGGCCTTTGCCCAGGCGATGGCCATCCAGCGCGAGTTTTTCGGCCCTAACAAAGACCAGTACGCCTCGTATATCTGGGAAACATCCAGCGTCATGCAAAAAGCAACCTGGTACAGTGAAGGTTCGGGCTCGCAGTTTGAAAAAGGACGTCACGCTGTCCGTTGGGGTGGTACCTGGGATTGGGGTTGGATCATTCCCAGCACCCTTGATGAGGAAGCCGGTCTATATGGCATGGATATCGATTTCATCGGTACACCGGTGGTGGTTGATGGCGTGCAACGCATTCCCGTCGTCTTGGATTACCTGGTGGCAGGACAGGGCACTGAACATCCCGAAGAAGCTTACTTGCTTGCCAAATGGCTTGGTTTCGGCAAAGAAGGTTATTTGAAGCGTATTGAAATCGCGACCGAGTTTCCGATGTCAGGCACCGTCAACTTCGCACCTCTCCAACAAGATGAGGATTTGTTCGATGCTTATCTTGCCCTCTTTCCACCCGGCATGATGACCGAGTTCATCCAAGTGCTCAATCATGATTCATTCATGATCGAAGGCATCAAGACCGTACCAGGGTATGTCAATGCCCGTTGGAACGGCACCTATGGCACCATCGGTGCAAACACCTACACGATCGCCACGTTATTGGATGCCATCCGTGACGGACAAGTCATGTTGGCGGATGTCGCCACCCAGTTGAACAACCGTGTCAATACGATTTATCAAGATGCATGGGCTGCGTTGGAGCAAGCTTTGCAAAATAGCTGATCCAAGCCTTGAGGAGGTGTTTGCATGTTGAAAAAAGGGATGATGTTGGCCTATCTCATATGCTTCACGCTCTTGTCCACGGGACCGGCAACATTCCAGGCCAACGCGGAAGAAGAACTTCCCGCCAACAATGTCATCAACAACGCCTCATATACACGCACATTACAATATTGGTATGAAGAAGGGTACCGGGACGACGTACCCTTTTCAGGTGTCGTCCCACCCTCCGACTTCATCATTGATGCGCATACGCTCGTCAATGATCCGGTCAGCCATGACCGCCAAGTCTTGAAATGGGAAGGATCCGCGTCCGTCGACATTCCGATCGAAGTGGACGCGGCCGGCCTTTATGTCGTTACCTTGGAGTATCTGTCCGATGTTTCCACGATCAGACCGCCCAGCCTAAATGTCCGCATCAACGGCACACTGCCCTATGATGAGGCCTCACGATTCGTCTTGCCGACGCTTTGGCGTTCAGACACGCACATCCATCAAGACCGTTACGGCAATGACATCGTTCCCAATTCATTTCAAGTCTATGAGTGGCAGACAATCACCCTGGTCGACAATGTCGGACTGCATGTTGATCCGTTACTGTTCAAGTTTGATGAAGGGCTCAATCTCATCACGCTTGGGAAAATCTACGGTGACATCTTCATTGGTGATGTCAAGGTTGACATGATTGCTGATCCCATCGGTTATCACACGTATTTGGATCTTCACCAAGATAAACCCCGCATCCAGGATGACATGATTGTCATTAGTGGCCAAGACATCGCCCTCAAGAACAGTCCTGCCATCCGTAGCGGCAACAACCGCTATCCTTCAGTCCGACCTTTCTCATTGATGGAAAGTCGTCTGAACATGCTTGATGGTGACACTTTCAACCAAGGGCGGCAACAAGTGACCTATGAGGTTGAAACGACTCGCCCGGGCTTGTATCAACTGACCTTCAAGGTGTTGCAAAACACTCATACCAACACCAGGGTGTTCCGCACTCTTTATCTCAATGGTGATCTCCCCTTTGCCGAAGCAAGGGGCATCGCCTTTGAATATGACCGCCGCTGGCAAAATGTGACCTTGAGCCACCAAGGTGAGCCACTTTGGTTTTACCTTGAAGCAGGCACCAACCTGATCACGCTCGAGGTCGATATTTCGATCTATCAGTTCATCCATGAGGAAATCGTCAACTTGATGACAGCCATCAATGAACTGGCATTGGATATCCAGAAAATCACCGGCAACAATATTGACCAATACCGCGACTGGGACATTTCTGAGTTCCTGCCCGACTTGCAGCACGATCTCGACCAGTTCTATGAACGGATCAGACATCTCTACGACCTTTGGACGGACATCCAAGGGACAAGACGGGGCTCACCTGTGACGACCTCTCTCCAACTTGCTTATCAGCGCATGGACAGTTTGCGTGAAAAGCCCGATGACATCCCGAAACGGATGCAGGTGCTCTCAATCGGCAGCGGATCCGTGTTGGCCCATCTGGGCAACGCCCTGCCGAACGTGATTGAATCACCCATGTCGGTGGATACCTTTTATCTCCATGGCGAGGCAACCAACATCCCAAGGGCGACGAGCAATGTCTTTGTCAGATTCTGGGTGTCTGTCCAACGCTTTTTCCTGTCGTTCTTCAGTGATCAGTATAGTGATGCCATCGAACCGGACGAACTTGAGATCTGGGTTAACCGTTCACGTCTGTATGTCGATTTGATGCAACAGATGGCAGACCGTGAATTCACACCGGAAACCGGACAAAAAGTCAGAATCTCAATCATGCCCAATGAAGACAAGTTGATCTTGGCGAATGCCGCCGGGGCACAACCGGATATCGCCATGGGCATCGCCGCCTGGCGCCCCTATGAGTTTGCCATCCGCGGCGCCCTCTATGATTTACGTCATTTCGACGATTTCGGCGAAGTGGCCGCCGCCTATCATCCAGGCTCTTTTCTGCAATTGATTTACCAAGAGGGTGTCTATGCCTTGCCGGAAACCCAGAATTTCCAACTGCTCTTTTATCGCAAAGACATCATGTCCCGCCTTGGCATTGATGTGCCGGACACTTGGGAAGATGTGATTGCCATCTTGCCTGAACTGCAACGCTTTGGCATGAACTTCTATGTGCCACTTGCCAGTACAAGCGGCTTCAAATCATTTGACACCACCTTGCCTTTCATCAACCAGTTCGGGGGCGAACTCTACACTGAGGACGCATTGTCCGCTGCGTACGATGATCCGGCCACCATCCAGGCGATCCGCTTCATGACAGAAATCTTTACGCTGTATAGCATGCCGCTCGAAGTCGGCAGTTTCTACAACCGTTTCCGTTACGGCAACCTGCCGATCGGCATCGGTGATTTCGGCATGTATGTCACCTTGATCAATGCCGCCCCGGAAATCGCCGGTTTGTGGGACATCGCGCTTTTGCCCGGCATCTATCATCCTGACAGGGACATCGTTGACCGCTCATTTGTCGGAGCTGCCACGGTCAACATCATCTTCAAGGACAGTGACTTCAAAGATGAGGCGTGGACATTCCTCAAATGGTGGTCATCGAAAGAAATCCAGGTCAGATATGCCGAAAACCTGATCACGACTTACGGAGCTGCTTTCTTATGGAACACCGCCAACCGTGAGGCGTTTGCCGAGATGACTTGGGACGAAGCCCATAAAAATGTCATTCTCGAACAATGGGAGTGGGTCTCAGACGCGCCCAAGATTCCCGGCAGTTACATGGTCGAACGTGAGCTTTCCAACATCTGGAACCGGGTCGTGTATGATGGTGTCAATGTCAGGACAGCCATTGAAGACGGTATCATTGTCGCCGACAAGGAAATCATCAGAAAAATGCTTGAATTCGGCTATATCGATACCAACAACCGCATCATCAAGGTTTATTTGTTGCCCAATCGCGACAATATCCAAGATTGGATGAATAGTCATGAATAAAGCCATCGCCATGCCCAAAGTCAAACGTCACGACCGTGAGGCGACCATTTTCCTGTTGCCTTATTTCTTGGCGTTCATGCTATTCATCACGATTCCGGTCTTGATGGGTATCCTCTTGTCTGTCACGTATTTCAACCTGCTCCAGCCACCGCGTTTCATCGGTCTCTCAAACTATATTTACTTGTTCACGAGCGATGATGCCTTCATGCGTTCAGTCATTCCAAACACCCTTCAGTTCGTCATCATCGTCGGACCGGTGGGTTACATGCTAGGTTTCTTGCTGGCTTGGATGTTGGCACAACTGCCATCCAAACTGAGAACGGTCCTGGCCCTGGTCATTTATTCGCCATCGATGACCGCTGGTGTGACCATGGCGGTCATGTGGCGTGTCATCTTTTCTGGTGATGAAGGCGGTTATCTGAATGCACTTTTGCTCAATCTGGCATTGATCGAGCAACCGATCCAGTGGTTGCAAAATCCCAATTTCCTGCTCAACATCATGATCATCGTCACATTGTGGGGCAGCATGGGCATTGGTTTTCTGGCCATGCTAGCCGGTGTTTTGAACATCAACCAGGAACTTTATGAAGCCGCTTATGTCGACGGCATGAAGAACAAGGTCCAGGAAATCTTTTATATCACGATCCCTTCCATGAAACCGCAAATGCTGTTCGGTGCGGTCATGAGTCTGGTCGCCACCTTCAATGCCGGTGCCATTGGTGTCCAGCTCAGTGGTCAGAATCCGACACCGCAAAATGCCGGACAATTGATTGTTACGCACATTGAAGACTATGGCTTCATCCGCTATGACATGGGTTACGCTGCAGCGATTGCCGTGATTTTGCTGCTGATGGTGTACATGTTCAGCCGGGTGGCGTTCAAATTGTTTGGTGATCGCGATGCGTAGGACAAGCAGCTTCCAAGGGACGAAAATCAATCCCCTGAAATTTCATCGCAGCCAGGTCAAATTCCTGCTGTTCATCTTACCGATCGCCACGTTCATGGTGTTGCCGATCATCTACATATTCAACCATGCTTTCAAGCCGATGGATGAACTTTTCGCCTTTCCGCCCCGCTTCTTTGTGATCCGTCCGACGTTCGCGAATTTCAGTGATCTTTTTCAGGTGGCGAGTTCCACCGGCATCCCGATGTCAAGATACCTGTTCAACAGCATCGTCATCACCTTGGTGGTCGTCGCATTCTCCATCGTGGTCAGCAGTATGTCAGGGTATGCCTTGTCAAAACTGAAATTCCGGATGAAGCGCACGCTCATGACCATGAACAACATCGCCTTGATGTTTGTCGGCGCCTCTGTCATCATCCCCCGCTACCTGATCATCGAAAGTCTCGGACTCATTGATTCCTTCTGGGTTCATGTGTTGCCCGGACTGGCGATTCCGGTCGGCCTCTTTCTGATCAAGCAATTCATCGACCAGATTCCCGATGAACTGCTTGATGCCGCCAAGATTGATGGTGCGAACCATTTTCAGATTTATGTGAAAATCATCATGCCGCTAATCAAGCCGGCAATCGCCACCATCGCGATTGTCTCTTTCCAGGCCATCTGGAACAATGCCGAGACCTCGGTGATCTACATCAACCGCGAAAGCTTGAAGACGTTCGCCTTCTACATGTCGACCCTGACCACGGCGAGCAATGTTGTCGCAGGACAGGGCATGGCTGCGGCGGCCGCCTTGATCATGTTTTTGCCCAACCTGTTCATTTTCATCATGCTCCAGAGCAAGGTCATGAATACCATGGCCCACTCGGGATTGAAGTAAGGAGGACCACATGAAAAAGCTCATCATCTTCGTGCTGGTCCTGTTGCTCTTGGTCATCCCCCTCGAGACCAAGGCCAGTTCGGATGATCCGTCCGTGCCCTATGAAACCTACACCATCGGACCGAAAGGCAGAAGAATCAAAACCCAGACGGCTTATGATCCGGCCGGTTTTGTCAGTCTGGACATCGACCTTTCAGCGCCGGAGGCTCTGATGATCAAGGATGATGTCATCTATGTGGCCGATACCGGCAACCAGCGTATCATCAAACTGGACCTTGAAGGCCATGTCTTGCTCGAAGTCACCCATGCGCAGATGTTGGCACCGACTGGTGTGTTTGTCAATGAAGATAATCATCTTTATGTCGCCGACCCCCAGGCCAGGTTGGTCTTGGTCTTTGACGAAAACGGTGATCTCTTAGCCACGTTCGATCGTCCGACCGAGCCGATTTTCGGTCGCACATCGCCCTATGTGCCCCGCAAGATCGCCGTCGGTAAACGAGGCAACATGTATATTGTCGGCGAAGGATCGACCTCCGGCATCATCCAGCTCAACCATACCGGTGAGTTCATCGGCTTTTTCGGAACGAACATCACTGGCATGACCTGGCTCCAACGGCTTGCCAATCTGTTTAATGTCGAGTTTGCGCTCAACATTCCTACATCCGCCTCCAATCTCACGATTGACGAGCAAGGCATGGTCTATACGGTCAGTCCGACCGATTTCAAACGTCTCAAGCGTTTCAACATCGCATCAATCGACACCCTTGACAACGAATATTCGGCACCAGACCTGGTGTCTGTCGCCATCAACCAGATCGGTAACATCATCACCCTTTCAAGCCAAGGCATGATCACGGAATACGATTCCTTCGGCAACATGATTTTCGAATTCGGCGGTCTTGACAGCACCGGCAACCGGCGCTTGGGTTTGTTTGTCAATCCAGTTGACATCGCCGTCGACTCCAATCACCACATCTATGTGCTCGACCGGACGACGGGAACCATCCAGGCCTTCCATACTTCGACCTTCACCAGGACCGTCCATCAAGGCTTGCTGTCATTCAAAGAAGGCATTTATGATGTGTCACAATGGGAAGATGTGCTTGCCCTGAACGAGATGTTCGCGCTGGCCAACAGTGCGATCGGACAAGCCAATTACAGGCTTGGCCACTACGATGAAGCACGCCATTATTATCAACTGGCCCATGACAAGACCGGTTACTCGAATGCGTTCTGGCAACTGCGCTACACATACCTTCAAAATCATCTCGGAACGGTCCTTATAGGATTGATTTTGTTGCTGGCGGGCACAAAGACACTCAAGTTTGTCGATCTCAAATATCAGATTTACGCCCCGCTCAGACGCACCAAGAAGCGATTGCTCGAGGTGAGATTGATGTTTGAACTGAGTCATGTCTATCATATGCTCAGACATCCTTTGGACACGTTATACAATATAAGATACCGCAAGCAAGGCTCGTATGCGTCCGCCACCATCCTGTATGGCATCGCGACGGCATTGGCCGTATTGATCGCGGTCGGACCGGCCTTCATCTTCCGTACGGTCGATAGCGAGACCTTTTCCATCATCCGTCATGCCGGCATCATCATCGGACTCATCATGTTGTTTGTCTTCGCCAATTACCTGATCAGCACGATCAATGAAGGTGAGGGCTGGTTCAAAGATGTCTATGTCGGCTGTGCCTATGCCTTGGCCCCGTTCATGTTCATGGCCGTGCCGGTCGTCGTGATCTCCTATGGTCTGACCTATGATGAGATTTTCATCTATCAGTTTCTTCACACCTTCATGTTTGGCTGGACCGCGCTTTATGTCATCATCATGCTCAAAGAAGTTCATGGTTACAACCTGCGCGAACTGGTCAAGAACATCTTGTTGACGTTTTTCACCGTGGTGCTGATGATCTTGTTGATCTTTGTCGTCTATTTGTTGCTTTTCCAGGTCTTTGATTACTTTGGTGGCCTGTTCAAGGAGGTGATTGCCCGTGTGGGTCGTTAAACGGATCATGCTCGTGGTATTGGCCCTGGTATGGATCACCCTTGGTCAGGTCTCAGCTGCACCGGATGTACTTGATCGTTTGCTGATCACCGAAGAAGCAGTCGCGCGAAGTGCCCTTTTGTCGAATCGTTATACACAAATGGAAAGCGATCTCAGGGTGGCACAAAATCCTTATGTGACCATTACCGATGATTTTGACAAACTGGCTGAAAATGATACATTTGCATTGTTTGTCAATATGGCCGAATTGTCCTTGCGCGTCATCGATCTGCGCACCGGTTACGTCTGGGGATCCAATTTCTTCATGGACTATGACCAGCTGGATGACGAGGGCGAACCGCTTTATCCCGACCTTTACGACGAAGGTGACCGCGGGTTCCGCAGCCAGACATGGCGCAACCGTGTCCGTTCACCGGTGTTCATCGGTTACTATACCAGTGTGGACACCAATCCACAGTTCCGGGAGGAAAGCCTGTTCTTGTCACCGCTCAGCAACATGGCAGTGACCGTGCTTGAAAATGGCTTCTCCGCGCAACTGTTTTTCGGTGCTTCAGGCATTCGTCTGACCTTGGTCGTCACCTTGGAAAGTGATGGTCTTGCCATCACCATTCCGCAGGACAGCATCATTGACGGACCGAACGCCAAACTTGCCAGGTTGTCGCCCTATCCCTTTTTCGGTGCGGTCAAACGTGACCGCACACCGGGCTATGTCCTTGTTCCTGACGGGATTGGTGCATTGATGCGTTTTGACCAACGCGATCATTTCAACAACATCTATGAAAAACCGTTCTATGGCTTCGATCCCGGCATCGCCAGAAGCATCATCACCACCACCGGTTATGTCAAAGACGAGCACATGTTGCAGGCCAACATGTACGGTCTCGTCCACGGCATCGACCAAAACGCCTTGCTTGGCATTGTCCAAGGCGGGGCACCCTATGCGTCCTTGACGGTTTATCCGGCTGACATCACGACCGACTTTTTCTGGACGTTCACCAGTTTCCAATATCGGTCGGTGTATCGTCAACCATTGAACCAAAGCCAGACCAATGCCATCACCAGGCTGCAAACCGAACTTAATCCGGTTGATCTCGATTTACGTCTTGTCTTGCTTCAAGGTGAAGACGCCAATTACGTGGGACTGGCCAACGCTTATCGCAGCCACCTGATCAACCAGGGCATTTTGGATGGCACCTCTTATGAATCAGACGACATTCCCGTTCATCTGGATGTGCTTGCCGCTGAGAACAAGCGTGCCTTGTTCGGCCGCAACACCTTTGTCATGACCGATGTCCAAGCACTGGGCTTGATGATTGACGACCTCCAGGCTGATGGCATCACACAGTTGGTCGTCTCCTATCGCGGTTATGGTAGAAGCGGGTTGACAGGGTCGAGTTTAAACGAAATGCCCGCCTTGCGTGCACTGGGCTCGAAAGCCGCCTTCAACGCCTTGAACGCCCGTGATGTGACAATCTATTATCATGTCGAACCATCGCGCGCCTATGTCGGCAGCCGGGGTTATTCACCTTATGATCTTTCCACCCGCCGGAACCTTTTGAACAATGAGGGCGAGGATGTGTCCGGCACATGGTACCTGATGCATCCCGAAGCATCTTATCAGAGAGTGTCGGACATGCGGTCGCAGATGGCGTCTTATGGCATCCGCCATGTCGCTTTTGAGACCATCGGCCAGTTGCTGTATTCAAGTCATGGCAATCAACCGCTCTCCCGCTCAGATGCGATCAAGACCTATCAACGCATGCTGGAACTGTTTGACCAGACGGCCGTGTACGAACCCTTCGATTATTTATTTGGGGCTGATCATCACTTTACTTTTGTCATGTATTCAAGCCAACAGGCCAAATTCAGTGACACCGTGCCGTTCCTCAGCTATGTGCTGGCGGGTCAAAAACCATTGTTCTCACGTCCTGCCAATTTCTTTTCCAATACCCAGAACGAGCTGTTGCGTTTGATTGACTACAACCTTTACCCTGCCTATTATCTGACCGATTTCAGCGCGTATTTGTTGCTTGAAACCGGGTCAGCGGACATTTATACATCGCAGTATGAGGTGTGGGCACCCGAAATCAAGCGCCAGTATGCTTATGTCAATGAAGCACTCAGACATGTCATCGGCGCCCATGTTGTCAGTCGTGAAGTGGTCGCGCCTGGTGTCAACCTGATCACTTACAGCAACGGTGTCATCATTGGCATCAACTATTCGAGACATGATTATAGCGGTTTGCTGGACATTGCGTCCAACGACTATGCGATCGGAGGGGTTTGATGAAGATCCATCTGAAATCTCGTCATAAGGAAGCCTTATCCGGTTATGCCTTCATCGGTATCTGGATCATCGGTTTTGTCATCCTGACCATGATTCCGCTTTTGCGTTCGCTCGTGTTCAGCATGAGCCAGGTCTCAATCACCGGTGCGCAGGGCATCGTCCTTCAACCGGTCGGGTTCGCCCAGTATGTCAGGGTGTTGACCACCGATGTCATCTATATCGACATGCTCATCACGTTCATCCAACAAATCATCCTCTATGTGCCGATCATCATCATCGTGTCGATGATCATCGCCATGATGCTCAACCAGAAAATCAGGTTCCGCGGTTTTTTCCGGTCGGTGTTTTTCCTGCCGGTCATCATCGCCAGCGGTCCGGTCATCAATGAGCTGATCGCCCAAGGTGCCGGCACCGTCCCATTGATCGAACGCTATGGCATGCTCGAGTTGATTCGCGAGATATTCCCACCGCTTCTGGCTGAACCGTTGACCGCGTTGTTTACAGAAATGATCATGGTATTATGGTTTTCCGGTGTCCAGATCGTCTTGTTCCTGGCCGGCTTGCAAAAGATCAACAAGGAAATTTACGAAGCTGCGCTCGTTGACGGGGCGTCACCATGGGAGACGTTTTGGAAAATCACGTTGCCATCATTGAAGAACATCATTCTGATCAGCACGGTCTACACGATTGTCATGCTATCGACGTTTGGCAACAATCCGATCATCAACCAGATCAGACGCACGATGTTTGATGTCCAAGGTGGTTATGGCTATGCTTCCGCGATGGCATGGATCTACTTTTTGCTCGTCGCCCTATTGTTGGCGGCGGCCTTCCTCCTGATTGCCTTCCCCAAGCGTGAATACAAGGAAACGCGAGGTAAGGTTCATGCAAAATAAACTGTTTTCCAAGCCTTTCATCAACAAGACCAGACGTCTGTTCTGGGGCCTTCGCTTTAATGACGGCTTGATATTCAAGACCTTGATCTACACCTTGCTGATTGGCATCGGTTTTGTCTATGTCTATCCGCTCTTGCACATGTTGACGGTGAGTTTCAAGGATCTTGGCGACCTGCTCAGTCCGACGGTCTTTTATCTGCCCACCAAGTTTTATACCGAGAATTTCCGGCAGTCGTTCCTGGTGCTCAGGTATTTTCCGACCTTGATGACGAGTTTGTCGGTCACCTTGTTGCCGGCGGTCATGCAGACGATTGTCGCCTCGTTCATCGGTTATGGGTTCGCCCGTTTCCGTTTTCCGTTGAAAAAGACCTTGTTCGCCATCGTCTTGATCACGTATATCATCCCGCCGCAAATCGTGATGATTCCCCGTTTCGTCCTTTTCAACAACCTGGGTTTGCTCAATTCGATCTGGGCCATCATCATCCCGGCCTCATTCGGACAAGGCTTGAACTCGGCCATCTTCATCCTGATTTTCTACCAGTTTTATAAAATGATTCCAAAATCGCTCGATGAGGCAGCCCAGATGGACGGCGCCAATCACCTTTATATTTACTTCAAGATTGCCATTCCGTTGTCGATTCCGTCGTTTGTCACCAGTTTCTTGTTCAGTTTCGTCTGGTATTGGAATGAAACGTATCTCTCAAGCCTCTTTTTGGGGACTTCGGTCCAGACCTTGCAGTTGAGGCTGCTCATCTTTGTTTCCGCTTACCAGGATTTATTCCCCGGACAGGCGGCGATGATCAATGAAGGCATCCGGATGGCGGCGACGCTGCTCATCATCCTGCCGATGCTGATCATGTATTTTATCTTACAACGGCTCTTTATCGAAGGTATCGACAGAGCCGGGATTACAGGAGAGTGACATCATGAAAAACAAAATTACCCTGATCATCTTAATCGTATTATCCGTCTTCATGCTGGTGGCCTGTCAACCTGACACGCTGCCACCAACAGGTATTTATGAGCGTGAGGCCCGTCAGATTGACGGTCTCTTGCTTGAAGAGCAGTACCGTGCCTTCCTGTTTTTTTGGGAAACCAGCAACTCAGATCCTGAAAGCAGTGGCTTCGGCATGGCCCGTGACCGTTATCCGGGTGCATCCGGTGTGGCCAGCATCGCTTCGGTCGGTTTTGCGCTTGCCGCCATTCCCATCGGGATTGAAAACGGCTGGATCACCCATGACGAAGGCCTTGAGCGCGCCTTGGGCACGCTTGATACCTTGCTGGGCATGACGCGCCATCATGGTTTCTATTTCCATTTCATCAGCATGCACACAACCGAACGCGTCTGGAACAGCGAGGTTTCCGTCATTGACACGGCTTTACTTGTCACCGGTGCCTTGTTCGCCGGTCGTTACTTCGGTGGCGAAGCATATGCCAAGGCCATTGACATTTATGACGGCATCGATTGGAACTGGTACATGCATCCGGTCAGTCACCGCTATTACATGAGTTATAGTCCTGAAACCCAGCAACACACCGGTGCCTGGGATGGTTTTGCCGAGCAACTGATGATGTATGTGCTGGGTGCCGGTTCGAACACCCATCCGACCGGCGATGCCAGTTATCGTGTGTTAAAAAGCGATATGAGCAGACGCTTCGCACCCTATATCAGCCAAAACAATCCTGACCTGAACGTCGACCCGTTTTATTATACATTTGGCGGTGAGCTGTTCACCCACCAGTATTCACATGCTTACCTTGATTTCAGACAGGTGCTCGACCGTGACGGACTCGACTGGCATGAGAATGCCCGTCGCGCCACCCAGGCGGCATACAACCATGCCATCGATGTCTCTTTCCGCTATCGTTCCCTCAATGCCAATTCCTGGGGTGTTTCCGCCAGCGACGGCCCCAATGGCTACAAGGCTTATGGCACACCGCCTAAAGACCGGACAGACAACATGGACGGCACGGTCGCGCCATACGCCGCCCTGGCTTCGGTCATCCACCTGGAAGAAGAAGCGATCCGGGCCGCCTATCATTTCAAATCGTTTCCGGACTTATGGGGAACCTATGGGTTCAAGGCTGCTTACAACCTGGGTCTCCATGAAGGCCATCACGATCCCCTGTTGGTCGGAAAGGTGCCCTATTACTCACCGGATGTGATCGGCATTGACAAGGGCATCACGATGTTGATGATCGAGAATTACCGATCCGGCTTCATCTGGCAGGTATTCATGGATATTCCCGAAATCCAACGTGGTATGGAACTCCTCGGTTTCCAGCCCAGATAACCCACATTGATCGTTGTGTCGACGCACACCCGATGTTTGAACTTGACATCCATCCATCCATCTATCCCAAGAAACCGACATAAGGAGCCATCATGCCTAACAACCGTCTGATTGACATGCAACACCGTGCTTTCCGTTTTTTCCAAGACCATACCAATCTCAATCCGGGAAGTCCCGGTTATGGCCTGACGGCCGACAGTACCGCCAGACCGACGGTCGCCTCGATCGCCGCGACCGGATTCATGCTCAGCAGTCTCGTCATCGGTGCCAGTCAAGGCTACATCTCGGATGATGCCGCCCTTCTCATCACCCGGCACACATTGGAGACGCTCTTTGAACGTGTACCGCACCGCTATGGTTTTTTCGCCCATTATTTGGATATCGAGCGTGCAACACGGCATCGCATGTGCGAATACTCGACAATCGACACCGCCTTGTGTCTCAACGGCGTCATCACCGCCGCATCCTATTTCAATAATGATGTGATCCATGATCTGGCGGACCGGCTCTTCGCCAGGGTGGAATGGCAACGGCTTTTCCACGACATGCAAGGCCGGAAGATGCTCTACATGTCTTATAACCCTGACAAGGGCGGTGCATATGTCACCGATGAGCCTGGTTTTATTCATCAATGGGACATGTTTGCCGAACAGTTGATGATTTATGTGATGATCGGCGCCGGTCCTTATCAACAGGATGCAAAAGCACTTTATGACGGCTTTACCCGCCAAAAAGGTTCGTACAAGGACATCACATACCTTTATAGTCCGGGTAACGCCCTCTTCGTCTATCAATTCCCTCTGGCCTGGCTTGACCTTGCCGATTGGCTGGATGCCGACGGCATCTCATGGTTTGACAACGCCCGCAAGGCCATTCTTGCCCACCAGGCACTTTCCGTGGACCTGATGGATGATTATCGGACCTTCAGTCCTTGCCGTTTCGGTTTCAACGCATCTGACACCCCCAGGGGTTACCGGGTTTTTGGCGGTCTTCCCAACCATCATCACACCTTTGAGACCGATGGCACCGTCGCACCGTTCAGCATGGTCGGTGCGTTACCTTTTCTGCCTGAACTGGCACTGACGACCATTGAAGACATGGCAGGCATACCGGGGCTTTACAAGCAGTATGGGTTCATGGACGCCTTCAATTTCGAAGACGGCCATTGGATTAGCAACAAGATCATCGCCATCGACAAGGGTCTCGAAATGTTGATGGTCAACGCCGTCCTTTCCAAGGACGTCTACCGGGCATACATGGCGCATCCGCTCATCCAAAAAGGAATGGCGACGCTTGGCTGGACCCGGACAAACAAGGAGGAGTGATTGGATGGCAACCATCAAAGATGTGGCGAAAAAGGCCGGTGTCTCTATTTCAACGGCCTCATACGCCCTCAACAACCAACCCAACGTCCACCCGGACACGAAAAGCAGGATTTTGGAAGCCGCGAAAGCGCTCGACTATTTTCCCCAATTCAGCGCCAGGCACCTCAAGACCAACCGGACTGGTAATATCGGCGTTTTCATTTATGGGTTTGCCGGTCCGATTTTCAGTGATGTCCTTGAGGGCATTCATATGAAACTTTTGGAACATCATTACAACATCATCGTCAGCAGTGGCAAATCATCGACCATCCTGCTTCAGGAACGCCAGGTCGACGGCGCGATCATTTTTGACAGCAACCTGCCGAATGACACCTTGATCCGTTATGCGAAAAAGGGTTCACCCGTCTGCGTGCTCGACCGTTATCTCACCGGCGACCATATCATTGCCAGTGTCATCGATAACGCCGGTCTGGTCCACATGTTCATCAGCGACGTCATCGCCAAGGGGTATCGCGATTTTGCCTATTTGAGCGGTCCGAAGGATTCCTACAACAACAACATGCGCTACATGGGATTCAAAGCAGCACTCGACGCGCACGGCATCAAGCATCATCAATACTTGGAGGGTGATTTTACCATCAGCGGCGGTTACCGCATCGGCCAGACATTGTGCGAGGCGAAAAACAAGCCGCGTTTTATCTTTTGTGCCAACGATGAATCGGCCATCGGTTTGATCACGGCATTCCAGGAAGCCGGCATCCGTGTTCCCGAGGATCTCGCCATCGCCGGGTTCGACAACATCCAGATGGGACTTTATATCACACCGAAACTGACCACCATCGGCATTGACCACCGCCGCTGGGGCGAACATGTCGCGGAAGTGATGGTCAACCGCATTCAACAGGGCGAGACGATCAAGATCAACAATCCCGAAGGCAAGATCTATTGGCGTGAATCCTGCGAATGATCTTGACCAAATCCCCATGAAAAGGAAGGCAGCATGAACATTCAGTCGCTATTGTCAACACTGACCATCGAAGAAAAAGCGGGCCAGCTTCTCCAGCTGGCACCATTCTTTTTCATCAAGGACCTCAAAGTCGAAGTCGCAGGCGCGCTCAGAGCGCTTGATTTAAGCGAAGCAGACATATTTTTAGCCGGATCGGTCCTTGGCATTCATGATGCCAAGGAGATGATCGCCGTCCAAAAGAAATACCTGCAAAGAAGCAGACACAAGATTCCCCTCATGTTCATGGCGGATGTCATCCATGGTTATGAGACCATTTTTCCCATCCCCATCGCCCTGGCCTCATCGTTTCATCCCGATCTTGCCAAAAAGGCGGCACGCATCGCGGCTTTGGAAGCGCAGACCGCGGGGATTCACGTGACGTTCGCCCCCATGGTCGATGTCAGCCGTGACCCCCGCTGGGGCCGTGTGATGGAAGGCTTTGGCGAGGATGCCTACCTGGCCTCATGTTTCAGCCGCGCCAGTGTCGAAGGTTTCCAGCACGATGGCATCGGCAAGGAAGGCAACCTGGCTGCCTGCGTCAAGCATTTCGCCGCTTATGGGGCGCCTGAGGCAGGCAGGGACTATAACACGGTCGACATGTCGATGCATACGTTTTACAACCACTATGCACCGCCTTATCAAGCCGGCATCAAGGCCGGTGCACACCTTGTCATGACAGCTTTTAACACGTTCAACGGCATTCCCGCGACGGTTCATCAGGGTCTTTTACGTGATATCTTGCGTGGGCAGATGGGCTTCGACGGTGTGGTCATCACGGATTATGATGCCCTGCAGCAGGTCATCACGCATGGTGTCGCCTCAGAACTGAAAGACGTAGCGAGACTTGCCATCGAGGCAGGGGTTGACATTGAAATGGCGTCGACAGCCTATTTTCGCTATTTGAAGACCTTGATTGACGAGGGTGTCATCCCGTTGGCCTTGCTCGATGAGGCGGTCTTACGGATTCTCACCCTCAAAGAAAAACTTGGCTTGTTCGACAATCCGTTCAAAGGCGCCGACGCTCTCAAGGCGACACAACGGGTCAGGCATCCCGACCATCTGGCCACAAGTGAACGCATTGCCAGGGAATGTACGGTATTGTTGAAAAACGACCATCAAGTCCTGCCGCTTGACAAGACGCGGTCGATTGCCTTGATCGGACCTTATGTCAACGAATCTTCGACCAATGGCAATTGGTCCTGGCACGGCGACCATCGTCTCAACGAGACCTTGCATCATGCCTTTGCCAGAAAAGGCCATGACATCGTGATGGCCAAAACCGGAAATCAGGCAACTGATTATGACCGGCAAGATATCGACACGCTCAAGCAGGCCGATGTCATCATCGTCTGTGCCGGTGAGCAAGCCCGTCAAAGTGGTGAGGCGCGTTCCCGCACCAGACTGGATCTCCCGGATGGCCAGGAGACGTTGATCAAGATGGCCAAAGCGACCGGCAAACCCGTGGTCGTCCTGCTTTTTTGCGGACGTCCCCTGGTGCTGAAAGAGATCTTAAAAGCTGATGCAGTGATGCTTTGTTGGTTTCTCGGCAGCCGTGCGGCCAGCGCCATTGTCGACCTTGTCAACGGCACGTTCAACCCAAGTGGCAGACTGCCGATGACGTTTCCGCAGAATGAAGGTCAGATTCCCATCTATTACAACCATCTCAATACGGGCAGACCCTATCGTGATGAACGCAACGAATATGTTTCCAAGTATCTTGATGTCTCCAACGATCCGCAATTGTCGTTCGGACACGGCTTGTCTTACGCCCGTTTCAATTATGAGGACATGCGGTTGGATAAGGAAGTCATGGCAATCAACGAGACGCTGACCATCACAGTCACGGTCACCAACGACAGTCAACAAGCAGGTCATGAGGTCATCCAGCTCTACATCAGGGACCTTGTCTCATTGCCGGTCAGACCGGTCAAGGAACTCAAAGGATTTCAAAAGGTATGGTTTGACCCTGCTGAGACCAAGTCAATCGTTTTTGAACTCAAGGCAAAAGACTTGTCTGCGTTTGATCAGCACGGCAAGCCTCAGATCGAGCCTGGCACATTTGACGTGTTCGTGGGGGGCGGGTCAAACACGACGTTGTCCAGACGATTTGTGTTGAAAGACGTTGGCATCAAATAGGGTTGAACTGCTTCAAAATGATAGAATGTCTGAATCACATGATCAGTTTTTCGAAGACAGGCAAAGAAAAAAGCGATTCCGGAGAATCGCTTTTTTGAATCATCAGGTTAATGATCATTCATCGGGTTCGGTATAACTTAATTCGGCTGAAACAATCGTGAACTCACCATCAGCCGGTGCGGTGCCGCCTTCGGCAAACAACAACACGGATAAGAAGGTGTGATACTCAATGACAATCGTGATTTCGGTTTCATCGACAAAGGTGACCCATTGTTCGAGTGCGCCCATGTCATTGGGCTTGATCAGGACTTGTTCACCAGGCGTGCCTTTCAAGACAATCGTCAACGTGTTGAGTCCGGCTGCCTCTCCCTGATCGATGTTGATACGCATGAAAGACCATTCTTGTCCGGCAATCTTGTCGTATTCGACCAGAACGCCATCCACGTCTACCGTAAATGTGTAAACGCCGGCGTCACCTGAAATATGACCCGTATTGATGTCAAGCACCTTGTCGGGATCAAACACAATCGGCACATACGTCAATGTCGCCTCATGAATGGTGAAAGTGCCGCTTGCGGTGTCAGTGCCTGCTTCAGCGAACATGATGATGGTCGTGAAAGCATCGGCCTTGAAGACCAATGTCAATGGATCGGTTGAATCGAATGTGACCCACTCTTCAAGTGCGCCTTGGTCATTGGGTTTGATGAGGATGGTCTGTCCGATTGAACCGGAAAGGACCATCGTCAATGTGTTCAAACCGTCAACCATGGGTGGGAAATCAACACGGAAGAAAGCCCAGCCATTGTCAACCTTGTCGTAATCGACCGTAAATGATCCATCCACGTTTTCAGTGATGTCGTAAACATCTGTTTCCTGCCACGCGGTGATGTCATAAGTATAACTCAGGTAGGCTTCATGGATGGTGAAATCACCGATCGCAGCGGTGCCGCCTTCGGCAAAAATCAAAAGATTGGCAAATGTATCAGCTCTGAAAACAAATGTCAGTGGCTCAGCATCTTCAAAGGTGACCCATGTTTCCATGGCACCACTGTCGTTCGGCTTGAGCAAGACTTGCTTGCCAACCGTACCAGAAAGGGTGATGGTCATCGTGTTGAGACCAGCGACTTCACTGATATCGAAGTTACGACGCATGTAATTCCAACCGGATTGGGCATAGAAAACCTTGACCGAACCATCTGGTTGAACCTCAAACTCATAGGTGCCGGGGTCGTTTTCAAACCATTCATTGTTGAAATCATAAACGAGGGTGGGATCGAAGACCGCTGGCACGTAATCAAGGGTTGCCGAGACAATCGTGAACGTGCCGGTTGCCGGTGCGACATTCGGCATGGCGAACAGGATGATCGACGTGAAAGTCCCTTCAAAAGTGAGCGTCAATGGTTGGTCATCCGTCAACGTGATGTTCTTTTCAAGGAGTCCGTCATCATTAGGCTTGATGATAAAGTTCTGACCGGCTTCACCTTGGATGACAAGGGTCAATGTATTTAAACTTGACCATGCTGCATCAATGTCCAGTTTGAGGACAGACCATTCGTTTCCGGATGCCTTGTCATATACGACATCAACGCTGCCATCAAGATTTTCAGTCGGCACATAAACGCCTTCATCAAGCGAATACCATCCGCTATTAATGTCAGTCAGCGCCGGCAGGAATGTGACGGAATGCAGCGTGAATGATCCTGTACCGGTAGTGCCTTGGCTGCCAAAAATCACGATTTTATCAAGTGCGTCAAGCGAGGCCGGCAACAACGTCATCAGATCCATGACGAATGTTTGTTCGGTCCCGTCGAAGGTGACAGGCAATTCCTTGAAGCCTGCCGGTCCTTCAATCTTCAGCAAAGCGGTTTGTCCGAGTTCGCCAGTGATGACAAACTCAAGTTTGGCGAAGTTGCTGAACGGGCCTTGCAGGTCGGCCCGGATGAATGACCAATGATGTGTTTCAAGCGTCTTGTCATAAGCAACGACATAGACACCATTGTCTTCGGTGACATCATAAACACTGTCACCACCGTCATACCAGTTGATGACGCCGAATGAATCCGCGACACCATCATAAATATTGGGGTCGGGCGCAACAAAATCCGAATGACCGGACGTGATGACATTGCCGGTCGCATCCGCCATTGTGAACTCCAGCTTCGAAATCAAAACATTGCCGGAGACACCTGTCTGGTTCGGCGCGGCAAACAACAACATCTTGCCGGCTAACGCCAGAAAATCCTCATCACCCGTGAAATCCCATTGATAAGTGGCAAGTGTGGGATTCGCGTTCAACTGAACCTCGCGGGCGAGGGTGCCGTCCTCAGATTCAAGCTTGAACAGTACAGGCACGCCTGATCCTTGAAGTGTGATGATCAGCGTCTTCATGCTGGCCAGGCTATCGCTGAAATCTTTGACGACAGCCGCCCAAGCATAGGTTTGCTTGTCAAAAGTGAATGAGAGGGCGTTTTCCGAGTTGATATCCAAGGTGTAGACCTCGTCACCACCATCCATCCAGTCGCCCAGCATGTTCACAGTTGTCGGCTCATCATCATCGGGTTCTCTTTCAACACAAGCGAACAATCCGAAAACGAGACCAAGCACGAGCAACAAACTTAAAAGTTTCGTAATGTGTTTCATAACTTCCTCCTTTTAGCTTTCTCGAAACGTTTCGATTTTTTGAACAAATGAAATGGCTTCCTTGTTAAAAAATGAAACCGTTTACATAAGTAGTATATCAAAAGGCATGAGGATTGTCAATGATATGGCATAGTTATCATGTTTCCCGGTCGACGATTCCCGGACGTGGATCAACGATATGCTTGTGAAGAGAAGTCATCACCGTCTGTCATGGTTTAAAATGATGGAAAAGAACATTTATTGACGGACAAGACAGTTCATGGGTTATAATACGATTATAAACATGGACAAGGTGATCAGATGAACCAGGAACGCAGCATCATGCTGGGCAACATGAACGTCAAAAAACTGTTGCTCAAATTCACCATCCCAGCCAGCCTGGCCATGTTTTTTGATGCCTTGTATAATCTTGTCGATACCATTTTTGTCGCCTGGGGCTCAGGCGAGATCGCCATCGGTGCACTTGGCATCGTTTTTCCCATCTGGATGATCGTCTTTGCCTTCGCACTCATGATCGGCATCGGCAGCGCGTCGGTCTTTTCAAGGGCTTACGGGCGTGGTGATGCCGATGCCATGCGAAAAACCGTCCATACCGCACTGCTTTTCAATATAGTCCTGGCCAGTGTGTTCACCCTTATCGGCCTGGTCTTCATTGATGAGATCCTGGTCATCTTCGGCGCGACCGCCAGCAACATCAGTGATGCCCGGGATTACATGTTTTTCATCGTCATCGCCTTGGTTCCCTTTTCCTCGGCCATCGTCTTGAACAACCTGACACGTGCCGAGGGAAGACCGAAGATCGCGATGACGGCGATGATCATCGGCGCTGTTGTCAACATCATCCTTGATCCGATCCTGATTTTCAACTGGGGTTTCGGCCTCGGTGTCAAAGGTGCGGCGATCGCCACCCTGATCGCCAAATCGATGATGTTTATCTACATCTTGTCGGCGTCGTTCTCCAAAAAGTCTTCACTCGGCTTGCGTTTCAATCTTGGTGACATCAATGGCCGTATTTTCAGACAAATCCTGGTGATCGGCCTGCCCACCTTCATCCGAAACAGCCTGGGGGCGTTCATGTTTGTCCTCGTCAACCGTTTGATCAATGTCTATGCACCAGGCGATCCGGCCATCTACATTTCCGTCATGGGCGTCATGAACCGGATGATCATTTTCCTCTTGTTGCCCGGTTTCGGCCTGGTCCAGGGCCTCATTCCGATCGTCGGTTTCAACTTTGGTGCCAAAAAGCATGAACGGCTGCATGACGTCATCACCTATGGCACCCGTCTGCTCATCACCTATTTCTGGATCATCTTTCTGATCATGTTGCTCGGTGCACGTCTGATTTACACCATGTTCAGCCGCGAAGCCGATCCGGTGTTCATCGAAACCGGCACGCAGGCTTTCCGCATTGTCGCCTTCGGTTTTACCCTTTTGGGCTTCCAGTTCATCATGTCGAGCGTCTACCAGGCGATGGGGTTTGCGGTACGCGCCTTCCTGATCGCCTTGTCCCGGCAGTTTTTGTTGTTCATCCCATTGGTCTTGATTTTGACCAGTCTGTTCGGCATCATCGGCATCTGGTTCAGCTTCTTGGCGGCAGATGCCCTGTCCGGTCTGATTTCTTATGGTGCCTATCGTCATGAAATGAGACATTTGAAAGTCCAGATGCGCCTATCATCACCGGTCCTGCCGGTCACATAAAAAAAACGTCTCGATGAGACGTCTTGTCTGTTTCAACGTATTTACAGCGACATTGTAAGCCAGACCATCCACAGGAAAGCCGAAACGGCGCTGATGATATTGACGACCATGACGAAACTGCCGATGATGCTGACAAAATTTTCTTTGAGATAATAGCCGATGGCGTAACCGATGGCCAGAAAAAACGGGGAAAGTTGAATGACCCTGAAAGCCAACACGGCACATATCAAACCGAGGATGGCGATCATCACGAACTTGATGCCACGCTCACGTGGTTTGATAATATCAAAAATATAAGCACCACAGTGGGTGCAGAACAACGTCTCTGGTGGAATTTCAGTCTGGCATTTCTGACATTTCATGTGATTGACCTCTTGTTGTTTGATGCGATCATCATGATGCGTTCCATCATTATTATACATCATTTCAAGACCAGAGACAAACGATAACGACCTGATTGCCGTCATCAGTGAATCATCATGGCATCTTTCGCTTCACGCATGCCATTTGAAAGGAGACCCGCCATGCCCCTGCACATCATCCGAGCCGACATCACCACCGTTGATGTCGACGCCATTGTCAACTCTGCCGATCCCGAACCCATCGTCGGTGCCGGTGTCGACGGCATGATTCATGCCGCCGCCGGACCCTTGTTGCTTGAAGCCCGCCAAAAGATTGGTGTCATCAAAATCGGCGAGGCCTTCCTGACACCAGGGTTCAACCTGCCAGCCCGCCATGTCATCCACACGGTCGGTCCTGTCTGGCAGGATGGGCGTCATGACGAAGCAAACCTGCTAGGACGCTGTTACCTTGCATGTTTGAAACAAGCAGTCGACCATGCGTGTCAAAGCGTGGCGTTTCCTTTGATTTCAGCCGGTGTCTACCGCTTTCCCAAAGACCAGGCCTTGGCGATTGCCGTCAAAAGCATCAGGGATTTCATCAAGAAGCATGACATCACGGTGTCGCTCGTCGTTTATGACCAGGCATCATTTGCCTTGTCCAAGACATGGACCGATGCCGTCAGGCAATATATCGATGACCATTATGTCGACACACACGACGAAGCCCGATATGGGACCTTGAAAAACCGTTCTATCATCAGTCGGAAAGAGACCCAGCGCATCGTCTTGTCAAACATGATCAAACCCGATCCGGTCCGTTCCCTCGATGATCTGGAAAGCGAACTCGAAGAGAATTTTGCCGAAACGGTTTTACGTTTGATCAGGACCGGCGACAAAAACGAAATCGACATATACAAAAAGGCCAACCTTGACCGCAAACTATTTTCCAAAATCCGAAACACGTCCACTTATCAGCCCAGCAAAAGCACCGCCATCGCCCTGGCCATCGCGCTTGAACTCAATCTTGACGAGACCAAGGACCTGATCGCCCGGGCCGGCTATGCCTTGTCCCCCAGCCGTTTGTCCGATGTCATCATCAGCTGGGCCATTGAAGAAGGCCATCATGACATCGATCTTGTCAACCAACTGCTTTTCCAATATGAGTGCAAAGGTCTCGGCACGTTGGACTGACCTGCATTTGTCGCTCGCCAAACGACCATTTCCCCTTTTGAACATGATATGCTCAAGACATCAACCCATGAAAGGGGTATGTTTATGAAAAAAAATGGCGTGGAAATGGTTTTTATTTTGGATCGGAGCGGATCAATGTCCGGCCTGGAGACAGACACGATCGGCGGCTTCAACACCATGATTGACAAACAAAAAGCACTGCCTGGCGAAGCCATCGTCTCGACCGTCTTGTTCGATCATGAATTCAAGGTGCTGCATCAACGTCTGCCGCTTGCTGCCATCAAACCGATGACGACGCATGATTACGAGGTCAGAGGATCAACCGCCCTCTTGGATGCCATCGGCAGAAGCATTGAGAAGATCAATCGTGTCCATCAATCATTGTCTGAGGAGACAAGACCGCAACAAACCGTTTTTGTCATCACCACCGACGGGATGGAGAACGCCAGCCGGTCATACAGCTACGATGCCATCAGACACATGGTGGCACATCAAAAAGAGGCCCATGGTTGGGAGTTCATCTTTCTCGGTGCGAACATCGATGCCATCATGACGGCGTCACGCTTCGGTATCGATGCGTCAAGGGCCGCCAACTATCATGCCGACAAAGCGGGCGTCAAAGTCCAATATGACAGTCTGCATGAGGCGATTTCATCGCTACGGAAAAACAACAGCATTGATGCCAATTGGAAGACCACTCTTGACAAGGACTTTATCAAGCGAAAGTGATGTCTCGATGATGACGACAGTCGCACGCCTGTATGCCCATGGACAGTCCATCGTCAAAAAGGTATAATGAACGTATCAACAAGAGATGTGCATATGCGGAGGTGCAGACATGAAACGTGCATTGATTGTCGTCGATTACCAAAAAGATTTCGTGGATGGCGCGCTGGGTTTTCCGAAAGCCCCCACATTGGCGAAAGGCATCCGGACCAAAATCGGCCAGTACCGAAACAGACAGGATGCAGTCCTGTTCACATTCGATACCCATGATGATGATTATTTAAAGACCCGGGAAGGTCGTCATCTGCCCGTCCCGCATTGCATCAAAGGCACGCCGGGATTCGAACTGGATGAGGCCATCAAAGATGTCAGGAAAGACACGGACCACGTGTTTTATAAACCGTGTTTCGGCTCATTGGCATTGGCTGATCATCTCAAAGAAGCACAATACGACCACATCGAACTGGTCGGTCTGGTCACCAACATCTGTGTTCTTGCCAATGCCGTCATCGCGCAAGCGGCGCTCCCTGAGGCTGACATCATCGTCGACGCCGGCTTGTGTGCCAGTTTTGATGAGACGCTGCATGACAAGGCGCTTGACATCATGCGGGGCTTGTTTATCACCGTCAAAGAGGAGGCACAACCATGATCAAAGGCATCGCCCACCTGGCATTCAGGGTCACCGACATGGACGACGCAGTCCGTTTTTATGAAACAGTTTTCGGTTTCAAGAAAATCTTTACGCTTGATGATGAACAGGGTCATCCCTGGCTTGTTTACCTCAAAGTCGCCGACCGGCAGTTCATCGAACTGTTCCATGCCGAGAAGCCTTTACGTCTCCAACCCGAGATCACGGCCTATCAACACCTGTGTATCGAAGTGACCGACATGGATGCCTTCACCAGACATCTTGATGACCTCGGCATGACACCGGACCAACCGGTCATCAGGGGACTTGATCACAACCTGCAATGCTGGATCAAGGACCCAGACGGCAACCCGATTGAAATCATGGCCTACGGTCCTGACGCCTTGCAACTGAGATACCAGTAACCCGCTTCAAAAAAAAACCTCCATTTGACATGGGGGTTTTTTCATGGATTCAAAGTCAGGGCCATACGCAATCAGCAATCAATGATACCGCATCACCTTGAAGCGTTCGATCTGATAAGTCTGATGCGATTTGATGCCGGCTTTGCCCAAGGCAATCGACACTTGCTCTTCAGGGGATTCGATTCCCTCAAGATCAGGTAGCAGCAAACCGCTTTTTGCACCAGATCGCACAATCACACCATACTTTTTGACATCAAGCGCATCCATTTTTTTGACAATTTCAGGCTTTTCAAGAATATCAACCGTGTACTCAAGATAAGGCAGTTCATCGACTGTCACCGGTTCGAAGCGACCGTCTTTGAGCCCGGCATGAACGGCATTTTGAACGATTTCATCAGCCAGGTTCGGTGTCGATGCACCCGTCGTGCCGACACAACCCCGCAATTGTCCGTATTTCTTGATTGAGACAAAGACGCCGCCCTTTTGTCGATAAAACGTTTCGGGAAGATTTTTCGGATTTTTCAAATGTTTGTGTTTACGGATGTAGTGCTCCAAAGCGGTTCGTGCCAATTTGACATGGACACTTTCCTTTTTTCGCAAATCATGCAGCCTTTTGGCTTCCTTGTCCTCGAGCATCTTGTCAAACTGTCTTTTGGCATCCAGATCCTTGACCGTGTACGTTGCCGTGGCATAACCGACACCGAAGGGACCTTCATAAGACAACAGCTTGGCATCGACACGTCGACCGTCCAAGGCACCGGCCATCATCGTGAATGACCGTAAACCGCAGACAGCGGCCTTATCACAAAACACGTCATCCAATGTCAAAAACTTGGTGAAATCAGCTTTGTTGATGGCTTTTTGAATGATGGCATCGAATTCAGGACCTTCTTTGGCAAACCCATAAGGGCCGTCTGGTGTCAGTTTATGCGACAGGTCACCGCTCGCGACCCAGATGACTTTCTTTTTCAGCGGTTCGACCACGTCACGGATGGTTTTACCCAGACGGTAATGTTTCATCGGTGAGAAGTTCGAAGGTGAAATCCTGACCAGTTTGAACTTGGTGTAACGCTGAGTGATGAAATAGAGCGGCACCAGGCTGCCATGATCAAGAGAAGCGTCCGTCGCGCCAAGCGTACCGGCATCAAAGCCACGTTCCTTGGCGGCCGTCTCGAGTGCCTTGACCAGCTTCTCGTCATAACGGACATCAAGTTTGACGTCTGGTGCGCCAAAGGCACCAAAATCGCCACTGGCCGACGGACCGGGCGAGATATGAAAATAATCGGCATAGATGACCGAATGCGGTGTCGATAAGATGATGATATCCGGCTTGATGCGGGCGATTTTTTTGGCAATCGTCTCACAAGCGTCAAAAGTGTTTTGGATTTTTTGGACTTCTCCCCTGCCGATTTCCGGAATGAGAATGGGAGGATGGGGAAGGATGAAGGCGTGGGTCAATGCCATGATATGGCCTCCTTGATGACTTAAATGTTGCCGAGATGGATATGACGGATGCCGGCTTCTCTTGCCATGCGTCCGGCCAGCCTGAGGGTTTCAAGCGGTGTCACAGGGACATGCCGCATCTGCCAGGCGGGGTAAAAGCGGGATATATGCCAAGGCACGTCGGTCCCAAGCCTTTCTTTGATGGTGTCCACCATTGCCTGCAATTGGTTTTCATGGTCATTGATGCCGGGAATGACCAGGGTGGTGACCTCTAGATGGACACCGGCCGCTTTCATCTGGACCATGTTGTCCATGATGTCTTGGGCACGGCCACCACAATAGGCTTCATAAACACCTTCGTCAGGACCTTTGTAATCAATGTTGGCGGCATCCAGCCAGGGCAGGATCTCGGTCAGGGCTTCCGTTGTCATGTAACCGTTTGAGACCCAAATGTTTTTCAAGTCTTGTTCATGCGCAATTTTCATCGTATCCAACGCATACTCGATGAAGATGGTCGGTTCTGAATACGTGTAAGCAATCGACAGACATCGATGTTGGATGGCCCTTTCGACGTGTTCTTGCGGGCTGATGTCAACACCTTCAATAGGTTTCTGCGGTTTCGGACCTTGGGCGATCTGCCAGTTCTGGCACCAGGGACAATGCATATTGCATCCGACCGTGGCGAACGAATAGGTCCAGCTGCCTGATAAAAAGTGGTTGAGCGGTTTTTTCTCGATCGGGTCGATGCCGGCGGCAATCGTCTTGCCATGGTTAAGGGCATAAAGGATGCCGTTCCGGTTTTCCCTTACGCCGCAGACGCCGCGTTTTCCTGGTGGGATCACACAGCGCAGGTTGCAGACATGGCATCTGACCTGCTTTTGATCGAGTTGTTCTTGCAGGATGGCTTCCTTCAAGGTTCCACCGCCCCCGGGCAGGATGGTTCGCCCTACCTTTTCATTGTACCACCAAAAAAGGAAAAGACAAAGGTGATGATGGTAAAATTCGGATAAAACGACTGATCAATCCGACAAGTTTTCAAAAGTTTCTTTATCTTGATGAGATGAACATGATACAATGAAATCAATCAAACATAAGGAGCATGATTATGGACAAGCATCCCGTATCCAAAAAACTGGCCTTCGCCACCGCAGATATCTTTGGTGGTGGGTCTTTCAACATCGTCAATTTTCTCTATTCTTATTTTCTGGTCGTCACGGTCGGCATCAGTCCCTTCTGGGCTGGCTTCATCATGCTGTTCGCCCGTGCCTGGGACGCCGTCACCGATCCGGTGATGGGGTTCATCTCCGATCGGACCCGGTCGCGCTTCGGCAAAAGAAGAATCTATCTGATATTGGCCGCACCGCTCGTCTTAATCTCGCTTTATCTGCTCTTTTTCCCTTATGATTTCCCGGTGATGGGACTGAAAATCACCGCCGCCTTGTTTTCCTACCTGCTGTTCACGACCGTCCAGACGATGGTCATGATCCCCTATTATTCGCTTTCCAGTGAAATCTCGAGCGATTACCAGGTCCGTGCCTCTTACAATTCGGTCCGTCTTGGCTTTTCGATCTTTGCATCAATCCTTTGTGTCGCCGTGCCCGGCATCATCGTCGGCATGTTCGATGATCCACGCATCGGCTATCAGGTCATGAGTCTTTCATTCGGCACCTTGTTCGGGTTGAGCATCCTGGTGACCGGTTTGTTCTGCCGGGAAGAAATCCAGACCGCACCGGTCGAAAGCAAAATGAGTTTCAAGGTCATGGCACAACCGCTCTCGCTCAAGCCTTTCAGACAGTATCTCGGCATGTTTTTGACGCTTCAGATGACGATGGCGATCATGAGCGGACTGTTTTTCTTTTATGTCAATTTCTACGTGGATGCCGCGACCACGGCATCCGGGCAGGCCAGCATGGTCGGCATGCTGGGTGCCGCCATCATGTTTTCAATGCAGATTGTCGCCTTGCCCATCTACATCAAAATCATCGAACGCAAAGGCAAGACGTTTGCCTATCGCTTGGGATCGTATCTATGGATCATCATGGCCGTCATCCTCTTTTTCATCCCCAGGAACGCTGATCCGGTCATGATTTATGCCATCGCCGCCATCATGGGGCTTGGCATCAGCGGACCCGGTCTTGTCCCCCATGCCATGTATGGCGATGTCGTCGATGCCGGACAACTCAAATTCAGAAGCCGCCTGGATGGCCAGATGAGCGGCTTCACCAATTTCATCAATAAGATTGCCCAAGGCATCGGGCTTTCCGCGGTCATGTGGATCATCGGTTTTGCCGGCTTCATCGAACGGCAACCGGGTGAGCCTGACGTCCTGGTCCAACCGGATTCGGCGATGCTCGCCATCCGCATCATCATGTCTCTGGCACCGCTCTTGTTGATGAGCATCGGCATCTTTATCTCGCACAAGTACAAGATTGATGCCCGCAAGCAAGCGGAAATCAAAAACATCATCGCGTCGCAACAACTGTTGTCCGACGCCCAAATGGACGAGGTATTGGGATGAAACGACCCAATCCTTTTCTTTATCTGCCCACTGTCTGGTTGGCAGGCATATATGCCAGGTTAAAGGGTCAGCGCATCCGCAGGCTGACACGCATCAAGAGACCGGCCATCGTCTTGGCCAACCATACCTCGTTTCCTGATTTCCTGTATTCGACCACGGCCTTGTTTCCCATCAGGCTGACGTATGTCGCGGTCGACAAGATGTTCTACATGCCTCTTGAAGGCCTCTTTCTGCGTCTGGGCAGGGCCATTCCGAAATGCTTGTTCCAACCTGATCTCAGGGCCGGTATTAATATCTTCAAGATTTTGAAGCGCAAAGGCGTCGTCTGCATCTATCCAGAAGGACAGATCTCACCCATCGGCAAGACCTTGACCCCGCCTTTTCAGATCGCCAAACTGATCAAGAAAGCCGCTGTCAACGTCTATGTCTGCAAACATCACGGCGCTTATCTGGCCCATCCGCCCTGGACCAAGAAGCATTTCAAGGGCAGGGTGGAAACCGTTGTCGACCTGTTGATGGACAGGCAAGCAATCGAACAACTTGACAACAACGCCATCTATGAACGCATCCGGCAAGGTCTTGATTACAACGCATCTTTGGATAACCAGACCAGGCAGTGGCGTTACAAAGTCACCGATATCAGCAACTTCGAATCTGTCATCTACCAATGTCCGGTCTGCCGGGCGGAAACGATGGCCACCAGGCAAAACATCCTTTACTGCCAGACATGCGGCCATGAAATGGTCTATGATGATTACGGCATGGTCGGTGGTCAATCCATCGACACCTTGTACGGCATGCAAGAAGATCACGTCTGCGCCTACATCCGTGCGAATCCCGACTTCCGCTTTGATGTACCGGTGGCGTTGGAATCCTATCAGGGAAAACGGATCCGTACCGTCGGCGCGGGCACCTTGTCATTGACCTATGCACATTATCGCTACGAAGGCACCATGCACGGCAACCATGTCACCCTCACCTTCCAGACCAAGGATGTCCCGACCTTGCCATCCGATATCGGCATCAATGTCCAGATTTACAGTGATTACATCCTTTATCAGTTCGTCATCAAAGGCGACCGCAAAATGGCGACCAAACTGGTCATCGCCGGCGAAACCTTATACCAGCTCAATCAAGGCGTTTGACAGCCTTGATTTTTTTATTTCCAACGGCAGGTCATCGTCAAATTGAATTGAAACCGTTATCATCAAAAAAGGATATGAAAGCATCTTTCATTTTGATATAATGAAGTTGTAAAACACGTTGCATACACATGCGTACGACAATTGAGAAAGGAGTCATCTCCATGACTTCATCTATTCACGTGAACGACGAGCGGATCTCGGCACTTTACGACGCCATCGCAAGATTCAAGCGAGGCCGTGGCCCTTTGATGCCCACCCTTCAGGCGGCCCAAAGGCTTTTTGGCTGTGTCCCGCTCGACATCCAGAAAATCATCGCCGCAGAACTTGATGAAAGCATCGCCAAAATCAACGGCGTGGTTACCTTTTACAGTCAGTTCTCACTCACGCCGAAAGGCAAGAACACCATCAGCGTCTGCATGGGGACGGCTTGTTATGTCAAAGGCTCCCAAGGCATCCTTGATGCTTTTGAAGACGAACTCAAAATCAAAAACGGTCAGACGACCAAAGACGGCCTTTTCACGCTTGAGGCGACCCGTTGCATCGGGGCCTGTGGTCTGGCGCCCGTCTTTTATGTCAATGGCGACATCACTGGACGCGCCAATGTCCAAATGGCCAAAAAAGTCTTGAAGAAGGACATCAGCATGTCAGGTAAACCGCTGGACATGGCTGAACCGGAAAGGATCACGAAATGACAAACATGACGGATCTCAAACAAGCCATCATCAAGGCCCAGGCACACATGCGTCGCGGCAGACGCATCCAAATCGGCATCGGAACCTGCGGCATGGCCGCCGGTGCCGGAGCGATTCATGATTTTTTCATCCGCCAGATCGAAGCACAAAAACTGAAAGATGTTTATGTCACCGGTGTCGGTTGCATGGGCGAGTGCGCCTTTGAACCGTTGGTCGAAGTGGTGGAGCAGGATGGCAGCTCGATCATTTACTGCAAGGTCACACCTGAGCGGGCCGAAGAGATCTTCGCTTCCCATATCCTCGACAATGTCAAACTGGAAACATACAGTTTGCATCGATTCAAAAAGGCGGTGACATGATGCTCGAAAGCACCCAGATCATCATCTGCGGCGGCGAACGCTGCCTGCAGAAAGAGGCCTTGAAGGTCAAAACCCAATTTGAAACCAAGTTACGTGAACACAAGGCCCATCATGAAGCGACCTTGCACGTGACAGGATGTTTGAGTTTGTGCGAACAAGGTCTGATTGTCGCCATCTTTCCTGATGAAATCTATTATCAGCATGTCAAACCGGAAGATGTCGAAGACATCGTGGTCGCCCACTTTGTCGCCAAGAAGAAAGTCGACCGGCTTGTCATCGACGACCCGATCCAGAAGAAGCGTATCAGGGGTTTTGGCCACCTTGATGTCTTTCGCAACCAGAAAAGAATCGCCTTGCGTAATTGCGGCGTGATCAATCCGCTTGATATCGACGAATACATCGCCAGGGAAGGCTATCTGGCATTGGCCATGGCCCTTGAAAACCATACACCTGATGACATTGTCAACATGGTCACGGCGTCCGGTTTGCGCGGTCGTGGCGGCGGCGGCTTCCCGACCGGCCGGAAATGGGCATTTGCCCGTCAGGCCGAAAGCGATCAGAAGTATGTCATCTGTAACGCCGATGAGGGCGACCCGGGCGCCTTCATGGACCGGGCGATTCTCGAAGGCGACCCGCACAACATTCTTGAGGCGATGGCCATCTGCGGCTATGCCATCGGCGCCAACCAAGGTTATATTTATGTCCGGGCTGAATATCCGGTCGCCGTCGAACGACTCGAACATGCAATCAAAACGGCCCATGAACGAGGCTTCCTGGGATCGAAGATCTTCGGCACCGACTTTGACTTTGACATCGAACTCCGCCTCGGCGCAGGCGCGTTTGTCTGTGGTGAGGAAACCGCCTTGATCGCCTCGATCGAAGGATTGCGCGGCATGCCACGCCTCAAACCGCCCTTCCCGGCCCAAAAAGGTCTCTGGGGCAAACCGACCAACGTCAATAACGTCGAGACTTTCGCCAACATCCCTGTCATCATCGTCAAAGGGCCTGACTGGTTCAAGACGATCGGTACCGAGCATTCGCCCGGCACCAAGGTGTTCGCCCTGGGCGGCAAGATCAAAAATACCGGCCTGGTCGAAATCCCGATGGGTACGACCTTGCGTGATGTCGTCTACAAGATCGGTGGCGGCATCCCCAACCGCAAACAACTCAAGGCCATCCAGACCGGCGGGCCTTCGGGCGGATGCATCACGGCGGCCGACCTCGAGACGCCGATTGATTTCGACACCCTGACAGCACTGGGCTCCATGATGGGCTCAGGCGGCATGATCATCATGGACGAAGACAACTGCATGGTCGATGTCGCCCGTTTTTACCTTGAATTCACGGTTGAAGAGTCATGCGGCAAGTGCGGTCCCTGCCGGGAAGGCACCAAACGCATGCTGGAAATACTCGACAAAATCTGTACTGGCAAAGGCACGCTTGAGGATCTCGAGACACTCGAGACGCTTGGCATGATGATCAAGGAAACCTCGCTCTGTGGGCTCGGCCAGACCGCGCCTAATCCTGTTTTATCCACGCTCAAGCATTTCAAAGACGAGTATCTTGACCACGTCCTTCATCATACCTGCACGGCCGGTGTCTGCCGTGAACTGACCCGATTCACCATTAACGACCAATGTGTCGGCTGCACCTTGTGCGCCACCAATTGTCCGGTCGGTGCGATCACCGGCTGGCCCAAGCAGGTCCACACGTTGGATATGGATCTTTGTATTTGTTGTGGTGCGTGCAAGCAACTATGTCCGGTCAAAGCCATCATCACCAGCCCGATGACCGCGGAGGTGCGTTAAATGCCGAAAAATGTCAACATCACCATCAACGGCCGTCCCCTGGTCGTACCGGCCAGTCACACGGTTTTGAAAGCGGCTGAGGCACACGATATCTTCATTCCCCGTCTTTGTTATCTCGAAGGCGTCCATGAGGAAGGCAACTGCCGTTTATGCAGTGTCGAAATCAATGGGCAGGACATGTTGAAACCGGCTTGCCGGACCTTGGTGGAAGAAGGGATGACGGTCACGACCGAAAATCCCAAGATCTACGAATATGTCTCGATCAATCTCGAATTGCTGGCTGCCAACCATCATTTCGAATGTTTCAAATGCTCGCGTGAGGAAAACTGCGAATTGTTGTCGTTGCTCAGGACCTATTCGGTCGGCAACGAATTCTCAGATCTCTACGGTTTCGAACTCAAAGAAACCCATCTCAACCTCAGTTCGGACGCGATGGTGGTCGACACAAGCAAATGCGTGCTTTGCGGCCGCTGTGTCTCGACCTGCCAGCAACTGACCGGGCTTGGCATCCTTGATTTCAACCAACGCGGCGCCGTCACCTATGTCGGTCCCGCCCAGTTTCATAATCTTGAAGATTCAGGATGCATCTATTGCGGCAAATGCATCCAGGCCTGCCCGACCGGCGCCTTGCGTGAAAACGACGACATCAGACGGCTTGAGAAAGCCTTGCGTCAGACAAACAAGACCGTCATCATGCAGGTCGCGCCTTCGGTGCGTGCCGCCCTGGGCGAAGCATTCGGTTATCCAATCGGCACCAATGTCGAAGGCAAGTTGTTTGCAGCACTTTACGCCCTTGGCGTCAATGAAATCATCGATACCAATTTCACGGCCGATTTGACGATCGTCGAAGAAGCCACCGAGTTTATTGACCGCTTGCGCAATGGTGGCACCCTGCCGATGTTCACTTCGTGCTCACCCGGCTGGATCAACTATCTCGAGCAATATTTCTCAGATTACATCCCTCATCTGTCGACTTGCAAATCACCCCAACAAATGGCCGGTGCCCTGATCAAGACCTACTATGCCAAAAAACTCGACCTTGATCCCCGTGACATCGTCTCGGTCGCCATCATGCCGTGTGTGGCCAAAAAGGCGGAAGCCAACCGTCCGGGCATGGGACGGGACGGCTACAAGGATGTCGACATCGTCCTGACCACGCGTGAACTCGGCCGTCTGATCAGACGCCGGGGCATCGATTTCAAAAACCTCAGTCCGATGGAACCGTTTGGCGATCTGGCCCGTTACACGGGCGCCGCCGCCATTTTCGGTGCCAGCGGCGGCGTGATGGAAGCCGCCCTGCGGACGGTTTCCGACATGCTCGACGGCAATCATCTCAAAGGTGAATTCGTCGACGTCAGAGGCAAGGACGGCATCAAGGAAGCAACCTATCAAATCGCCGGCATGGATGTCAATGTCGCAGTCGTCCAGGGTGGAAAAGCCATTCATGATTTCCTGACAGCCTTGCCCACACAGGACAAGACCTATCATTTTGTCGAGTTCATGGGCTGCATCGGTGGCTGCATCAACGGTGGCGGACAACCCATTGTCCAAGCCAGGGACATCCCCAAGCAGGACATCATCAAATTGCGTTCAAAAGTGCTTTACGATATCGACAAGCATGCCGTCACCCGCAAGTCGCACATGAATCCCGCGGTCAGACGCCTCTATGAAGAATACCTCAATCCGCTCGGAGCCCATGACGTGCATGAATTGCTTCATACCCATTATGAAGCCAGGGAGCCTTACAGCAAATGAAAAAGATTGGATCATGCCTATTCATCATCATCTTGCTGGCATGGTTGCCGGCATGTATAAACACGCACGACACCATCACCATGATGGTGCCGTTCGGCAGTCCCCAGCTGGCCCAGTTATACATGCAGGATGACCACGCATATGCGGTTGACGTCGTACAAGGTGCCGATCCTTTGATTGCAGCCTTTTCCAGCAACAGCCATGATGTCATCATGGCACCGGTCAATCTCGGTGCCAAACTCTACCAGAGCGGTGCGCCTTATGTCCTGCTGGCCGTCGTCACCTGGGGCAATCTTTATCTGGCCAGCATCGACCAGCCTTTGGCAGACATGACGGATCTCGAAGGCCGGACGGTCGTCGCCTTCGGACAGAACCAGCCACCTGACATCGTGCTCAGGCATCTGCTCATGGCATCCTCGGTCACCGTTGATCTGACCTATGTCGATTCAGTGGCCAACGCCACCGCCCATCTGGTGGCGACACCAGGTGCCATCGTGCTTGTCGCCGAGCCTTCCCTGTCGGCCTTGATGATGCAATACCCGGCGCTTCACCTTTTAGACCTGCAGGCCGCTTATGAAGACGTGGAAGGCACGTCTTCGTATCCCCAGGCAGGCGTCTTTGTCAAATCAGACATCGATGAGCAGACCAAGGCGCGGATCAAGACTGATCTGGAACAATCGATCAACCTTGTCAACGATGATCCTGAAGCCGCCGCCACGCTGGCTGCCGGCCTCGGTATCGACATGCCCCATGCAGTCCTCGTTTCCGCCATGCCAAGAAGTCATCTGCGTTTTGTACCGGCTGCTGAGGCACGTCTTGCCGTGTTGCATTTCTTAACACTTTTCAATACGCTCCAGCCCGCCATCTTCGATGGTTGGTTGCCTGATGACGGTTTTTTTGATGCTTGAAAGGAGGCCTTTCATGAACAAGCGGATCCTGGTCTTTCTATCGGTCGTATTCATGCTGGTCATCTGGCTGGCCGCTTTCATCATGATCAACACGCCACTCTTGTTTCCCTCCCCCCTTCAGGTTGGCAGGGCTTTTGCGAATCTGATGGTCTCGTTTGAGGCATGGTCGGCGTTGGCGGCCTCCATCCTGCGTTTGCTTTTAATGGTCGTCATCAGTCTTGTCATGGCCTTGTTCATGGCGTTATATGCCAGCCGGCATCCCCGCTTTGAAATCATCATCAGACCTTATATCACCATCCTGCGCACCATTCCGGTCATTTCGATCATCGTCATTCTTCTGATCGTGGCCGGTTTCACGAGAACGCCGTATATCGCCACTTTCCTGATGATTTTCCCGCTTCTCTATCAAGGCATCCTTGATGCCGTCAAAGACATTCCCCAAGACTACCGTGATGTGTTTGCCCTCGAAGACGGCCGGCTCATCCCGGGCTGGTTCCATAACGAACTGCCGTTGGTCAAAAACCAGTTCGCGACCGTCTTGCTGCAAGCCTGCGGTCTTGGCGTCAAGGTCTTGATCATGACCGAGTATTTGTCACAGACACCCCGTTCCATCGGCGCGGCCATCTACATTGCCCGGATCTATTTCCGCTATGATGAGGTCTTCGCCTGGACGCTCATCCTCATTTTATTGGTGCTTGCCATCGAAATGGGCATCAGGAAACTGCAAATCTTCAATTTGCGTCATGCGTGACGCGTGAACATGATACAATAGTCTTAAAAAAGGAGAATGGTTATGGCCAGTGTATTTACGAAAATCATCAAACGTGAGATTCCGGCCCATATTGTCTACGAGGATGACAAGGTCATCGCTTTTTTAGACATCATCCAGACGACACCCGGACATGTGTTGGTGGCATGCAAGCACGAGTATCAAAGTATTCTCGATCTTCCTGAAGAAGAAGCGGCACATCTTTTTGCCGTGACAACCCGCCTTGCCAAGGCGGTCCAGCAGGCTTTCCAGCCGGCCGGCATCAATCTTGTCAGCAACAACGGCGCCCAGGCCGGTCAGACCGTCTTTCATTTTCACATCCATCTGATTCCCCGTTACCCGCATGATGACATCAAAATCCAGTTTAAAAACCGGATTCATGAAACCCACGAAGACGATTATCTCGAAAGGGCCAGGCGAATCCGCCAAGCCTTGACATGACAAACGGATGTGTTGATGTCCGGCCGGACGTCAATCTTGTAACCGTTGATTGTCGCACGAAAAAAAACCTCTGTCAGCGCAAACTGACAGAGGTTTTTATCATTCATGGCATCAATCGTCTTCCAAGCCAGGATTGGCAGGCTTGTTGATGAACAACGATAACAAGGCACAAGCCAGCGTGTAGACCATCATGATCACGATGACGTGCGTATACCCACCGGTCAGGTCAAACCCGATGCCGAAAGGCAATGGTCCCAAGGCGCTTCCGAGGACCATGAAGACAGTGGCGGCACCACGGATGCTGCCCAGATATTGACGGCCGTAATAATTAGGCCAGATGACACCGAGTGCGACTCCCTGGACGGCAATCGCCGCACCATAGAACAAGATGAACAAGATGGCTGAAGCCATTCCGGTAACGCCCCAGGCCAGCCAGGCCATGGCCATGACGACCATGACAAGTGTGACAAAAAAGACATATTTGGTCGGATAGCGGTCAATGATCAAGCGGGCGACAAAGGGCATGAAAAAGGCAGGAAACGCGACCAGGCCGATGATGATGGCAGCCTGTTCAGGCACAAGCCCCCGCAAGGACATGATGCTGAAGAAATGAAAGGTGATCCCGGTGGTGAACATCGCGGGAATGGTGCTGATCAGTCCGATGAACCAAAACGCCTTGGTCTTGACGGCTTGTTTCAAAGAAAAACTTTCACGCTGCATTTTCAGAAGGGATGCCTGGATGTCCACCCCATCGTCATCCTGACCGTTTTCCATCGGCAGGCCGATGTCTTCGGGACGGTTGATGACAAATAACAAGACCAGCGGAATGAAGCCCGCCATCAGGATCAGACTCCAGATCTGCCAGGCATCACGCCAGCCGACGCGGGTGATCAACCACAGATTAAAAGCAGGAATCGTCAACGTGGCCAGGAGGTTGCCGATGCCGGCCAGGCTAATGGCAAACGCCCGTTTCTTTTCAAACCACTGCGGCACCAGACTGTTGGGAATCAAGGTCATCGAACCTTGTCCGAAATATCTCAGCAGGAAAAAACCGATGAAGATCATCACGATGTTGGAGACAAGACTGTTGTAAAACGCGGTCAGGGCAAGCATGATGCCGGCGATCATCAACATCCGTCTGGGGCCGAAACGATCGACCGCCTTACCCATCAAAAGCAATAAAAAACCACTGATGGTCGTGGCGACCGAGTAACCGCTTGAAATCAACGTGCTCGAATAACCGAACTCATGTCGATAGGCATTGATGAACACACTGATCGAGTAAGTCTGGCCGGGTGCTGAAAAAAAGAAGGCCAGACCGCTCATGAGCACGATCATCCATCCGTAATAAAATGATTGGTTGATTTTTAGCGCGAGGGCTTTCACATCATCATCTCCACATCCACATGTCATTATAACAAAAATAGACTTTTCACGCCGATGAAAGACTTTTCCATGGTTTGATTTGACAAATCATGTCTGTATCGGTTATGATATATATGAATATACCCATATACGCATATAAGAAAGAAGGAATCATGATGAATCCGCTTGTTCCGTGCTTCAAAGTGCTCGCAGACGAGACCCGTCTGCGCATCCTGGTCCTGTTGGCCCAGGAGAATCTCTATGTCTGTCAATTGCATGGCATCTTGAATCTTCCCCAACCGAAGGTGTCCAAACATCTGGCGAAACTCAGGGATCTCGGTTATGTCGAAGTCGAGCGACTCGAACAGTTCATGCTTTACCGCATCAATCCGAAACAACCGATGATGCTTGACATTCTTGCTTATGTGATCAAGCACATGGACGCCTATCCACAACTGCAGACCGATCAGGCCTTGCTGGCCAGACGGGATGAATTCGGTTGTCGTTGATAAGCATCTCATAAAACGAAGGAGCACATTCACATGCATATCATCATGGCCGGCTGGGAAGCCCTCGTCAACTATCTGACCTTCCATCGTCTCCTCTCATTGACCATCGCCTTTTTCTTGTCAGGCGCAATCGCCACCTTCATGTCACAAGGCGCAGTCATCAAATATTTCGGACCGAATGCCAAAAAAGGCTTGTCCTATCTGGTCGCTTCGGTATCCGGTGCGATTTTGGCGGTCTGTTCGTGTTCGGTGCTGCCGATGTTCGCCAGCATCCGCAAAAAAGGCGCCGGTCTCGGACCGGCGGTCACCTTTCTTTTTGCCGGACCGGCCATCAATGTGCTGGCCATCACGTTCACCTTCAGCCTGCTTGGTGTCGACATCGGTCTGGTACGTGTCATCAGTGCCGTCATCCTGTCGATGTTGATCGGTGTGGCGATGTTTCTCATCTATCGCAAGCACGAGACCGTTGATGCCAAACCCGACATGTTCGATGTCAAGGAAGAAAGCGCGCGCAAGACCTGGCAAAGCCTGCTCTTTTTCCTGTTGCTTTTGGGCATGCTCATCTCCGGTGTCAGAAACCCGCTTCCGACCTTGGTCTTTCTGGGGTTGTTGCTGGTTGTCCTGGCACTCTATTTCACAAAAGACGAGTTGTGGGAATGGACCAAGGCGACGTATAACCTTGCCAAGAAGATCGTACCGCTCTTCATCATCGGTATCTTCATTGCCGGTATCCTGACCGCCATCATCCCGCCCGAGGACATGGTCCGCTTTGTCGGCAGCAACACCCTGGGTGCCAATCTGATGGCATCTGTCTTCGGCGCTTTCATGTATTTCGCGACGCTCACTGAAATCCCGATCGTCGAAAGTTTCATGTCACTGGGCATGATCAAAGGTCCGGCGACCGCTTTGCTTTTGGCCGGACCGTCGTTGAGTCTGCCGAACATGATTGTCATCGGCCGGGTCATGGGTCTGAAACGAACGGCCACCTATGTATTTATCGTCGTCATCTTGTCTGCGTTAATCGGTCTGTTTGCCGGTCTGTTCATCTACTAAAAAAGGAGGTGACAACATGGTCATCAAAATACTGGGCATGGGTTGCCCGAACTGCAAGAAACTGGAAGCCAACACCCGCAAGGCACTGGAAGAACTGGGTCTGACCGCTACGATTGAAAAGGTTCAGGACATGGATTTGATCACCGGTTACGGCGTGATGCGCACACCGGGTCTGGTCGTCGATGAAACACTTAAATCATCGGGCAAGGTGTTGACCACGGAAGAAGTCAAAGCTTTATTGATGTAATGTCCTTGGTATGTTGAACTGCCGCTCAGGCGGTTTTTCATGCGATTTCACGTTCATTTTCAACGATTTATGTTCTTTTTGCAATTAATGTTTGTGTTAATGGACGTTTTCATTTAAAATATAACTAGGTAACATGAAATTGAAAGGAGAAAACATCATGGAAGACAAATTGAAAAAATTTGATCCCATTCTGGTCGCATGCACCGTTGCTGGTTTTTTGGGAGTTGACAAATTTTACAAGAAAAGTTATGTCTGGGGGGCTGTCAAGCTGATTTTCTCAACAGGATCATTGGTCTTGTTCTTGACATTGAGTGCCGGTGGTTTCAAAGTGCTGTTTGTGATTACCCTGTTCCTGGCCATCCTCTGGTCGTTTCTGGATCTGATCTTCGCCTTGGCAAGCAGCTATGAAATCAATCCGTTCAAGTACTTCTCAGGTGGTGATGAAGAAGAGGAAGACGAAGAGGAAGAGGACATGCCACCCTTCAAGGTGCCTGAACCGATCGTGACCACGGAAGCACCGATGGCACCGATCAAGGAAGAACCACCCGTGGTGGTGCCACCCGTACCGGAAGCGCCGGAGGAACCAACGCCTGTTGTCGAAGAGCCACCGGTCGAAGAAACCACCCCACCGGTTGTTGAAGAAAAACCCGAGCCAGTTCAAGAAAAACCTGAGCCAGTTCAAGAAAAACCGGTGAAAGAGGAAAAACCAAAAGAACAAGCGCCTGCTTTTGATGAAAACACCTATCACATCGAAGAAAACAAGGATGAAAAAAATCCGAACTACAAGAAATGGGGCATCAGAAAAGAAGGGTCAAACAGAACCATGAAGTATTTTGACACGCAGAAAGACGCCATCGAACAAGCCAAGACCATGGCCGCAAACAATGACGGCAGCGTCTATGTTCATAAACGTGACGGCGGTTATCGCAAAGTCTGACCTTTTATCATCATATCAAATCTGTTCACACACAAGAAGACGGCATGTCGCCGTCTTTTTATGTTTGATTGATGATCTTGTTGCTGCGCCTTCTTTTCTTTGCCATGCCAAACATGGTAAAATAGACATGAATCAGTTCACACCTTCACACCTGATGTCTGCCATGTCATGTGATGACGTATCAAGACCAGGTCATTGACTTGTTAGGAGGCACATGTTCAAATGGTTCACAAGAGAAACATATGTCATGTCGTGTTGATTGTCTTGCTTGCTTTCTTGTTGTTCGCATGTCAAGACAATGATAACGGACAAGATGATCCAAATGATGAACAACCTGTCGATTATGATGCTCTTTATGATGCCCAGTTGCGCATTAATCATTGGGATGAGCTTGACACGATTGATGAGTCGGGCATCTGGCTGATCTACTATTACATGCGTCTTTGTCCCGCCTGTATCTACATCCAGGACGCCATCTTCAACTTCGTCACCGCACACGGCATCCGTTATCCGGTCTATTTCGGCGAGGCTTCAGCAGCGTTCACCGGCACACCACCTGCCGATATCCGCTATGTGCCGACCATGATCGTCATGTCAGGATCGAATTATATCGAACATATCGTGGGTGCGGATATCCTGACGCTCTTATCACAACTTGCTGGTGAGACGTATCAATTGCCTGATCCACAGATTGGGATTGATGATGAAGTCAACCCTGGTGAACAACTTGTCGATTTTGACGCGCTTTATGATGCCCAGTTGCGCATTAATCATTGGGATGAGCTTGACACGATTGATGAATCTGGCCTTTGGCTGATCTATCTATATAGCCGTAGCTGCCCTGCCTGCATCCTCATTCAGGAGGAAGTCTTCATCTTTGTCGCGACACAGGACGACCGCCATCCGGTCTATTTCGGCGAGGCTACACCAGACTTAACCAGCACGGGCACACCACCCGCCGACATCCGTTATGTGCCGACAGTCATCGTCATGCTGGGTTCGACATACGTGGAACTGATCGAAGGTGCGGCCGATATCTTGACGCTCTTGTCACAACTCAGTCAAGATACGTATCAAATGCCTGAGGGGCAAAATGGCTTTGATTGACAACGCCATGTGCCGTTTTGCCATCATTTGACTGTTTGAAAGATCACATCACGATTATCAGACATCATGTATGATGTCTTTTCTTTATCTTTATAATCGGTTCAGCAACCATTGACAAAGACCTTGTCATGCGTTACAATACCTTTGGATATTCACGATGCAAGTTCATCTTCAACCCATTCAAGTCAACGCTGCGCATACCTTTTCAAGTGGTTTTTTCTTTTGACTTGCACGCAATCATGACAAGGAGAACAACAAGATGCACATTGACAAAGTATTGGCACAATTTCCCAAAACCCCAGACCGTTTGCTCGAGATTTTATTGGCTGTCCAGGGCCACCACCCGCAACAATACCTGCCTGAGGACGACTTGCGCAAAATCGCGTCTTATCTCGACATTCCGGAAAGCCGGGTTTGTGGTGTGGTGTCGTTCTACACCTTTTTCTCGACTGTTCCACGTGGCCGCCATGTCATCCAGGTGTGTGAAAACATTCCCTGCCATGTCAACGGTGCGGCATCGATCATCACGACACTGGGTGAATTATTAGGTGTCAAACCGGGTGAAACGACCGAAGATGGTCAGTTCACCTTGGAAACCGCCAGTTGCCTGGGGTGCTGTGATGAACCGCCTGTCATGCGGATCAATGACAAAGTCTATCACCATCTGACGCCGGACAAGATCAAGGCGATCATCTCCGAATACAGGGAGGTGACAGCATGATCACGATGCCGTTGTTGACTAAACGCTTTGGCAAGATCAGGCCGACCTCGATCAAAGATTACATGGCCCATGAAGGCTATGAGGCATTCAAGAAGGCCTTATTGATGGACCGGATCGAAGTCATCGGCGAAGTTGAACGTTCAAAGATCCGTGGCCGTGGTGGCGCTGGATTTCCAGCGCATATCAAACTGATGGCCCTGGCCAAAGAAAAAGCCACGCCCAAATATGTCGTCTGCAACGCCGATGAGGGCGAACCCGGCAATTTCAAGGACCGCCATTTAATGGAACACGATCCACACGCCGTCATCGAGGGCATGTTGATCGCCGCTTATGCCACCCGTGCGACCCACGGTGTCATCTACATCCGGGGCGAGTACCAGCACGCCATGAATTTGATGAAACAGGCTGTCAAGGCGGCGTACGAGGAAAAACTTCTCGGTGACAACATTCTTGACCAAGGCATGTCTTTTGACATCGAGATCCGCTCAGGCGCGGGCTCATATGTCTGTGGCGAAGAATTCGCCCTGCTCGAATCACTGGAAGGAAAAGCCGGACGCACCCGTGTCAAGCCTCCTTTTCCGACTGAAAAGGGCTTATTTGGCAAACCGACCCTGATCAACAATGTCGAAACCTTCGCCAACTATCCCGTCATCATCGACATGACTGGTGCGGCCTATGCCAAGATTGGCACGCCAAGTTCGACTGGGACCAAGCTCATCAGCCTTTCCGGCAACGTCAAGAACAAGGGTGTCTACGAAGTGCCCTTTGGCGTTCCTATCCGGACCATCATCAACGAACTCGGTGGCGGTGTCGCAGGCGGACGCAAACTCAAGATGGTTCAACTGGGTGGCGCCTGCGGCCCCATCATTCCTGAGTACATGCTTGACATGATTGTCGATTTCGACCGGTTCGAGGAATTCGAATCCAAGACCGGTGCTGGCGCCATCATCGTCATCGACGACCGTTTTGACTTCTTCGACCTTTTAAGCAACATCTCCCGTTTTTTCGCCCATGAATCATGTGGGAAATGCACCCCTTGCCGGGAGGGCAACCTGCAGTTGATCAAGACCATCCAGAAATTCATTGACAAGAAAGCCACCGAAAAAGACCTGTCGGCACTGGAGTCTCAAGCCAGGGTCATGCATTATACATCACTGTGCGGGCTCGGACAAACGGCACCGACCGCCATCATATCCATGCTATATTTCTTCAGAGGCGTCTTTCTTGAAAGAATCGAAGCCTCAGAGATGGAGGTGTCATCATGATCCAGATCACCATTAACAATCGTGTCATCGAAGCCAAGGAAAACACGACCATTCTGAATATCGCCAAACAAAACAACATCCACATTCCGACACTTTGTTATTATCCTGATCTTGACATCAAATCTGACTGCCGCATTTGCGTGGTCGAGATTGTCGGACAAAAAGGGTTGGTCACGGCCTGTTCGACAAATGTCCGAGAGGGCATGGAGATCAGGACCAACTCACCCCGTGTCCTCAATGCCAGGAAAACCATCACGGAACTGATTTTGTCCAACCATGACGCCAATTGCACCGCCTGCGTACGCAACATGCGTTGTGAACTGCAATCGCTTGCCAACCGTCTGGGCATCGATGTCAACCGTTTTGATGTTGTGCTTGATGAAAAACCGATTGATGACTCATCACCTTCTTTGGTCCGCAACATGAACCGCTGCATCAAATGCGGCCGTTGTGTCGATGTCTGCCGTTCGGTCCAAGGCTGTTCGGTCTTGGATATCATGGGCAGGGGTCATGACGTGACGGTTTCCACCGCCTATGGCAAACCCTTGTCAGAGGTGTTCTGCACTTACTGCGGTCAATGTTCAAGTGTCTGTCCGGTGGGGGCCATCATGGAAAAAGATGACACCGACCGTGTCTGGGATGCATTGCATGACGAACAGAAGCATGTCATTGTCCAGATTGCGCCCGCCATCCGGGTGTCATTAGGTGAGGAACTGGGCTTGCATTTCGGCAGTATCGTGACCGGCAAGTTGATCGCCGCCTTGAAAATGCTTGGCTTTTCACGTGTCTTCGATACCAATTTCACCGCCGACCTGACCATCATCGAGGAAGGTCATGAACTGATCAAACGCCTGGAAGATGGCAAGAACATCCCCGTCATCACCTCATGTTGTCCAAATTGGATCAATTACGCCGAACACCAGTATCCGGAAATCTTGCATCATCTTTCCTC